>JBCCQY010000149.1:0-23324 GCA_039208735.1 Myxococcota bacterium | reverse complement strand
CCCGTGTTGACGTCGTCATCATCGTCGTCGTCCTGGTCCTCGTCGGTGCGGTCATTGCCGCCGTTGACCAGGTCCGAGATGAAGCAGCCCGACATCAACATGCCGGCCCCGAACAGCGCGACCCAACGGATCATTGCCGCCTCCCTGTGCATACGCATGGGTTGCTAGCAGACCGGGCTTGCGCCAGCCAGGCCGAACCATTGCGTGAATCTCACACCCGCTATGCTCACGTCGGGAGGCCCGATGTCGACGACCCCACGTGGGACCATCGCGCTCATTGCGCATGATCACCGCAAGCCCGCGCTCATCGAATGGAGCCGCTACAACCGCTCGGTCCTCGTTCAACACCGCCTGATCGCAACGGGAACCACCGGAACGTTGCTCGAAGATGCCCTTGAACATCCCGTTCATTGCCTGCACTCCGGGCCGCTGGGCGGCGACCAGGAGATGGGGGCCCTCATTGCGCAGGGCAAGATCGACCTCGTCATCTTCTTTTGGGATCCCCTGGCCCCGATGCCGCACGATCCGGATGTCAAAGCGCTACTTCGCCTTGCGGTGGTCTGGAACGTGCCGATGGCCTGCAATCGCAGCACCGCCGACTTTCTGATTTCCTCCCCGTTGTTTCTCGGGGACGAATACGCCCGCGAAATCCCAGATTTTTCGTCCTACAACAACCGCTTCTCAGCTCCGGAGGAGTGATGGCCTTTGACCACGCCCTGAAAACGTTGATCGATGCGCTCGATCCCGCAAATCACGCCTCCGAGATTGCAAGCCTTCAGGCCTGCCGGAGCCGCGCCGACCTTGACGTCATCGTCGACGATGGCGGATGGCTTGGCCCAGGACAGGGCAAGAAGCGTCGGAAGCTGGTCCGGCATGGCAGCGGGACCTACCTCGTCGTTGAATACGACGATGGTTGGTCCACACGCCTTGGACAAGCCTCCTTTTCGTGACCGCTACCGTTGGGCGCAGAAGCCGAACTGCGTGCGTTCACCGGGCTCGAGGGTCGCGTTGTTGTCGCGGCCTGAGAACACCCAGTTAGCCCCGTCTTCCTCCACGACGGCATCCCAGATGCTGCTGATGCTGCCGTCGATGGCGTAGCGACCGCTCCACGTCACGGGTTCCTGACCGTCGTTGTGAACCGATCCGTTCGCGCAGAACCCACCGCCCCAATCGTTGTTGACTTCGATCCTGAATTCGACGGCGCCTACGGCCCCGGGCACATTGGGAGCGGAGACGGGCCCCCCATCTCCGACGGCCAAGGTGTCCTTTTCACTGCGAGCCCCGTCTCGATGGCGAAAGCCGTACGTCGTAAGCACTTCGAGCAGGGGCTGGATCAAGAGCACATCCGTGCCACGGTCATCGCCACACGCATGGGTTCCCCTGGCATGGCGTCGCCAGCTGTACACAAAGCACTCACGGAACCTGGGATCATCGAGCAAGGCCATCGCCAGGCCCTCGGGTCCTTCGAACGGGACCCCGTCGAGCGCGCCCGAGTCATCGATGGGATGCCCCGCATCGTCGTCACGCCATTGCCCAAGCTGATCGTAGTGTTCGAACGCGAAGCCTAGGGGATCGATGAGCACGTGGCAGCCCGAACAATCGGGGTTGTCGGAGTGCTCGCGGTATCGATCGCGGGTGGATTTGGTGGGATCGACCGGCGGCGGCGACGTGTCGATGTTCGGAGGAGGGGGTGGAAGCTCCTCGCAGAGCAAGCGTTCGCGAATCAACACACCCCGATGGACCGGGGATGAGCCGTCGGGACGGGCATGTGTGGTAAGCACCGAGGCCTGCGTCAACAGCCCATCCTCCGCGGCCAACAACGAGGCCAACGTCCCACCTTCTTCCACCCACTGCGCCACCTGGGCTCGCGTCTCGTCGGCCATGGTTTGGCGGGCGTCATCGGTCAGGCCTTCCCGCGCCACCGTCTGCAGCTGCCCCAGATCGAGCCAGGCGTCGACGAAGTCAGCCACCGTTTCGACGGCTCGGGGGTCTCCGATCATCCGGTCGATTTGGGCTTCGACCTGCTCATCGGTGCGCAACTGGCCCACCGCTGCGGCTTCAAACAGCGTCGCATCGGGCATCGTGCCCCACAGCAGGTAAGACAGCGCGGTGGCCATCTCCCAGTCGGAAAGCACAAAGGGGTCCTTCTTCCGCTCTCGCGTACCCAGTTCGGAACGGTAGAGGAAGTGCGGCGATTGAAGCATCGCCGTCACCACCCAGCGAACCCCCTCGGAAAAGCCATCCTCCGAGGCGACTTCGGACCATAAGCCCACGTATGCTTCGATGTCGTCGTCATTCAAGGGGCGCCGGAACGCGCGCAGCCCAAACGTCTCAACGAAGCTGGTCGCACATGCCACATCTCCGTCTTCGGTGGGGTTGCACGGCAGATTCCCCTCAACGTTGTAGGCCTGCCCCACGGATTCTGCCGCGGTCCGGTACTGGTCCGCCAGCAAGCCGTTGACCACGAGTGCATGGGCGTCGTTGCGGAAGTTCTCGACCGTCGGGTCGGACGCGAGCGAGGCATCGACCGTCACCCCGGTCAGGTCCTCGACGGTCCGCCGATACTCGTCGTGGGTCAGCCGACGAAGCAGCCGTTCCGCAGGTTCTTCTTCGCCACAGGTCGGGGCGTCGTTACCGCCGCCACCACCACAGCCGATCAAGGCGAACAGTGCGATCATCCCAACACCTCCAGCGGGCCCTGGGTGCCCGTACCGAACGAACCCAGCGACAGCCCAAAGGCCTGAGCGACGTAGGTGAGCACGCGATCGTGGGTCGCTCCGTTGACATCCAAGAACCGACCGAGTTCAAACCCGGCGCCTCGTCCCGCAAGCACCCAAGGCACCGATTCACAGACGTGGGCCCGGCTGTCTCCGAGTTCCTTCACCCACAGTACGACGGTGTCATCGAGCAACGGACGACCGGTTTCGGGATCGACCGCTGCATCGAGGCCCTCCCACAGGCGGCGGAACTGACCTGCGAACCACTGCTCGCAGTCCACGAAGCTCTGGACGGAACCCGTGTTGCCGTCATCGGCATGCGAAAGCTCATGGTGACCGGACGTCGCGTTTACCCACCGGCAAACCACGGGACTCACCGTGTGGGACAGCTGCACCGTGACCACCGGCGTCACGCCGCAGGCTAGGGCTTGGACCGCCAGGTCGATCTGGGCGTCCGCCACGGCAGGGAAGGCATCATTGTTCTGGGGATCGTCGACCCCTGGCGCCACCGGCGACTCGCAGTCACCGCCGCCAAAGAGGCTCCGTTCCACGGTCCGAAGGCCCTCGAGATGGGTGTCGAGCTGCGCCTGCTGGGCCTTGCCAAGGCGTTTATGCAGCGCCTTGAGTTCGTCCGATGCCAGATCGAGAACCGACTGACGGCGCGCCTGGGTGGCCGCGTCTCCGACCTCGCCGAACAATCGCGTCCAGGCGTGAATCGGGTCATCGTCGGGGGTGATGAACCCGCCATCGCGGTAGCACATGCGGGTCTGGTTCGATCCGCCCCATGCCGAGGTCTGAGCCGAGAGTTCGAGCGAGCCGAAGCGCGCTGCACCACCGATGTGATCTGCAATCACCTGGTCAATGCTGATGTCACCACCGCAGGTGAGCATGTTCCGCATGCCTCCCTCGTGGTTGTTGCCGGTGTTGAAGTCCATTCCCCCGAGCACCAGCAGGTCTTGTTCGAGACCCTGCAACGGTTCGAGGATCGAACCATCGCCGAACGAGTAGTTTCGACCCGAGCCCGTCGGCTGCCACCGATGGGGGATCGTGCCATTCGGCGAGAACAGGATGGCGAGGCGCTTGGCCTTTCCGCGCGCTTGGGCGAACGACGACGTCGGACGCAGCAAGTCCACGAACGGTGCCGCCAGCAACGAGGCGGACCCGAACTCGAGCAACTGTCTTCGGTTCATCGAGGTTCTCCGAGCAGCGTACGCGCTCTCGCGGCCGCTGCAGTTCCGGGATGGTCGACAATCACCTGTCGAAGGGTGTTTTCAGCCTCTGGTCGGCCCAGTTGGCGCTGCGCTAAACCCAGGCGAAGCCGAGCCTCGGGCGCGAGGACCCCAGGATCGGCCAGGTACGCCTCGAGCCAACCAAGGGCGTTTTCCGGCTCGTCTTCAAACGAACGAGCGAGTTCGAATCGTGCGCGCTGGGCTTGACGCGTGCGGCCATGCTCCACGACGGCGCGCCAGGCGGTTCGGGCCGCCTCGACCTTTCCGCCTTGCCCCTCGAGCTGGGCCAGTACGACCCAGGTATCGGCATCGGTCGGGTCGGTGGCGAGGCGATAGCGAAGCCCTAGACGCGCGGAGTCCAGGTTTCCGCTCACGATCTGGTTCCGCAAAGCGTCGAGGGGCGGAAGGGGGGCTGGTGGAACATCGTCGAGCGGAGGAAAGACCTCTCCCGCTCGAACAAGGTGGCGCGCTCCCCCCTGTTCCACCGCCACCACCCCCTCCGTCACCTCGACGCGAAGCGGATCGAGCGTCACGATGAACCGGGTGCCCACCACGGTCACCGTCACATCGCCCGCCTGGACCGTTAGGGGCGCGGTCTTCGGACGAGAGCGGGCTTCAATGGCGACGGTGCCCGAGGTGAGCACAAACCGTCCGGGTGCGAGCACCGTGACGGAACTGTTGTCGGCAACGTCAATGGCGTCGCCATTGGTTTCATGCAGGCCTGGCGCAAGCTGAATGGGCGCTGCGGTCACCACCTCGGGAACCGGCGCCACGACGGGATCGGGGGCGTTCGTCAATACGAAGGCCACGACGGCGGCGGCCAGCGCAAGTCCAAATCCCGTGCGGGTCACGAAGCGACGTCGGGTCCGGCGTTGCCATCGGTTCACCAAGCCGGACGCATCTTGGGGAGAGGGCCGAGGTTGCCGCTGCGCATGGGCCCACGCCTGGAGTTCGTCTTCGTTCATGAGGCCTCCGGCGTGCGCGTGGCCTCTGCGTCAAGCGCGGCCATGGCCTTGCGCGCCCGGTACAGTCGTGCGGACGCTGCGTTTTCTCGAATTCCCAACACGGCCGCCGCCTCTTTCACCGAGAGGCCCTCCATGGCCGTGAGTACCAGCACCTCTCGTTGTGGGTCTGGAAGGTCCGCCATCAGCTGACCGATCCGACGCCGAGCATCGACCCGGTCATCCGCGCGGGGTTGCCCTAAGGCGACGCCGGCCGCTGGCGGGCCGCTCCGAAGTCCCACTGCCCGACGCCATCGCCGCCGTCGCACCGCGGCGCGGGCCTTGCGAATGGCGATACCGAACAGCCAACTGCGCAGTCGACCGATGTGCTGGTAGCGCTGAACGCCGTCGGCGAAGGTCATGAACGTCTCCTGGCAGAGATCGTCGATGTCCTCATTGGACAGCGCAGGCACCACCCGAGCCAAGAAGCTTCGGACCGACGCGCCGTATCGCAGGTACAGCGCACCCAGGGCATCCTGGTCTCCAAGCAGCAGGCGGTTCACAAGACCGGCATCGACGTCGGTGGCAATCACACCCGACATGTCGTCAACGGGCAGGCATCTGTCGCAAGCCGATCGCAATCACGAATTCAATGCGTCCGGAGTCGTAAATCCGACCCGTGCGTTGTTGGACGATGTCGCGTTGCGGGGCCCACGAGAGGCGAGGCTCCGCCCAGAAGCGGCTCAGCGTGATCGTTGCACCGATGTCCAAGCGAGGTTGAAGCCAGGTCACCCAGGGCAGTCGGGCCACATCAAGCCGGGCCGCAACAAGCCCAGGACCGTACCGACCCACCGCGCCGAGTCCCACTCGCCATTGATCTCGTCCCAGTTGAACCGCGAGCATCCCACCGATCGAGGCCGGCGAACCAAGCGACCAGGTCCCTTCGGCCTGCAACAACAACCGAGGACCGAGGGCAAGCCCTTGCGTGGGAACGACGGCTCCGAGCCCGACGCTCGCATGGAGACTCGAGCGGGGCTCCGGGCCGGCCAAGGGTGGGGGGGCCAGCTGCGTCAGGATCTCGCGAATGCCCAGTGCGAGTTCGGCGGGGGCATCCGGCCCGCTGGGAACTGCGACAAGCCTGACATTCGCGCGGTCCGAATCGAACGTGGCCAGCGAAACCTGCACGGTGTCTTCTTTGAGCGTGATCCACGCGGCGGGCGACGCCACCTCGCGCTCGCGAAGCAATGCCAACCGATCTTCCAATGAGGCCACCGCGAATCCTTCGGCCTCCACCATCGTGACGTCGACATCCGCAAGCTGCAGCTCTTGTTGGAGTCGGTCTTCGATGGGGACCCCAAGGAAGTCAACTAGGGACAGGACAAGCCGTACCAACGCTTCAGCTCCGCTTCGGGGCAGATCAACGACACGGGGGACGCCTGCTCGACGGCGGCCACCACAGCACTCAAGGTCGGTTCCGCGGCCTGCGCCGCCGAAAGTGCATCATCGGCATCGAAGTCGGGAATCCGGCTGGCCAGCCCGTCGATGAACCCCGAAAGCTCCTCGTTTGGAACGTCAATGTCGATGCAGTCCGCCGCATCCAGCGCATCCAGCTTCTCGGTGACCCCAAGGACATGGTCCCGGACCTCACCGTCTAGACAGGCCGCGACGTCCTCTTCGCACCCGCTGAGTTCGATGCCTGCCGAATTGAGGTCGGGACCCGCCACGTGCAGAGCCGCCGAAAGTTCGGCTGCGGCGCGTGGATCGGTAGCTTCGTCATAGAACACGTTCGGGTCGACCTCGAATCGCCCCAGGAGGGCGTGCGCGGCCACGGCATACCATGCAAGCGTCAGCGCGCTCGCCTCCGGGGTGTCGCCAGCGAGGGTTCCCGGGTAAGCATCGCAGGGGAAGATCGAAGGGTACAGCACGCAGATCTCATTCCAGACCTTGTCGCGGCGAATGCCCAAACACCCTTCGTCTCGGTCCAGTCGATTGTTGACGCCAGCAAACGGGTCTCGGTATGCCGCACACCCGAAGCCGGTGGCTTGCCATGCAGAAGCGAGGAACCATGCGGGTCGAAGCTGCGGCACGGCATCGGTCCGCTCGCTTAGTCGTCGCGAGGCGTAAAGCGTAGCCAAGCCCCAGCGTACGCTTGGCAGACGGAACTCAGGAGTCTCGACCGGCACGCACGTGGCGGGCTCGTCCTCGGCGTCAAGGTCGAGCACCCTTGTGCATCCCGCAAGCGCAAGTAGCCACCAGGTCAACATGGCGCGCACATATCGCGAACAACGCCCGCGAATGGCAAGGCATTTGTTCAGGCACCCCCATTCGATCTAGGCTTAGTCGCCGAAAGTGGGAGGTCATCGTGCGCTTCACGTGGCTCGTGTTGCTCATGGCATGCGTCGAGACGCAACGTAATGCAGGTGGTTTCTGCATCGGCGGCACCCCCGTCGAGGTGACGGTCGTCCTTTCTACGTGCCGAAGCTCGTCGCTCGACGTCACCCAGGCGAGTTGCGAAGTCATCGAAGAGGGCGACGGTCGTTACCGGATCGACAGTCTGTACCGGGTGCGAACGCCAGGAGGTCTCTTCGCGAGCCGCGACATCGTAGCGGACTGCAACGTCGACACGGCCACCTGCCCTATGCCTTCGTTGCCGGAAGGCCAGACCTTGTTCGTCCGTCATGGGGACGAGGTTGCGGTGGTCGAAGACGATTGGTCTGGAGAATCGATGGTCTGTTCGGGTGGCGTCGACACAGGAACCCTCGACGGAGCTGTGTGATCGGCGGCAAGCGGAGCCCGTGGTTGACGGCCGCGGGGACGTGCACATCCTTCGCAAGCGGAGGGCGGCGTGTTTGAGGCGTTCCGAACCTTATTCATGATGCACGAGGCCGTGGCGCTCGACTGGGCCATCGAGCAGGCGTTTGCCGAAGGCGCATGGATCGCGTCGATTCGCCAGCGCTATCGCGAGTCCACGGATCGTTCAGCATCGGATGATGCGCTGTATGAGAGCATCCATGATGCAATGGCCGAGGGGAAACCCGAGGTTGCCTTAGCCTTCTCGGTGGAATTAGACCGACGGCTGCTGGCAGGCTTCGACCCGACCGGAGACTGGGAGAGCCTCGCCGAAACGGTCACCATCACGCCTCGAACCGGCTCGGATCATCCCCATGATTACTGGGTCGTCGAAGAGAGCGAGATCGGCCGACGCACCGCGGCAGCACGGTTCGTTCCAACGTCGGGTGCGCTGCGATTCAGCCGACAGGGGCAGCCGCTCGATGGGCCTTGGCGGCTGCTCCCTGGTGATCCACCCGTCTGGGTGCGCGCCCGCGGCGTTCAGCAGGCGACCGAACAAGGATGGCGGCTCGGTGAAGCGTGGGTGGCGCCTGGGGCAATACGCGCGCAGGCCCGTCATCGGTCGGGGTTTGCCCTGGTCCGACGCCCGGAGGATCCAGACGATTCGGGGAGTGTCATCGCGGTCCGATAGAAGAGGGCTGAAGTTGGAGCATTATTGGACCCCGTCTTCCAGCCGGTGCTTACGACCATCGTAAGCGGAGATCTCGAGAGCTTACGGTCGGCGCTCGAAGCCGAGCCAACGCTGGTTCATCGCCGCTCCTCGTGCAGCCATCCTACCCTGCTCCAGATGGTGGCTTGTGAGGCCGAGAACTTGCCCGATGCAGTGGGAGCGGCCGCCGTACTTGTGAACGCGGGGGCTTCCCTCGCTGAACCTTTGGTGGCCGCCGCGAGCGTCGACGCTCGGCCCGTGCTGCTCTATCTGTTGGAGCGCGGTGCCCCCCTCGACGGAACGACGTCGTGGGGCCCCCTCGATGAGGCGCTCTATTGGCGTCATCTCGAGCTGGCCCGGGTTCTGGTGGAGCGCGGAGCGAAAGTGCGGTCGTTGCGTGCCGCGGCAGGGCTTGGCGATGTCGATGGGATGGTCGGTTTCTTTGCATCGGGGGGGCTACGTCCCGAAGCGGGCCCGATCGGCTCGCCGTTTCCAGACACGGTGCCTGCAGACCGTGCCAACGTGCCTCAAGACATCGTGAACAACGCGTTTGTGATGGCTGCACAAAACGGCTGGTCGGCTTGCACCGCGGAGTTGTTGGCGCGAGGCGCCCAAGTGAATGCCTGCCCGCCCGGATTTCATTGGCGCGGCACGGCCCTCCACGGCGCGATCTGGCGGGGGGACCGGCCTATAGTGGAATGGCTGTTGGCTCACGGGGCCGATCCGGCGGTTCGCGACGGCATGGTGGGCGGCGATGCTCTGGGATGGGCCAAGCACCATCAGCACGCCGCACTGATCGACCTTCTGACGGCGGAGGAGGGCTCGACATGACGAATGGTCGTACCGACTACATCGCCCGGGTCCAACGGGTGCAGGACCACATTGAGCAACATCTAGCCGAGCCGCTTGAACTCGTTGATCTCGCCAAGGTGGCGCACTTTTCGCCGTTCCACTTCCATCGCATCTTCACCGCGTTGGTGGGCGAGACCCCGTCTGCGTTCGTGCGTCGCGTGCGGCTCGAGCGAGCGGCCAGCGTACTCCTCACCCTTCCCGAGTACAGCATCACCGAGATTGCCATCGACTGCGGGTTCGGGGAGACCTCCTCGTTCTCGCGCGCATTTCGGCGTCACTTTGGAATGTCCGCGCGCGAATGGCGCAAGAATGGTCACGTCAATCGCAAGCACGGCCAAGTCGAGGAGGGAGCGGTTGCGGTTTCATCGAACCACCAGGAGGTATCGATGAAACCTGAAGCGCTCGCTCCCACCGGTCACGATGTCCAGGAACGGGATGCGTTCACCGTCGCGTACGTTCGACACACTGGTCCCTACGCAGGGGACGGCTCCCTCTTCGGCCGCTTGTTCGGTCAGCTCACGGGTTGGCTGTCGGCCAGGGACCTCATGTCGCCGACTACGCGGATGCTCACGATTTACCATGATGATCCAGGTGTCACCGACGATAGCCAGCTTCGCATCAGCGTGTGCGCGTCGGTGCCGACGGGAACCGAGGGTCAAGGGGAGGTCGGCGTGCTCGAGGTGCCAGCCGGCAAGTGCCTTGTCGCGACCTTTGAACTGACCACGGCGCAGTACGCATCGGCGTGGCAGTGGGTCTACGGGAACTGGCTACCCGACAGTCCGTACGAGCCCGACGATCGGTTTGGCTACGAGGAGTACCTCGGCATGCCGGATGACAAGGGCATTCACCGCGTCGCACTGATCATTCCCGTGCGGCCCCGACGAGGCTGAACACTTGAGCGGCCCGTTCGAACGCACGTTCAGGTGGGTTTGTTTCTTGTAGGTCTCCGCCACCGCAACACCCGGATAAAGGTTCAACCTTTATAATTTGTGAAAGTTGCGTGGCTTCGGTCTGAACTTGGGCAAACAGCGGGCAAACGACACCCTTGCGTGCGACCCGCAGCGATCAAGTCGGGTCAATCCGAGGGCTGGGCTGCCGTTCACCTTCGCCGTCGCTCGCCGGCGCAGACAGGGGCGCTCCCGAAGGTTGGACGCGATGCCGCCGCGATCGAACCTACCCGCGCAGTCGTCGGGCCAACTCGTCGACGGTGCGTCGTTGGCTCGGCCGTCGTAGCTTGAACGAGGCAAGGGCCTTCTCCGCGGAGTGGAGGCAACGCTCGGCCTTGGAGGCCTCCTGTTCGTCCAGCGCCAACAGTCCTGCCTGACTCTCGGCCTGCGCGGACAGATGGGGAGTTCGTTGGCAGTAGGGGTCCGCGAGAACCACGTCTAGCTGCCGCCTTGCCGCATCGAGGTCGCCTCCGCGTCGGCTGACTTCGGCCAGCAAGATGCGTGCCCGCAAGAGAAGGCGGCGCGCTCCCGAACGCATCGCCACGGTCTGCGCTTGCTCGATGAAGTACCGTGCCTCCACCAGCTGGTCCTCGGTGACCGCGATCGTCGCGATGTTCAGGGTGACGGGGCCGTACACTCGCTCGTCTCCGGCGAGCTTCGAGAGGTCGAGACAGATACCGAACTCGCGCCGTGCTTCGGCACCTGCGCCACGGTCTGCGAACCAGATGCCGAGGAGGTTCCGAAGCGGTGCTTCGAGCGTCGGACTCCGGGTGATCTTGCACAGCTCCAGCGCACGCTCGTAGTAGAAGCGGGCCATCTCGACGTTGAGAAGCTCGGAGTGCGATGTTCCGAGAACCGAGAGCGCGACGAGCTCACCCAGCAGATCTCCGGTGTCGCGACCGATCTGGAGCATCCGTTCGCCCAGGGCCACCGCCTGTTGAAAGTCGCCGACGACGCGAGACCACCGTTCGAGCGCATGGAGCGAGCGGCCAAGCAAGAACAGCTCGCCTTCCTGCTCGGCTAAAGACTGGCCGACGAGCGCCTCCTCTCGGGCCCGGTCGAGTTCACCCACCTGGCGGTAGGCCCCAGACAGGACGATGGTGGCTGCCTGGGCGATCCATGTGGCGCCGAGCGACTCGGCGATCATCCGGGCCTGGGTAGCGGCCTCGATGGCCTGGGCGTTCCGACCCGTTCGGATTGCCAGATAGGACTTCACGTACACCAAGCGGGCAAGCAATCGCGTGGGCAGGCTCTCGCCAAAGGCGTCGATTAGCTCGTTGCAGCGCGCGAGCTCTGGCGGGATCGGCCCGAACTCCCAACCGAGCTTGGCCAGGGCCATTGCGGACTCGACGGCGACCCTGGGAAGTCCGGCGGCCCTTGCGAAGTCGAACGCGGTGCGAAGGTTCTCTCGTTCGAGTTTCATGCGCTCGAGTCGCTCGATCTCCCCGGGGCGGCCCCGCAAACGCTGGGTTTCCTCGCTGCCCAGCGATGCGTAGTACGTCGCGTGTCGTTTGCGGATCGCTTCGTTCGATAGGAACTGTGCGGCATACAGTCGGACCGACGCAAAGAGGGAGTAGCGCCCACCGTCGGACGAGAGCTGAATCAGCGACTTGTCGACGAGGCTCGTCAGCTTCTCCGTCACGTCGGACACCGTGGCCACGGCCTCCGCCGCGGCTCGGTCGAACCCGCCCACGAACACCGAGAGCTCGGTCATCAGCTGTTGCTCTGTGAAGTCCAGGAGTCGCCAGGACGAGGCGAGCGCGGCGTGCCACATCGCATGCCGCGGAGGGGCGTCTCGCGGTCCTCCGACGAGCAACGCAAACCGGTCGGAGAGCATCGCCTCGACTTGTCGAATTCCGAGCTGGGGGGAGCGAGCCGCCGCCAGTTCCAGCGCGAGCGGGATCCCATCCAGCTGCTCGACGATGCTTTCGATCGCGAGATGGTCCGAGGCCCGGACCATCGCGCCGGCTTGACACACCCGGGACTCGAACAGGGCGATCGCGTCGGGCTTGGGTAGGGGGCCGATCTGCAGGACGGACTCCTCCCGAATCCGGAGGCGCTCCCGCGAGGTCACGACGAATACGGACTCCGGCGCCTCGCGCAGACAGTAGCCAACTGTACTCGCGGCGTGGTCGACCACCCCTTCGAAGCTGTCGACGACCACGAGCGAAGCCCCCCGAAGCTTCAGGGTGCGGACCAACGCATCTCGGGTGCCGTCTGGCACCTGGAGATCCTGGGTCAACAAGCGGATGACGTCGTCTTCGTCGGTGGCTTGTGTGAGGTCGGCGAGCCAGACGCCTCCGCAGAACCGATCCGCCGTCATCGAGGCAGCGCGAACCGCCAGCCGCGTCTTTCCGATACCCGCGGCCCCCACCAGACTGACCAGGTGCGCTCCGTCGTCGAGGCGGTCGAGGATGGCCGCGAGCTCCGGCTCGCGACCGAAGAGCGGTGAGCTCGGCTCGGTCAGGGTGGGCGTCGGGTATGGGGGCGACCCGGTGACCAGCTGGTACCCGGAGCCTCGGGTGGTACGCAAGGCATCTTGGCCGAGCTTGGACCGAAGGCGGTGCATCGCGTTGGTGAGTGCCCGATCGGAAGCGCCTCCGGTCCATCCGGCGCGCTTGAGCGTCGAGCGCTCGACCACTCGTCCCTTCGCGTGGTGCAGTGCACGCACCAGCCCTACCTCGACGGCGGTGAGGTACTCACGCCCCGATGGCCCATCGACGGTTCCTCTGGCCAAATCGACGCGACGGCTTCCGATGGCCGCCACCTCTTCCTGCAACTCGGACGATGGAAGCGGCGGCGCGGGATTCAGTCCAGCCGTCGCGAACCGGTACCCCACCCCGTGGGCGGTCAGGAGGTGCCGAGGGCGCGAAGGATCCCGTTCGATCTTCACGCGAAGCCTTCGAACGGCCTTGTCGACGGCTCGACTGAGCGCCTGCGGCACGAATCCCCACACCTCGGCGTACAGTTCGTCGCGAGCGACGGCCTCGCCCGGTCGCGCAACGAGGTAGCGAAGCAAGGCGGTCTCGACCGGGGTGAGCGTAAGGGGGCCCTCGGATCGCTGGAAGGTCCCCGAGACGAGATCGAGCGTGCCGACGTCGAGTTGAAGCTGTCGAAGATCTTCGAAGTTGGACATCGCGTCGTCACCGTTGTCGAGCACTCCACGTAGCGTACTCGATCGAGCGGCTCTGGCCGGCCTGATCGCGGTCGTCGCGGTGTCAGTCCCGTACTGGTGCGAGTTGGGACCCAAGTGAGACCGTGTGCCTCCTATGAGGATTCGACGCTAGCGCCCGCTCGAACGCGGTCGACCGCTGCGCAGAACCTGCCCATCCAACCTCCGGAGGACGAAGGCATGCGAACGTGGTTCATCATCGGCTGCACAAGCATCATGGTAGCGGGTTGCTGCACGGGTGACCGCTGTGACCCGTCGCTCGTGGCGGTTCCGCCGACCGACGAGGAAGGCCCTCCCCAAGAGTTCGTGCAGGCCGAGGGCCTCGGCGACGCCATCGACGGACTCGTCGAGGAGCTGATGGACGAGGTGGGCTACCCCGGGATGCAGGTCGCAGCGACGCACGAGGGCCGTCTCGTCTACAGCGGAGCCTACGGCCTGGCGGACCGCGACGTGGGCACCACGATGCAACCGTACACGCGGATCCATGTGGGAAGCACGACCAAGGTGGTGATCTCGGCTGTCTACATGCGGCAGACCGAGATCTCCAATGCGTCGGTCGAGTCCCTCGTCTACGGAGACTTGCTGACCGTCCCTCCGTTTTCGAATGATCCGACGTTCACGGGGGCGTACACTCAGGGCGTACGGCGGTACCATCCGATGATCGACGTCGGAATCGGCTCGCTCGGTGAGGTGATCACCTGGTACCGAGATGGCACGTACACGCGCGGCACCAGCGGAGACCTCGACTTCTATCAGAGTCCGTTGCCCTATGAACTGCCGGCGTTTCGCTCACCCCTCGACGTCGTCGCCATCGCACAATGCGACGAAGACGTCTACAGCTGGTACCGGGACGGCAGTCTCGGGGTAGGGACAATCGAGGACCTGACCGCGGTGTCGTTCACGTCGGGGGTGAATGAGCCCGCCTACGACTCTCGAAACTCCGACTGGATTGTCGGCATCGTGTGTGATCCGAACACCGAGATCTTCTACGCGTTCTACCACGATGGCCGCGTCACTTCGGGGCCCACCGCCGATCGACTCCGAGACGGCTGGGATGGCGAGGCTCGCGACTTCGTGGTGCCCGGCTCCGAGGACCGCCGCTACGACATCACCGGCATCGCGCGGTCGCCAAACGGCATCAACACCGCCTATTACAGCGATGAGACTGCGAGCAAAGGTCTCACCAACAACCTCGGCTCGATCAATGCCACGCTCGACTACCAGCGTCCCGACATGCCAGGGTCCCGTCGCCAGTGGATCGACGCTTATGAGGCGATCGAGATGCGACATCTGCTGACGCACACCTCGGGACTGACGGGCAGCGGTACGCCCGCACAGGCCGCGATCAAGTACGGCTACGACGATTTCGACGCGGACTTCGCCCCAGTCCCCGGCACGATCACCAATCAGTGGGTGCTCAGCACCCGGCCGCTGCTGTTCACTCCGGGCAGCGCCACCAGCTACTCGAACCACGGCATGGGCCTCGTAGGAACCATCGTGGGGGAGATGACCGGACAGGACTGGTCCGAGCGGCTCGTCGAGCTGTTCGCACCGGCGGATGCGGGTGGAGTTTCGTTCAACGGGCTCGAGCTGATCCAGGCCATCGACGCAAAGGGCAACAGGTTCGACTCGGACGGCGAGCTCGTGCAGGTGCCGTGGACCCCCACCAACCACGCCGGAAGCTCGGCGGGCTCGATGCGGCTGTCCGCCGTCGACTTCGCCAAGATCCTGGCGGCGATGGACGGCTACCCGAACCGGGTCGACGTCATCTCCGGTGCGAGCCGGGTGACCATGGAGCGACCGATGTTCGAGAGCTTCCGCAACCGGGGGCTCGGATGGCAGCTGGCTTGCGTGAACGACGAGTGCAGCGCCTACCGGGCGAGCCACAACGGACTACGCGTAGAATCCGCCACCTCGGCCCAGATTGCTCGGTACGTCGCCTACCCGAGGACCGGCGATCTTCCCGAGATCGACGGGGTCGACGTGGTCATCACCACGACCCTCAACACGACGGACGGGCTCCTGGAGCTCGCCAATGCGATTGGCGACGCTGTGATGGCCCATCCGACCGAAGTCGATCTGTTCGGCGACGTCGTCTCCTACATCGACCCCGTGGAGTAGGGCACGAAGCCGGACCCGCTGACGTCCGCGTCGCCGAAGCCCGATACGTGTCGGGCGCACGGAAACGCCCCTTCGGGGACGGCAGCTCGAACCGCACTCGAGCGGCTCGGGGAAACGATGCACGTCGTTCGTTTCGTTCACGGCAGACCGTCTCGGCATCGGGACCCCGCACTTCCCGCATTCGCGACGTCGGACACCAGGATCAGGCGACGCCGCACGTCCTCCAGCTGGGGCAGGCTCAACACGAGATCGTGGCGACCATCGCCGTCGAAGTCCCCCACCACCAGATCGTCGAGCACTGCCCCCGGCTCTTCGAAACCGGCGGACAGCACGACTGCGGCGGTTCCGAGCTCGACGCGGCCGGATTGGATCGGGCCCCGGACCACGTACGCGACGCGTCCGTCGACCATCATCAGATCGGCGTGTCCGTCGCCATCCACGTCGGTCGCCGGCGCGACCGCACTGCCCGTGACGTCCTTGCGCGCCCACACGGGGACGACGTCCACCGTCGCAGGCGCGCCCGTGGGGAGGCCCCCGAGCCTCACCTGCGCGGGCATCGCCAACCCCCGCGAACTCGCTTCGAAGAGGTCCGCGACGCCGTTACCATCGAGATCGCCGACGCCCCGATGGGCGTGCGCGGCTTGCCGGATGGGCCCGTCACCGGTGAAGGGACCGAGAAACAGCAGGTTCCCTTCCGTCCGGGTGGACGCCAGGATGTCGGCGTGGCCATCGCCATCGATGTCTCCGACCGCCTGGATCCACTCTCCGGCTCGGTCTCCGTCTTGCCCCGGGAACGTCCACACCGCGGTTTCGACCGAACGTTCTCCCTCGAACGGAGCCAAGAGCACGTGCAGCGCGCCCGGGAACGTGGCGAGCATCGGGTCTCCGGGGGCCGCGACCACGATGTCGTCGAGGCCATCTCCGTTCAGATCGGTCCCCCCGGCGAGCGAGGCGCCGAGGGCGCCATTCCACCGCGTGGGCGTGATGCGCGCATCGGCCTGGTCCAGGGCGAGGTCGCCGCGGAGCGGTCCGTCGAACACGTAAACCGCCCCGGCCCGGTAGAGGTCCTCACTCGGGGTCTCCCGGGGAACCCCCACGAGAAGCTCGTCGGCTCCGTCCCCGTCGACATCACCGGCTCGCGCCACCTCGATTCCACCCGCGATCACGAGCGTCGCGTCGGGCTCGGGCCCGCCCGCGTCGAGGGGTCCGTAGAACACGGACGCTCGGCTCGGGCCTGCGACGACGAGGTCGTCGCGCCCATCTCCATCGAAGTCCCCCCGGATCGCGCGGAGACGACCGGGCCTCCACGTGGGCGATGCCAGTGGTCGCCCCTCCCGAGCGAGGTCCACGAAGCGACACCCCTCACAGGGCTCGACGAGGCACGGCCCGGCGCGATCGACCCGTGCCGTCTTTAGCGTCTTGGCACACCCGGATCCCACGAACCACGAAGACCAGAACAGGCCCGCCACGACGAGGACCCGGGCGAACGCCGCGGGCGCTCCGGCGATCCTGATGCCACGAAGGCACAGACCGGGGAGGCGCTCGTGGTCGTCTGGCCGGGTGTCGAGTTGACGCAGGGCGAGCCGCCCCGCCTCCTCGACAGCGTGTTCAGACGTGTTCGGTGGGATCCTGGTGTACATGCAGCACACGAACCACTTGCAGGGTTTCGCTGACGAGGCGGTAGAAGATAACGTGCGTCTTCATGACCCTGGAACAAAGCCCAGGAACGAGTTCCGTACGGTCGTTGCCACTCTCGGGGAAGAGGCAGAGTTGCTCGACCGCGGCGTGAAGCATGTCGATGTATCGATCAGCCTGTTCTTCGACCCACCGGTTGCGACAGGCAAGCCAGGCCCGCGCAACATCGCCTTCCGCTGCGGCGGAGTATCTGGCCTCAATCATCTTCACGAGCGAGGCGTCGCCCCGCCCGTTTGAAGTCGTCCGCAGTCCTCTTTCGGAAGGGTCCTTCCAGACCTTCGTGGATCGCCGCTCGAAGGGCTTCGTTCCGCTCACGGTGCCCCTCGTGTAGCCGAAGCGCGTCCCGGACGACCTCGCTCACCGAGCGAAAGGTACCGGACTCCACAAGGGACTTCACGTAGCCTTCGAAGTGCTCGCCCAGCGTGATGCTGGTGTTCCTCATCGTCGACCTCCGTTCCAAGTGTAATACATTTGGGTACCAGCGCGGGTGAGCGCTGGGGCTTAGCGGTTCAGTTGCTGGCTCTCGGGCGCCGCTGAAGCGTGGAGCGAGAGACCCCAAGGAGGTCTGCGACCCGTTGTTGGGTGTAGCCCTGGCCGATGAGGGCTCGGGCCGCGTCCGCGTCAAGTTCGAGCCTCGGCCTGCCCAATACGGTTCCGGACGCCTTGGCCCGCTCGAGGCCTGCCAGCGTCCGCTCGCGTTGTCGGGCACGCTCTTGCTGAGCAATCCACGCCAAGATCGGGGTTCCTTCCCACCACGTCCCAGATGTGGGTGCCGCACGAGCCCATCGCCGATGGCATCCTCTGTGTGACGCTGCGGACCACGGTCAACGGGGAGCTAAGGCAAGAAGCCTCGACGACCGATCTCGTGTTGACGATGACCGCCATGCTGCAGGTCGTGTCACAGGTGCAGGGGGAGCCCATGGGTGCGGGCACGTGGCTGCTCACGGGCACGCCCAGCGGCGTGGCGCTCGCCATCCCCCCCCATGGAAAGTCGAGCTGGCGAACCTTGTGGGCCTCGACCGCTTCAGCCGACTCTCCATCGTGCAGGGACGTCACGCTGACTTTCTCTCCGCTGGAGACGTGGTCAAGGTCGAGGGCGAGGGGCTCGTTGAAGTCGTCTCGCGGATCGTGCCCTGACGTGCAGTGGACCTGCTCAACGCGAAATGGCCCCCAACGTGCCAACGATGAGCGAATACGTGCCAACCTGCGGCGCGTTTCGACATCGCGCTGGCGGGATTGGCCAATGCCCATTCGCTGGGGCATTCCTACAGTAGGAGTCCGACAGGGAGGCGGTCATGGCCGCGAACTACGGCTATGCCCTCGATCCGAGCCTCAAGGGGTTGCTCGCCTCCGTCGGGGTTCGGTACCAGGACGTCCTGCGGCGGGCCGGACTCCCAGAAGACCTTCTCCATCGACCCAACGTTCGGGTTTCGACCGAGCAGTTCTTCGCGTTTGCCAGGGGGATTCAGGAATCCGTCGACGATCCATTGTTTCCCATTCGCCTCGCCGAAAGCCTTGGAGCCGAGTGGTTTTCTCCCCCCGTCTTCGCGGCCTTGTGCAGTCCGAATCTCACCGTCGCAGCCAACCGCTTGGCTCGGTTCAAACCACTCGTGGCCCCAGTCCAGCTGGGGGTCGAGAGGGGGGCGGTCGGGCTGCGGGTGACCTACGATTGGTTCGAGCGAGCGATGGGGACGCCTTGGTTCCTCGTGGGTTCCGAAGCCCTCGGTTTGGTGAGGTTGGCACGGATGGGGACGCGGCACGAAGTCCGGCCCGCCGTGGTGACCATGCCCGAGCCCCCGCGAGCGCGGGCCGCCTACGAAGACTTCCTCGGCTGTCGCATCCGCCCCGGCGAGCGCCCCGCCGTCCTGTTCCACCCCGAAGATGCGGAGCGCCCCTTTCTCACTGACAACAGCTCGATGTGGGACATCTTCGAACCCCAGCTACGCAAGCGTTTGGACGAGCTCGAGGGCTCGGCCTCCTTCGAGGCACGCACCCGCGCGGTCCTTCTCGAGGCCCTGCCGAGCGGTCGTGTGTCCATCGACAATGTCGCACGTCGGCTGGCGCTGAGTACGCGGACCCTCCAGCGCCGGCTCCACAACGAGGGCACGAGCTTCAAGGCTGTCGTACGAGACGTGCGCGAGAGCTTGGCTCGGCACTACCTCGGCAAGACGCGGCTCTCTGCGAGCGAAATCGCCTACCTCCTCGGGTTCGAGGAGCCGGCATCCTTCTTTCGCGCCTTTCAACGCTGGACCGGAATGACACCGGAGGCACTACGTCACGAACTCCAGCCCGACGGTCAGTGAGGCTCGTGCGGGTCGGGGCGTGCCGCGAGCCGCAGCGTGAAGCCCCAGCCCACCGTGACGTCGGTGTTCTGGACGGGCACGGGAGGGCGGGAGTCGTGGCGAACGGTCAGGTTCCCGTTCATGGTCAACGCCTTGGAGATCGGCGCGTTGAGCGCGAAATAGTCAACGATCAGGATGTCGCCTGGATCGTCGACACGCGGCTCCACGTACAGCGTGTTCGAAAGGGTCAGCTCGTTCGGCACGAGCACAACATTCAGCCGATTCGCGAAGACGAGTCTGGGGTTCGTCATGAGGCGCGGGTCGGGTCCCTCGGGATCCACGTTGCGGACCTCGTGCTCGAGCAAGGGGCCCAGGCCAAAATGGAGCCCCCAGGTTTCGTTGTCCACCGCTTGCCAGCCGAGGGCTGCGCCGACCGTGTACCGCCCTTCGAGAAGGAGCAGCAGGTTGTTCTCGTACTGGGCCACGACATCCACGCCTAACCGTGGGTTCGCCATCCGCGTGTACCGAAGGTGGACGAGCCGCTGGTCCGCAAACGGCGCGCCGTTCAGCTGCAGCAGGAGTCCTCGCGCCGAGAGGATGGCTCGGTCTCGCATCTCGCCCTCGGCGTCCTCCCGGTTCCGAAAGTTGCGCCGGTACTGGACGGCGAGGTTTCCGCTCAGCTGGAGGAAGTCGACGTTGCCCTGCGACCAACTGCCCGCCGTGGTGAACTGAAAGCCAATGCCCTCCTGGGCCGCGGCAGCCGCAAGCGGTTCGCCGTTGACCTGGGCGAACGAAGCATTTACCACGGCCAGGAGAAGGCCCATCACTCCGGACACGGCCCGCCCGCCTCAGCCCAGATCTCGTAGCGCTCAACCAGCTCGGCGTGCGTGATGGGCGGCGTCTCACGGCCGGAATGCCAGCTCGTGACCAGCAGGTGGTCGTGTTCGATGTGCTCCGCGAGGTCACCGAGGCCGCGACCGCCGTTGGTCGCCGGGTTCTTGAGCTGGTTGCATAGCTCGCCCTGCGTCCGGTTCTGGAAGGCCATGGCCTGGGGAGGCATGCTCCACACCGCATCGGCGGGCGGGAGCGGCACCTGACCGTCGCCCACCGCCTTGGGGGCGTGGCAGGTGCTGCAGTGCGTGCCCTCGAGGGGGCTGAACCGGGTGATGCCGTAGATGTGCGCATGGCTGTCGTCGCCCTGCATCGGTGCATCGCCGTCGGGGTGGCAGTTCATGCACCGGGGATGCGTGGCGACCGCGTAGATGTCGGCGAAGGCGGCGAGTCCTTCGTCGCGCGACCGCGTCACGGGCGGGTTCTCGAGGGGTGGCGGCTCCTCGCGCAGCGAGCCGATGTGGGCCACGAGTCGTTCGATACGGTCGTCGGAAAGCCCGGTGGCCTGTGCGGCCATCGTCATGCCGAGGGGAGCCCCCTGGGGGCCCCCCCGCCCGCCATCGCGGTAGTGGCGGAGCTGCCGCGTGAGGTAGGCCGGATGCTGCTGGGCGAGAGCCGGTGCTTGTAGCGCCTCGTTGCCTAGGCCGTCGGGGCCGTGGCAAGAGGAGCAGACGCCGTAGGCTGCGGCACCGCCCGAGACCTTGGCCGTGGGGGCTTGCGGCGCCGGGTCGAGGTCCTCGACGAACGGTCCCAGAAGCTCGATCGCTTCGTCGGGTAGACCGGCTGCGACGGCGCGCATGGCCTGGCCGCTCTCGTCCTCAGGGTCGTAGCCGCGCGTTCCGGCGCGGAACGATCGCAGCTGGGCGGTCACGTACTCCGCATCGAGCTGACCGATGCGGGGGGCGCCGAGTTCGGGACGCCCCTCGCCATGCAGGCCGTGGCACTGCACACAGACGCCGTACTGAACCTCGGCCGGACCGGCCACGTAGGGCTCGTAGGCCTTCTCCTCGACCTCCGGGGCTTCCGCCGCCACAGGGGCGACAGGCTCCGGCTCTGAACCACAGGCGGCAAGGGCCGCGAACAGGAAGCGAGTCATGTCGTCCTCAGCCCACCAGCGGGAGGTCGCGGGGACGCTCACCCATCTGGGCGAGCGCGTTGAGCAGCGCAGGGCCGGCCGTCGGGGTGCTCACCTCACCGACACCACCCACGGGGGCATCGGGCGAGTCGATGATGTCGACCACGATGCGGGGGGCGTCGCTGAAGGTCACCACCCGGTAGTTGTGGAAGTTGGTCTGCCGGATGGCGCCTTGCTCGTCGAAGTCGATCTTGCCGTACAGCCCAGCGGACAGCCCCCAATGGATGCCGCCCTGCATCTGTGTCTCGACGCTGCCAGGGTTCACCGCGGTGCCGCAGTCGATGACGGTCCATGCGGTGTGAACCTTGGGAACGCCGTCGACCCGCTCGACGTCGAGGACGGTCGCCGCCCAGCTGCCGAACGAGCCGCTCATGGCCACGCCGTAGCCCCGGTTCTTCGTCCTGGGACGGTCGGTCCAACCCGAGATTTCTGCGACCCGATCAAGAACCGCGATGGCGCGTGGGTCGGAGAGCAGCGACCGCCGGTACGCGATCGGGTCGGCGCCCGCGGCGATGGCCAGCTCGTCGACGAAGCACTCGATGAAGTGGATGGTCTGCGTGGCTTCGACGCTGCGCCAAACTCCATAGGCGAGGACCGGGGGCTCCGCGGCGGTGAGCATGGCGAAGTTCGGCAGGTCGTAGACCGGCTTGGCTTCCGAGGCCAGCGGGATGCTGATGAACGAACGCCCGTACCAGGCCGTGGGCTTGCCGTCGGGGCCGAGCCGGGCCTGCATGATGGCGGCGTCGGCTGGGCGGTACGTCGACATCTTCATCTCGGCTTCGCGCGAGAACGTCATCTTGATCGCGCCACCCACGACCTTCTGGAGCTCACAGGTCGTCGTGACGTAGTTCAGCGCCTCGTAGATGAGCGAGTTGCGACGGCCGAACCCTCCGCCGAGGGAGCAGGCGTGCAGTTCGACGTCGTCGATGCTGACGCCATAGATGTCGGCGACCGCGATGCGCGCATTGATGGGCCCCTGCACACCGCTCGCGACGTGGACCTTGTCGTCTTCGTTCCAGACCGTGCAGTTCAGTGGCTCCATGGGTACGTGCGCGAGGAACGGCAGGGTGTACCGAGCCTCGATCACGTCGTCACCGGTGAGCGGACCGTCGACCTCACCCTCCGAGATGATGGTGGACAGGCCACCCTTCTCGAGGTCGGCGAAGCGATTGCCGGGCAGCACGCCGTCGTTCAGCGGCCCCTGGTCGGGGGGATCGCACTGGACCTGAACCTTGTCGGCGGCCCACTGGGCACGCCAGACCTTGTCGGCCACGACGGCTACGCAGTTGTCGAGCACGACAACCGCCTCGACGCCACGCATCGCTTCGATCTCGGCGCGGTTGGCGAGGCCCGTGACCGTGCCACCTGCGATGGTCGGTGGAGCGACGGCCGCGTATCGCATGCCCGGAACGTCAGTGTCGATGCCGTAGATGGGCTCGCCGAAGATCTTCTCCGGCAGGTCCACGCGATGGTGCGCGGTGCCGATGAACTTGTACTCGGAGCGGGACTTGTAGACGGGCTCTTCGGGCAACGGGAGCGCAGCCGCGTCGGCGGCGATGTCACCGTAGGCCACCTTCTTACCGCTCGCCTCGTGGATCACGTGGCTGTCGCGGGTGATGACCTCGGAAACGGGAACACCTAGGGCGGCCGCCCCGGCTTCCGCGAGGAGCATGCGCGCGGTGGCCGAGGCCCGGCGAAAGCCGAACCAACCGGTGTAGCGGATTGAGGAGCTACCGCCCGTGAACGAGACTGAAGCCTGCTGCTTTAAAGAGATTCTAAATACCTCTGCCCTAACAGAAGTCATTCGCTACGGCGGCTCGATTGGCGTCATTGCCGATGACAT
>JBCCQY010000148.1:0-23415 GCA_039208735.1 Myxococcota bacterium | reverse complement strand
GCGGGCGAACTCGGAACCGAGCGCGTGCGTCGACTGCATCATCGCTTCGACCACGGTCCGCCGGACCGGATCGGCGGCGATCCCGAGCGACTCCGTCCCGTCCACTCCGAGCACGTACGGGACCGTCTATAGCGCAAGCTTCGTGCGGGTCTTTGAGATCGGCACCCGTCCGAAGCCGGAAAACGAGTTTGTCGCCCCTATGCCCTGGTAGATCCCACGACGAGGGGATCCATCCCACCGCCAGGCTATGACCAATCGACGAAGTACGCAGCTTCTCCTAATGATCACCGCCAGCCTCCGGCGCAACGCGCCTGCAGGTTCACGCGGTCAGCTTTCGTCGCTTCGCTCTTGCACGCTGATCAGCGGCAAGCGGAGCTTGCGCGAAATCAGAACAGCAGCAAGCAAAGCTTGCGCGAGTCTGATCACAAACCGACGGTAATCTTGCCGAACACCGATCGGCCAGGGCGCTGGACTCCAAAGAAGTCGAACAACGCTTCGTCCGTGAGGTTCTGCACCTCGGCCGAGACGCTGACCTGGCGCTGCGGGGTCTGCACGGCGTAGGTGACGGCCACCGCATGGGAGAGCTGAGCCGGGATCTCCTGCTTGAACTGCACGAGTCCCACGCTCTCCCAGCCCCGGAAGAAGGGGTGAACGTAGCGCGTGTACCAGTCGAGCGTGAGCCGATCCTCGTCACTCACCACGTTCGAAGAACCAATTTGGGCCGATGCATTGGCGAACAGCCACGGCCGGTTCGGGATGCGGTCGCCCGCGAAGTCGCCAAACGTGCCCTCGTCGCTTGTGTTGCGGAACTCGAGCCACGTCGCATTGGCCGACAGGCGAACGACGTCGCCAGGCGACGTCCAAGACCCCGAACCTTCGAGGCCTGCCGAGCGTGCGCCGAACACGTTGAAGTACGAAAATGTCTGGCTGTTGCCGAGCAGCACGATGAGATCGTTCGCGAACCGACCAAACAGCTGGGTGTCGAGCGTCCATCGCCCCGTCGCGCCAGGCGGGGGCTCGAGGGTCAGCCCCAGGTTCACGTTGTGGCTCTGCTCGGGCTGTAGCTCGAGGTTGTCCACCACGAGCACGGCGTCACCGAAGACCTCGTCGGGGGTCGGCAGCCGAGTCGCGAACTCGTAGGAGGCCTTAAGCCACGCGGACTGACCGAGCAGCAGCCGCGTACCGTTGCCGGCCCCGAACCGCTGTGTGTTGCGATTCACGTCGCGAAGGGTCCCGCCCGGCAGCGGCTCCTCGCTACGCAGCCACTGGCCGTAATGCTTGACGAACACGCGGTTCTCGAGCCGTTCGTCGCGGGTGCGCGCGATGTGCTCAAGGCCACTCACCAGCTGGCTCGCGTCCCGACGGGCGGACAGCGGGTCACGTACATCCTCGTTGTCCAACAGCAGGTTCTCGCCGGACCGGGAGAACGTCTGCGGGGATACCGCGAGTTCGAAGGTGTGGCCGTCGCTTGGCTGCCAGGTGAGCCGGAGCCGCCCCACGAGGTTGTTGTCGAAGACCCGGGCGTCGATGCCGCCGACCGACAGCTCCCCCACCGGGTCGAGATCACGCACGCACTGACCGAACCAGTCGACGATGCAGTCGCCGGTGTCGGTGAAGGTGCGGCGGGTCCGCGTGGGGGTCACGAACGCATCGATGCGAACGGACTCGGAGAGGTTGTGGTGGTAGCGCAACATCGTGCCGCCCGTGATCACCGTCCCCACCGGCGCGCCGTAGGGAATCGTCATCACAACGTTGTGCTGAAACTCCCTCCGGAATCCCGCCCCAAACGCTCGCAGGGTGAGGCCATCGGCCCAGGAGCCATCGGCGACGCCCACCTCGACCGAGCCGCCACCCGCCTGGTAGCCATCGTGGAACCTACGCACCTCGGTGGGCGAGAGCCGGCCGAGCTCGTCGGGAACTTCGACGTCGATGACGTAGTCGTTGCGAGAGGTGTCGAAGTAGGCCGACCCGGCGAGGCGCAGCCCCCCGGCCTTGCCGCGTCCATTGGCGGCGAACCGGTGGGTGTCGAACGACCCCCCCTGGTACGAGAAGCTTCCGCCGGTGCGCGTCTGCTCGGACTCGCTTACGAGGTTGACCGCCCCACCCAGTGCGTCCGCTCCAAATCGGACGGGCACCACGCCCCTGAACACTTCGACCCGCCGTACGAGGTCGACGGGCACGTTGGCAAGGCCCAGAGGGTAGCCGGCAAGCGAGAGCGGAACACCGTCGATGAAGAACCGGACTTGGTCGTCGGTGAGTCCGTTGAGGGAGAACCGCGTACCTGAGCCGAGCCCACCGCCGCGACGTACACCGACGCCCTGGGTTCGGGCCATGACCTCGCCGAGATCGGCGGACTGCCGCTGGGCCTCCTCGGTCTCGACCACGGTCACGGCCTCGGCCGAACGGCGCATCTCGCTCGCCTCGGTCAGGCCAACCACCACAATCTCGGTGACGTCGTCGTCGGTCGTCATCGAGAGAGGGACTTGGGTGGTCTGGCCCGCAATCACCTCGACAACTTGCTCCAAGAGCACCGTCTCGTCATCGGCAACCTCGATCATCCAGGATCCGATCGGCACCTTCTGCTGCACGAACGCCCCGGTAGCGGAACGAACGAGCGGCAGCGCGGTGCCATCAGCACGGATGAGGCGCATGCGAACCGCGATGTCGTTGGGTAGGTCGGCCAGCGACACGGTGACCGACCCCTCCGCCGGCGCAGCGGGCGGGGGCGGCTCGGGCTCGGCAGGTTCCGGCACAGGCTCGACCGGGACTGGCGCGGGGTCGGAGGGCGTCGGCTCAACCGGCATCGGAGCTTCCGGCTGTGCCCAAGCGGGCCCAGCTCCCAGAAGCCAGATGAAAACGATATTCATTTTCATGCTCGGACGGCTAACCTCGTGGATGCACGCGTCAACGGATCCCCTCTCTCAATTGCTACTGAAAACGACATTCATTATCATCGGTCAGCGAGGCTCCATTGCTCCGATTGACTGCCCTTGTGGTACTGCTTCCTGCCTGCGCCGAGACATCCTCCGACCCCACCGGCGAGACGGGTGAGACCGGTGTCGACGCCGAGCCCGTGGTCAGCTTGACCATCGCGCCGCCGACCCTGACGGAAGCCCCGGCTTCGTCGACCACGTTCACGCTTTCGCTGGACGGCGACGTGCCCGAGGGGGGCGTGACGGTGTACGTCCTCGGTGACGTGCCACAGTCGCTGACCCAGACGGATCTGTTCTCGCTGTCGGTCAGCCCGGACGCGCACCCGGAGCCCGTGGGCGACCTTACGTTTTCGGGCTTCACGCTCGCCATGGCGGAGCCCGTGGTCGCCGTGACGCTTCCGAGCTTCGACGACGGCACCGAAGAGGAGCCCGTCACCGTGACCTACGAGATCGTACCCTTCGACGAGGTCCCATGGGGGGATGTCTCGATTGACGGTGTGGAAGGCGCGGCTTCCTACGTCGTCGGAGGCAGTGCCGCGTCGCTCGAGCTCCGCGACACGCCCTGACGCCGAGGAACGCAGGTTGCGTACGTGCGCCATCAACTCTCTCCTCACGTAGGTCGCCGAGAAGGGAGACCTCGCCACGGTCGCTACGCCCGACGGACCTCTACGCGCTGTGACGCTCCATCGAGAAGCTCGGGCTCACGGTGGAACGCCAGAGCGTCCAGTGGCGACACGGTTGAGGAGACGGGAGCGGGCTTGGGTGACCGTTTCCTGCGTATCTCCTATTGAAAAATGAAATTCGGTTTCAAAGGTGACCGAGCGACGGTTGCGATGCGTTGTTCAGTCGATAAACGCCTGAAGAAGTGAAAACCGTTTTCATTTAGCAATGGAGGGAGCGTGTCCCAACCTGGCCTCGTCGTGCAAAACCTCTCGAAGACGTATTCCAACGGCATTCGCGCCCTCGATGGTGTCTCCTTCACTGTCGAGTCCGGTATGTACGGGCTCCTTGGCCCGAATGGGGCCGGTAAGTCGACATTGATGCGCACGCTGGCGACGCTGCAGCGCCCTGACGGCGGATCGGTGCATCTCGACGGCGTCGATGGCCTGGCCGACCCCGACCACCTGCGACGCAACCTTGGCTACCTGCCCCAGAGCATCGGCAGCTATCCATCGGTGTCGGGGCGTCAGCTCCTCGATCGCTTTGCCTGGCTCAAAGGGCGCACGGACCGGGCGGAGCGGGACCGTGAAGTCGGGACGCTGCTGGACCGCGTGAACCTGTCGGCCGCGGGCAACCAGGCCGTTGCGACCTATTCGGGGGGAATGCGCCGGCGCTTTGGCATCGCCGTCGCACTGCTCGCGGCCCCGCGGCTGATCATCGTCGACGAGCCGACCGCGGGGCTCGACCCGGCCGAGCGCAACCGGTTCCATCGCGTGCTCGCCGAGGTCGCGACGGACGCCGTGGTGCTGCTGTCCACTCACATCGTCGAAGACGTCGAGCACCTGTGCCGCCGCCTCGCGATCCTCGACCAGGGACGCATCGTCGCGGAGGGCACGCCCGACGAACTCGAGGCCCCGCTGGCGGGACAGTTGTGGTCACGGGTGGTGCCTCGGGGCGAGTCGCTTCCCGAAGCCATCCACGTCTCTGCGCGACCCGAAGGCACCCTTGTGGTCGTCCGGAGTGCGACGGCGCCGACCGACGCCTTCCAGCCTCACCCTCCGCGACTCGAGGACGCCTACCATGTCGCCCTCGCCGATGCACCGCGGGAGGCCGCGTGAGTCGCCTGCGCACGCTATTGGCCGAGGCCTACCACGAAGCCCGCTCCGGGCTGACGAGCCCCTTCACGTGGGTGATGTTCGCGTTGCTGGCTGGCTACATGGTGCTCGTGCTGTCGCACGCGGGCTACCTGCGTGAGCTCGGTGCGGTGGATGTCGCGCGCAATTCGCCGTTTGTGCTCTACCTGATGGTCGCAGGCAACACGTTCTGGCTGTTCATCGCGTGGGCGTGGGTCTATGCGCAGCCCGTAGTACGGGACCGCACCGCACAAATGCACGAGATGGTGCTGGCGACCCCCGTTCCCGTCAGCAGTCTGCTCGGCGCCCGCTTCCTGGGCGCCTCCGTTACGGCGCTTGTCATCGCCGCGTCGAGCCCGCTGGCCGCCTTCGTGATCGAGCCGATGGCGGCCGTCGGTCTCTACGACGCGGGGACGGTGATGCCCACGCCTTGGGGCACGCTCGGCTGGGCCTGGCTCTGCCTCGCGGTCCCTTCGGCGTTCGGCTACGGGGCGCTCTTCCTCGTGGCCGCGATCCGCACCCGGAGCACGGCGGGACCGTTTGCCGTCGCTACCGCAATGGTGCTGCTGTGGATGGCCGCGATGGTGATCGTGAAGGGTGGGGACATCGATCCGCTCACGGCCGGAATCATCGATCCCAGCGCCTACGCCGAGGTTGAGTATCAGGTGTTGGCGTGGACGCCGGCTGAGCGCATGACGGCCTGGCTCGAGTGGACCCCAGCTCTGGTGGTCAATCGGTTGGTCTGGGGGCTTTTGCCGCTCGGCCTGCTTCCCTTCGTCCTCGTGACGACCCGGCGGGAGCACCTGGTGCTGGAGCGGGCGCCGCGTAACCGGAAGTTCGCGAAGTCCGTCACCGTCCCTCCTGGCTCGTTCTCCCCCTCGCCGAACCAAACCTCCTGGGTCCACGCCACACTCGAGGACGCCCGCTGGCAGCTCGGCCTGGCGCTGCGAGGGCCGGGACTCTGGGTCACCGCGGTGCTGCTCCTGGCGATGGGGATGGCAGGTGGGTTCGTTCACATCCTGGGGCATGCCCGTGGCCCGATCTTGCCCCGGGCCGAGATTGTGGGGCCCCTAATGGCGAACTTCCAATACATCGTCTTGGCCTTCGTGATTCTGGCCGTGGTGGGGGCGGTGTTTCGCCGCGACGATGCCATCGGCTTCTCGGAGATGCTCGACGCTTGCCCCGCCCCTCCCGGGGTGCGCTTCGTGGCGAGCGTGCTCACCGCCACGATCCTCATCGTCGGCTTTTCCCTGCTTCCGGCCATGGCTTCGACGGTGCTCATTGCGGCCTTCGCTTCGTCGGAGGCCGCCTGGGCTTCGCCGTGGATTTATCAGCTCACCGTGCTCGCACCGGCGCTCCTCGAGATCGGAGCGGTGGTCGTGCTCTGCCACACTGCACTCCGCTCGCCAGGCCTTGCCTATGGTCTGTCGATCGCCACGGTGTTCGTGCTCGTCGTGAACCACGAACTGGACCTCGTGTCCTATCCGACGTTCGAGTTCGCGATCCCGTCGGCGATCGAGGTCTCGGCGCTGACCGGCTGGGCCCCGTGGGCCGGGCTCGTGTCCGTGTCGGTCCTCTACAAGCTCTCGGTCTCGGTCCTCGTGATGGGAATCGGGTACCTCTTTGTCGTTCGTGGTGTCGAGAGCGACTTCGCCACCCGTGGACCGGTCGCTGTCCGGCGGCTTCGGGGGGCCGCGGGTGTGGTCCTCGTCGGCGCGACAGTCGTGGCTGGTGCCTCAGCCGTCGTCCAGTACCAGCAGTACGTTACGCGCGGGGGCTACGCCTCTTCGGGGCAAGAACTCGCCGACGATGCCGCTTGGGAGAAGGCTTGGGCCAGCGAGGCGGCGCCGTGGTCGGTCGCAGGGGGCTCGCTTGCGCTCACGGTCGAGCCAGGGCGCGTCCAGGGCACGTGGTCGCTCGCTGACGCCCAGGCAGCGGGAGGACAGCTCTTCGCGCACGTACCGGACGGCTTTGCCCTGCAAGAGGCGACGGTCGATGGCGCGACGGTGTCGCCCCGCCTCGCCGAAGACACGCTAGCGGTGCCGCTGGGCGATGCCGATCCACATGACGTCACCCTGCGCTGGACGGTGATGGATGAGGGCTGGTCGGCGCACGGTGAACCCCACTGGTCGCTGTCCCAGGGCACTTGGATGCGGGCCGAGCATGCCGTGCCCCGACTGGGCCTTGATCCTCGGCGCATCCTGCGGTCACCCCGGTATCGGCGGAACCACGATCTGCCGCCGAGCGTTCCCGAGCTGTCAGCCACCGCGACCACGGCCGCCTACGGCGTGGCCCCGGCGGGGGACTGGACGTGGACGGTGACCATGCGGACCCCCGACGGGGATGTGCTTCGCAAGGGCCGCACGGAGGGTCATTTGGAGTTCGTGGCTTGGTGGGCCCCCCGGCTGCGTTCCCACCCGGCAAGTGGCTTGACCGTTCTCGCCGGGCCTGGATTCACGGATGCCGCTCGCGAGGTCGCCGAGGACATCGAGCAGACGACCCGCGCGCTCCGGGCCCGGCTGCCCGAAGTCTCGCCGGTCACCACCGTGGTGCAGGTGCCCCGCGTGTGGGGCGAGCCGGTCATGGCCGACGGCGTGCTGATGTTGCCCGAGGATCACGGCTGGGACGTGGGGCCCGAAGGGCCTGGGCGCTCCGACCGGCGGGCCGAGATCGGTGCGGCCATTGTGCGCGCCACGCTCGCGGAGCGCGCCGACCTCCGCGACGAGTCAGGAGAGGCCTGGCTCACCGAGGGCATCCCGCGGGCGCTCGCGCTGCTCGCGGTAGGCGATCTGGACGGTCCTGAGGTGGCCACCGATCTGTTGTCGCAGTGGTCGCAGGATTTGACCCTGTCGCTAGCCGCGAGTGCGGTGCCCGTGGGGTCGGTGGGTGACGCACCGCCCGGGAGCTGGGCTGGGGAGTACGCCCCGCTTGCGGCGCTTCCGTGGGTCGGCCGACAGTCTCCGGTCGAGCTAACCGAGACCATCGATCGCCTCACGACGGGCCGCATCGCCGACCGTCTGCCCACCGCGAGTCTCGGCGCTCCCCGCATGTCCGACCTGAACCTGACGTCGGGCGACGTCCAGGGCCAGCGCTGGAGCTGGTCGGACGGTGGCTGGGCCCCCTCCGAAAGCCACATCGAACCCTGGGCCTGGGACGGCCTGGTTCTCGACGCCTGGCTTTCCTACGAGCGGACTCCGACCGACAACGGCAGGCTGTGATCTCGCGGGTGCCACGGCTCCGGTAGATCAGGGCATCGGACCGAGGAACCATGTGGCGAATGCGAGCCCCATGAAGCTGATGAGCACGATGGCCCAGGCCCGGAGTGCGGTGGGCACCAGGTAGAGGAGCCACACCGCGGTCGCCCAGACGAAGGGCAGCGACAGGCCGCCTACGACGACCCCCATGGCCTCCTCAAGCGGGAGCACTCGACAGATCAGTGACACCACGAGCACCGACGGCGGCAGGGTCCCCACGATCGCTGCGACGTTGCGCCCGATGGTGTCCCACCGGCCGTTCCAGGTCGACTCACGCGGCAAGAAGGCCTCCCATCAGGCCGACCGTGCCGAGCAGTGCGAGACCGGAGGCCAGGCCCGCGGCGCCGTCGAACCAAGCGCGCGCTCCGATCGGGCGCGTCAGTGCGATCGTGGTGAATCCCGCCGTGAAGACGGAGAGTGGCAACAGCCACCAGGTGTCGGCGTCGAGTCCACTGAACCGCGCCGCCCCCATGCTGCCGGCGTAGGACAGTGCCGCCGCCGCATAGCCGAGGCCCGACGGCACCCATGATTCGGAGTCTCGCGCCGCGATCAGCAGGCCCGCCGAGCCCAGCGCGGCCGCGGTGGCGATCGCTTCAACCACGGGCCACCGCCTTGCTCGGCATCTCGAGCGACGGCGCGGCCAGGGCCGGGGATTCGACGGCTTCCGAGAGGCGTCGGGCCCGTCTCGCTGCGCCGAATGCACCCGTCGCGAAGAGAAGTCCGCACACCAGGAATCCGATGTCGACCCCGACCACCTCGGCCTGCGGCTGTGCGCCACCCAAGCCTGCTGAGGTGAGGGTGGCCTGGAACACTGGGGCGAGGAAACAGCTGACGGCGGTAAGGCCCATCATGCCTGCCCAAGCCCGGGACTCGTTGCGGTCGGCCAGTCCCCACGCGAGCGCCGAGACGAACAGCCCGACGAAGAGGCCCTCGAGCCAGTCAGCCCGGCCGGTCAGCGACCAGGGGAGCACGCGGCTCGCAAGCAGCATGCCCGCACACGCGAGGGGCAACCCTGCCCCCACTCCGGTGGTGAGCCCGCGGAGCAGCCAGGTGCCCCAGTCGCTGGCGCGTCGCCGCTTGCCCAGCCAGATCGCGATGCCCGACAGGATGGTGGCGCAGGTCGCGAGGGCGAGGACGGCGTAGGCCACCAGCACCATTCCACCCCCGAACTGAGCGAAGTGCAGCGCGAACAGCCAGTTGATTAGCGCCTGGTGTGGCTTAGGGGGCTCGAGGCCCTGCACCATCCGCACCTCACCGGTCGTGGCCTCGAGCAGGATGTTGGCTCGTTCGTTGGTGCCTTGGACGACGCCCCCGATGCGAACCTCGGAGGTCGCGAGACCTGGGTTCGAGACGCTGACGAACGACGGCTCCATCGTCGGAGCGGCGATCTGCGCCGCGGTGAGCAACTCGGGCAGTGGCTTCATCGGAGCGGGCTCGGCCTCGGCCGCGATGGGGGGTGGGGTCTCGAATAGCAGGCTGCGGAGTCGATCCACGTCGCCGTTGTACAGGGGCAGGGCCACCGCTGCGATCACAAACGACGACAGGCACAGCACCGCCCCGGTGTAGGCGAAGAGCAGCTGAAAGGGCAGGCCGATGACCGCGGTGACCTTGTGAAGATCGGTCCAGACGGCCCGGATGGGCAGCTTTGGACGGAAGGTGTCGAGGTCGGTCCACAGGTCGCGGAGATGGATGACGAGCCCCGTGAGCAGCGCGAGCAGCATGGCCATCGAGATCAGGCCCGCCACGTTGATCATCCATGGCACGGAAGGATGGTAGAGGAAGTGCAGCCGGAAGAGGAAACTCGCGGCGTGGGAGCTTCGCTCGGCCCACGCTCCCGATCGCCACACGAGGTAGGTACGGTCGCCGTCGCGGGACACCATCCCTGTCGGGGCCTGGTGGCCGTGGCTTGGGTCCGGCAAGGTGAGCGACACCCGGTCGACGTCGTCGCCTTCGGCGGGCAGTGAAGCCCACCACTCGCCCGGCGTGCCGGTGGCCGCTTCGTGATGCGCGGGCTCCTCCCACGTGCCGAGCGGCTCGGTGACCAGCGCGATCGCGCCGGTAAAAAACATCACGTACAGCAGCAACCCGATGACGACCCCAGCCCAGGTGTGGACGTCGTACGAGACACGGTGCTGGCGATCCTTGCGTGGAAAGAGCGGCATGAGAATCCGACCCCAGGCGCATCAGCGTGCTAGTTGCAAACGGTTTTCATCAGTGCACCGCGTACCGTCTTCGTGCGCGGAGGTCAAATCCATCGGTCAGCGTCGCGCCTGACACTCCACACAGTGCCTTTCGTCGACACCAGGCGACCGTTCGTCGACAGCGAAGATCGGCTTTAATACTCGACTTGAACATGAATTTCAATGTCATTAAGGACACCCACGTCGCGCGGGCCCGCGCCGTTGCTCGTCCATTTTCCCCGAACCAGCGCGTTTCGACGCGGCAGGAGAACTCCGTGCATCCTTCGACGACCCCTGGCCCGTTCCTTCGGAAGGTCTTCGCCATCTTCTGTGCCGTCGCATTCTGCATCACCTCGGCCTGCACGACCGATGATGCGGTGTCTACCGACTCGATGCCGGAGGAGACAGGTGCCGAAGAGACCGGAACCCCTCCCCTTGATGGCAGCAACGGGTTCTCACTGTGCGGACTGCTGTTTACCGACGAAGGGCCCGGTGGCTATGCGACCGTGATCGACTCGTTCGACCTCGATACGACCGTCGACCTGGCGTCGGTGGTCACCTTGCCCCCGTTTCCGGCCTGTGCAACTCGCGGACGCACGCTGTGGGCGGGTAGCGGCGAGGCACCCACCGTCACCCGATACGACATCGACGAAGAGGGCACTTTCACCCTTGGCAAGACGGTGAGTTTCCAGAATCTGGGCGTCACGACCATCTCTGCCCGTCCAGGACGGCTTCTCGTGGTTTCGGACACCAAGGGCTACTACATCGACGACGTTGCGCTGCAGGTCGTAGTTTGGAACCCGAGTTCGATGACGATCATCGAGACGCTCTCACTCGACGATATCGCCGCTCCCAAGGGCCAGAGCTTCGGCATTTCGCCAGCCCTGGTGGTCGGCGACCGGGTCATCGCAGCGGGCGGGTACTTCGATCAGGCGACACAGCTTGCGACGTCGAATGTCGTGCTCACGACCATCGAGATCGCCACCGACGCCATCGTCCACACGACCACCGATCGGTGCGGGGGAGCCAGCAATACCAGCGTTGTGGCCAGTGACGATGGCTACGTCTATGTCAGCAACGGCGCTCGCACGGCAGCCCGTCATCGGCTGGGCATCGAGGGAACCTTTCCGCCGTGCATGGTCCGCATGGACATCGAGACGGCGACCTTCGACGACGACTACGAGCCTGCCATTGCGGACTGGACGGGCCTTGCGGCAACCGGCGAACTCGCGCTCGGACCCGACGGCTCGGTGTTCCTGGTGGGCTACGACGAGACGATCGCCCCGATCACCGACGAGACGACGGACCAGGACATGCTGAACGCCGATGCTTGGGTGGCCTTCCAGGTCGACGATCCGGCCACGGCGACCACGGCGACGCGCATCGACGCGATTGGCACGACCTCGGGTGCCCTCGCGACGCTGCGGATCCTCGACAGTCTCTACATCGCGCGCTTTGGCGCCGATTTCAGCAGCACGCGCTTCGTGAACATCGACGATCCGCAGAATCCGGTGGACACCTTTGAGGCGCCTGGCATCATCATTGGCGTCAGCCCGCTGTAGACCCGGAGCACGCGATGATCGGTTCGAGAGTGTTCTGGTCGACCCAGATCCTTGGCTGGACGCTGATGACCGCGGCCGCCATCGGACCGCGCATCGTGCGCGATCTCGACCTCGAACAGGCCCCTTTGGACGAGTCTATCGCCATCTTCGCCTTGTGCGTGGGCCTAGGGATCGCAGCGTCGACGGGCCTTGGAGGGCTCTACCAAGCCCTCCCCAACCGATGGATAACTCGCCCCGGGGCTGGCTTTTGGGTGGCGGGCGGGTACTTCGGCGCGTCGCTGTTGCTCGGCATCCCATGTGCGAGTGCAATGCGCCACGCATGGGCGAGCACCACCTGGCAGAGCCCCGGGTACGTCGACAACGTCTATGACATCATGCTGCCCTTCTTCACCTTCTCGCTGTTCGGCTGGAGCTACATCCACCAGGCTGTTCGGTCCACCCGTCACCTGCAGCAGGTTCGCGAACGGCTGCTCGAGAGCCAGGCGCAGTCGAAGGAGGCGCGACTGCAGGCCCTGCGATCGCAGATCAACCCACACTTCCTGTTCAATTCCCTGAACTCGGTGATCGGCCTCGTCGAGGTCGACCCGGGACGAGCCAAGGATATGCTCCGCGACCTGTCCCGACTCCTTCGCACCGCTCTCGAGACCGCCGAGCAGACCACCACGACTCTGGACCTCGAATTGGACTTCGTCCTGCGCTACCTGCAGTGCGAACAGGTACGGTTCGGCGCCGAGCTGCACCTCCGCGTGGACATTGACGAGCGACTCTCGAGTGCTTCGGTGCCGAGCCTGCTTCTCCAGCCGCTGGTCGAGAACGCAGTCAAGCACGGCATGACTGGACAGCGAGCCCTGCTCGTCGAGCTGCGTGCCGAGCAGGTCGGGTCCTGTTTGACGCTCGAGGTCGCCAATACGGGTTCGTTGGTCCGGACCCCGACTCCTGCGAACGGTTCAGGCCTGCGGCTCGTTCGCGAGCGACTTGCCACCCGCTACCCCCGAACCGGGACGTTCACCCTCATCGAGCGTGACCAATGGGTCGTGGCACGCATCACCTACGACACCGACGAACGGCTGCCCGACGAGATCCCAAGTGCAGCCAAGTGACGCTCCGGGCGCTGGTCGTGGACGACGAACCACTCTCGCGGGTAGCGCTGCGTTCCCTCCTCGGCGAGCGCGATGACGTGACCGTTGTGGGGGAGGCCGACTCGGTCCAGTCTGCGGTGGCGGCCATCGAGGCGCTCGCACCGGACGTCGTGTTCCTCGACGTGCGCATGCGCGATGGCATGGGCTTCGATGCGGTGCGGGCGGTGTCGAGCGACTGCCGGGTGATCTGTGTGTCGGCCTACAGCGAGCATGCGCTCACGGCCTTCGAGATTGACGCGGTGGACTACCTCGTGAAGCCTGTCGACCGTCTGCAGCTCGAGCGGGCGCTCGGACGTATTCGTGAGCGGGCATCGCCCGTTGCCCCAGCGCCGCTCTTGTTTCCGCGCCGAAGCACCACGCCATCGGGTCCCCTCGGCCTCGGCGACCGGATCTGCCTCCAACGCGGACGCGACATCGTCTTCGCAAGGGTCGGCGACATCGTCGCACTCCGGTCGGCCCGGGACTACACCGAGGTGGTGCTCGCAAGCGGACGGAACCAGGTGATCAAGGAGTCGTTGCAGGCTTGGGAATCGGCTCTGCCCGATCCGCCCTTCGTGCGGATCCACCGCTCGACCTTGGTGAACCTAAGGCACCTCGAGCTGCTCTCGATGGATGATGACGGTTGGCACGTGGTGCTCACTGGATCGACGGAGCGTTTGCCGGTGAGTCGGCGCCTGGTCGGGAGCATCAAGGCCCGGCTGAGGTAGCTCGAACTCGGCCCGGTCGGCGGGCGAACCCGACTGGCCGGAGGCTGCCCAATGCGTGACCTCAGTTCGAACCGCGTTATTGAAATTGAAATTCAATTTCAGCTCGAGACTCTACGTACGGCAAGCGAGGACCAAGGTGGAACCAAATCTATCTGGCGTACCCGAGACCATGTTGTGGACGCTCCACAATCGAGCGAGCGAGTGCCGCCGATCGGACGGGGTGCTCCGCGATCCGGATTGTCTTCGGATCTACGACGCCATCACCTACGACTACGAGGCCTCCTTCGGTCGCGCCAACGCGTCACACGGGGTGCGTTCGGCCCTCTTTGATGCCGAAATCCGTTTGTTTGAAAAGCATTTTCCGGGTGGGACGGTCGTGAACCTCGGTGAGGGCCTCGAGACACAGGCGCTTCGTCTCGCTGACCTCGATCTGGACTGGCTGAGCGTCGACGTCCCTCCCGCCATCGCCACGCGCGAGCGCTTCGTGCCAGAGGCGCCGCGACGCCGCCATCTCGCCTGCTCGGTCCTCGACCGGTCCTGGATGGACGAGGTCCCTAAGGGACCGACCTTCGTGACGGCACAGGGGCTGCTCATGTACCTCCCCGACGAGACCATCGATCCGCTGTTCCGGGATCTGGCCGAGCGGTTTCCCGGTGGCTGGGTCGCCTTCGACACCATCCCCGGGTGGTTCTCGCGCCGAACCACGAGCGAGCAGGGGTTCCGCCTCACGCCGAACTACATCGCTCCGCCCATGCCATTCGGCGTGAGCCGTACCGAGCTTCCGAAGCGGATCGCCGCGGTCGTGCCCGGCGCCCGCGTGCGTGAGATCGCCTGGTCGTTCCCTCGCGGTCTCAGCCGGTTCGTGTTTCCTGTCTTTCGCCTGATCCCGGTCATTGGGGCGCACAGCCCTGCGATCTGGTGCGTCGAGCTGCCGGGCATCCCTCCCGCTCAGGACTGATCCCGTGGTGGATCGCATCCCGTAGGTGTTTGGCACCGCGGTGCGCTGGATTCCAAGCTTGTTGCGTTGTTGTGTGGGGGGCCCTCCGCTGAATCGATACCGGTTTGCATGACCGAAACCCGGACTCTGTCTCCTCGCGCCCTCGCCACCCGCGACACCATCCTCCGCGCCGCTCGCGATTGCTTCGCAGAGCGCGGTCTCGCCGCGACGACCACCCGTGAGATCGCACGTCGAGCGGGGGTCACCCAGCCGCTTCTCCACCACTACTTCGGGTCCAAGGACGCGCTGTTTGACGCCGTTCTCGAGGCGGCAGTGTCGGATTATGAGGATGCGCAGATCGAGCAGTGGTCACGGCCCATGGACGATTTGCGCTTCTTCACCCACGGGCTGGTCGTGTTGTTCGAGTGGCTGGGTCAGCACCGCGACCTCATGCGACTCGGCGCCTGGGCGCGGCTCGAGGGACGCCCCCTCGCCCCGTCGGCGTCCGCCGTCGCGATCACGCAGCACGTCCGGGCCCGGCTCCAGCACTTCCACGACTCGGGCCGTCTGCGCCCCGACGTCGACGTCGACATCGCGCTGCTGAGCATGGATGCAATGTTCAAAGGGTATTGGGAGCGCCGGGAAGAAATCCGCGCTTACGGGGTCGAGCTTGAAGTCGAGGACCTCGATGCACGCTTCGTGACTCAGTCCATCCGCATGATGCTGCTCGGGCTGTTGGTCCCCGATGCCGCCGAGGAGGCGCTGCAGAGCTGGTCGCGAGAATAGCCGCGCATCCGGAAGTTCGAGGCCGAACACCATTCAAGATTTGCCCCATCGACGTTAAGCCCCCCCGCGTTGGCCTCAAACCCACGGAACCTGGGAGCTTTCCATGGAAGCAAACCTGGACGCTCAACGACGTGAGCTGCTCACAGGCCTCGGAGCGCTCCTCGCCCTAGGCGTACCGGCCCCCGCCGAAGCAGGCCTCGCCTCCTCGATGCAGCGCTCGTTGTTCTTGGAAATGGCAGAACGCTATGCCCTGCAGGGCGACAAACGGACGTTCCGCAGCCTCTTCCGCGTACAACAAGCCATTCGGCAGTTGGGCGCTTGGCCGAGCATCGACCAGGTCGTCGAGAAGGGGATGCGCGGGCTGAACGAGGTGCTCGACCATCGCCCGACCGAACAGCCGGGGTTTCGCACCGTACGTCGCACCTCCGCCGAGCGCGTCGTCATCTTCTCAGACCACCACATCCTGCCGGACGAAAATCGTCAGAGCGGCGTCTGGCGCGCCAACCGCGATGGCTACACCCGCATCCTGCAACACTACGGCGAGAACGACTGGACCGTTGTGGAAGACGGCGACATCGAAGACTTGGTCATCCTCGAACCCGATGTCACGGAAGGGCTTTACGCCGAGGTGCTCACCGGAGGGTCTCGACGTCGGGTGCGGACGCGCCACGCCCGAGACCTTTTGCGAGGCATTGCCTCGAACCCGGTCGCGACCTTTGAGGCGCTGGTCCAGGCGCGCATTCCCCGTCGCCAGGCCCAGTATGACGCTATCCGTTCTGCGCCGGGAAACCAGGCCTATTACGACACGCTTCGGCAGCTGCATGCGAGTGGCCAGCTCATCCGAGTGGCGGGAAACCACGACTACAATCTGCAGGCGCTAAAGACGGGCGAAGACTTCGTTCGGCCCGTCGATGTGGCCATCATCGACCGTGAACGTCCCATGGCCATCCTGCATGGTCATCAATTCGATCAGGCCACGGCTCCCGGCATTGCAACGCTGTACGGCGAAGTCATCAGCGAGTGCCTCGGCGTGTGGTACCAGGGCCCGGACCGTACGTGGGGCGCCCACGAAGTGTCGCGCATTCTTCGTGGGGGCTTTCCGAACCGCTTGTCGACCCACGGCCACGGGAACCGCGGAGCACTCGGCGCCATGGCTACCGCCCTGCTGGCTTCGGGCGATGGTGCGGTCGACGAATGGGCCGAAGCATGGGAAGCGCTGTTCGGTCACCCCATCGCCTGGGAATATGCAGCCGAGAACTGGCAAGCCAGCGCACGGTACGGCGTCTACCAACCCGAAAAGATCATCGAGCAAGCCATGCTCGGCAAGCAGTTCTTCAAGTTCCGCCATCTCGATGAGATGGCTGTTGTGCTGGGGCTCGAGCGCTGGCGGGTCGATGCGGACCTTGTGCTCGGCCATACCCACGAGGTTCGAACCGTGCCGTCGGGGCCGCTCGGTCGGTACTACAACAGCGGCGCCGCGGGCCGCTTTGAGCGACTGATCTGGGCGCTTGAGGCAGACCCCGAAGGGACGACCGTCGTGGCTTGGCACCTCGAAGAAGACGGGGCGTGCCAACGCTACAGTTTCGCCCCCGTTGAACAGGACACCTACAGCTACCTCGAGACGCGTCGGTCCCTGACGCGACTGGAGCGCGCGTGACTTGGCTGCTGTGGACCGCATTCGCTTTTGCAGGTGGCGGTGGTGGCTACGCCGAACTTTCCTTGGGGGCCGCATGGAACGACTTTGCAGGTCCGGTCGTTCGAGGAGGCGCTATCGGCATTGCAGGGGGGGCGTTTTGGGGGCCCTACACAGCAACGCTGCAGTACGGGCGCTACAACCGCGCGGGACTGCGCCTGTCGGCCGTCTCGGCCGCACCCGTGCTTTCAGGTCCCGAGACGGCTCTCGTCTCGCTGGGCCCAGAGTTCGGCGGTGGCGTCGATCTGCTGAAGGCCGGGGCGTTTTGGCGGATATCCGTCGAAGGCGCTGTGTTGGCCGACGACAGCCTAAGCGAGGACCCCGAATTCCGCTTCGGCCTCATTGCGCGCGTTGCCGCCGGTGGGGTGTGGTGGTTCACGCGTCCTGTAGGCCTCACGTTTCGGCTCGAGGGCGGACCGAACTACATTCTCGAGCGTCAAGCGTCGCTCACCGGCGGGATCGGGTTTGGGTTGTTCCTCCGGGGCGGAGCGGTCGGAGGGCGCAAACGCCGCGAGCGCGCGATCGAGGAAGAGATTCAGAGCTTCGACCCCATGTCGGTGCCTCTGGAGGAGCCTCGCGTTCCCGAAGTTCCACCGCCGCCCGAGCCCGAGTCATCACCCAAGGTGGATCCACCGTGACGGTCACGGAGCTGCGATGCGTCGACGAACTTCGGCGAGCGCGGCGTCTCGATAGACATCGCGCCCGGCTCTCACGGCTTCCAACGTGGGCGTCACGGGAACATCGGGTCGCGTCCCCACACCGAAATGCCTTGTTCCGTCGTGTTGGGTCACCCGCATGCCGGTCCAGACGATTTCGTAGTCTCCCGGAACCAAAATCGGATTGACGTTGCCGTTGGTTCCCGCACTTGGACCCCCGACGACGGACCCCAGATCGTGGGCCTTGACGTGACCGAGCACGGACTCTGCGTAGCTGATGGCGAACGGGGTCGTCAGCCACACCACCGCGCCCTGGATGTGCGGCTCCGCAGGCTCGATCGACCAGCCCAACCCGGTCCAGCCCCAGTCGACACGATCGGGCCGATGGATTTCGGGGAGCCACATCCAGTCGTGATGGCAGGGTGCGTCCATCAGGTGGGGCAAAAGCCGATACCCGGCATCCGTCGGGTAGCGCCGCACGTCGATGACCACGCCCGGTGCATTAGCGAGGGTCGGCAACGCTGCTTCCACCTCGGTCCACGGGGCGCGGTTGAGATTGAGGTACACGACACCGTCGTCGAGCACTTCGACGTTGGGTCGTTCGGGCGGCGGAGGGGAGCGCCGAAGGGCCTCAAGGACGACGGTTCGTGGCGGGTTGCCAAGCTCAACCGGGACCTTCGCCCCCAAGGGCTTGCGACTCAACCGACTCGCGGCACTGACCTTCAGGAGCTGGTCTGATGCAGCGATCGTCTTTCGTTGGTCCTCGAGGGCGACGGCCACCGGTACTCCATCGATCACGGTGACCACTTCGCCCACCTGGATTTTTGGCGTCTCCGACGCAGTCACCACCAGCTGGTCCTCGATGAGGGACAGCCCTAGCGGGAGCCAGCCGAATCGACCAAACCGCGAGGACTGGACGCGACCGTGCCCGTCACGCGTCTTTGCGACGAGTCGCTCCAGAACGGGCACCAGGTCGGCGCCACGGTCGACCTTGAAGGTCTCTCTGAGTGCCGTCGACAAGGCGGCATCCCAGTCGACATCCACGTCTTCGAAATACGGAAAGAAGTGCTGGAAAAGGGCCCAGGTCACTCCCACGGCGGCGAGTCGGGTCTCCGCGTTCTCGGGATCCCGACAGGGATTGGCACGAAGGCGCGCTTCCCACCTCTCGGAAGGGTGTCCTTTAGGCAGGGTGGCACCTCGTTCGGTCCACAACGCCAGGGGTAACCGGGCGTGCAGCCCCGCCCCGAGGTCGACTTCGACAGCATCGCCAGGGCGAGCGGCCGTGTGAGACAAGCCAGGGTTGACCTGGCGAACTTCTCGGTGAAGTTCGAGAATTCGCCCACCCTTTGCCCGCCGCACCTCGAACGCGTAGCCGTCGCCCTTTTCTTCCCATCCTCGTAGGCCACGGGCAAAGTCGCCATTGACGATGGAGACCGAGACCCATCGTTGCCCCTTACGCACTTCCAGTCGCACCTCATCGACCGCGCCGGTGCCTTGCCCGTCGAGCATCACCCCGAATGTGAATTGCTCCGCATCAGCCGGGATGGAGAGCGTGACGGTGTGCTCCCCCCACTCCGGCTCGACGATGGGTGCCTTCGAGGTGTCGGCAAATGCCCGGCGAGGTCCGTCGGCGCGAAGCCAGAGGTCGAGATGTCCCGCCGAACGCGGAGAGAGCAGGGCTCGTGCCTTTAGCCGAACGGTACGACCCCGTAGCGAATCTGCCGGCATTGACTGCTGCACAACCCCCCGACGCGCTCCATCGCGCACCAGCGTCGTCGTCTCACCGGTCCGCGCCGACCAGTAGGGCCCTGGGTACTCGGGTCGGCCGAGGCCCAGGTGCCGCCAGGCGATAGGCTTGGACCTGCGCGACGGAGGAATCGGGGTGACGATGGGTGAAGGCCCAGACGCGTCATCGAGCCACAGTTGCACGGTTGGCGCGACGGGACGGATGAGATCTTGTAGTGCTGCGTGCCAGTCTTCACGCTTTGATGCCAAGCCGTCCATGCCGCCACAGGCCAGTGCATTGAGGTCGACGGTCTGCAGTTCGTCTGAAGGGTGGAACCAACGCAGGTAGCCATAGAGCTTCGCAAACGCCGCGGCGCGTTCGATCTGCGCTTCTTCGGTGACCGGGCCGGCTACGCCGCACAGGATTCCCAAAAGCCACACCACGACTTCCCCCTCTGGCACAACTCGCCACATTCTGGCGACCGGCACGAACCTAGCTTTGATGCATCCAAGGAGGATCATCATGAAGCGCTCGATGTTGTTGTCCGCCGTCCTTGTCTGTGGAGCCTGCATTACTACGCCAGCGTACGACGGGTACATCGTGTCCTGTGACAACGTAGGTGACATCTGTGTCGATGCTGTGCACCTCGAGACCTACGATTGGCTTGCCGATGCGGCCTGTGAGCTTCGGTGTGTCGAGATCGGATGCCATGATCCGACCGAGGGCTCGTGGAGCGCTCCGCCCGCCTGTTTTGCTGACTTCGCATGGCTGGACGCCGTCTTGGACGAGGGGATCGGGGAGGCTCAAGGGCGTTGGCAGTGCCCGTCCCGTGTGGAGGTGGCGCCAGGGGCAGAACCCCCCAACGATGCATCGGGAGAGTGGCATCCCATGCCCCCGGTTGAGCCCCGCCCCGGCTGGTTCGACGTGTGCGCGGAGGGCAGGACGATGGCCGAGGAAGTTTGCCAGAACGCGTGTGATCAAGAGGTCTACACCTGGCTCGATGTCTTCGGTGAGGGAGGTGTCCACTTCCGAGTACAGAACAGCCCGGTCACGATTCACCATTCCCATGCGTGCGACTTCCTTGGAGCGCCCAAGCTGGTCGATACCTGCACTCCGTTCGTCCCGGGGGTGACCACCGGCATGATGCATAGCTCGGGCGGCGAGGCCCCCATCAACGGAACTGGCGACTTCGTCGTCAGTGGTTCGTTGGTTCGCCTTGACCACTTGCAGCTGAAAGCGCCGTCGCTCACGCTGCCGACACAGCAAGGACCCGTCGAGATTCGGGACCTGGTCCTCGAACTCAAGACGCCGACGATGGCGTCTTTGGAGGGGACCGAGGTCGTATTTCCTGCGGACAGCATCCACGTGGCCATTCGGGGGATGATGTCGTCGAGCCGGACGCCCATGTACGCGGAAGGCCGACTTTCCACGGCGGTTCATGGGCAGTTGCTTCGTGATCACCGGCTGCAGCTTGACATGCCGGAGGTGCCGTGGCTCGAGGAAGCAAGCCTGCAGATTGTCGTCGAAGGCGCGCGGAACGCAGAACGCGAGCGGTGATCAAAATCCGCATTGTCGATGCGGGAATGTCTGCGCGCCGTCACGATCGTCCCGAACGTGGTTGAGGCGAGATGAGGATGGGATTGAAGGAGCCGCCAGAGGGGTGCGGTGTGGCATAGGGATTTCCGAAATGGCGAGAACGCAGGGTCGGCTGAGGTAAACCAAATCCCGCTCGCAGGAAGGGCCTTCGCTTCCACAAATGCCGGAGATTCTGTTGCCTACCTCGACTCTTGGGGCGTTACTCGCCCTGTTTCCGTTGGTGTCCTTGGCCGAAGAGATCGACGCAGACCTGGATGGTTTTGCCGCCGCCGTCGACTGCGACGACGGAAATCCTGCCGTGAACCCTGGTGCAACCGAGGTTCCGGATAACGGCATCGACGATGACTGCGAAGATGGCGACGTCTCGCTGTCGACGGCTTTGGTCGTCAACGAAATTCTATACGACCCCGCCAGTGGTGCTGCGGGAGACGCCAATGGTGATGGCACGCGCGACGCGTTCGACGACGAGTTTGTGGAACTCGTCAACGTCGCGGACGTTGCTCTGGACCTGTCCGGCATCAGTCTGTGGGACGCCGATCCGGCGGATGGCGGTTCAGCTCGACATGTCGTGCCCATGGGCACGGTCCTTCAGCCTGCGCAGGCCCTGGTCGTATTCGGAGGCGGTACACCCACCGGTTTCTTTGGCGACGCCACCGTCCAAACCGCGTCAACGGGCACGCTGAGCCTCAACAACTCGGGAGAAGAGTTCTACGTGGCGGACGCCTTTGGGATGACCCGCCAGTTCGTCGACACCGATGCGCTGTCGAACAACCCCGATGAGTCCTACACGTTGGACCCTGACTTGTTTGGCGCGTTCAGCACGGCGAGCTTCATCGACAGCCAGCATGGAAGCCACAGTCCACGTCTGTTTTCGCCAGGCACCAAGGTGGATCTGGCGGCATTCGACGCGCCTATCGCGGGGACCGGCTCCTTTGCTTACTTCGCCCCAGGGTTCACCGACAAGCCCGTCAATGTGTACTACCACTTCCCGGCGTCGACCTCGTCGAAGTCCCCCATCGTGTTTCTGTTCCATCCGCTAAGCCGCATCGCAGAAGACACACGCGATGCCTGGATCGCGGCCGCCGACACGTACGGGTTCGTTCTGGTCGCTCCGGGATTCAACCGTCAGTACTTCCCAAATGACGACAATTACAACTTCGGTGGCCTGTTTGTGGACGGGGATGCGCCCTCGCAAGCGACATTGCGGGTGGAATCGGATTGGTCCTTTTCCATCATCGAGCCGCTGTTTGACGAAATCGCCGCCCGGATCGGATCCGAACAGCCTGTCTACCACGCATGGGGCCATTCAGCGGGCGCTCAGTTCCTTCATCGGCTGGTCGAGTTCCTGCCCGACGGTCGTTACGGTGAGGTCATTCCCGCCAACTCGGGTTGGTACACCCTTCCGGACCCCGCAATACCGTTCCCCTACGGGTTTGGGCTGACTCCCGCGGCGATCGCCTCTCCCGATTGGTTTGGGGTGGATCTGACGGTGCACATCGGCAGCGATGACAACGACCCCAATGCGGTGGATTTACGCCGGAATACCGATGTCGACCTGCAGGGAACCAACCGCTACGATCGCGCCTACAACTTCTTGGCGGTCTCGGAAGGCCTGGCCCTTGCTGCCGGGACGCCATTCGCATGGGACATTGTCGAAGTGGCCGGGGTTGCTCACGATGAATCAGCCATGGCAACCTTCGCCGGGGCCTGGCTGGCAGATCGCATCGATCCTGACGGGGACGGCGTCGACAACCTTTTCGACAACTGTCCTACGGTCAGCAATGCCGACCAAACCGATGCGAACAGTGATGGCTTCGGTGATGCTTGTGTCGCAATCAGCGCAAGCATCTCAAGTGATGCGGTCGTCGACCCTACAGCCATCATCGGTGACCACGTGGTGATCCGAAACCGGGCCGCGATCGGTGCGAACGTGGTGCTCGAGGCGGCGGTTCGAATTGGCCATGACGCCGACGTGGGCGATGGCACGACCATCGGCACTTGTTCGGTCCTTCGTGAACGCGTTTACGTAGGTGAGAACGTCCAGATGGGGTCTGGGCTGCGAGTGGGGCACGACGTTGCGGTGGGGGATGGCACCACCGTGGGGGATCGAACCCGACTTCAGGACCGGAGTGTGATCGGTTTCAATGCCCAGATCGGCTCGGACGTGCTGGTGCGATATGACGCGACCGTCGCCGATGATGCGGTGGTCCCTGACGGAGCCATCGTCCCCTAGAGCACCAATCGGCGTGAAGAGAGCGTCGAGCGTGCACTTTCGGGCCTTCCCCAAGCTTCCACGAAGCCCTGACGCGGCTGGAGCCACGGTCGGGGGCCCTTGGGTGGCCACCGAGAAGGTCCACGGCGCGCAGCTTGTGGTCGCCGTGGCGCGTGGCACGGTTCGCTTTGGCAAACGCAAGGCGTGGCTCGAGGACGACGACGGGTTCTTTGGCTGGCGC
>JBCCQY010000147.1:0-23470 GCA_039208735.1 Myxococcota bacterium | reverse complement strand
GTCGACCTCGAGGACGACCTCAGCGTGCGTTCCGTGCTGCTCACACATATGTTCGAAGGAGCGGTGAACACAGGGTTCACGTTCACGGCTCATCAGCAAGAAAGGTTCGTGCAGAATCTCGGCGATGGGAACGCGCTCCCAGCAAGCCAACCGGTGCTTTGTATGAAAGAACACGTGCAGTTCGTCGGGTGCGATGAGCTGCGAGTGAACAGGCTCGTGATCACCAGGCAAGATGCTGAATCCCACGTCGATGGTGCCTCGTCGCAGGGCTTCCCTTTGTTCGGCCGTTCCAAGCTGCTGCAGCCGTACCGCGACGTCCGGAAACCGCCGCATGAACTCGATCAGGACGTTCGGCAGTCGGCCTAGGGTGCAAACCGCGGTGAATCCAACCGTGAGTCTTCCCCGAATCCCCGCTTCTGCCTCCCGCGCAATGGCCGATGCCCTGTCGAGCTGGTGGAAGATGTCCTTGACCTCCTCCCGATACGCTTGTCCCGCTGCGCTGAGGCGGACCCGGCGCTTCGTCCGGTCGAACAGCTGCATCCCAAGCTCTTCTTCGAGCGCGGAAATGGTCTGGCTCACCGCCGGTTGAGCGACGTGGAGTCGGGCCGCCGCACGCCCAAAATGGAGTTCTTCCGCAACCACCAGGAACGTCTCGAGGTGTCTGAGCTTCAACGTGGCCACCTCGAAAATTGATAAGTCATAGCTTATCAGTAGTGCTTGAATGTTGTATTGGAGCTTCTCATTCATCATCCTTATGCTAGCGGTGTCACCGCGAACGGAAAGGCGCAGAGGAACCGTTGGACGTATCGAAACCTGTACTGAGGGTGGCCCTTGCCTGGGCTTTGGCGATGGTTGCGTGTCGGTCTGGGAGCGGCGTTCAGCGGACTGACGAACGCTCGATCGCTCAACGACAGGACCAAACGATGCCGCTTTCCCTTGAAGACCTGCCCACCCGACCGGGACCTCGCCCCAAGACCACCCCGACGAACCCTCACACGCAGTTGGATCAGAATGCGCCCCATGACTTGCAGCAGGAAATGGCCACGTTCATGTTTGGGCTCACGTGTGTGCAGGAGACGCACTCGAGGGTCTCGGTGCCGGGGGCGCGGGCCATGTGGCTTGACGAGTCGTGTTCGGCAGGGCCGTCCCACGCGTTCATGGCCGGGCGGGAGTTCTGCCACCTTCATCCCCCCAGTGATGGCAGTCTCCACCTCAATTTGCCGCTTGAGATCGGGCAAGTTGCGATCGAGAAGGGGTGGGCAGAGAACCACCCATTGGCGGTTCGCGGCATCATTCCAAAGAATGTGGTCATGGTGTACGGACCGCGCAATCGGGAGGAACTCGACGTCGTGAAGTGGCTGATTTCCGCCTCTCACGCGTTCGCCCACCCTGCGTCGTAGTCACAACTATTCCAAGCGTCCTCCGCCCTGCGAGAGGACACACCGGCAAAAGCGTTACGCCGACCCGATCAAATCGCTCGGCCAACTCCAAACAGCGCCCGCATCGGAAACGAAACGGGCCCTGGCCCCAGCTTTGCGAGCATCGATGCGCATACATGGCGCCAGACGTCTTCGAAACGATCTCCCAGCTGTTCGGCCATGAGACACAGGGGTGCGAAGGAGGTTCGGGAGGCCGCAAGTGTTTCCTCCAGCGACCCATTTTGGATCGGGTGGGTGACCTCGGTTACCTCGACCTCGAAGCCGGCCGCCGACATTTCGTCGATGAGGCTTGCGGGATTGGACAATGGAGGCGGCGGGGGCGCCTCGGTCGGAGCAAGTTCAGGCGCAGCCTCGAACAGTGCCTCAAACATGGTGGACAGCACGACGATGTCGTCCATCGGAACCCAGCTGGATACGACGGCACGAGCACCAGGGCGAAGGACACGCCGCAGTTCGGCAAAGCCCCGAGCACGGTCGGGAAAGAACATCAGCCCGAACATGGAGAAACCTGCATCGAACATGGCATCTTCGAACGGAAGGGCCTGTCCATCTCCGTGTGTGACGCTGACGTTCTGGATATTGCCGTCGGAGAGGCGCTCCCGAAGCTGAGCGAGCATCGGCTGGCTGAAATCGACCGCCTGAACGTGTTGGGCTTTCGCGGCCGCCGGAATCGCAAGTGACCCCGGCCCACACGCCACGTCAATGACGCGGTCGGCTGGGCCAATGGCGGCAAGCTCCAGTGCCCTTGAGGCGAAGGCGGTAAAGTCGTCGAGGTTGTGCTCGAGGTAGCCCGGTGCGACCAGGTCCCAAGGGTGGGCAACAGACAAGGGGTTTGCCATGCAACAACTCCGTAGATTCCTGTGCTTTGCGGGATGCCCCCCATCTGTAATGTCCGTTACCCGGAGCTTGCCCGTTCGTATTCTTGAATCCTGGTGACCAGCCAGTCGCGCACCACTCGCACCCGTGGCACGTGGCGCATCGAAGCATGGGTCACCACCCAGGTCGACAGCTCCAACGCCTTCGATTCAGGTTCTGGGGTTCGAATGGCGCCTGGGATCGACTGGGCTACGGCCTGCGGCAGCAGCAATGCGCCGGCCCCCGCGATCCAGGCCTCGATCATGGTCGTCAGGTTGTCGCATCGCAGGCGCGGAGGCACGCCAACCACCCGGTCATACAACTGCGCCTCGGACAGGTGGGAGAAGGCGAGCGACCACCCGATCCAGTGAACGGGCATTCCGGTGACGGGCCCATGTCGTTCCACATAGGTCGAATGAACCCAGCCGCCGAACTGGCCCGCACGTGAGACGCATTGGGCGATGAGGTCGCCCTGTTCGGGGCGCACGAACCGTACCGCAATCTCAGCCTGAAGGCGCGACAGGTCCACCACGCTCGGGGATGCCAGCAGCTCGATGTGAAGCCCCGGAAAGGCATCCAGCAGATCCGGCAGCATCGGAGCAATCACGTAGTTCGCGAACGCATCGGTGACCGCCACCCGAACCGTACCCGTGGGGGTGACCTCAGACCCCGCGGCAATGGCGGTCACCGAGCGGGCGGCCGCTTCAGCCTGCTCCGCAGCGGGGAGCAAGCGCTCCGACAATCCGGTGCTGACCAGCCCGTCGGGCGTGCGCTCGAACAACTTGGCGTCGAGCGCTGACTCAAGGGCTCGCAGCCGGCGTGATGCGGTGGAGCCGTCGATCGAAAGGGAACGTGCTGCCGCAGACAACGATCCGTGGCGATGCACCGCTAACAGCACCTGCAAATCGTCCCAACGAAACATGCCTCTCCTGTCCCAGCGAACCGGTCTTGCGAATCTGCAAGGGTGCCTTACGAATCAAGGCTTGCCATCACATTTCTGCACATGCGGTGTCTGGGTGCAAGTCCTACGACCCGGCAGGATCGGGAAGTAGACCCTCTGCGATGAGTTCGGCTTGTTCAGGCAGCACAGTCGACGGAGTCGAGAAAGGCACATTCGATCGGAGAGGGGTTGCTGCAGAAGTCAGCCCGGTAGGCTTCAAAAAGGGCCTCTTGACACTGCACATAGTCCTCGACCGTGGCGTCGCAACCATCAGGAATGGCGAGAATACGTTCTGCGCAGAAGGTCGCGGGTAAGGGGTCTACCTGACTCGGCGAACCACCACATTGACCCATCACCGGCTCGATTGTAGCCACAATTTCTTCGCACACATCGATTGCGTCACCCGACAGCAGATCGGCCAGGCGCCTCGTGTCGCTCGGTTCTGGGACAGTGCCTGTATCTTGGCTGACGACGGGCTCGCCATCGCAGGCCGCCCAGCCGACAATGAAGAAGACCCACCATCGTCCACGGGACGGGTGCGCCTGGAGTCGTTCGAACATATTGTCCTCCTCGCTGGCTCTACCACGTGCTCGGAGCGCTCACTGCGCTCTTCATCCGCGTCTCCTATTCATGGGTGTTCGAGCCCAACCTCGACCGAGGAAAAATATCTATCTTGACGTGCGAGGTTCTTTTACGCATGGAAACAATCAAGCTCCGCGGAAGCAGGCGGACAACAGGCGTGATTCGCCGAAGCGCTCGACCCGTTACCACGGTCGGTGTCTGCCGGCGCTGGTCCAGCACCCCGAGCACGAACACGTAGTGCTGTTCGTCATCGGCCCGGCCCACCATCGGTTGGAGGATCTACTTCGAACCACGGAACCTTATGTGTGATTAAGAACCATCAAGTCCACGACCTTCGTACCTGTCTTCACCACGAACGAGGAGAAGACATGCGGATGCAAGTAATGCTGGGGTTGGCATGGATGGTCGGGTGTGCCGACGGCGAGCCGGTGGTAGACACGGAAGTGCCCGCGCCCGCGCCCGTGGACTGCGACGATGCCGACAGTGACGGAGTGTGTGACGAGGTCGATGTTTGTGAAGGCGATGACGCGACGGGTGACGTAGACAACGACGGTATCTGCGATGATCGCGATGCCTGCACGGGTGACGATGCGGTGGGTGATTTCGACCTGGACGGCACCTGCGATGACCTCGACCTTTGCGAAGGCGACGATGCGACCGGCGATGCTGACGGAGACGGCCAATGCGACGACGTTGACCCATGCTTCGGCGATAACGCCACGGGCGATGCGGATGGCGACGGCCGCTGTGCTGACGTCGACACATGCGAAGACCGCTTCAATCCCAACGACGAGCCCATCTGCAATGTGTGGTTCGTCTCGGAAACCGCGACGGGGGCGGGAGATGGAACCTCGTGGGCCGATGCGTTTGTCCATCCGGCCGACGCGCTGGCGATCGCCCAGCCTGGCGAGGCGATTTGGGTTGCCCAGGGCCGCTATGCGCCGGCGGCGGAACGACAGACGTTCGCACTTCAGCTCGTCGAGGGCGTAGCAGTGTTCGGCGGGTTCGATGGGACCGAACTCGACCTCGCGGATCGGGCGGGTGCATTCGAACAGACCGTGATTACGGGCGACTTCCTGGGCGACGACGACCTGGCCAACCCGGATGGGACGATGACCGACAACGTCGAGCACCTTGTCCGATCGGAAGTCGACGCGGTGTTGGACGGGTTCTGGCTCGAGGGGGCCTACGCCGCGTCAGACGAACAGTCGGGCGTGGGCGTGCAGCACAATGCCCGAGGCGCTTTTACTCTCCGCAACGTGACGTTGTCCAACGTCCGAACCAATGGGTCGCGAGGCATTCTCTTCCTCAACTCTCGCAATCCGGGGACCCTGCTCGAAGACGTCGCGGTGTTCGATTCGACGGGCACGGTCGTGGTCGGCTTCTCCGGCGAGATGGACATCGTGGGCTTCACGATCCGCAACGTGGATGTGGGGGTCGCGAACTTCGGCTCGGGAACCATCGTGGGCTCGCACTGGTCCGTGCACACCAACGGAAGAGCCCTCGGCAACTCGGGTGGGAGTGTGACGCTGTCGAACGCTGCATTGTGGACCGACGAGGGGTCGACTGTCGTGAGCAACGGAGGCTCGGTGACCATCACCGATGCGTGCGCGAACCAGGACCTCGAAAACTTTGGAAGCCCGACCATTCACCTGGACGAAAGCACCGACGAACTTGGGTTCCCATTCGTTGAGGATGGACCACGGCTGTTTCTCGCCCAGAACATCATAGAGAGCTTCACGAGTGCGTGTGTCGACGCTGGCGGAGTGGCCGTGCACTCCCAACCGAATCAGCGAAGCACGGCGTCCGATGGCACCATCGACGCGAACGAAGTCGACGCGGGCGCAGCCTACTTGATTCCATGACGGAATGAGCGAGCGCTTGCATCGCGTACGGTTGGACCGGGTGTCCCCAACATAGATGCTAATTTGTACGCCCCGGGGTCGCCGTCCCGACGTTCTTCTACCGTGCCCGGGGCGAGGCTGCCCTCGGCCTGCTGGATGGACAGATGACGACACAATCCTCGACGTGGGTCTCGTTGGCCCTGACCCTTGCGGTGGCCTGCACGGCGGAGGCGCCTGGCGTCGACTTGCCCGTGCCACTCCCCGCTCCCGACGAGCCGGACGAGTCCGAGCCGGACGACCCCACGCCGGGGGGGCCTCGGGGTGACGAAGAACCGCTGCAGATCCTCCCGCTCGGGGATTCCATCACCGTGGGTGGGCCGTTCACCTACCGCTACGCGCTGCACAACCTTCTCTCGGAGGCCGAACTCTCGTTCGGCTTCGTCGGAAGTGACGATTGGGTCGACCTCGACCTTTACCCCGCCGATGGCTGGGACCGGGACCACGAGGGCCACGGCGGTTGGACGACGGGCGACATCGACGACGAACTCGAGACGTTCCTCGCTGGCTACACGCCAGACGTCGTCCTGGTTCATCTTGGCACCAACGATGCGTCGGACGTGGTGAACAACGGTGCGTCGCTGCGGACGAGCGAGGCGGCGATGACGTCGATCGTCGAGAAGCTCCGTGCGGATAACCCGAGCGTCGCCATCTACCTCGCCCAGATCATTCCGTTCGAGACCAGCAACGTCGAGCTGAACGAAACCGTGGACGACTGGAATCAGCGGCTCGCCCAGCTGTCGTCCGGATTGGACACGTCGAGTTCCCCAATCTCGCTTGTGGACATGAACACGGGCTTTGGTGACGCCGACCTCAACGATGGGGTCCATCCCAACGAACAGGGGGCGGCGCGCATGGCACAGGCCTGGGCGGAGGCACTTCTGCCGTAGAAAGTCGCCCCTCGACGAGAGGCTCTGACGTTGCACAAGCAACCATCGGAGGTCTTGTGCAGCAAGTCGCGTCCAACCCCTCTCGGCGCTGGCGGCTCGGTGTCCCATGGCTCGGTCTGCTCGCGCTCGTCGGATTCGGTTGCGTAGGCGACGACCCTAGACTCGTCGACGTGACCCCTCCACTCGAGACAGACGAGCCGAATCCCGAAGACACCGATTTCGGTGCCTTCTACACACGAACCAGCTTCGAGGACGAACCCAGGCAGGTATCGGGCGACTACGCCGATGTGGTCGTCGCGTTCGGAGAAGGGTCGAGTCTCGTGTTCTCGCGTGCGACGAGTTTTCGTCCCGTGTGGGTCGTCGACGGAATCCGATACCCCGTGGAGCACCTCGCGACCATCGCGGGGGATGGTCCAGCCGAGGCCAACTTTGATCGGACCAATCGCTACAGTTACGCGCGCATCGTGGAGTCCGGGCCGCGACAGATCGTGGTTCACTGGCGCTATTTCCCGGACCTCGACCGGCTTTCGCCCACCGATGTGGTCCACGAGGTCTACACCATCAACGACACGGGGTCGGTGCGCCGCGAGCACGATGCCGGCACGGCGACGATCGAAGCGTGGCTCGACCCCGGCAACACGATCACCCAGACGTTCCGCCTCACCCCGACGGTATCGTCGACGTCGAGACGACCTTGGGTACCCTGACCCCACCGAGCCCCATCTTAGGGAACCCCACGGTCCTGGCCGATGCGCGGGGCCCGGTTCGGTGGTGGCGCTTCGACGAACAGCTCGGGAATGTGGTGGACGACGTGATTGAGGGGGTCGACGGAGCGATCCTCGGCCACAAGAGCCTCTGGAAGTCCGGCGTGTCGGGGACCGCGCTCGGGTTCGACGGCTACTTCTCCGAGGTCCGCGTCGCGGGGGCCGACGCGCCGACCCTCGACGATGAGCTGACGGTGGATGCTTGGGTCGCCCTCGGGGCGTTCCCCTTTGCGGAGGCTCCCCTCGTCGAGCACACCTCGGGGGATGACGGCTACGCGCTTGGGATCGATGAACGGGGGCGGCCACGCTTCCGGGTCGGCGACGCGGTGGTCACCGCCCCTCGTGGTCTTACGCTCTATCGGTGGGCGCACCTGGTGGGGGCCTACGGTGAGGGTTCCCTGGAACTGTACGTCGATGGTGAGCCGGTCGCCTCCACGCTGGCCACCGCTCCCATCGTCACGCCGGCCACGCCGCTGGTCATGGGGCTGAACACCGACCCAGTGTTACCGACTGGGCCGGTTCGGCCTTCTCACACCTACCCGTCTCGACTCGGCCTCGAAGGCCTCGTCGACGAGGTTCGGCTGTACGACTACAAGCTGAGCGAGCCCGACGTGCGCGCGGTGCACGATGCGTTCGACCCCGGGGTTCGGGTCACGGGGTCGCCTGACCTCCAGGCGCGGGTCCTCCCGGGGCAGCCTGGGGTCGCGGACCGATTCGGTGCGATTCACGAGCGGCTCACTTACCACGACTTGTGGGACAACCAGTGGCGCGCTTCCCGGGTTGAGGACGTGGTGGTCAAGTTCGACGACCTGCCCACGAGCTACGTCTACTGGCGGGGGACCTCCCACGGCGTCAACATGGTGACCGAGCGCAACCACTGGATGTCGGACCAGAGCGTCGAGATCTTCTGCGGAGACCGGGCGCCTCCTGGACCCGAGGACCCCTCGCTCGGTGAGCACATGTCGGACAAGGAGGCCCGGTTCACCCACGTTCGCGTTTTGGAGAACACCGATGCGCGCGTGGTCGTCCACTGGCGCTACACCACGGCGGATCTGTTCTTCGAGATGTGCACGGGTAACGACTTCGTCGACGAGTACCACACCATCTACCCCGACGGCACGCTCGTTCGGACCGCCACTTACTGGGAGGAGACAGAGGGCGAGGACGGCGTATCGAGCGACTTTCAAATGCTGTCGTCGCCAGGCTTCGCCCCGCGAGACATCGTCAACGAGCAAGCCGCTTCCATCGTCGACGAATTCGGTGAGGTGATCGAGCTCACCTGGACGGGCGACGACGGGGTTCCGGTCGGTGAGGGGCCCCTGCTCATGGCCAACGTCCGATCCGAGTACAAGCCCTTCCAGGTGTTCGAGCTCGGAGGAACGGGGCCGTGGGGGGCCGAGGAACAGTCTCCATTCACCTCGGATGCCTTCGCCGGTCCATGGAACCACTGGCCCATCAGCCGGGTGGTGACCGACGGTCGGTTTGCCATCGAGGGGGACGGGCGGGTCAACCACTTTGCCCTGGCCGCGGGGGGCGGAAGGTCCGTGCTGTACGGGTTCTCCAACCAGCGGAGCACCACGAGCCAGGACATTCGCGACATCGTGCCCCTCGCCGATGCCTGGCGGTCGGCCCCCGAGCCGGTGAACGTGGTGGGGGCGACCAGTGAAGGCTACGACAGCGGACAGCGGGACTACGACTTCGTACTCACCGAGGCCGGCGTGTCCTTCGAACTCGAGGGCAGCGACGAGACGCCCATTCACCATCCGTGCTTCGTGCTGCGGAGATGGTCGGGGGGCCCACGTGCGTCGCTGCTCGTCGACGGGACGGTACTCGAGTCGGCCCGCAGTGGAACGTTCCTCGACACGGACGGGACGCCGACGATGGTGGTCTTCGCTCCCTTCTCCACCACGAGACCCGCGGCCTTCGAGGTCGTCGACGTCGACCCTTGAGCGAACAAGTCGACCCGACCACCGATAGAGAATCCCGCCAAACGTCCCCCCCTTGCGCTTTACGGCATGGTTGATCGGATGGCGTTGATCAGCGGCAAGCGAAGCTTGCGCGAAATCAGAACAGCAGCAAGCAAAGCTTGCGCGAGGGTGATCAGGGGTAGCCGAGGTAAGGGCAGCTCCGTGCGTGGTCGCCTGTTCGAACCGCATTTAGGGAGAAGGTGGCTAGATCTCGATTGGTCACACCCCCACCAGGTGTCGCTCGAACCGCGAGCACGCCCTTGCTTTGTCCGTCGCTCAACATCCCTGGGCGGGTGACCGTCCACTCGAGGTCGCTGACCTCCTCAACGAGGAAGCGAATGACGGCGTCATGCTCGTTCCAGATGGGATGTGCGCCGACGATGGATCCCACGAGGGGGCGAAGCAGATAGCGAATGTGGACCGGGTTCGACTGGCCGGGCTCTGAGTTAAAGGCCGACGCCTGATAAACGAACCGCCGAGCCCCGTGTTCGCGCATCGCTTGCACTACCGCTTGCACGAAGGGGAGGAGCACCGGGCGACCGGGATCTCCCGTGTAGCCTAAAGCCGCGAACACCATCGTGGCCCCTTGGATGGCCCGTGCCACGGCATTTGTGTCGGTGACGTCCACCGTGGCGACTTCGAGCCGATCAGACTCGCGCAAGCTCTGCTTGCTGCTGTTCTGATTTCGCCCAAGCTTCGCTTGCGGCTGATCAGCCACGAGGTTCGGGGGGAGCTTGTTTGGTGACCGAACCGCTGCGCGAACCGAAATCCCTCCGTCCAGGGCCTGCCGAAGGACGTGGGAGCCTGTGGTCCCTGTGGCGCCAAAGACGACCAGCGTCTGACGCGCAGAGTCCTGTTTCGACACTTCCATCCTGACTCCATGGTCTTGCTTCGATCGAAACCTAGGGTGGCGAGCAAGGACGCTCCATGTCACATCTGCTATTATTTTTGTCCGTTCTTCCACGGAGCGCCATGAACAGCCCGATGACCGACTGGATTTCGGTGACCCGCCCTTGGACATCCGAATTGAAGCTCGTCGACGGTCCGGTCACGCTGCAGTGCGAGGCGGTCGCGGGCGTCGTATTCACGCTGGTCGTGGATGGTTTTGTCCACCTTCGCGTCGGAGAGAGGCGGTTCGACCTTGGCTCGGGCGAGGTCGCATTGCTGGTTCGCGGCGCGGCCCACCAAATCGATGCCTCCGATTCAACCACCCTGCTCGTGGGGGTCATTGGGGGCTCGAGGTGCCCCATCACGAGCTTGTGGGCAGGCGAACCCGATATCATCCACCTGGAAGCTGAAGCGGTGGCACGGGTTTCGGCGCTTCGCCCCTTGACCTCGCTCATCGTGTCGGAGCTGCGGACGCCAGAGGCTGGTTTCGAGCCGATGCGGGCTGGTCTGCTCGATGCGCTCCTCGTCGCCATCCTCCGTGGGACGACACAGGCACGCCACGGCAGTTCCTGGCTTCGTGGTCTCGATGACGCGCTTGCTGGGCTAGCGCTCGAAGCGATCCACGGATCGCCCGATACGAATTGGACTCTGGACCGTCTGGCCAAGGTGACGGGGGTTTCGCGGTCCCTCTTTGCGCGGCGATTCACGGAGTGTGTGGGAGAAAGCCCCATGGCCTACGTTCGCCGATGGCGGATGTCGCTGGCCGGGCGGCTTTTGGTGTCCGACCCACACCGCTCCTTAGAGTCCATCGCCCAGGACGTTGGCTATACGAGCCAATACGCCTTTTCGCGCGCGTTCAAAAGGGTATTGGGGCAATCCCCAGGACGATTCCGGAAGCAGCGAACGCCCCCGGCGCGAATGGGCTCTTAACGAGTTCAGCCGCGCTCTTAAGACCTTGGCCAGGGGTTGCAGGCCGTAGGATGGTCCAATCTGGCCCCGCCTGCGTACGGATGGCTCGTTGGACGCGTTGTCTGCGGCAACGTGAGGACGAGGGGTTCTTGTCGCGACGGGTGGAGCCCACGGCTTGAGCCTGTGAATGTCCAATTGGTGTTTGTTGCCGACGAGGCTCCTCGCACGTGACTGTTCTGTCGCGCCAGCGTTGTGTCCAGCTACGCCATTTTCACTCTCGCGCGGAGGGGATTGGAGACCCGCGCGGACACCGAACCCGCCGGGGAGGGATCATGATCGCGTTGACCATCAATGGGACGCGCCACGAGGTGGACGTCGAGCCCGAGGCACCGCTACTGTGGGTGCTGCGCGAGGAGCTAGGACTCAAGGGAACCAAGTTCGGCTGTGGACTTGCGGTATGCGGCGCTTGCACGGTCCACGTCAATGGACGAGCCGTACGTTCTTGCGTCACGCCGGTGGGCGTGATTGGCGCGAGCGAGGTTCGCACCATCGAGGCCCTGGGCACCGAAGCGGAGCCTCATGCCATTCAGCAGGCATGGCTCGACAAGCAGGTACCCCAATGCGGCTACTGCCAGCCAGGCATGCAGATGGCCGCGGCGGCGTTCCTCGAAGCGAACCCCAAGCCCACCGACGACGACATCAATCGTGGCATCACCAACGTGTGTCGGTGCGGCTGCTACGAGCGCATCCGTGCAGCAGCCCGCAACATGGAGGGGGGACAGTGAAAATCAATCGTCGTACGCTCCTCATGGCTGGCGGCATCGCTGGCGGTGGCTTGCTCCTCGGGTCCGTTGGGCTCGGCGTCTATGTCAACACCTACGACCAACGGTCGGCCCAGCGACGAAGTCTCCCACCGAGTGCGGCCGAACTCGTCGCGTCCTTCATCCTGGTTGAGCCAGATGGCCGGGTCCGCATCCTGTCCCCCCACACCGAGATGGGCCAGGGCGCTCAAACCAGCCTTCTGCAGATTGTGCTGGACGAACTGGATGCCGACCCAAAGACCACCACCATCGAGCTTGCCCCTTCGTTGAGCGGGTTCACCAATCCCGACATCCTGTACGGACTCTTCGAGGAGCTTGGCGTGGGCGAGGGCTGGTCCGAGTCCTTTCTCCGCAGTGTGGCTGGCCGCATTGCCACCCTGACCTCCTTGTCGTTCACCGGCGGCAGCTCGTCCATCCGATCGACGGGTTGGCTCGGCTTCCGACGGGCCGCCGCGAGTGCCCGGATGCTCCTCTCCGAGACCGGCGCCGCCGCCCTTGGGGTTCCCGTCGCCCAAGTAGTGACTCGCAACAGCCACGTGATTCATGAGGCCAGCGGCAAGAAGGTCTCGTACGGTGAACTCGCCTCGGAGGTGGCTGCCCTTCCGTTGCCCGAAGAGCCCATCTACAAGCCCCGCTCCGAGTACAAGTACATCGGCACTGCATACAATCGCATCGATTTGCCCGACAAGATCTTTGGTAAGCCGGTATATGGCATCGATGCCGAGGTCCCGGGGATGCGCTATGCGTCCGTTGCTCCACCCACCGTCGCGGGGGGTAAGGTCACCGGCGTGGCGAACCGGGCCGCGCTAGAAGCGATGCCAGGCGTCGAAGCGGTGCTCGTGCTCGACAACTGCGTGGCCATCGTGGCGGACAAGGTGTGGCGTGCGGAGTGGGCTGCCAAGAAGGCGCAGGTCATTACCGAGACTCCGGACCATGGCATTCTGGTCGGCCCGGCGCTCATGGACAGGCGCTTTGCTGCAATCGAGAAGGGCAGCTTGTCGACCATCATCTCCGAAGGCAAGGTGGATGGTCCACTCTCGGGTGACGATGTCATCGAAGCCCGCTACTCCCTACCGTTCCTCGCGCATGCACCAATGGAGCCGCTGAACTGCACGATTTGGCCCGAGGGCGACAAGATCCACGTTGCGACGGGCGTTCAAGGGCCGATCAACGCCCGTATTGCAATTGCGGATGCCATGGGCCTAAGCGTCGACGATGTGGCGCTGCACGCCCGCACCATGGGGGGTGCGTTCGGACGGCGCAACTCGCTCATTTACGATGCCTTGAATTACGTCACCACGACCTGTGAGGTTCAAAAGGCGGTCGGCGGCGCCATCAAGATGACGTTCTCTCGGGAGGCGGAGATGCGCATGTCGACGTATCGTCCCGCCGACGCCGCCATCATGCAGGCCCGACTCGGGCCAGACGGCAAGCCAACCGAATGGTACGGCCGGCTCTACATTACAGCAGCACCCAGCCTACCTGACACGGCAGCCTCGGCATTACCGCGACGGCGTGCGCGGGGGTCCCGAAGGGGCGGAGCTTGGCCAGTCGATGGCAGCACAGGTCGCCAACCTGTCGGACGCTCGCATCGACCGGCTCGTCGCACACATCGGTTCGTTGCGCCCCGAGGCCCCGCCCATCGAGAATCCTCCCGTGACGCGGTCTCGAAAGGAAGGGCTGGACGCCTTTGCCGACATCTACGCAGTGGCCACCCACCCTCGCTGCATGAACTGCCACCCCGATGGCCCTGCGCCACTGCAGGGCGACGATAGCCATTTGCACATCTACGGCGTCACGCGATTCAGTCCGCTTGAAGGCACGCACTGCAGCACGTGCCATGCGTCCAAGGGTGTGGGTGACGGCCAAGTGCCGTTGCCGCCTGCCGATGCGGTGTGGAGCATGCCTCCACAGGCCATGGCCTTCGAGAATCGCACGGCCGCACAACTCTGTGCCCAGCTCAAGGATCCGGAAATCAACGGGGGCCGCGGTTTGGCTGACCTGGCGCACCACATCGAGCACGACCACTTGTTGATTACAAGCTGGCACTCGGGACGACAGCCTCCCCCCATTTCGCATCCCGAGTTGGTGGAGCGCTACGAAACCTGGGCTGAGGCCGGCGGCCCTTGTCCGGAGTGACCAGCCTGCTCGTTTGGACTTGTGCGGCCTTGGCCCAGGTGAATACCGACAACCTGGCGGCGGCCGCCGCGGAGGAAGGGGTCGGCATCCAGTTTGCGACGTCCGGTAGCTGGTCGACAGGCAACGTGGACTTCTTGAGTGTGGTGCTCGCGACCCAGGTCCGATGGGTCCTCGTTCCCGACGAGCTGACGTTGACGGAAACGGCCTACATCGAGCCAAGAGTGGACGACCCAGGCGACATCCAAGTCATCAACTACTTCGTGCTTACGTCCACCATCACCAAGGCACTGTCGATGACCGGCAGTCTGACTGTGCGCCACGACTCTCGGCCTCCCCTTCCCGTCGAGCGAACCGACGTGACGTTAAGCTGGGGCCTGACCCTTCGCCTTGCCGCCCGACCAGACCCCCACGAGCCGCACTAAGTCAACCGATCGCCTCGGGTTCCGTCGATCACCGCTGGCTCTTCTGTTGCGATTGACGCAAGGCCTCTGGGGTCATGCCGGTCCAACGATGGAAGGCCCGGAAGAACGATGCCGTTTCTTCGAAACCGAGTAGGTAGGCAATCTCGCTCGACGACAGCTGCGTCGTGCCCAAGTAGTGTCGGGCCAGCTCCTCGCGGAGTTCTCGAACGACGAGTTTGAAGCTGGTTCCTTCGTTCTGGAGGCGTCGCTGGAACGTGCGCGAACTCAAGGCCAGCCGCCGCGCTACGTCATCGACCGAAACCCGGCCGCTCGGCAGGCCTTCGATCAGGACCGCGCGCGTTCGCGCCTGAAAGGACGCGGTGCCTTCGAGGTCTGCGAGCCGCTTCCGCAGCTGAGGCTCGAAAATCTCCCACATCGCGCTGTTGTCGCTGAGGAAGGGCCGCGTAGCATCCTCGGCGTCGAAGCTCACCGAGGGCTCGACATCGATCTGAATGGGGCAGCCCAGATAGGCCTCGTAAGCGTCTTTTGCCACAGGCAACTCGGGCATCGTGACTTTGCTCGCTCGTACGTGGTGTCGCGTGCCCATCCGAGCGAGCTTCACGATCCCGAGCGCCTCCGTGCCAACGAGCAACCATGGCGGAGCGATGGTGCTTGCCATCCAGTGGAATGCAATGCGGAGCCCCGCAGCGTGACGCTCCACCTCCAGCTCGACGGGGGCCATCAGCGGCTTGAACCGGGAGAGCCGGGTCGCGGCGACGGTCAGATTGGGACTGCACAAGGCGGCGAAGGCTGGAGGGGAGAACGACTCTGCATTCATGGCCTCGACCAACCGGACGGGAAAGTCCGGTTCGTCGACGGACGCTTGCAGCGCGTTGGAAAACGACAGGAACTGCTTCGCCGTCACCCGGACGTTCGGTCGGTTCAGGAGGTCCTCGGGAAGCCCTGCACGCCGGAGGACGTCCTGATGCCGCAGGCCAGCTGAAGCAATTAGGCTTTTGAAACCTGGATCGAGGGCATAGCCGTGATTCGCCGCCAGCGGGGCCTCCTGTCCCATGAACGTAGAGAGGTCCGCGGCGTTCGGCAGTGGCGAGCCACGCCATCTCCGTGTCCAAGTGCGCCAGAGTGAAGCAAGCCTCGCCGGTGCACCGTTCACCGAGTAGACCACCTGCATGAAATTCGTGGTTGAGCCCGTTTGGATGTTGGTCGCCGCGGGGCTCGTCGTGGCAACCTCGATCGGTTTCGTGCATGGGATTCGCGCCTGGAGAAAACGACAGGCCGAAGCGCGCAAGCGTCAGGAGCGTATCGACCACCTGACCCGGCAATTGGCAGACCAATGCCATCATCGCACGCCCGATTCGGCAAAGCGGAGCGCGTTTGTCATCACCCTTTTAGCCATGCACGGTTGCAGAATCGTGGCGAACGGTTTCTACCTCAAGAATGGTCTTCTTGCACGAGTCAACCTGTCCCATGCCCAACTCGTGGGCGCGTGGCTTGTCGATGCAGAGCTTCCTTATTCCGAACTTGTCGAAGCCAATCTTCGCGGAGCCAACCTCAAGCGGGCGAATTTCCTTCAAGCCAACCTCAGAGGCGCCAACCTTGTCGAGGCGAACCTGGAAGCCGCCAACCTTGTTGAGGCCAACCTTGAAGGGGCCAACCTCCATCGAGCCTTCTTGCGCAGAGCGGATCTCACGCGCGCCAAGCGGAGTCAGGACGACCTTGCGATTCCCGGTTGGACACTAACCGCGGACGGTCTTCGAAAAACCTAGGCCGCGGGTTGTGGAGTCACGAATGGGGACCTGACGCTGTCATCGCCGTGGGCGCACCACGCAGGACGTCCGTAAGCCAGCGAAGCTCGGGGACTGGTCGACTGTCGGGGTTCGACGTCCCGTAGCCTCGGAGGCTCGCCTCGATCTCTGGGAAGCCGATTTGTTCCCGCGCCAAGGCCACAGCGGCTTCTGCCCATGCGAACCAGGGACGGAGGGCGGGCGCGGTTCGGAGGGTTGGAGGGACCGACGTGATGTGCGCGCAGGCGGCGTGGGGATTCCCTAGCGTCGCCTCGCTTCCTGCGAGCAACGCAAGACGGACCGCATCCAAGCCCGCGATTGCCATGTGCGGGGCCTCCATCAGGTAGAGCCGAGCCTTCCGTATTTGGCCAGATCGGAGGGCCATGAGCGCCTGCAAGAGCGATCGCATCGCGCGGCTTCGGTCGTCGGGCTCGTGGTTGGCCGGTCGTCGATCAAGCCACTGTTGGGCGTCTTCAAGATTGGCACGATCGATCGCCAAGCCGGCCAGGCCAAGTTCGGAGGCGCGCGACAGGCCTATCCAGCCGGCGTTGGTCGCCATGTTCAGGCTCTTCCCTAGCCAGTGCTCGGCCTCATCCGTTCGACCCTGTTCCCGCATGGCGTCCGAAAGGCACTGCAGCGTCTTGATTCGTGACTCGCGGGAGTCACGGTGCTCGGGGACGTCCAGCCGTGCCAGATAATGCGCCTCCGCCTCTTCGAGGTGACCCCACTCGTGCTCGGCGTGCCCCAAGTTGAGGCGAATGGCTTGCCCTTGCCAACCGTTCGGATCGGGGAGTCGAGCCAGCGCGGCCCGGTAGTGTTCGATCGCCGAGTTGGAACCTGGGAGGGTACGCGCACAGGTGAAATGAGCTCGCGCGATCAAGAACGGGTCGTTCACGCGCAGGGCTTGGTGCAGGGTTTCCCGCGCGGTTTTGCTGGCGAGTTCAGGAGCGGACCAGGCTTGGAGCGTTGCCAGCTCGCATTGAACGTGCAGCCTTGTCAGCGCATCGTCGCCGACGTCGGCGAGGAGGCTCCGCGCCGCCTGAAGGGCTTCTTCGAGACGCTGGGTCAGACGAAGCAGGGACAGTTCGGTACGGCGCAGTCGAATGTGTGTGGGATCCGCGTCGAGTCCAAGGCGCACCAGCTCGAGCGCCCGTTCCGGGGAGCCGAAGTGCCGAGGGCGCAGTTGCGCCATAAGCGCCAAGTTGCACCTCACGTCGGCGGATAGATGCTCTCCGCCCGTAGTGAGCAATTCGATCAAAAGGTCGTGATGTTGGAACAGCCAAGTCCACGACGGCGTATCTGGTGTTCGTCGGGCCGCCTCGTGATGAGATTGTCCTCGGTCGATCAACCACTTGGCGGCGAGTTGGTGCATCCCCGGGGCATCGATGGCCCCGTGATGGGCTCGAACCCAATCTCCCATCGGGGGCCCGACCCTCACCCAGCTCGACCCATCCTTGATGTCCACATCGAGCCAGCCTGACGCTGCCGTGCGTTCCAGCGGAGCGCACTGGACCGTTCCAGGGGGCAGTTCGGTAAGGCTTGACCGGGCAAGGGATGCAGGAATGGCGGTCTGCAAGCCGGCAAGCCGACGAAAACTGTGTTGAACGGCAGGAGACAAGGAGGCAAACCCGTCTTCGAACGCCTCGACGATGTCGGCGGGCAAAGCACTTGCATCGAGTTCTGACGTCGGCCAGACCCGCAGCGGTCCCGCGAGGGCGACCAGTGCCCCCGGGTGTCCGCCAAACCGTTTCGACAAGGCCTCCAAGTCCTCATCTGACGCTCGAGCGGGGGGGACCGTTCGACGGAGCAACTCGCGACCGGCTGGCGGAGGCAGTCCTTCGAGCCGTATCGTTGCACCCGAAAAGCTCGGGGGAAAATGCCTTGCGACGAACAGGCAAGGCTCGTTTGCCACCGCTTGGGTTTCATCGATGACGTGCAGCGGGGAGGGATCGGTCCATCGTGCCGCCACAAGCTCGGCTACCGCGGACTTCCCAATCCCTGGAACGCCATACAAGCACGCCGAACCGTGGCTCTGCAGTGCGGCGATGAGCTCTTGCACGATCGACTCGCGGCCAATCAACTTGGGGATGCGCTTCGCCGCCGAGGCATCGGAAACGGGCAGCTCGAAGCGGTACCCCCGCCCTCGGATGGTGGCGATGGCCTCGCGCCCAAGACGTCGTCGCAGTGCGCCCACCTGCTGGGTGAGGACGTCGTTCACCACACTTAGGCCTGGCCACACTCGCGCGATCAACTCGTCGTGCGACCACAAGGCGCCCGGCCGTTCGACAAAGACGGCCAAGAGTCGCCAAGCCGCCGGTCGCAAATGCTTGGGCTGGCCGTCGTCGAGCAGGGTTTCGGCTTCGAGATCCACAAAGAATCGGCCCAGGCGAATCATGGGTGCATGATAATTCGCTTTAGGCGAAGCGGACCTAGGGCACGCAGGCGGCGTCTGCGTTGGCCCAGGACGGGATGTAGAGGTCGGGGAAGCAGATGTCGTTAAAGCCGACTTCTGAATCCGCACCCGTCATCTCGATCTCGACGCTCCAGATCCAGTCGGCCCGATCCACGAGGCAGGTGGGACCCATCATCCCGGAGCTGTCGAACGTCCCCGGAATCGCAAACGTTGGTGGCATCGTGGGACCGGGCACCGAATTCGTGTCGGTGAAGTTGCCGGAGTCCACATCATGGCCGTACCACATCGCGCTGTAGGCCGGAATGGTCTGCACATCGATCACGGCGCCCGTCTCGTCGAGGTACCGGATCACGCCCGAGGTGTAGCTTGAGTGCGTCACGTAGACGGTGAGGGCGGGTGTGGGATGCGACAGATCCGTGCGAACATGCGCCGGTGTCACGACTCCTGCGGGAGGAAATGCCACCACGGCGTTGTAAGAAACGGCGACACTGATTCCTGGACCGCCGATCGGATTGATGGTGAGTTCGTTGACGGGAGCCAAGGGATCCCGGAACGTGAGCGTGATGTCCTTCATCGTAGGGTCGTCGTAGCCGGAGTCCGAGACGAACCCAGTGAGTGCGCCGATCCCAACGGGAAAAGTGTCGAGAGAGTCGAGCCATGGCAGGGCCGACGGCGTACCGCTCATCGTTTCTAAGCAATTCCACTGGCTATAGGCCTGGGCCTGCGCATCTTGGGTCAAGCCCAGTCCCAGAGTCAGGCTGGCCGCGGCGATCAATCGATGCATGGGGTTCTCCTCGATGGGCATGATGAAGTCTGGTCATCTTCGAGGAGCCGGGATGCTTCGTCCCGATCGTTTACCGATGAACGTCCGATCCTTTGCGGACAGCGGGCTGGACGGCGATGTAGTCAAAGTCAGCGACCATTCGTTGTCCGGACACATCGTGAGCGCCAAGGGCCACGAAGGTTCCCGTGAAGCCAAGTCCCCGTGTGGTGGCTTCGTCCGAGAGCACCGTGGCATCGAGCGTAGGGCCCAATGGTTCAAACCCGCCGTGGGTCGCGTAGGAAAACTGCAAGCGTTCGCCTGCGAACGAAACGGCGAGCCGGACCGGGTCGGTACGCAAGGGGAACGGCGTGCCTTCGACCCAGGCGTAATCACCGTTCCGGCACGCAAGCAGGGCCAGCTAGCGGCCCACCTTCGGGTCGAACGTGACCATCGCGTAGTAGAACTGTTCGTCGTCATAGAAGGCGAGGAGCCCCGCCATTTGTTGGAACGACGTCGGATGGCACGAAAGGCAGGTCTCGAAGCGTTGATGGGTCGCGGTGACGCGCTGTCCCACGAGGCTTTGGCGGTGTCGGGAGCGTGGCGATTCCTGCCCCCGAAGCCGTAACCAACCGGGTCGTTCATCGAGGGAGAGCCAGCTTGGGTCTGCCGGAACGCGAAGCGTCTGCCAAGCCGGTCCAAGCGCTGCCGTGTCGAAGTCATCGCGGGCCAGAGAGGCAGGCCAGCGGTGGGGGGGCAGGTCGGGGCCGGGTACCTCAACCTGGGGTGTGTTTCCGCCAGTGGCCAATCTAGGCCAGCCCTCATCGGTCCATCGGACCCTTTGAATAGCGGTCTCTCGGCCTAGGATGCAGCGGCGATGAGGCCCAACCGGCCGGCCACAGAGGTGGGTGACGTACCATTCGTGGGTTGGCGTTTCGACGAACATCCCGTGACCCGCCTTTTGCAGTGCAAGGTCAGGTCGCTGCCGGCTCGTCACGATGGGGCCTTCCGGATCGGCTTCGTAGGGACCGGTGACGGATCGTGAACGGGCCACCGTCATTGCATGGTCCCACGACGTGCCCCCTTCGGCGGTGACCAAATAGATCCAGCCATTGCGTCGAAAGAGGTGGGGACCTTCGGTCACCCCAAGTGCGGTGCCCTTGAAGATGATCTGCGGCTCGCCGATCAGACGCTGCAGGTCAGGCTCGTATTCCTGCAGCACAATCCCACCGAACCGGTCGGTGCCCGGGCGCGGGTCCCACCGAAGGTTCACGATCCACGAGCGCCCGTCCTCATCGATGAAAAGGGAAGGGTCGAAGCCGCTGCTGTTGAGGTAGACCGGGTCGGACCAGGGCCCTTCGATGCGGTCGGCGGTCACGAGGTAGTTGTGGCTGTCGACGAAGCCAAAGCCCCAGGCTTTCACATCGGTGTAGACGAGGTGGAATCGCCCCTTGGCGTAGGACAGGGCGGGAGCCCACACTCCACCAGAACGGTCATTCCCTCGAAGATCGAGCTGGGTCGTCCGGTCCAGGGCGTAGCCAATCGGCCGCCAGTGTACGAGGTCGCGACTGTGGTGCAGCCGCACCCCGGGAAACCATTCGAACGTCGACGTCGCGATGTAGTAGTCTTCGCCCGCCCTCACAATGCAGGGGTCGGGGTGGAACCCAGGGAGAATGGGATTTTGGATCGTCGGGGTGGCCATTCGGGACCTCGCGTCAGCCGATAGTAGTGAATGGTTCGTTTTGCAGCTACAATCCTGCTCCAGGAGGCAAGGAGCTTGGCTTGAACCCTTCGGCGGACCCCAGCATCCAGTTTGCATCGCGGGTGGATGAGTTGCCATCCAATGCCGTTGCTCGAGCGTTCGATGACGGCACGGCGAAGCTGTTTGCGCTGGCGAATGCCTATGATATCCCCTTCAGTACTTGCTTTCCCGAAGGTTCTGGGTTCTTCCTGGACCAACTGGAGCGGCACTGGCGCGAATCGACGGAGCATGCATGGTTGCGCCTCAGCGGTGCCGTCATCAAAAGCGCAACGGCGTTCATGTCTCGCTTCGTGGCGGATGACCAGACTTGGGCTGATTTTGGCGACGTTCAGCCTGCGCTCACCGTCTTGGTGGTTCACCGAGAACGCAACGTTCTGTGGTGTGCGTCCGTGGGAGCGCATCAAGCAAAGGTCTTTCGGGGGAAGTCGGCCGTGTTCGAAACGCCACGCGAGGACTGGGCGTACGCCCACGGACAAACCGCCGGTCCTGGATTGCCGTTAACGGTGTTTCGAAACATTGAAGCGAGAAGCGAAAACCCCTTTCCCAACGTGGTCAACTGGCGGCTTCAGCAAGACGACGAATTGGTCATGCTGTCCTTTCCCGCTGCCTCTCTCGCAGATGATGATGAATTTCGTGAGTGCCCCGTCTCGGAGCTGTTGGAAGGCTCAGGAGCGCCCTTCGTCTGCCGCCTGCGCTGGCGTGCGCCGATCGCCTGAACTCGGCCATTGGGTGGTCACACAAGCCCCTCCCTCAGGTGCATCACCGAGGATGGTGGTGCCGCCGTGGGCGGTCACGAGGCGATGAACGATAGCGAGCCCAAGCCCTAATCCGCCGCCCCGTCGTGAACGCGACCCGTCGACCCGCGTGAACGGCTCGAGTAGGCGTGCCCGTTGATCCTCGGGAATCCCGGGTCCGTCGTCTCGGATTTCGACGATGACGTGGTTGTCGATTGGGTGCCCGGTGACCACGATGGTCGCGTTCGCATACCGCACGGCATTTCGCAGCAGGTTTTCCATGGCGCGTTGGAATGGCCGCAGATCGCCGAGAATGTGCACCATCGGATCGATGTCTAAGCGCGGCGTCAGATGGTCGGCGTGCTGGCACGCGAGTTCGACCAAGGGCTCCACCACGTCGCGGACGGAGAAGACCTCTGGCTCGCGAGGGGAGGAGCCGGCCTCGACCCAGCCCACAAGTTCGCGGCTCATCTCATCGAGTTCGTCCAGATCACGTCTGGCATGGCCAAGGCGCGTTTGCGCGTGGGCGGGAAGCAACGGCTCGAGGAAGGCGAGCTGAAAGCGTATGCGCGACAGGGGTGTGCCGAGTTCATGGGAGACGGCCTGCAGCAGGTGCTCACGCTCGCGAAACAGGTGCTCGAGCTGCTCGGCCGTCTGGTTCACGTTGTGGGCAAGGCTGCGCAAGGGCCCTTCGGACTCGGCCTCGAGCCGGTGGTCCCAGCGGCCCTCGCCGAGCTGTCGAATCGCGTTTTGGGTCCGTCGCAGCTGCACCGCGAGGGGTAGGGCGACGAGCGTGCTTGCGACAACGACCAGCGTGACCACGAAGGCGAGCAGTGGCCACAGCACCGGTCCTGGGGCGGGGCGTGGAATGGGGCCAAGGACCAACAAACGACCTGTCTCGCCAATGGGCACTCCGAGACTCGACCTAGTGAGGTCATGCTCCGCGACGCGCAAGGGGTAGCCGAAGTGGGGCTGGGTCTGTTCGAGAATTGCGGGCCACCGTGGCGGTTCAGCCTGATCGAGCGTGTCGGCCAACAGACGAAGACCACTTCCGCTGACGAGGGCCTCAAACTCGCGGTCGGCGTCGGCCTTCAGCACCATGGCCACGACCAGTCCGGCCACCGCCCCGAGGGCCAGTGCGGCTGCGAATGCAGCCACGACCTGAAGGGTCAATCCTCGCATCATGGTCGCACGAGGAAGTAGCCCACCCCGCGGATGGACTTGAGGCAGTCGTTCAGGCCGGCCTTGTGCAGCTTGCGACGGAGCCTCGAAACGTTGATGTCGATGCTCCGATCCGCGCCGTTATAGGCCACCCCTCGGACCTCCCGGTGCAGCTCCTCCCGGCTCACCACTTCGCCCGCGGCTCGCATGAGCAGGCACAAAACGTCGAACTCGGCGCCCGTCAGTTCGAGCGGCTGGCCGTCGACGGTCGCCTCACGACGCCGTGGACTGGCCCGCAACCCTCCAACCTCGAGATCGCGCTCCGGCCGGGGCGCCGAG
>JBCCQY010000146.1:0-23611 GCA_039208735.1 Myxococcota bacterium | reverse complement strand
TTCCGACGACGTAACCCACGAATATCAGAGTGACTCGTCGTCGATATTGCCCGTCTCGCCTGTCTTCCAGAACGCCTCGAGTGGGCCTGGACCACCGCGAACGTCAGGGGGTTGACAGCCGGTCGTACATATCAGAAGGGGAGCGTGCGACGAAACTGTCCACGCGCTTTAGCCCTCGAGCTTGCGTTCCACGCTTTCGATCTTGTCGGACATGGTCTGTTCGCGGTCCGTCCGCGTGCCGACCTTGAGCGTGCTTGTGATGCGGGGGGCTCCCATTTCGTGCACGACCTCATGGCATCGCTTCACCGCGGCCATCACCTCATCCCACGGACCTTCGATGTTCGTGCCGTAGGCGTGCATTTGGTGAGCCAAACCCGCCTCTTCAAGGACCTTCTGGCAGGCCGCGACGTAGGCTGAAACCGATGTTCCCACCCCGACCGGAACCACACACAAATCCACGATCACCTTCACGCTGACTCCGACGCATCAGATTCGGGCGTTGATCCTGGCGTGGTGCGTGAGGCTTCGACGCGACGAACGGTACGCCCTTCGAGGCCCGCAATCCGAAGGGACCAATGACCCAGGTTCACCACATCGCCTGACTCCGGGAGGCGCTCGAGTTCTTCCATGAGCCAGCCCTGGAGCGTATGGGCCCGAGACTCGGGCTCGGCCACCTGAAGGATCTCGACCACCTCGTCGAGCAACACCGCCCCGGAAAACGCGTACGTTCCGTCACCGAGCGTCTCGATCTCGGCGTCCTCTTGGTCGTACTCGTCGTGGATTTCGCCTACGAGTTCCTCAAGCGCGTCCTCGAGTGTCACGAGTCCGGCGACCGTTCCTCGCTCGTCGACGACCAACGCGAGGTGGGTGCGGCGCCGTTGCATGCGGCGCATCACCTTTTCGGCCGCGAGCGTGCCCGGAACCAGCAACAGAGGGCGCATGCGGGCTTGAAGGCCTGCGGCGTCCAGCTTGGACCAATCCTGGTTCAACAGGTCCTTGAGGTGCAGGATGCCCAAGGGACGATCGAGATTGCCCTCGTACACGGGATAGCGACTGTGGCCTCGCCGCATGGCCTCCTGCAGCTGGGGCATAAGCTCGTCTTCAAGGTCTAGACCCTGCACCTGGTGCCGCGGCACCATGATCTCCTCGGCGACCCGCGCTGAGAACGCAAAGACCTTGCTCACCATCTCGCCCTCTTGGGTCGAGATGTGACCCGCCTCGGCGGACTGCGCGGCCATGCGAACGAACTCATCACTGTCCACCGCCAACGCATGCGTGTTGGCAGGCTCGACACCAAACAAGCGCAACAGCAGGTTGGACGAGGCCGAGAGGACGACGAGGGCGGGGTAGGTCACCGTGTGGAACACGCGCATGGGCCACGACACGGCCAGCGTCGTGCTCACCGGTCGTGCGATAGCGAGGCTCTTCGGCGCCACTTCGCCCAACACGATGTGCAGAAAGCTGATGATCGAAAAGCCGACGATGAACGAGACTTGGTGGAGCAGGTCGTCGGGGAGGCCCAGGGAGTGAAACGCCGGCTCGAGCAGCGCGGCCACTGCGGGTTCCCCGATCCAGCCCAGCCCCAGCGAGGTGAGCGTGATGCCCAGCTGAGTAGCGGAAAGGTAGCTATCCAGGTGGTGGACGATGTTTTTGGCCACCCCCGCCATCGCTCGTTCCTCCGCCTCGGCGACGTCGAGCTGGGTAGGGCGAACCTTTACGAGCGCGAATTCAGCGGCCACGAAAAAGCCATTCGCGAAGACAAGGAAGACAGTAAGCAGCAGCAGACCGGCCATGCTCCGGTCTAACGCCCTTGCAGACCATCAGGCGCAATCCGCGAAAGAGAAGCGCGAAGCATGCCATCTCCTCGTTCGGGTAGCGCGGCATGAATCGTCCGCTCTTTAAGGACGGCCGAACGTCCACTGAACTCGATGCCGCCATCGAAGCCCCAGGTGTTGGCGGCCACCAATGCGGACCGGATGCCGGTCAGACGCCACGCCCAGTAGGTCCAAGTGTCGATGGGAGGCTCGTCCTGGGACATCACCCAGTTGGTGGGGAACGCCACCACATCGCAGTCCGTTCGGACCAACCAATCGATGAACCGGTCGTCATTGATGTCCATGCAGATGCCCACGCCAACCCGCTGACCCATGAGATCGAACGTGTGGTAGCCGGAGTCACCGGGCGCCGCCCAATGTTCATCTTCGACGTACAACAGGGTCTTTCGATACACGAACGCAAGTTCGCCTCGCGCATCGATCACCCAAGCGCTGTTGTAGAGCGTGCCCTGATCATTCTCGGGAAAGCCTGCGACCACCACACAGCCGGCCGTTTTGGCCACGGCGCGGAGGGCTTCAAACGTGAGGCCCTCGGCAGGTTCGGCCACCCTTTCCACGGCCGCAGCATCAGGGAAAACGTAGCCTGTGGCTGCCATCTCGGGCAGCACAAGCAAGTCCGACCCTCGGGCCGCGCGTTCCGCCAAGGCACACAACCGGTGGCGCGACGCCCCCAAATCGCCCTTCACCGCCTTGAACTGCACGGCAGCGATGCGGAGCACGTCGCTCATGCCGAGCGGCGCCGCACGCCAAGTTCGGCCGCCAAGGCTCGTCCTGTCGGCGTGTCGAGCCGCGCGATCGCTTCGGGCGTGCCGTGTCCTGTGACCTGTCCGCCACCGGCGCCTCCTTCGGGGCCCATGTCGAGAATACGATCAGCCTGGGTAAGCATGCCGAGGTGGTGTTCGATCGTGATCACGGTGTGCCCATCATCGACCAATCGATGCAGCACCGTCACGAGGTTCGAGATGTCGGAGAGGTGAAGTCCCGTCGTGGGCTCGTCGAGCACATAGAGCGCGTGGCCCTTCCGACTCGTGAGTTCCGCAGCGAGTTTGACGCGCTGGGCTTCGCCGCCCGACAGGGTGTTGGCGGGCTGACCGAGCGTCAGGTAGCCGAGGCCCACATCAACCATGGCGCGAAGCTTACGGGCCAGCGAGCGGTGGTTCGCAAACAGCTCGGCCGCTTCATCGGCCCGCATGGCCAACACATCTGCGATGGACTTGCCACGCCAACGGACCTCGAGCGTTTCAGCGTTGTAGCGCTTACCTCCGCACGTTTCGCAGGTGACCCACACGTCGGGCAAGAAGTGCATCTCGACGAGTACCGCCCCTCGCCCTTCACACGCAGCGCAGCGCCCACTCTGGGCATTGAAGGAGAAGCGGCCCACTTTGTAGCCGCGCTGAATGGCCCCCGGCGTCTCGGAGAACAGCCGGCGCAACGCATCCATGATTTTGGTGTAGGTCGCCGGGGTGCTGCGAGGCGATCGCCCGATCGGAGACTGGTCGACGACGACGACCCGATCCACCTTCTCGCCGACGGTGAGCCGCTTGTGGGGTGCCGCGTAGACCTCAGCGCCATTGGCGGCCTCGATAGCGGGCACCAACGTATCCATGATGAGGGTCGACTTTCCGGATCCCGAAACTCCCGATACCGCCAGCCACACGCCCGTGGGGACCTTGACGTCGACCCCCTTGAGGTTGTGGCCCGTCGCACCCTTAAGGGTCAGGTGAGCGCGTGGTTTACGGCGGTTCCGGCGGCTGGGCAGACCTTCGCGGCCGGCCAACCAACGACCGGTCAGAGAGTCTCCGTTGGCTTCGATCTCGGCTGGCGTGCCGACAGCGATGACCTCGCCGCCGTGAATGCCCGCAGCGGGCCCCATGTCAACGATGTGGTCGGCCCGTCGAATCGTATCGGGGTCGTGCTCGACGAGAAGCACGGTGTTGCCTTGGTCACGCAATCCCGTAAGCGTGTCGAGCAGCCGATCGGTATCGGTGGCGTGCAGGCCGACGGTCGGCTCATCCAGTACGTAGGTGACGCCACAAAGTCCAGCTCCAAGCTGTGACGCAAGCCGAATGCGCTGGGCTTCACCACCGGACAACGAGTCCGCCGACCGGTCGAGCGACAGGTAGCCCAGCCCAACGTCGATGAGGAACGACAGCCGGCGGGTCAATTCGAGCAACGGACGCTCGGCGATGACCTGATTGGCGCCCTCGAGTTTCCAGTCTCCGACGACTTCGCGCGCCTCGGACACCGGCATTTCGCAAAGCTGGGCGATGCTGCGGTCCGCAATGCGAACGGCAAGCAGCGAGGGCGCTAGGCGACCTCCGTTGCACGTAGGACAGACCCCCTCGGCGGTGAGCCCGGCCAGGCGCTCGGTCCAGTTCTCGAGCATGGCGATGAGCCCTGTCCACGAGCGCGTTTCTTCGACGGCTCGCTTGGTGGAACCCCACTTCTTCGTCCATGAAACGGTGAGTTCGCCTTTGCGCCCATGGAGAATCTCGCGCCGCACTGCGTTCGACCACTTCTTCACGGGGGTCTTGGGCGTCAGACCATGGGCCTCGAGTACGGCGGCGACGAGTGCCCGGTTGCGTGGGGAACGCGAAAGTACGCTACTGACGCGTTCGTCGAGAGCTTCCCAGATGCCCTTGGTGGGGTTTGCGAGCAGTCGTTCGGGTACGATCGCCGTGCGCCGCCCCACCCCACCACAGGAAGGACACGCGCCCAACTGCGAGTTGAATGAGAAGTGCCGCGGCGTGAGTTCTCCCTCGTGGATGAGCCCGTGCTCCGGGCATTCCGCTCGATTCGAGAACGTCTGTTCGGCCCCGTCCGCCCGTGCGATGAACCGAACGGCCCCTCCGCCCAACCGATACGCCGTTTCGACCGCCTCAACTACACGAGATAGTGCGGTCCGTTTGGGCGCAATGCGATCCACCACGAGGTCGGCGCCCGACCGCAGCAGCTCGACCGCCGTACCGTCCGTCAGTTCCACTTCCCCGTCGGGGCCGTAGAGGCGCTGCCATCCATCTTGAATCAGGCCTTTGAGTCGAGACCCGGGGTCATCGGAGGGGCGCAGGCGTGCCAGTACCCAGCCTGCTCCAGACGCCCCTTCTTTAAGGGCCAAGGCCGCTTGGGCCGCTGGCCACGCCCGAATCGGTCGGTCACAAATCGGACAATGGGGTTGGCCAATGCGGGCGTAGAGCAGGCGCAGTACGTCGTGGATCTCGGTGACCGTCGCCACGGTCGAACGGGGATTGTGGCCTCGGTTCCGTTGGTCGATGGCGATGGCTGGCTGCAATCCTTCCACCCGATCGACGGGGGCGCGCTCGAGCCGGCCTAAAAACCGGCGGGCGTACGTCGAGAGGCTCTCGACGTACTGCCGCTGACCTTCGGCGAAGATCGTATCGAATGCCAGCGACGTCTTTCCTGATCCACTCACGCCGGTGATGACCGTCATCTTCCCGTGGGGGACGTCGACGTCTACATCCTTGAGGTTGTGGAGCTTCGCTCCCCGAACCTTCAGGGCCTGCGGACGCGTCTGGGGTTTCGACGCCTGGTGAATCTCGTAGGGCAGTGCACCCTCTCCCGCTTCGGGGAGTTCTGCGAGCACCCGGCCCGTGGGCGTGTCGAGTCCGCGGATGTCGGCGGGCGCGCCCACCCCCATGATTTGACCACCGCCAAACCCACCCTCAGGACCCAGATCGATGAGGTGGTCAGCCGAGAGGATGACGTCGGTGTGATGCTCCACCACCACGACGCTGTTGCCGGCATCGACAAGCCGATGCAAGGCCTTCAGAAGCAGCGCCACGTCTCTAAAGTGCAGCCCCGTCGTAGGCTCATCAAGCAAGTACAGCGTGTTGCCCGTGGCGGGACGCTGCAACTCGGACGCGAGCTTGATGCGTTGGGCTTCACCACCCGACAACGTTGTCGAGGGCTGACCGAGCGGCAGGTAGCTTAGGCCCACATCGATGCACGTCTGGAGCATACGGGCGATCTTCGGGATGTTCTGGAACAACTCGAAGGCCTCGGCGACGGTGAGCTTCAACACATCGTCGATCGTGTGGCCCTTCCACGTGATTTCGAGGGTCTCGGCATTGAAGCGACGACCTTCGCACGCCTCACACACCACCTCGACGGGCGGAAGAAACTGCATCTCGACCATGCGCACGCCCGCCCCCTGACAGGCTTCGCATCGGCCCCCGGCCACATTGAAGGAAAAACGGCCCTTCTTGTAGCCTCGTGCGCGCGACTCTGCGGTGGCCGCGAACAACTCTCGAATGGGGTCGAACACGCCGGTGTAGGTCGCAGGGTTGGAACGAGGCGTCCGACCGATGGGGGTCTGCGAGATGCGCACCATCTTGTCGAGCTTGTCGAGGCCCTGAATCGACGCACACTGAATCGGTCGGCCCTTGCTCACCGAGTTCTCGAGAACTTCGAAGGTGAGACTGGACTTGCCCGAGCCCGATACCCCGGTCACCACAACCAATACGCCCAGCGGTACATCGACATTGACGTCTTGAAGATTGTTGGCGCGAGCCCCTCGGATCTTGAGGTGTCCACTCGGTTTACGCGGCGCGTCTCTCAGCGAAATCGGATGCTCTCCGCGCAGCCAGCCCGCGGTCGGGCTCTTCTTGCTGCGCAGGAGCTGGCGAGGGGAGCCCGTAGCGACCACCTGACCGCCTTCACGCCCCGCCCCAGGACCCACGTCAACCACGTGGTCGGCGGCCAGGATCGTCTCGGCGTCGTGCTCGACCACCAGCACCGAGTTCCCTCGGTCTCGAAGCCGACGGAGCGCACCGATGAGCCGTCGGTTGTCGCGGGGGTGCAGACCGATCGAGGGTTCGTCGAGCACATAGGTCACGCCATGCAAGGCGCTACCGACCTGGGCGGCGAGGCGAATGCGCTGGGATTCGCCGCCCGAAAGGGTGGCTGCCGACCGGTCGAGCGAGAGGTAGCTCAACCCAACTTCGACGAGAAACGCCAACCGATCTTGAATCTCATGAATCAGTTGCGACCCGATGTCGCGCTCACTGCCCTGCAGCGTGACCCCGGAGAAGAACGTGTGGGCCTCTTCAACGCCCATTCGAGACAGCTCGGTGATGCCCCGTTCCCTAAACCGCACGGCCCGGGCCACCGGGTTGAGCCGTTCCCCCTTGCAGTCTGGACAGGTGACGCGGGTGCGGAACCTCGCGAAGGGGCCATAGCCGGTGTAGCGCCACACCGACTCGATGAGCGGGATGAACCCTCTCCATTCGCGCTCACGAGACTCCTTGCGACCGTCCCGTTCCCATTCCGAGGTGTAGCGAACCTCGGCATCTCCCCAGAGCAAGCGATCTAGGGTCGCTTCATCCCAATTACGCAGTTTCTTGCGAAGCGAGCCCCCAAGCTTCTTCACCACCTGCTTCAGCGCGTCGTGATCGAAGTGGGTGAACGGGACCTTCCCGTCCGCGTTGAAGGCCAAGTACCCGTCGATCGCGTTTTGATCGAGGTCGACGATGAGATCGGGATCGAAGGACTCGAGGACGCCCAACCCGTTGCACGTTTCACATGCCCCTTGGGGAGCGTTGAACGAAAACAACCGGGGTTCGAGTTCGGGAATCGAGATGTGTGGATGGTCGGGGCACGCGCGGTCGGTCGAGTAAGTGGTGCTGCGATCCTTGTCGTTGACGATGACCACGGTGCCGCCCGAGAGACGCGCCGCCGTTTCGACAGCTTCGGACAACCGCGTGACATCGCGCTTCGACAAGTCGACCCGATCAACCACCACCTCGATGGTGTGCTTTTCGTAGCGTGCGAGGGAGGGCGGCTCCTCGAGCCGGATCACTTCGCCGTCGACCCGCGCACGCACCCAACCATCGCGGTGCAACTCGGCCATCTCTTTGCGGTACTCGCCCTTGCGCTCTTGGATGACCGGACCAAGCACCATGACGCGCCCCTCCCCTTCGAGGAGGTGCTCGACGATCTGGCGAACGGAAAGGCGCGAGATTTCACGGCCGCACTCGGGGCAACGCGGGGTGCCGAGACGAGCCATGAGCAACCGCACATGGTCGTAGATCTCGGTGACCGTGCCCACGGTGGAGCGAGGGTTCCGATTGACCGTCTTCTGGTCGATCGACAGCGTAGGGGAGACGCCTTCGACAAGGTCGACCGCCGGGCGGTCGAGTTCACCGAGGAACTGTCGCGCATACGCCGAAAGCGACTCTACAAAGCGCCGTTGGCCTTCTTTGAAGATCGTGTCGTAGGCTAGGGAGGACTTGCCCGAACCCGAAACGCCCGTGAACACCACGAGACGCCCCCTTGGTACGTCGAGATCGACGCCCTTGAGGTTATGGGAACGCGCGTTTCGGACTCGAATGTGAGTGGGTTCGGACACCGGGACCACTTAACATTTGTTCAGCAAGGCGCCGCTCAGTCGTCGAGGCACCGTTCCAGCGTAGCGAGGGCGAGCTTACGGTCGACTGGACGCACCAAGAAGGCGGTCACACCGCGTTGCAATGCAGGCTCGACATCTTCGTCGCGGAGGGACGTAACGACGACTCTGACCTTCCGCTCAAGAAGGTCCTCCACAAAGTCCCAGCCTCCGGTGAGTCCCACGTCGATCACAGCCAAATCTGGTGCTTTCTCACTGGCAAGACGGCCTTCAGCCACCCCACCCACATGATCGACATGCAGGCCAGCCCGAGCGAGGAACGAGGCGAGAGGCCTCGAAGCGGGCTCGGCGTCGGCCAACACAAGGTGCATGCCCGACAATCTCTCGTTGAGTGCGATCGTGGATCGTGGCCGAACCTTGTCCGCGGAAATCCGAGGCGCAGGCAGCACCAGCATGAATTCACAGCCACGAGATCCGTCGGAACGTCCCTGCAGCTGACCGCCCATCAGTTCGGCGAGTCGTCGACCGACGGCCAACCCCAGCCCCCGTCGTTCGTGGGGATGTCGCGACAGGTCAGAGGGGTGTCGCTGGAGGAGCCGCTCGATCTGGGCCTCGGTCATGGGCGGCCCGGTGTCCCTGACCCGAATCTCGATGCCGTTGCCTTTGCCGGTCTCGATGGTGACGGTGACCGGGCCGCCATCGGAAGCCTCCGTGGCATCCCGAACCAAGGCGAGGAGCACCTGCCGCACGCGCATGTGGTCTCCTCGGGCCATGCGCGCTGGGGGGTCGAGGTGCGTCGAAAGCCGCGACGACGAATTCACGTCCATGGAGGCCCGAATCTCCTCCATCACCTGCGCCAGATCCACGTCCTCCATCACCAAGGCCAACTGCCCCACTTCGATGCGCGAGAGATCCAGAATCTCGTTGATCAGCCGGACGAGGTAGCGGCCGGCCCCCGCGACCTTGCGCAGATCCGTCTCGAGGGCGGCCGTGGTCTGCGAGGGATTCTTCGTCTCCTCCGCGAGCATCTCGGCCACTCCTACAATCTCGGAGAGTGGGGTTCGAAGTTCCTCGGTGAGGTTCGTAAGCATGGCGCTCTTCGCAAGGCTCTCCTCACTGGCGTGAGCCGCAGTTTCCTTCAGCGCTTTCACCAGTTCCTGGAGCGCGCGGACCCGATGATCGGTCCCTGACTGCCCCAAAAGGTTGGCCGAGCGCAGTGCATCGGGGACCGGAGGCGGCGGAGGAAGTGGCGTTGTGACCGCTGCTCCTGCGGAGATTCCACCTCCACTACTCACCGGGCTCGCCGTCACTGCATTGCCGCCCGTCGACGGGGTAAACAGCGGTGGGTTGGAGGCGGTGGGCAACCCTCCCGAAACGGGAGCCGCATTCGGCGCAGACACAGGGCTCGTCTGGGCAAGGCCACCGCTTGGGTTTTGTCCGCTCGACAGCGGGGCGCTGGTGGGCCCTGGCAAGGCCAAGGGCGCCGACGAAGGCTCCGCAGGGTTCTTGGCTTCCTTCGCTTCGTTTTGCTGCCGAACCCCGGCTCGCGTGCGGCCCACCGGAAGCTCCATCGGCGTATCGGCGGGCATCATGACGACGTAGGCGGCTCCCGCGAGAAGGACCGGCATCGACTCGAGGACCCAGACCGCGACGGACTCGAGTTGGAGTCGAAGGAGTCCGCCTTGAACCGGCCAGCCTCGCGCGTACACCTCGAGCGCCAGCGTGGCTACGAGGATCGCAAGTCCTCCGGAAAACCCAATGAGGGCCCCCTGGATGGGCCTAGCCTCCTTCATCCTCGCCTCCCCCGCTGGCAAGTTCGCCCTTGACCATCGCGTCACGCCCATTCGACCGTCTCAAGGGCTACCCCAGTCGCAAGAGGCATGCCAAGCTGCACGCCTCTCCCGTGAAGCGCCGCCGCTCAACGAACCCCGTTTCGGGCCGGCTTGCTTACATTAGGGCCACCACCGCAGGGAAACCGGCATGGAACCGAACCGAGATCTCGAACCAGGCAGCATCTACGCTGACTACCAGATCGATAGCCTACTTTCTTCGCGGGACCAGGTGGGGGTGTACCTCGCCAAGCACACAAAGCGGCGCACCTGGCACGAGGTCAAGGTCCTATGGGTGACCGACGCCCGGCGACGCATCCGCGTTGAGCAGGAGGCCGTGTTCCGCGATGAACTTCGGCATCCCAACATCATTGCGGCGACCGAGGCCCTCGACATCGAGGGGGCTCCGGCATTGGTCAGCGAATTCGTGGAAGGTCCGACGCTCGCGGAGTGGTTGCGCAGTTCCACGCCCCCCATCCAACAGACGCTTGGCCTCTTTCGTGGCCTCGTGCTCGGGGTTCAGCACGCTCACAACAACCAAGTGGTTCATCGGGACTTGCAGCCATCCAACGTCCGCCTCCAGCCGTCCTCCGATGGGGAACTGACACCTCGAATCGCCGACTTTGGTCTCGCCAAGGCTCTGGCCGCGGACAGCAATCGGTTTGGAGGCCTCACCACCATCAACACGGCATTGGGAACCGCGGGCTACGCCGCTCCCGAGCAGGTCCGCGACGCATCAAGCGTCGATCATCGCACCGACCTCTACTCGTTGGGCTGCATTCTCTACGAGTTGGTCTGTGGGGTCGCTCCCTTCGCAGGTCTCTCCACCTTCGACACCTTGGCCGCCCAGCACAGCGACCGCTACACATCGCCCGAACAGCTCGCCCCGGGATTACCGCCGAAACTGTACGAACTCATCCAGCAGCTCGTGGTGGCGGCACCCGATCAGCGAATTCAAACCTGCGATGAAGTCCTCGAGCACCTGAACGCCATCATGGCGGGATTCGGAGGGCCGCTCGAAGTCGCCCAAGACTTGGTCGTCATGAAGTCGACCGAGGGCCTTGGGCTGGTGGCCGCCCTCGTCGCAGTCCCTACCGTGGCACTGCTCGCGGGCTGCGTCGTGGTCTTCCTCTTTTAAAGCACGTCAGCGACCTCTTCCGTGGCGTCTGAGGCTTCCACGTAGGCCATCACGCGCTGTCCCACGATGAGCCGGGCGGCCTGTCCCAGGTCGACCACCACCTCCAGGATCTTGACGTCGATGCGCTGGGTGGGCTCATCCGTCCGGACGTTCTTGCGGCCCATGCGACGCCCCACCGATTCGACTCGCCCCTCAAACAGACGATCGGGGTACGCGTCGGCGCGCACGAGCACCCGAGCCCCCTCCGACAGCTTCGCCAGATCCCGCTCGTCGATGTCGATGCGGGCTTTTCGCGATCGCGTGTCACCCATGATCATCACGGGCTCCGAGCCTCCCGGCTGGGCGTACTCTCCGCTCCCGATCAACACCTCAAGCACCTCGCCCTGCACCGGGGCCACGACTTGACGAAGTCCAACCGCTCCCTTCGCCTGGTCCCGACGGGCTTGGGCCGAGGCGAGACGCGCTTGGGCCACACGAACATCGAGCGGGCGGGCATCTTCTGCCGACTGCAGCCGGGCCCGCACCGCATCGGCCGTCGATCGGTCTTGCTCGGCCTGACGCTTGGCCCGGTCCAGTTCTTCCGGGGAGACCCCGCCCGAGCCGAACGTCGCTTCGAGACGCTCAAACGCCGCTTGTGACAAGGCGGCTCGTGCCTCAGCGGCTTCCGCATCCCCCCGCAAGGCGGCGAGGTCCTGGCTTCGGACCCGGCCTCCCGTTCGCGCAAGTTCCAGTTCGGCCGCCCTCACATCGGCTTCGGCCGAAGCGAGTGCCGATCGTTCCACCGTGCTCTCGAGTTCGAGCAGGACCGTGCCCGGCTCGACCCAATCGCCCTCGTCGACATACACCGCTGCGACTCGCCCAGGGACGGCCGGCGCCAGCTTCCGTTCCGGACTCGCGGGCTCGATGATCCCGAGTCCTCCAAGCCAGTCGCCCTCCGGTCGTTGGACCCGGAGGTCGTTCGATGAAGCAGCCACCCGTTCTGCCACGACCCGGTCGCTATCGCGGGGTTCGGTCGCCGGTGCGCCTAGGGCAAACCGCAGAATGCCCACCACCATGAGCAGACCGGCCGACACCGCAACGAGGGGCACCGCGTTCTTACGAAGGAAACTCATGCTTCAGTCCTCCTCGGAGGTGACGATGCGGCCGTCCTCGATGTGAACGATGCGGTCCGCGAGATGGAAGATTCGGTTGTCGTGTGTGACGATAATGACGGTGTGGCCTTGTTCCTTGGCGAGCCCACGCAGCAGCTGCGTCACCTGAAGGCCGGTCTCGGCATCGAGACTTGCCGTAGGTTCGTCCGCCAAGATCAACGGCGGAGCTCCGGCAAGGGCTCGGGCAACGGCGACCCGTTGTTTCTGACCGCCCGAAAGCTCGGCACTCTGGCGGTCGATCTTGTCGGCGAGGCCCACCTTGGCCAACATCCGGTCGGCCTCCTCGAGGGCTCCACGACGCGACCAGCCTCGCATTTGAAGGGGCAACGCCACGTTCTGACGGGCCGTCAGGGCATCGATAAGGTTGTGACCTTGGAAGATGAACCCAACCAGAGACAGGCGCAGCGCGGGCAGATCGGCCTCGCGACGATTCGTGATGGGCTCCCCAAACAGCGTGACGTGGCCCGTGCTGGCCGTCAGGACACAGCCGAGGATCGACAACAACGTGGTTTTGCCACTTCCCGACGGGCCGTTGAGCATGACCAGCTCGCCCTGGTTCGCGGAAAAGTCAACCCCTCGCAGCGCCTGGTAGGCAACGGCACCTTCGCCGTAGGTCTTCGTGACCCCGGTGGCTTCGACAGCGATCATCGGAACACCATCCCCGGTTCGATGTTGCGGACACGGAAAATGGCGAGCATGCTGGCCGCAGCGCACAGAACAGCCATGAGCCCGTATGCCCCAAAGAGCAGCTCCGAAGGCAACACCAGCACGAGATTGGCGCTTCGGATGCCCTCTGCCATCAGGGTGGCGAGGAACAGGCCTATGGTGGTGCCAGTGACTGCGTAGATGCTTGCCTGACCGAGGAGGAGCACCGTAAGGTCAAGGTTGGTGGCCCCCATGGCTTTGAGGACGCCAAACTCGCGCACGTTGTCGACCACCGCAGAGAACATCGACAACGACACGATGACGAAGCCTACGATCAGGGCAAAGGCGGTGGAGGTTCCAAAGGTGATGCCGATTTGAGCCCCGAGCAGGTAGCTGACGATGGCATCGTGGAAGCCTTGCTTGGTGTAGACCTCGACCTCGGGACCAAGCACCCTTCGAAGTTCCGCGGCCACCGCCTCAGGCGAACCGTTCGGCTTGACCCCAACGAGGACAAAGCTGGTTTGGTCAGAAGGCAACCTGAGAATGCTGCGAGCGGTTTCGTAGCCAGCGAACGCATAGCCAGGGCCAAAGGGAATGAGGCCCCAGGTGAAGCCTTCGATCGTCACCTTCCGTCCTGACAACTCCCGGATGCTGCCCAGGTTGACGCCCCCGAGTGCTGCGCGCTGGCCATCATCGACGATCACGGTGTCGGCCGTGGCGATGCTTTTGGCCTCGCCGGCCACCATCGCCCAAGGCCCTCCCGCGAGGCGGGGCAACGTCGTGCCCACGAGGGTGAGGCCTTCCCGGCCTCCATCGGGCCGCATCATGGCTGCTCCGCCCATGAGGAGCGGTTCGGCCCAATCCACCCCTTCCGTCACGCGAGTACGCGGCAGCACGCTGAACGGAATCGCCGAGCCGGGGAGGGCTTGCTGCGTCGCTGGGGGAACGATCCAGATGTCTGCGGCTGCGTTGTCGACGAACTGGGTGTTCTTGTAGAGCAGTCCGAAGAGGGTTCCCACCTGCTGGATCATCAAAACCGTCGCAAAGATGACCCCGAGCGATGTGCCCAACAGCTTCGAACGGTCGTGGAACATCATCGAAATGCCGAGCCGCAGCATGGATTCTCGACGTCCCCAAGGGCTGAGCCGCGTCATGGCGTCACCTCTGATTTGAGCACGATGGGCAGTCCTGCCACCAACCGAAGCGACAGTTGATCTGTGCGAAGATCGGCTTCAGCGCGAATTCGACTGACTTCGGCATCGAACCGATCCCGTTCGGCAACCGAGCGTTCGAGCGATGAGCCGGCTCCGGTATCGAGGCGGCTCTGCGCGATCTCGGCGGCGCGGCTTCGCGCCAGTTCCTCGGCTCGAGCTGCGACCAGCCGGGCTTGGGACGCCCGCACCCGGTGCCATGCATCGTGAATCGACGTCGTGATGGCTTGCTCTGTCCGCTGCTTCGCGACCACGGCGCGCTGGGTGGCGCGGGACGCTTCCACCGCCTGAGCCGGCCGGCCTGCATCAAAGCGCCACTGTGCCGATACGCCGGCCGACCAGAGCGCGTCGGGTCCGAACCCGGCCGAGTTCGAGAACCGCTCCTGCCCGAAGGCCGAGACCGAGGGCACGACCGCTAACTTCGACGAGCGTTCCCCGCGCCGCGCCGCCACCACCTGGGCCTGTGCGCCACGAACGCGTGGATGCGCCTGCGCATTGTCCAGGTAGGTCTCCACGGGTTGAAGCGCTTCTGCCTCCACCGTCAGATCGATCAACCCGTCGGTGGGCTCCAGGTTCGTCAGGACCGTCAGCTCGCGGCTCGCCAGCGCCACTTCGAGGGCTGCTTCGGCGGCTTGCTGTTCTGCCCGAGCAAGGTCCGCCCTTGCGCGATCGCCATCGAGTCGGGCGGCCCGGCCAGAGGCCATCTGTGACTCGACCACCGCTTCGTTTCGCATCGCGATCTCGACGCTGCGCTGAGCTGCGGCCGCCACATGTCGGGCCGCCGCCAGTCGGTGGTAGGCCACAACGACCGCCCGTTCTACCGTGATCTGCGCATCTTGTGCCTGGTACCGAGCTGCGTCGAGTTGGGCATCCACACTGCGGATGTTGGCCATTGCCGATGCGTCGACCAACGTCCAGTCCGCACGGAGCGTCGCGTCCAGCTGGTCTTGGGCACTGATCACCGCGGACTCCAGCGTCCCCTCTGGGCCAGGGAACGTCGCAGCCACCTCGACTTGGTTGCGGGTGTAGCCCGCGGTTGCCGACAACCTCGGCAGAAGCGCAGACCTCGCCACCGTGCGTCGAGCCAGTGCCTCACGCGCTTCAAGCTCTGCCGTCGCACGGTCCAACGACCCTGACGCCGCCGCATCGAGAAACGCTCCGAGCGGCTGTTGAGCCGCAGCCGGGCTCCCCCACAGAAGCAGCCCTAGCCAAAACCCTCTTCGCCGAAGAACAGAAAACACCACTTCACTTCCCAACACTTGTTCCATCCCCCACTCTCGAGCCCTTTTCGGCCAATATTTTATATCTTTCGGAAGATAGATAATTTCGTGAAGGGCGAAGTGGCCAGTCCAGTCGGCTATTTTTTGATGTCCAACTCTGTCACCTATTCGTTCATCATCATTGAACGCCGACTTACCGCCCGACGCTCAGGTAAAGCCCCAGCCCTCAGGCCCGCGCAAAGCGCGCCGCGTTCCGCCGGAGCGTAGCGACGCCGGACGAGCCGACGGCGTCGAGCGCAGCGAGAGGAGGAGGCCGAGCAAGCGCGCAGCGCTCAGATGACGGTCGAGCAAGCGCACAGCGCTCAGATGACGCCCAGCCCCCGCGCAAAGCGCGCCGCGTTCCGCCGGAGCGCAGCGACGCCGGACGAGCCGACGGTGTCGAGCGCAGCGAGAGGAGGAGGCCGAGCAAGCGCGCAGCGCTCAGATGAGGGCCGGACGAGCTGACGGCGTCGAGCGAAGCGAGAGGAGGAAGCCGAGCAAGCGCGTAGCGCTCAGATTGCTGGCCCGTAGCCGTTGAGGAACCGGTCAACGTGTCGAGCCGCAAAGGCGCGGACGTCGAGGGGGCGTTCCGTCTTGCCATGGAGGGCATCTTGGTGGAGAAGGGCCAACACCAACGGAGAGAGCAGGGAGAGGGCCGCTCCGCGGAGTTCATCGTCGGGAATGTCGATCTCGCCGCGCTCCCGGTGCCGTTGCAACAGTCGTTCGCACAGCGCGATGGAAGGCTCCAGCACGTACTTGACGAACGCGGGTCCAATGACCGGGTCATGCAAGCCGTGAGAAAGCGCCCCCGCAAACAGGTTGCCTACGCCGTAGTGGCGAAACCCATCGACCGTTCGGGTCGCCCAGTGTTGAAGCGACTCCCTTAGCGCGTGGGGCCCAGGATCCGACAACGCTTCGAGCAAGTCACGACTCGATACGTCCATCGCTTGGAAGGTGGCGACGACCGCTCCTTCGCGATCCCCAAAGTAGTGCCGTAAGGTTGGGACCGAGACGCCGGCCGCCCGTGCCAAATCTGCAAATGAGGCCATCACACCGTCGACAACCAGGCGTTCAGCCATCCGATCCGCAAGTTGCTGGCGCTTGACATCAAAATCTTGATTCCGGCTTCCTCTTGGTCGTCCCATTTCAATTCTCTAATGTCATCACAATAGAGAATCCAGCCCCACCCCGTCGCAAAAGGCGCTACGGTGTCAAGTCCACGTAGAGTCGGGTCGGGCGAGGTGCGGCTAAGGTTCGTAGCCGCTAGAGTCAGGGTCGCAATGGGGATTCAGACTATGTCGTCATGGCTCGTGACTAAGGGCAACGACCAGTTCACCGTGGACGGCTTGGATGAGCTCGAAGGGCTCACCCGCCGCGGGGAACTTAGAGCAGGCGACATGGTGCAGCCCCCGGGCACCGACGAGTGGCTCTACGTCTCTGACATTCAAGAGCTAGCCGAGATCCTTGCCGAGCGCGGGGGCAGCGGCGGATTTGACGATGACATCGACACGAACTTCCGCAGCAACAACGTCATGCCGGCCATCGCCGGCGTGTTGGCTGTCCTCATCGTGGTGGGTGGCATCGCCATCGCGGTCATGCTCCCCCAACTCGGCCAGCAGGAAACGTTGCTCGGAGACGGCGGCCTGACCTACTCGCAGATGATGATCACGGAGACCGGCAGCGGCCTGCGTTCAGTCCCCGAAGCCTCAGCGTCTCTCACCGTTCCGGTCAAAAAGGACGCGGTTCTCGAACTGCTGTCGAAACGCGGCGATTTCTACCGCGCACGCACCACGGATGGTCGCGAAGGCTGGGTACCGACCGACCACGTCATCCCGATGTACCAGTTGGGCTCGGCCGACGTGCAAGAGAAGTACGACCCACTCTACAATCCCGAGCGCTACATCGAAGTCGCCAACGCGCGTTGGATGCAGCTGCCCGACGAGCGTGGGGTCAAACTGACGAACCGGACCAACTTCGAGTTCATGTTCCGGAACAACAGTCAGTATCCCATGACGGACCTCGTGATTGAGGCGACCGTCAAGGACGCCAAAGGCCAGACCATCGACACCGTCGAGATCGAGGTCTCGGGCATCGTTCCGCCCGATGATCAGACGATGATTGGCACCCTCCGCGTCCCCGACGAGGATGCCCTGACGATGACCGAGCACACGTTCATCATCATGGAAGAGAAAGACGCGGAGCTGACCGAGTTTTGGACCACAGGCGCGGAAGTCGTGATGGACATGACCGAACCGTTCACGAATGCCGACATTCAGGTTGTCGAGCTTCGCGCCATTCCCGACGCCGACGCGTCACAGATCGTACGCGCGGATTAGTTAGCGATGGTGTCGCGGATTGGGATGCCCAATCTGCGCCAACGCGACCAACGGTTCGTCGGTCGGGCACACATCGGCCTCATTTCGAGGACACGCGCCACACGAGAGCGCATCGCCGTTGGCGGTCACGATGTCGGGACCGCCACACGACCCGCGCAGGCTTCGGTTCGAAAACAATGCGCCGACGCCCATGCCAGCCATCGCGACGCCAAAAATGCCCATGGCAAGAAGGATTTCCATGTTGGCTCCTTAACGTTGGGTCGGTTCGTTTGCCGCTACGATCCAGTCCGCCATGCCGGACGAACGTTGCTGCTCGAATCCTTCAGAAGTGGTGACGAGCCAAAGCGCGTCGACGAAGGGTTGGGCTTCGATGAGAGCACGCCCGTCGTCAAGCCCAAGCACCATGAGCGACGTGGCCCAGCCATCTGCCGTTCGGCAGTCGGGGGCAATGACACTCACCGAAGCCACGACGCTGTCGTGCGGTCGGCCGGTCCGGGGATCCATCGTGTGAACCACGCGCACTTCGCCGGCTTGGTAGGCGTTGCGGTAGTTGCCAGAGGTGGCGAGGCTCGCATTGGTCAACGCGAGCTGGGCGGCAAAGCGAGTTCCCGGTCGCACACCGGCTTCGGGACGATCCACGCCCACCCGCCAGGCCCCGTTGGGTCCCGATCCGTGGGCTCGGACTTCGCCACCGATCTCCACGAAATGATCGGTCGCCCCCAAGCGGGACAGCACGGACGAAAGGGCATCCACCCCGTGACCCTTGGCGATGGCTGACAGGTCGAGTGCCGTGCCTCCAGCGTCGATGAACGCTTCGCCGTCGTTCGTCCGGCCCAGGCTCACCTTGCGGAAGCCAACCTGCGCGCGGGCCGCTTCGATCTCCTCGGGCGTAGGAGGCTCGTCACGAGCCTTGCCACGGAACCCCCACAATTCCATCAGAGGCTCCACGGTGGGGTCGAAGGCACCCCCGGTGGTCTCGGCCAAGGCTAAACCAGCCCGCACCACCTCGAGCGTCTCATCGCTCACGACGACAGACCCGTCCCCGCGCCGCACGTCTTGCAGCTCGGAATCCGGGCGCCACGTCGACATGCGCGCGTCCACGCGCTCCAATGCAGCGATGACCGGACCCTCGACCTCCTGCGAAGAGGGAGAAGAGCCCAGCCATTTGATGGAGAAGGTGGTCCCGAAGGCCTTGCCCTGAAGCTGTTGCACGCTGCGAGGCGCAACCGGCCCCGCCGTCGGGGTCGTACAGCCGACCGTCAGCAGAGCGCTCAGGGCGAGGAGCCTCATATCAGCCGAAGTCGTCGAAGCGGACGTTCTCTTCGGGCACACCAAAGTCGTCGCACATCTTGAGCACGGCCTTCAGCATGAGCGGCGGACCACAGAAGTAGAACTCGCAATCCTCGGGCGTTTCGTGCTTCGACAGGTAGTGGTCGATCACGATGTTGTGGATGAACCCAACCGGACCTTCCCAGTTGTCTTCGGGCTGCGGATCCGAAAGCGCAATCACGAACCGGAAGTTCGGGAACTGGCGTTCGAGCGCCCGGAATTCTTCTTCGTAGAAGATCTCCCGACTCGACCGTGCCCCGTACCAGTAGCTGATCTTCCGACCACTCTTCAGCGTGTTGAAGAGGTGATAGAGCTGCGACCGGAGCGGCGCCATGCCCGCACCACCGCCCACGTAGATCATTTCGCGTTCGGTGGGGTTGATGGCGAACTCGCCGTAGGGCCCAGACATCGTGATCTTGTCGCCCGGCTTCAGATTGAAGACGTAGGAGCTGCAGACGCCAGGCGGTACATCCATGCCCCGCGGAGGCGTGGCGATGCGGATGTTGAGCATGACGACGTTGCCCTCGGCCGGGTAGTTGGCCATCGAATAGGCGCGGAAGACTCCGTCTTCGTCGTTGAACGCCTTGATGTCCCAAAAGCCGAAACGGTCCCAGTCGGGCCGGTACTGCTCTTCGACCTCGAAGTCGCGGAACGTGCACGAGTACTTGGGCACATCGATCTGGATGTAGCCGCCGGGCTCAAAGTCCATTTCCATGCCGTCGGGCAGCTGGACAACGAGTTCCTTGATGAAGGTGGCCACGTTCATGTTCGAGATGACCTTACCCTCGAACTTTTGAACGCCAAACACCTCTTCGGGCAGCTCGATCTTGAGATCTTGCTTGACCTTGAGCTGGCAGGACAACCGAACTTGGTCTTTGCGCTCGCGAAGCGACAATTGGCCCACTTCGGTCGGCAGTACGTCGCCACCGCCATCGAGAACCTTGCACTTGCACATCGCGCAGGTGCCCCCGCCACCGCAGGCGGAGGGAATGAAGATCTGCTGGGAAGCCATCGCAGAAAGCAAAGACTGGCCTGGCGAAACCTTCACTTCCTTCTCGCCGTTGATGAGGACGGAGACCTCACCTTGGGCGACGAGTTGGGATCGCGCCGCGGCCAGAATCCCCACGAGGCCAACGATGACCACCGTGAAGACGACAAACGCGAGCAAAACGGTCAAACCGAGATCCATCGGTGACTCCTAAAGCTGGATGCCTGCGAACGTCATGAACGCGATGGCCATGAGTCCGGTGGTGATCATCGTGATGCCCAGTCCCCGCAGTCCCTGCGGAACGTTGGAGTACCGCAGCTTGTAGCGAATGGCGGCCATGCTGATGATGGCCAATGCCCAACCCACACCCGACGAAGCGCCGAAGACGAAGGATTCTGCGAGGTCGTAATCCCGCTCGACGAGGAACAAGGAGGCCCCCAGGATCGAGCAGTTGACCGCAATGAGCGGCAGGAAGATGCCCAGGGCCGAGTAGAGCGCCGGTGAGAACCGGTCGATGACCATCTCGACCAGCTGAACCATCGCTGCGATGACCGCGATGAAGCTGATGAACTGCAGGAAGGACAGGTCGACATCGGCGAAGTCGGCCGAGACCCAGGCAAGGGCGCCTTCCTTGAGCAGAAATTCATTGATGGCCCAGTTCGCTGGCGCAGTGATGGACAGCACGAAGATGACGGCTGCACCGAGGCCAATCGCGGTTTCGACTTTCTTCGAGACCGCGAGGAACGAACACATGCCAAGGAAGTAGGCGAGGAGGATGTTCTCGACGAAGATCGCCTTCGCCGCGAGCGAAAGGTAGTGCTCCACGTCAGGCCTCCTCGACGTAGCCGGTGTAGGTGCGCTGGGCCCAGATCATCAGTCCGAGGATGATGAAGGCGCCAGGAGCGAGGACCATCAGGCCGTTGTCGACATAGCCGAGGTCGTACAGGAACTTCGGAAAGACCTCAAAGCCGAACAGGGCCCCTGACCCGAGGAGTTCCCGGAAGAACGCCACCGCGATCAGGATGGCCCCGTAGCCAAGGCCATTGCCAAGTCCGTCGAGGAACGACTGCCATGGCGGGTTGGCCATGGCGAAGGCCTCGGCGCGGCCCATCACGATGCAGTTCGTGATGATGAGGCCGACGAACACCGACAGCTGCTTGCTGATGTCGTAGAGGAACGCCTGCAGCACCTGGTCGACCACGATCACGAGCGATGCGATGACCGAAAGCTGCACGATGATGCGAATGCTCGGCGGAATGTAGTGCCGAATTAGCGAAATGATGGTGTTGGACGAGACCAACACCGCGACCACCGCCGCGGCCATCACGAAGCTCCGGTTGAGCTGGATCGTGACCGCGAGCGCCGAGCAGATGCCCAGCACCTGAACGGTGATCGGATTGTTGTCCATCATGGGATCGATGAGCGCCGTGCGTTCCTTCTTGCCGAAGGGGAGCAACGGCGCGGCCGGCGCCTGGGTTTCGATGGCGGGCGAACTCATGTCGTCAGCCTCCGCGAAGGTCGGAAAGGTAGGGGTCGTACCATGCCAATGCCTGGGCGACCATCTCATCGACACCGCGGGACGTAATCGTCGCTCCGCTCACCCCGTCGACGCAGTGTTCGACGTCGTCGGGACAAATGGTGGACGCTTCGCCTTTCACGACGCGAATGGTCTCGGTCTTGTCGCCATCGACAATGGACTTGCTCTGCCACTGCTCTTTGAAGGGCTGTTCCATGATCTCCGCACCGAGTCCGGGCGTCTCCTTCGGAGCGAAGAAGGTGGCGCCCATGACTTCAGTGCCCTTCGGATCGATCGCGAGGTACCCGGAGAGCGGTCCCCACAGCCCAACCCCATCAAGCGGGATGGCGATGGACTTCGTTTCGCCGTCGTCAAGACGAACGTACAACCCAAGCACCGAGGGTGTCTTGCCTTCGTCCGCCTTCTCGAGCGCAAGCACGAGGTCTTCGTCATCGAGTTGGCCGTCGGCGTTCTGGTCGGCCTCGGTCACCTCGGCCGTATCGCCAGTGGGGGTGATGAACCGTTGCTCGACGTGCTTGGTCCACAGCTTATCGATCTCTTCGCCTTCGGCCTCGGGCAAGCCCAACGCCGTGAGGATGCTGCTGCGGGTGTCGCGCTCTTTGTTGAGCTGCTGCCGCTCGGACAACGACACCGACACGCCCGCCACGGCGACGCTGCACACCGCGCAGATCACACCGGCAAAGCCAAAGATGTAGGTATTGCTGAAGCTAGCCATCGGTGACTCCCTACGCCGTCGCCGCGAGGCGGGCTGCGCGACGCGTCGTCGTGCGACGCACCACGAAGTAGTCGATGAGCGGGGCGAACACGTTCATGAAGAGAATCGCGAGCATGACGCCCTCGGGGTAGGCCGGATTGACCACGCGCACCAAGACGGTGAGCATCCCGATGAAGAAACCGTAGATGAGCCGTCCGGTATGGGTGGTGGCCGAGGACACCGGGTCCGTGGCCATGAACACCGCACCAAACGCGAATCCACCCATCACAAGGTGGTACTCGGGCGGCAGGTGGAACAAGGCGTGGGCCTCGGGCGGAGCCAGGTAGTTCATGAACCATCCGGTCGCGAACAGGCCCACCACACAGCCCACCATGGTGCGCCAAGAGGCGATGCCCGTGGCGATGAGGAAGATGGCGCCGAGCGCGATGGCGGCCGCACTTGTGCTTCCCATCGAGCCCGGGATGTCGCCGAGCGCGAGGTCCTGCCACGTCCAACCCAGCTCTTGCAAGGCGATGATGCCATCGGTGCCGGTCGCGCTCGAAACCGTGAGGAGCGGCGTTGCACCGGTGTAGCCATCAACGACCGGGGCCGCGTCATTGAACGCCCATGCGCTACCGCCGACGTCCCATACCTTGGCACCCGAAATGGCCGCTGGGTAGGCAAAGAACACGAACGCTCGCGCGGTCAAAGCAGGGTTCAGCACGTTCATGCCGACCCCACCGAAGACTTCCTTGCCGATGACCACGCCAAAGATGACGCCCGCTGCAACCATCCACAACGGAATGGTGGGGGGCAACGTCATGGGGAACAGCATGGCGGTGACGAGGAACCCCTCGTTGATTTCATGCTTACGGACGATGCAAAACACCAGCTCGGCCAGACCGCCGGCGGTGTAGCTGGTGATGATGATGGGCAGCATGTGCCAGCCGCCCCGAAGCATCGCTTCCATCATCGTGAAGTCGGTGACGCCCTCGGCGAGGAACCCCTGACGGCCGACGTTGTACCAGCCCGCGAGGATCGCAGGGGCCATCGCATAGAGCACCATGATCATGAGCCGCTTCATGTCGAGGCGGTCGCGAACGTGAGCCCCCGCGTGGGTCTTGTGGTCTGGGGTGAGGAAGAAGGTCTCCGCGCCCTCGAACAAGGGCCACGCCCAACCCAGGCGTGCATCCTTGCCCTCGAACATGGGACGGAAGCGATCGAACAGCCGCTCAAGCTGGATCTGCAACTAGGCCTCCCGGTCGTAGCGCTCGAGTTCGTTGCGAAGCATCACGTCG
>JBCCQY010000145.1:0-23763 GCA_039208735.1 Myxococcota bacterium | reverse complement strand
TTGCGCGGTTGTAGCGAACTGCTTCGTCCTCGGACGACTGAAGGAAGCCGCGTGACTGTTGGTCAGGTCTCTAGCGGTTCGTGAGGAGCCCGTAAGCGAGGCGCGCCTACGATGAGGTTTCGAGGAAGATCGCCGACCGACCGGCCGAGGGCAAGTGGTGTCGCCGGTCTCGCCACCAACCGACGAACGACCGAACTCCCGGCGTGACCTCGGCTCGGAGCGTAGCCCCCTCTCGAAGACATCGTGAGAGTCCGAGTCCCGCACTTCCGTGGGAGCGGTCCAAGGTGACCACCCCTCCGCTGCCCGCCAGGTCGTTTCCAATCGCGGCGAAGAAGCGCGCGGCGGTCAACCCACCGAACGGATCCGTCACATCGACGGCGACCGAGTTGCCATCCACCGTGAGTTCGATGCGAGGTGCCTCGGATGCGGAGAGTTCCACCGGCTGTTCGCGATGGTGTGCGAAGCGCAGGTTTCCCTTGGAATCCGTTGGAGCGGCATACAGCGCGTTGGTCACCAGCTCGTGGGCGGCGACACAGGTGGCAGCGGCTTCGGCTTGCGACAGTCCCAAGCGATGGCCCACCGCACCGAGAGCGTCGACCAAGGACGCCGCTTCCGCCGTCGAGCGAGGCGTCCACGAGATCGTGGTGCTGCCCCATCGCATCAGTTCCTGGGACGACGGCGTGACCGCCATCGGGCTTAGGAGACGCCGGATGACGTACATCATGTGGCCGACCCGGGGTCCTCCTTTGGCGTCGATGGACAGCAGCGCGACCAGGTTGGACACGCCTTCGATGCGCGACATCAGCGCCCCGTCCAGCCGCGGGGTGAGGATCACGAGCCACGGCGTGGCATCGAGGCTCGACAGGTGGTGCAGGGTGGCTTCGTCAAAGGGGGACGCCACGAACACGAGGTCGTGCTCGCTCGTCACGGCGGTAGGTGCAGCGCGATGAGGCTCGATTTGCCCATCGACCGACAAGAGAATCTGCCGCAGTTGAGTTTGCTGACTCTCTGTACCCACCAGCGCTACCCGACGTACTCCACGGTCGAGTCCTCGCCGCAATTCACCCTCCCACGCGCGTTCACTGTGTATCGCGACCGTTTGCCGTCGACTCGTGATCTTCGTCGTGGACTCGGGTCAGGTGAAATGCGAGCAGTTCTATGGTAGTCCTCGCGTCATCAAGATCTGCTGCAGACTCTCCATCACGTCGAATTCGAAGGAACTCCGTCCGCCATGGCACGAGAACCCGCACACAAGCCACCCAGACTCAATCTCATCGGTGATGTCGTACGGTGCCCCCGGTGCGGTGCGACCTACGACTCCTCCTACACGGTGTGTCTCGCCGACGGCGCAAAGCTCGTGGCGGAGGAAGGGCCCGAACAACCACGGCGTGCCTCGATTTTCCCCGCGGTCGCCATGGTCGGACTTCCCTTGATCCTCATCGGGGCCGCAGCGGCGTTTTGGATGGTCCGAACGTTCGGCTTCCCGACTGACGGAGAGGCCGCACACCCAACCGAAGAGGGGCGACCTGCCAAAGGTCTCGTCGCTCCCCCGCCTCCGCCAGCTGCCATCGACCCTGGACGCGCCTCGGTCGAGGACGCTTCCCCGGTGAGTCCAAAGGTCGATGCTCCTCCGTCACCTCCCCCTTCCCGCCCCACTGCTTCGCCTTCGGTCCCCGCACCCGAGGCGCTGGGGGTTCGTAAGTCCGATCTGAAGGACCCCTTCGGCGACCCGTAGAGAAGAGGACGACTCCGATGCTCGCGCTAGCGTTGTTCTTGTTCGCATCAGCCTTTGCCCAGTCTCCAAACCCCGAATCCGAACCTCCTCCGGCCGAACTCGACGAAGCCCGAAAGCTCTATTCGCTCGCCACCCAGTGGTACGAAGAGGGCCAATACGAGCGCGCCGTTGAGGCATTTCAGAAGGCCTACGCGATGACGGAGGCGCCCGAAATCTTGTTCAACATCGCCAATGCCCAGGAGCGTGGTGGCCTATTGCGGGAAGCCCTAGAAACCCTGGAGCGCTATCGGCTCTATGCACCGGATTCGGAACAGACGACAATCCGACGTCGGGTTTTGGCCATCGAGGAGCGCCTCGAACGGGCGTCGCCTCCCGAGCCCATCGAGGTGCCCAACCTCCCCCCATCCGAGCCGGAACCCGCCATCGTGACCCCATCGGAGCCCGAGTTCGAGCCTACCCGGCGACGACCACGTTGGGGGTTGGTCGCCGCTGGCGCCTCGACGGCCGCCATCAGCGGCGGCGTTGCGATCGGCAGCTTCCAGACGAGCCGCACGGCGATTGCGTCGGGAGACCCCTCTTCGTACGCCGTTTCACGGACCGTCAACAATGTGGCGCTGGTGGGGGTCGGGGCCGGAGTTGCCTTAGCGGCAATCGGCTTTGTCGTGCCGCGCCCGGCAGATTCAACCTGGAACATTGGTATGGGACCGGCCGGAGCCGAGCTCATGGTTCGTTTCTGACGCAGAGGTGTGCATGTTCGGACAGTGGCTGCTGCTCTTGGGGGCTTGTGTCGGGCCTTGGCCCGAGGTGCGGTTGTCGGGAACGATCGACCAGGACCTCACGCTCGAAGCCGATCGCGCGTGGCTCATCGATGGCGTGGTGTTCGTCGAGGATGCGACGCTCACCATCGAGCCCGGCACGACCCTTCGAGGCACCAGCAGCTCTGCGCTCGTGATCACCCGGTCGGGCCGTATCGAAGCGCGAGGCACGGCCACCGAGCCCATCGTCTTCACCAGTGACCAGCCCACCGGAGCCCGAGCGGCGGGGGACTGGGGGGGGCTCGTGTTGCTCGGGCGGGGTGTCGTTCACGAAGGCACCGGGGCTGCCGAGGGCATTGACGAATCCGATGCGCGCGGAACCTATGGGGGTCAAGACGACCAACACAGTTGTGGGGCGTTGCAATACGTTCGTGTCGAGTTTGCCGGCTTCTTTTTGGATCGGGACAGCGACCTGAACGGCCTCACGCTCGCGGGGTGTGGGTCGGGCACCATCGTCGACTTCGTACAGACCCACGCGACTCTGGACGATGGCGTCGAGGTTGTGGGAGGGACCGTCGACATACGGCATCTGCTGGTCAGCTACCCCAACGGCCAGGGGCTGGACTGGAGTGAGGGCTGGCGGGGCAACGTACAGTACCTGATCATCCAGCATGGCGAGCCCTCGGGCTCCGCCGTCGAGGGCGAGAACAACGACGACGAACTCGATGAAATGCCTCGCAGCGCACCCACCATCTACAATGCCACGCTGCTTGGGGTGAACGACGACGGCAGTGCGTCCCGAGGCATCATCCTTCGCGCAGGCACCGCGGGGATGGTTCGTAACAGCATTATCAGTGGGTTTGGTTTAGAGAGCATCGATATTCGAGACCGAGAGACGACGCGAGCGATCGAATCGGGAGAACTTGAAGTCAGCCACACCCTGCTCGCGGAGATTGGGCCGCGGGGTGACGGGTACTTCGACGCCGAGGACGACGTCGAGACCGATGACGACGACTTCGACGAGTCTGCTTGGTTCTTCGATCCGAAGGCGATGAACGCGAGCACGTCCGCCGGCGTGTTCCCCAATGCGATGGTCGTGCTACAACCCGATGGGAAGCAGGATTTGACGCCGTCCGACGACGCCTTCACACCTGCCGGCGAAGGCTTGGTCGCCAACACGCCGGCCGCCCGCACGCCCGAGGACCGCTTCTGGGACGAAAGCGCGAACTACGTGGGCGCGGTCCGCCCCGGAGCCGACGCGGCGTGGTGGACGGGTTGGACGGAGTTCCCAGCAAATTGATCGGACGATGGGACGTTCCAATCTCGGGATCACCCCGAGCAGCCGTCGGGGAAGCACCCCACCCACGCGATGAACGCACAGAACCTTTTTTCCCCGCCACCGAGCAGTTCTTCGTGCGCTCGGTCCATCGGCACCTCGATCAAGTCGGTGACCCCGTCCTGCGTAGCGCCGCAAAGGCGTTCGTTCGTCAAGAAGCTCAGCATGGTCCTCGGGTCCGCCGGGACAGCGTGGTGTAATCGGGAGCGTCGAGGTCAATGCCCGCGAGCCGAAGCAACGAGCCGAGGAATCCCTCGGTCTGGCGACAGGGAAGACGAAACAAGAGTCGCAAATTTAGGGCCAGTTCGATGACGGCGTCGGAGAACTTGGGCTGACCGTGAACTCGCCCCGTCGGCGAAGCGACTGATCGTAAGAAGACGAGTTCTTCACCCGGTACATGCCCCTGTATCTCGGATTCACCTTCGACCGCGTCGACGCCTTTCGCATCGCCTTCTGGCGTCCCAACTTATCATACGTTCAGGCATACGTGCACCAGCGCCTCACGGTCCACGACGTTGATGCCGCAATCAGCGAAGCCGCAGCATCGTAGGATGGGAACCCCAGCCTCGAGGAGATCACATGGTACCGAACCTCTGGCTCTTGGGCATGGTCGCAAATGCTGCGACGCCCCAAGAGTTCCTTACGGATTGCGGCCACGCCGCGTTCGCGGAGACCGTGAAGGACCTCGATACGAAGGCCCGCCGCAAGCAACTCTTCGAGCTGGCCAAGCAGGATCTCGAGGCGGAGCGGTTCGTGTGTTCCGCGCAGCTGACGCACCTCGTGCTGTCGATCGGGGGCCTGCGCAAGTCCGATGAGCGCGGGGTTGTGCGCATGCTGGGGGTGGTGCAGCAACTAGGGTTCGACCGGCAGGCGCGCGTCGCGCTCTACGAGGGGCGCTTCGACGACGCGAGGACGTTGTTTGGACACCTGGCAGGCACCGGCCATGCGCCGTCGATGGAACGCGTGCGGACGTGGGCAGGATTCAACCAGCGGCGGTTTCTGTACCTTCGGGCGGAAGATACGCTGGACAAGGGACGGGCTCGCAAGGCAGCACAGTTGCTCGAGCGGCTGAAGTCGAACCCTGACCGCACCGCACTGACGCCGGACCTCCCGTGGACCGCGGTAGACGAGCTCAATGAGAAGATCGAAGCCGGGATTGCGGCCGATGATGCACTAGCGAAGCAGGAGAGCGCGGACGGTGTCTCCTGCTGGACCACGGTGACCCAAGATGCGAAACCGAACGCGCTCAAGGTCATTGGAGGTTGTCCTGAGGGCGCGAGCGAGCGGCTCCGCGATCTGCATCGCGCCGACGTCGAGGAAGCACGCCAACGCGCAATGTCGGAACCGCAGCAAGTGATGACGGAACACCGGGGGTAGGCAGGCGATGTGGTGGCTTGGGTTGATGCAAGTATGGGCTGGCCCGAATCAGCGGGACGACGCCGCCCTGAAAGCCGCGTGTGCGACCGACGACGCAGCCGCGTGTTTTCGGTTGGGAGTGCGGCGTCTTGTTGCCGACAGGCCCACGTCGGAGTGGCGACCCTTGTACCTCCGAGCCTGTGAGCTGGAGCACGATGCCGCCTGCCAAGATGCTTGGGTGCGGTTGGGAGGCCCCCCGGACCGGGCGTGGTGTGAGCGGAAGCTCCGGTCGCTGGCGCAGGCTTGCCAGGGTGGTTCCGGGCGCACATGCGGGGAGCTGTCAGGATGGATCGTGCTGGTTCGCCGGCACTACCCGGCCCTCACGCAGGGAATGGATGAACGTCAGACCCAACAGCGGGCGTGTGCGCTTGGCGACGCGCTGAGCTGCTATGCCGAGTGCCTGCTCACCGACGCGGCGGCCCAGCTGACGTGCTTGGAGCACGCTTGCCGCCTCGGGAGTTCCGACGCTTGCACCGACGCCAAGCGGCCCCCGCGCAAACGTCGATAGGCTACGGAAGACCGAAGGTCGACCGCATCTGGTATGCCCCAGTGGGCAGCCCGAGGCCGTCGTTGAAGATGTCGACCGTCGGGAGGAACGTGGCGTTGCCGTACTGATCCGGCACCAACGAGTAGTTTTCGTCAATCGCAAAGGCAAAGCCTTCGAGCACGTAGACCTCGTCACCGCCGGGGTCCGGGGGAAGGCCAATGGCCGGGTTGAGGCCGAAGTAGCCCCCGAAGACGAAGGGCGCCTTGGGATTCGCGATTCCTTGGCCGACCACGACGTAGAACGCATCCGGGGCGCCGTCGACGAAGGCCTGGACGATGTCGACTGGCCAGCTCGTGGGGTCGAGGGTGGTGCCGGGGTCGTGGCACGTCGTCAAGGCCGGTTCCGCCGGGTTGCGCGCGATTTCGTACCACCGGTCGGGGTCACCGAGCGGAACCGCGGCCCCGGCCGTCTCGAGGGGCAGGACCAGGTCGCAGACCAGGCCGATCGTGTCGGGGTTGTTTTGGTCCCAAGCCGCATCGAAGAAGGTGATGTACAGCGCGTTCGGAATGGCGTTGGTGCCGTTGTTCGCACTCACGATTTGGCCCAAGTCCGCGTCGTAGGCAAACACGGCATCGACGACGACAAATCCGGCGTTGATGAACGGTTCATCCGGCAGTGGGGCAGGCAGCCCAGGTGGGGTGTCGAGCGTCTCTTCTGGCTCGGTCGATTCACAACCGACCAAAACGCCCAGGGCGAGGCTGAGCCAAAGTGCGCGGAGGGGTCGAGTCATGCATGCTCCCGTCGTCCCGCGCCGAGGCACTGTGCTTTCATTCACCCCTTCGGGCAAGTCGAAACCTGCGAAAGCCCGCTCGCTGGGCCGTCGTGGACGAAATTCGTCACCCGGGGGCTGCGATCCCATCGAACAGGTTGGCGAGAAGGCCTGAGGGGTCCGCGGGACGGGGGCCTGTACGCACGGCCTGAAACAGCTCAGATGCGGAGCCCCGCCACGTCGCGTCGGGTCGGTCGGTGAGCCCATCGGAGACGCGGGCGCCTCGCTCAGTGAGCTGAACTCGATAGGGCACGTCGTCGACGATGAGCTGCACCACGCCTTTGGCCCCAGATGGCACCCACCTTCGTTCCAGCGACACGACGAACCAGCGTACATCAGTGGTGTGGCCTTCGGTGGACCCCATGTAGGTAGCGCCAAAGTGGCCGAGGGCGAGCACGACCGGTCGGAGCCGTTGACCGGCTTCGGTGAGACGCCACACCTTGCGGGCCCCCGGGGGCGGCAGCGTTGTCGCCTCAAGGAGCCCTGCATCGCGGAGCTCGTGAAGCCGCGTAGTGAGCACATTCGGAGTGAGGCCGGGGCGGATCAAGTCGGAAAATCGACGAGGACCGGGCAAGAGGTCTCGCACGATCAACAAGGCCCAGCGCTGACCAACCAGATCAAGCGCCTTGGCGACTCCGCAGTATTGATTATAAGAGCGCATACTATGAATTTAGATAGCACTGGAGAATGAAGATGCCACCTTCTTCGTGGCCCGCCATGGGTCTGTTCCTCGCGGTCGTCGCCTTTGTGGCCTGCGCAGCCGTCGCAGGAGTCGCCGTGGTGGCGAAGCCCGAGCAGCGGTGGCGGGATGGGAGCATCGCCGCGTTGGGGGTGGCGGTTTGGATGGGGGTCACGGCCATTCCTCCGTGGGTTGGGGCCTTGTCGGCAGAGGAGCCGTTGCCCTCCATGCCCCTGTTCTTTGGCAGCCAGACGCTGTTCACGTTGGCCCTTGTGGCGTCTCCGCTTGGCAAGCGCCTTTCGGGGCTAAGCAGTGGGTGGCTCCTCGCCTTCCAGGGGTTTCGTTTTCCCCTGGAGCTGGTGTTGGCGGCCTGGGTCGCCGAGGGGCGAGTGCCTCCGCAAATGACTTGGACGGGCAGCAATCCCGACATCCTGGCGGGGCTCGCTGCACTTGCGTTGGCTCCCTTTGCCACGCGCCATCGTGCGGTGGCGTGGCTTGGGTGGGGCATCACGATGGCGTTGCTCCTCAACGTGATGAGGGTGGTGGTTGCGTCCTTTCCGAGCCCCGTGCAACGGTTCGATGAACCCGTTTTGCTGGCCTTTTCCGTGCCCGAGGTGTGGATTGTGTCCATGTGCGTCATTGGTGCGCTAACCGGCGAACTCTTGCTGCTCCGACGCTTGCTCTCGACCTCACAGGGCTGAAAGAATCACCACGCACCACTACGGTGTCTCATGGAGGGCTCATGACGCTCCGAAAGCGGTGGGAACGTGGGCAGGTGGTTCAAACGCTCGGCTTCGATGACGTTCCGTTCAACAAGGAGGTCGATCAGGTCGTCCACGTGGCAGGGATGTTCTGCCAAAACACCCGACTCGAAGGGATGGTGTGGGGAGCGGTCACCCGCGACGGAACGGATGCGACGGAGGTGATTATCGACTTGGTGACGCGATCGAAGTTCTATCCCTCGGTCGACTTGATCTTGCTCGATGGCCTGACGTTTGCGGGCATGAACGTGGTGGATTTACCTGCGCTGGCGGAGCGCACCGAACGCCCATGTGCTTCCATCATGCGCCGACCCCCTGATTTTGCGGCGATCGAGCATGTTCTCACGCGCTTCGACGATGGGCCGATGCGTCGCGCGCGAATGGCTGCTGCGGGGCCTGTCCACGAACGAGGCGGGTTCTGCTTTCAAGTCATGGGAGCAGAGCCTGACGTTTTGGCCCCGCTACTGCAGCGCCTCACCGATCGGGGCAAGGTTCCCGAGCCTTTGCGGCTCGCACATCTCGTCGGGGCAGCCGTCAAGCTCGGTCAGAGCGGCAAGCGGGCTTGATGCGAGGCGATTGGGTGACCGTCAGGGAACAAAGGGTTCCGTGGCGATCTCGCGCTCCCACCGGTTGGCGCCTCGGCGCACCGTGAGGCCCGCCGCCATGACTTCCTCCTCGCTGTCCTCGAGGATGGGGGAGTACCAGTACTCCGCCACGATGCGCTCGTCGGTGATGTCGAGCAGACCGTAGCCATGTTGGATGAGTTCGACGTAGGCATTGTGGGGATTCCGATCGGCGATGCTCTGACGCAGGACCTCGATGAAACCTTCGTTGTTGGGACCCAGCGTCTCATCGAAGTTCCCCCGTGAGATGCTGGTGGGCAGAAACTCCACCCCGTGGGAGGCCTGGCTCGTCTCCGGGTCATAGGTGGCGGGGTCTTCGACGAGGTCGGAGGACACTGAGAAGTGAGCGTCCCCTGAAAGCACCAGGATGTCTTCGATGCCCTGTGCCTCGACGAAGTCGTAGAACCGTTGGCGAGCTTCGGGAAAGCCGTCCCAAGAGCGGGTGTCGAAGACCCCCGCGGGGTTGTTGCTCACGGTGGGCGGCACCAAGAAGGTGGCGAACATCTTCTGATTGCCAAGGATGCGCCAGGCCGCCGTGGACGTCAGCAAGGGACCCATACGACAGGTTCCGATACAGCACGTCGGCTGGTCCATCGGTAGGTGCGATGGGATTGAACTCGCGGAAGGCCTGGACCGAACCGCGATAGTTCTCGGCCGCGGTACTCTCGACGTCGTGGTTGTCCCACAGCAGGAACCACGGATGCCGAGCCCGCGCGAGCCGCAAATCGGGATCCCCGAGGTAGTAGGCATGACGTCCGCGCCACTCCTCGAGGGTATCGGGGTTGGACGGGTACGGGTCGGGAACCCGAATCTCCTCGTCTTCATCAACGAAATCGTAGATGTAGTCGCCCAAATGGATGACGAGATCGAGGTCGCCTCGATTCGCGATGCGCTGGTAAGCGTTGAACCAACCTGAGTAGATGCTCGAACACGAGGCCACGGCCATCCGCAACCGTTCGGTATCGCCGTCGGGTGAGGTCTTGGTTCGGCCGAGCACCGAGCTAGTGCCTGCTTCGTCGAGGAACCGGTAGTAGTACGTGGTGGCCGGACTTAGGCCATCCACCTCGACCACGGCAGTGCGATCCGCCGCTGCCTCGACGGCTACCGTGCCGGTGCGAGGGTTTCGGAAGGTGTCGTCCGTATCGAGTTGCCACGTCAGGGTCTGGTCTGCCGAGGCGTGGCGCGTCCACAGCGTCACACGGTCGGCTCCGGGGTCACCGCTGGCCACCCCTTCGGCGAAGGGGCCACAGTCGGGCACCATGCCGGCCGCGAATTCCGGAGGCGTTGGGGCAGCGGTCACATCGACACTGACCTCGTCGACAGCGCCATCGGCTTCGGCCCGGAAGGTGATCGTGCGGTCTTGGGCCACGGAGGGAAGTTGAACGTTCAACACGCCGTCTTCGCCATCGACCATGAGCAGTTGTGGATAACCAAGGACAGACCAACGTACCTCTGCATCCGTATTGGTCCGCGTGGCGCGCAGCGTGATCGCCTCGCACGCAGCTGCGGTCCGCAGATCGGCATCGAGGGCAAGGGTCGGCTCGGCGCGGCAAGCCCCGACAACAGCTAGCAAGGCGAGGAATCGAGTCATGTCGCCGAGCTACCATGGATGCGTTTGGCGTCGCAACGGGGGCGCCTTCACTTGCCGAATTCGTTAACTACACGCTTCAGCACTTCACGTTGTTGTCGACTTCATCGTTTGGAAAGCCGCATGCCCCTTGCAAGCCCGCGTCGTCTATTTCTTGGGTTCGGACTTGTCCTTCTTGGCACATCGTTCGCATCCGATGCGCATGCATGGCGCCACCAGCAGCTCATTTGGGCGCCGGAGTCCCGATCCATCGACCTTCGAGTGGCTGATGACGGAGCCGAGAACTCGATTGAGGCGTGTGAAGCGAGCGGGGGACTTTCGGGCTGTTGTGAAGAAACCGTGCCGGCGGGGGCTTGCTATTCGGAACTCCGTTTGGGAGCCGAAGCGTGGGATGCCGCCACCTGTGCCAACATTCAGCTAAACGTGTTGGACTCGATTGCCAATCCAGAACTCGCGGCGCCCAATGTTGCGACGTTCAATCTCACGGATTTTGAAAACCACATCACCTTCAACGACCCAGATGATGTGTTGGGTCCGGGGGTGCTTGCGGCGCAAATATTCGTCTTCGACGTGGGCCGAACCATCGATGTGGCTGGTCGACCCTATCAGGTTGTGCTCTCGGGTGATCTGTCCTTCAACGACAATAGTGTGGTCTTCCGCACCGTTGACGAAATTGAGCGCAACGAGTGCAGCGGCGGTGAGTACTCCATGGCGGCCATCGCGGCGCATGAGTTTGGGCATCAGTTGGGGCTTGCGAACAGCTGTGAGAACCCCGCCCTGGGGGGGGAACCCTGCGATGACCCGCGCTTGTTCGAGGCCACCATGTATTGGACCGCGCCGGCCTGTAGTCTTAGCCAGTTGACCATCAACGAGGACGACATCGAGGGCCTGACCGCGTTGTATGGGCCTTCCATTTCGTTTTCGTGTTCGAATGAGGCGTCGGAGGGGCTCGCGGTGGGGGTAGTGCCTCTGGATCTCAACTGTGCCATTGCGTCCGCCGACCTCGCCGACGTTACGGAGGCGGCTTGGAGCTGGGGAGATGGCAACACGGCGACCGGCACGTCCAATTCGCACACCTACACCGAGCCCGGCAACTACACCATCGAAGTGACGGTGCAAGGCGACTCCGAGACCTGCGACAGCTGGTCCGACGTGGTGCGGCGGGTGGGCTACGTGCGCGCCTGCGGATTGCCCGAACCGAGCTTCGAGGTCGAACAGGTGGATGGCCTGCGCTATCAGCTCTTGAACAATTCCGATGTCTCGGTTTACGGCTGCATCTCGGAAATCCAGTGGGATGTGTTCGAGGGTGAGGGAACGGACGGCCTGAGGGTGTTTGAGCCGATTGGGGCCTGGGAGCCCGAGCTGATGTTCCCCGCGCCAGGCATCTATACTGTTGCGTTGAGTCTCGGAGGCATCGCGGGGAGCAGCGGCGCGGTGGCGACGTTCGATGTGCGCCGAACCGGCGGAACGGAGTCCGGCTGCAACCACCAGGGCTTCGCCATGGGCGGTGCATTGCCGCTGTTGATCGGCCTGCTTGCCCTGCGACGGCGTGAGCGGCTCCGATGAATCCGTTGCTACGGCGGCTGGTCGAAGGCTACGAAGGCCTGGTTGGGCATCTCGTTGGCCAACCCACCGCCGAGCTCACCGCGCTGTGGCTCGAAGTTGCGAAAGAGCGCGCGGCAGGTCGAACCCCCGCCGAGGTGCTACGGGCGTTCCTGCGCGACGGCTACGTACAGCCTGCCCCTGTCGATGCGAGGGCGCTACGACGCGCCGAGTTGGCCAGCCTCGATGTCGCCGAGGCGTTTGAAGCGATCGAGTTGTCGCCGCTGGCCCCCTTGGGCTCGTGCAGTACCTTTTCGTTGGGAGGCCAGAATCGGGTGTTCAGTGCCGCCCGCAACCTCGAGGTCCTTGCCGATCCGACGAACGTGCTGGCGCTTGAGTGTGCGCGTCGTCGACGGGCCGGCCAAACGGGTATTCTCGATCTGTGCACGGTCGGACGTCTGGTTCGATGTCAGCCGCTCAAGAGCGAGGCTCATACTCGTCACTTTTCGATGTTTGCCGCGGTCACGGCGGGGCGCGACAAGGATGCGCGACGGTTCGCGCTTAAAACGTTCACCCGGCATCTGACCTTGCAACGCGACCTGCATGTTCGCTTGGCCCAAGACCGAGACGCGGCCGCAGTGCGCCTCGAGTTGTTCAACACGCCGCCTTTCCAAGCGGTGGCCAACGCCCTGCATGACCAGTTCAAGGGTACGTTTCCACAAATCGACCGGCTGCCGCTCGAACAAGCGTACTACTCGGGAATTCGCTACCGGGTGTGGATGCGGTTCGGTGAGGAAACCCTGCCCATCTCGGATGGCGGCTACTTCGATTGGCTTCAGACGCTTTGCTCGGATCGAAAGGAGCATTTTGTGGCGTCCGCGCTGGGTACAGAACTCGTCACCCGCAAACAGCCGTAATCACGGCGTCCATTCGATTTGGTTGAACAATGCCTGAAGTTTGGCTCCGTGACCGGGGTGCACGTGGTTGACCCACGCCACTCGGCTTTGCAAATGCGCCCGCCAATTCGGATGGTTGTGGCGGTTTTGGGTCGCGGGCCCCGTTCGCAGGCAGTTTGTAAGGATGGCTTTGAGACGGTCGCGTTCGCGTCGCCCGACCGATGGAGCTTGGTTCACGACAGAGGTTGGCGAGCCACGGCGAGGTGGGGGCGCCTTGGGGCAGGTGGGGGTCGCGATAGAGGCCCTTCAGATGTGGAGCCGAGGCGTCGAGATCGGATGAGGGCGTTCGGGTTGTGCAGAGCGAACCGAACAGGAATGCGACCTCGCGGGGAAAGCCCATTGAAGTAAAGACGCCAACGACGCGTCTTCGATGAATCGAAGGGAAGAAGGTGCGCAGATCGAGTCGGATCAACCGCGCCTCACCGGCGTGGGGCTGGGCTGCCGTCCACACCGACCGCCCTTCGATAAAGCCGTGGGCCGCGGCATGACAAGGCACGAGTACGAGGATCTGGCGGAGGAGACGACGTTGAACCCTGCGGAGTTGGTCCTTGGGGGCCTCGAGGAGCCGAGGCAGTCCTTCCGGACGTCTTGAGGGGACCCACCATCGACGGTAATGTTGCAGGGGTGAGCCTGCGTTTCGGTGCCACCCGCGAAGATCGGCCAACCCGTCGAGTCGTGACGGGGAGAGGTCGAGCCAGGCAGCGACATCGCCCGGCGTGTGAAGGGCGGGCACGGCGGCGCGCAGCGGCAGCGTCGCGGGCTTGGGTTCCGGCGGCACAACGAATCGTTGTTGAGGTCGTTGCGTGGCGAGGCCTTTCCGCCACGCAAGGCGAAATTCGCGGTTGCGCTGTAGCCAGCCGTGGAGCCGCCCTGGCGTAAGTCCCCGGCGTTCGGGGTAGGCACGAAGGAGCTTGCGAATCAGGTTGGGGAGCCACGGGAGCGGAGGAACGACAACCTCATGCACACGGTTCGACATGGCATCGGCGGACCATTCGCCAGCAAGGAGTGCCAATGCAATGGCGTGGACCAGGCGGTGCCGGTCGGGCTTGAGTTCTTCGTGAGGAAGGCGGATGCGGGGCCTCCGACGTTTCCGGCCCGGCGCGCCCAACACTGCGGGAACGCAGGGCGTGGCGAGCGCAGGTGGTTGTGGCTTGGAAGAAACACCACGGGGTAGCCCCGCAGTGGGTCAATGACCGAGGGCTCGGAAGCCCCGCCCCAGACGTCTAACTGTAAACGTGGAACTGAACATTCTTTCATGCGGGCAAAATTCGACCGCCTCGTTGCCTGTAGGGTAGAGTTTGTCAGCCTCGGAGGCCACCATGATTCCTTTGTTGTTGTCACTCTTGATGCCTCGGGCCGAGGCGTTTTGCGGGTTCTACGTCAGTGGTGCAGATGCATCGCTCTACAATGACGCCACGATGGTGGTTCTCATGCGGATGGGCACCCGAACCGTCCTGTCCATGCAGAATAGCTACCAAGGGCCTCCCGAAGCGTTTGCGATGGTCGTGCCGGTGCCTGAAGTGCTCAAAAAGAGCAACGTCAAGACACTGCCGAAGGGCATTTTCGAGCGGGTCGACTCATTGGCGTCGCCCCGCCTCGTGGCCTACTGGGAAGGCGATCCGTGTGAGCCCCTCTACGAGGAAGAGCTCGACATGGTGGCCGCGGAGGGGGGCGCCCTTGGCGGTCTCGGAGCTCGGAACAAGAACGGCGTCAAAGTCGAAGCCGAGTTTCAAGTCGGCGAGTACGACATCGTCGTCTTGAGTGCCTCGGATTCTTCAGGGCTTGATACCTGGTTGCGCAAGAAGAAGTACAATATTCCGAAGGGAGCGGCCGAGGTTCTCGAGCCGTACGTGGCGGCCGGCACCAAGTTCTTTGTGGCCAAAGTCGACCCCGAACGCGTCACGTTCCGCGATGGCCGAGCCGTGTTGTCTCCGCTTCGCATGCACTACGATAGCCCCACGTTTTCGCTGCCCGTTCGCCTGGGTCTGCTCAACGCAAAGGGTGCCCAAGACCTCTTGGTTCATATTCTCGCGCCGGGGCAGCGCTATGAGGTCGCAAACTACGACAACGCCTTCATTCCCACCAATCTTCGGGTCAGCAAAGAGGTGAAGGATCAGTTTGGCGGTTTTTACGAAGCCCTATTCACCCAGGTTGCGAAGCCGCGCACCGTGGTGACCGAGTATGCGTGGGATGCTTCGTGGTGCGACCCGTGCCCGCAGCCCGCGTTGAAACCAGCTGAATTGCTGACCTTGGGCGGAGACGTGCTCGAAACTCAAGGCCCGTTCGTGCTGACGCGGCTGCACTATCGCTACGAAGCCGACGGGCTCGATGCTGACCTCGTGTTCAAGGCGGCCCCTGCGGTGCGTGGGGGCCAAGGAACGCCGCGACCGGATGGGACGTTTGCCGAACAGGGCGTTCAACCGGCCCCTACCAACACCTTCCAGGGTCGTTACGCGATTTTGCATCCTTGGGAAGGGCCCATCGAATGCAGTTCGCCGCGGCGGGGAGAGTGGGGAGGCCGCCCCGGGAGTGAGGTGACCTCGGCTGGGTCATCGTTGTCGTCGGGTCCCGCCAAGGCAGCGCCCTCGTTGGCAAGTTTGTTGAAAGACCCCATCCCGGGGATGGCCGAGCCCGAACCGTCCCCGCCCGCCGAGCCGAAGGCCCCCACGGAGCCCGCCCCGGTGTCGACCGGCTGCCAGACTTCGGGCTGGGGCGCGAGCGCGTGGTTGGCGTGGTTGTTGCCGTGGGCCCTGCGGCGACGGTCGATGAGATAGATTCTCTGTTGGCCGTCAAGCTACACGGGGCACTTTCTTGGGCTGGTAGAACCGAGACGGGTCAAACGCGGTCCGGGTCTTCAGCATGCCGTGGATCGTGTGAAGCAACTTGCGAGAGACGGCAACATAGGCCACGAGTGGCTTCTTGTGACGCTGCTCTGTCAGCACGCGGTGGAACGCCTCGACCTCCGAGCAGTGCTGCACCGACGTCAGCGCCGCCATGTGGAGAATGCCGCGCAGGTACTTCGAGCCCAACTTGCTGATGTGCCGCGGGGCGTCCCGCTGCCCGGACTGTTTCGGACGCGGGTCGAGCCCGGCCTGGGCCACGAGCTGTCGGGCCGTCAGATCCCTGGGCATCCACCCGAGCTCCGACAACACCTCCACCGCGATCGCTTCCCCGATCCCCGGCACGCTGCAAAGCAGGTCGATCTGCGCGCTAAGGTCGGCGTCTTGTCGAGCGAACACAACCATCCGCTGACGAAGCCTGTCAATGCGGGCGCCCAGCGCGGCGATGTTGTCCTCGATGTCCTCGATGAGCGCGGCGGGCAGCACCGCAGCGGCCTTTGTCGACCCCAGCCGGTTCTTTTCGCGCGTGCGGTCGTTGACCAGGCTTCGGACGCGCCGTGCCCACGCACGAAGCTGCAGCGCGTGCTCGGACGGAGGCTCCTAAGGAACCCCGAAGGCCTCCTGGGCCATGCGCGAGAGCGCCTGGGCATCCACGCGGTCCGTCTTGGCGCGGGCCAGGCCCCGGCTCGCGTAGCCCTTCGCCGCCTTTGGGTTCACGTACCGGACCTCGATCCGGCGAACCTTGTGCAGCTCCAGGGCCAGCGCGAGGCCATACGGGCCCGTCGACTCCAGCGCGGCCACGATCGGACCCCGATGGCGACGTAGGGCCTTCACGAGCTGTTTGCGACCCGTCGAGGAGTTCTCGAAGACCTCGATCTCCTCGCGGCCGATGCAGGCCACGTGGAAGTGCTTGCTGCTGACGTCGATACCCACGGCCATGCGTCGTGCCATTCGAGGCCCCCCTTCGCGTTAAGTGCCGCACGGGCCCCGACCCTGAACCAACACCCAGGCCTGCCTTGCGAACGCGTGGTCTACGCCACCTGATTCTCTACGGCCTCCACAGGGTGATGAGGGCGGGGCTCACTCTACTTTCAGCCTCCAATGGCTCGGCGCCGACGAGCTACCGCCCGTGTGGCCCCAAAGGCTACCGCAGGCTCTCAACGGGGCCAGCGATCTAACTGGCAGGCTCGAGGCCTCGGCCGCCCTTCGGGCTCCTGCCGAGAGCACACGGAACACCACAGCAGCCGCTCGATGAGCTGAGGTGGCATGGCTCGCTCGGGAACGTCTCGGTTCCCCTCTCAGGGGACCTCCACGCGCCCTCGCTCGCCATGCCTTGAACGTACAAGGCCGCCCTCGCGATGAGCTGAATCGTGAACTAGACTGTGTCGCGAAGGGGGGCATGTGACGCTTATCTTTGCGACGTTGGCGGCTTGTACCGCGGAGCCCGATCCCCCACCGAAGGGCGATGCTCCGAGGGAAGATTCGCCAAAAGAGACCTTGCCCCCTCCTCCGAGCGACGAGCCGAGGGGGTTTAAGGTGCTGCCTGCCGACGACCCGCGTTGGGTCTACATGGGGCGCATCGACCAGCGAGCACGGACCGCACCGATCCTGGTGTGGTCAGGGTCTTCGGTGAAAGGGGTGATCGATGCGACCACCATCACCGTGCAGCTCCAAGGGTCCGGCACCAACTGGGTCAACGTTTACGTTGACGACGAAGAGCCCCAGGTGATCGAACTTCTTGACGGCATTCATGACTACGTGGTGGCCGAGGGACTCGCCCCAGGGCCCCATGCGTTTCGTTTGAGCAAGCGGACCGAGGCGGCCGACGGAGCCTTGCGATTTCGTGGCGTGATGGCGGACGGTTGGTTGGAAGAGAGCGAACGTCCTGCCTTTGGCATCGAGTTTTATGGCGATTCGATTACCTCCAGCTATTCGATCGAGTGTGCATGCGACGAAGCGCTTCCCGAATACAAGAACTTCGACCTTAGCTACGCCGCACTGGCCGCCGAAGCGGTGGGCGCCGAAGCCCGGGCGATTTCCATTTCGGGTATTGGCATTCAACTGTCGTGGTGGCCCGAAACCATGTTTGACCATTGGGATGGCCTGCAACTGGGTGATGGTGCGTGGGACTTTTCTTGGCAGCCCGAGCTGGTGGTCGTGAACCTCGGGCAGAACGACTACTGGCTGGGCGCGGGGTCGGAGATTCAGTCGACCTACATCGATTTTTACGACGCTCTTCGAGACGTCTACCCCGACGCAGACGTGCTTCTTGCGCTGGGAAGCATGGATGCGGTGGCCTTTGGCTCCCCCATGCCGGGCTACCTCGAACTGGCCGTCGAGACCTTACAGCAACAAGGCGATGACAAAGTTCATTCCTTGGTGTTCGACTACAACGGCCATGGTCGTCACCCCGAAGTAGCCGATCACGAAGTGATGGCAGACGCGTTGACGTCCAAAATCCTCGAGATTCGCGAGGCTGACCCCAACAGACGGTGAACCGCCGTTTTCCATCGACGATAGCCCGAGATTACCCGTGGCGAGGCAGTTGGGCGTTCGAACGAGGGTCGATCACGAGGTGAAGCAGGTAGCGGGCTCGCGAGGCGCCGACGTAGAGGTTGGCTCGAAGTTGGTTGTGGGGGCGCAACGCACAAAGGACCACTCCGTCCGATTCGAGTCCCTTGAAGGCCGACACCGAGGCGAGGAGAACCTCGTGCTCGTGGCCCTGGTAGAGACTTGCGGGGAGCAGCCGAAGCTTTGGGGGTTCAGGGAGCGTGGCCGCCCAATCTTCGGTCGCGAAGAACTGGAGGCGTTCGTAGTTGGACAGGTGGCTGGGACGGAGTCGAAGCCCTCGGTCATCGACCACCCATTTGGGACGGACCGTGAACGGCATGGCTTGACGTTGGATGCTTCGCAACGTGCGTTCCGCGATGTTCACGACCGCGCGGACGTCGGCTGGGGTGGGCGTGAGGGCTTCGCTCAACGGGGGCAGGCGGAGAGGGCTGCTGAATTCGCGGGGCAGGTAGTCGAAGTAGTACCGGATCTTGTCTTGCCAGCGCCATGCGAATTCGATGGGGACTTCCAGACCGTTCAGCGGGGACGTGCCCAGATCGTCTGGCGTAAGGACCACGAGTTGCGATGGGTCCATGGTAGAGGAGGCCGTCTGTATGGCTTCGTGGACGGCTTGGATGGGTCGATCATCCTGCACGATCCACTTTCGGTAGATCCCTTCACGTTGCAGGAGTTCGGAGGGAGGCGTTTGGCGGAGCCGATAGTGGAAGGCCGTGACGACGTCGAAAACCTCGCCAGCGTTGCGGCAATTCTGGGTCAGCACAATGGGGGATTGCACCACCGGATAGCGGGCACGATGCGGAAGCAGCGCCTGGTTGTTGTCGTGGAAGATGTAGAGAATGTCGTGCTCAGGGTTCTCGAGCGCGGCCTCCACCACCAGCCACCATTCGTCGCGGAAGTCCTGCGCTTCGTCGACGATGATGGCATCGTACCGGCGGTCGGTTTCCATCAGGATGTCGAACGCCTCGTCGAGGTCCGCTTCGAGTGGCTCTGCAAAGTGCGACCAGGAGTCGTCGAAGCCGTAGGGCTTTCCGACCAGCTTGGCGACCCACTCGGCGAAGTGCGCCACCTCGACCTGCGTGCCGGCCACGAGGTTCCGAATGTGCGTGGCCAAATGGGGGTTGTGGCACATCATTAGGGTGCGCATGCCGGCGTGGGCCATGCGGATGGCTTTCTCGGTTGCCACCAGGGTTTTGCCCGTGCCGGCGCCCCCCGTGATCGCGACCCGGCGGTGGCCGCTCAAGAAGTCGATGACTTTGAACTGGTCTTTTGTGAGCTGGTCGATGGCCTTGTTGAGGCGCGCCATTTGCTCTTGGATGGGGCGGGAGAAATACGCCGACTCGCTCGAGGTTGGCCGGTATTCCGTGGTGGGGTGGCTCTCTTTGTAGCGGGCGAGGCTGTGGTGCAGGTGGGCCCGCAGATCGTCGGGGGACTTGAAGAGGCTCACGATCGCTTCAGAACGGAGCCGGGCTTTGAGCGCATCGAGCTTCTGTGCTTTCTCTTCGCTTTCGGGGGGCTCATCGATCGGCGCGTGTTCATTCGCCATGATGAAGATGAGCCGAGGAATGCCCAGCTCGAGGGCGCGATCGTACTCCATCTCAGTGATGGAGATCGCGTGGCCCTGCGGGACATAGCCGTAACGTCGGCCAAAAATGCCTAGGTAAACATCGGATTCGGTGACCATGCGGAGCGACACCGCGATCGCGTCGGAATCGGTAGCGGGCAGGTGTTCCATCATCAGCGGGAACACACCCTGGCTCAAACACGCATCACGGGCTTGGTCCCTGTGCTCCGGCAGGTCCCGCGAGGTGCTGCTGATCATCGCTTTCTTGACTTCAGCCATCGAGCCCAGTCTATTCCTTGACCTTCTTCCTTCGCGACCTCTCAGATGGTGTTTCTTATTCGCCGGCGGCGCCGTCGCCTGGACCGCGTGTTCACAGCTTGAGACCCATGCGGTCCCCGATCATCGGGGATTGGGCCCCGTGACCTTGGGCGTGTCCGGGTCGGTTCCCCATTCATTCCACGACCCATCGTAAAGACGGACATCCCCAAGATCGGCAAACTGGAGCAGCGACCAGCTCACCGACGCGCGGGCGCCGCTCTGGCAGTAGACCACGATCGTGGGCGCGCTCGGGTTGTCGTGAAGCGCCAAGACCTCTTCGGTGGACCGGAACAAACCGTCGGTATCGAGGTTCTGGGTCCATTCCGCATGGATGGCCCCGGGAATGTGTCCCGCCTCATACTCGGTGGCCGATCGCACATCGAACAAGGCGACATCTGAATCATCGAGATGGTCGAGCACCCACTGCTGGTCTACGCGGAGTTCACTGCGGGTGGCGCCCCCGTTCCAAGGTCCCATGAACGTCGTCGCCGCGGTCGCCTCAATGTCCTTGCCCTCATCGGTCCACCGCTCCAGTCCACCATCCAACAGACGGAGGGCATCGGATGCGCCATAGTAGGCGAGACTCCATAGTACCCGAGCCGTTCCCGTGTCGTTGGCGGGTCCATACACCACGATGGGGAGATCCGCCTCAAGCCCGGATCGAGCCAGCAGCGTGTCGGCTTCACTGCGGGGCAGCGCTTGTCCCCCAATGCCGTCGACCGTCTCGCGCAACGTCGCCGCATCGAGCTGAAGTGCGCCTGGAATGTGTCCTGCCTCGAAGTTTGTTTCGGATCTCGTGTCGACGAATTGCGCATCCGTAAGGGTCGCTGCCTCTCCCACCGAGATCCGGTTCCAACCCTCGAGTACGGCGGCATCCCCCGGAGTGACAGGCTCGGCCTCGCACCCCAGTAGACCAACCAGCGGAATGAGCCACGCGATTTGACGGTTCATTTGGCCTCCGTGACGAGGAGGAGTCGGACGGCCGGCTTGAGGATTCAGAGTTCTTCGAACCGCATCGAATGGCCCTGCGAGTCTGAACGACGAACGAGAGTGTGCCGCGGTCGTCGTTTACCTCAGATGCAGCCGTATTGGTTGCAGAAGACCGTAGTCACGCCGTTATAGGTGTAGTTGAGATTGAAGAACTCATTGGCAAAGTAGTAGACATCGGACTCTTCGCCCTGCGTGACATTCGGACCGAAACTCGTGTTCGAAAAGGAGATGGACGTGGTGACCTGGTCGTTTGCGGTAAACAGGTAAACGCCGCCCCCCAGGTTGCCGGCGAGGCTGTCGGTGATCTCGCCCCCGGTCATCACGACGTTCGCATCGGGTCCCAGAACGGCGATGCCGCCGCCGTCGGTGCCCGCTTCGTTCGCGTCCAGTTCGCAATCTGTACAGGTCAACGAAGCCGCGTTTCCTCCACCTGCGACCACCAAGATCGCTCCGCCTTCGCTCAAGGTGATGCCCCCACCAAAGGAGCTGTTGTCGACAACCGCGGTGCTGCCTTGAACGGCGAGGTGTCCCCCCCCGAACGCGGACTGGTTGTCTCGGAAGGTGGTGTTCTCCAGCGTGAGGTCACAACCCGAACGTGCCCAGACCGCGCCGCCGACGAGCGACTCGTTATCAAAGAACTCGACGTTCCGCGCCACAACCGTGCTTCCATTCCCACAGCCAAGCGCCGACCCGAGGCTTGCACCGTAGGAACCACCCATGAACTCCTCGAGGCGGAGGTCTTCGAGCGTCACCCTTGCCCCATCGTCGACGAGGATGCCGGAAATGATGTCTTCGCCATCGAAGACGACCGCACCACCGCTCGGATCGCCTACGATGTCGACGTTCGCCTGAATGTCGAGGCCCACGAACCACCGTCCCGCGCACACGTGCAGCGTGCCGTCGTTCAGCAGGGATTCGGTTGTGGGAGTCGTCGCGGTTCCAGCGGCAAAGCTCGCCGTCAGGTCGGACCAGCCGGTGATGTCCTCGAAACCAACCCCTTCGCCTGGTGTCGTGGGATTGCAGTCGTCGTCGATGGCATTGCAGCGCTCCGGTGCGCCTGGGTAAATGTTGGGGTCATCGTCGCGACAGTCTTCGCCGTTGGTCACCCTTCCGGGGAGGATGTCGCAGTCTTCGACCCGGTCGGAACGATCGCCAAATCCGTCCCGGTCGACGTCGGCGAATTGCTCGATCAACGGGCAGTCCGTCGGATCGGTGGGATTGGCAGGATCCTTGGGATCGGTAGGATCCATCGGGTCTGTTGGATTGGTGGGGTTCTCTGGGCTCTGCGTTGTAGGCGGAACGCCAGGAACCGACGGAGTGACCGAACACGCCACCAATCCAAACCCCAACAACGAAACGCGCATGGTGCCTCCTGCCCCTTGGAGCACAAACTGCATCACCAATGGAGTGAGGGCGGACCATCGCATGTTCGTGCGATGCCAATCGACTACGATGCCGAGTGGCGCAAGAGCCCAGCCGCCAAGGCAGGCCTGGCCTGCCCGGATTGTCACGACCATCGTGCACGAGGGGGCCACGACGCTCGCTGGTTGCGGCAGGCGGTTGATGTCGTGGTGACCGAGGCCGAAAGCGGGCTCAACGTGACGCTGACTGCACAGGATGTTGGTCACCGGGTGCCCACAGGTGACCTGTTTCGACATCTCGTCGTTGGGTCGCGGTCCAACGACGGAACGCTCCTTGGCTGGACCCTGTTGGCGCGCGAACTCGCCCTTGACCCGTTCCGAGTGGTCCGTGACACTCGCTTGGTGCCTGGGGTGCCGAAGACGGTTCGGGTACCCGAGGGTCGGGTGTTCGTCGAACTGCGACTCGTGGACCCGGTCGATGCATCCTTTTTGCCTGACCATGAGGTCCGAACTGTGGTTTGCGACCCCTGTCGTGTGTCGATCCGCGTCAAGAGAGCAGCACACATCGATCGTAAGGGCGAATCCGGAGGGGAGTTCGATGCAAGATGATTCCAAGTTGGCCGCGCCGTCCGCGTCGGGCTGGAGCGAGCAGGCGGAGGCGATGCTGCGCGATGGGCGGCTGCGCGAGGCTCGGCTGTGTTGGTCACGTGCGGTGTGGGAAGCGGATTCGACCGCGCTTCCGGCGGTACTCGGGCGGTGGGCCGACGCCGAAACCGCGCACAGTGAAGGCTCCACCTGGCGGGAGGTGGCTCGGGCGCTGCGCAGCCACGCGATGAGCGATCGTCTACGCGATAGGGCGGTCCGGTGTGCAGGGGACGAACAGCTTGGTTCGCGCCTGCAAGCCCTCGTTGCCTCGTCAGCGCCTGGCCTCACCCGGCGCGCGCTTATGGCCGCCGGGTTTGCCGCGACATTGCGAGCCGATCCCGTTGCGCTGCCCGCGAGCATTCGGCACGCCGATCAGCACATCGAACCGCATCACACTCCGACCCTTTCGGGCGAACTCGAGCGCCTGTTGCCCCCGCTCGTCAGCTGCTTCGAATTCTCCTGTGACGAGCGTTCCATCGCGCACCAAGAGCGGGACCGCAAGACGAAAGCCGTCAAGGTGACGCCAGTGAGCCCGGAGGTTCGAAGTGCCACGTTGGGGTACGTCCACCTCCTGTGGGCTTGGGCTCAGGCGAGGCTCTCAGAGCCGGGTCTGGCGTTGAACCACCTAGAGACCGGGCTTGCCCTTATCGACCGAGAGGATCCGGTCCATGCCACAGCGGTGTGGGCGCTTCGCCTTCGGGTCGAGCAGGCGTTGAAGGGGCTGCCGGCGACCGAGCCGCTGCCCGAAGCGTTGCGTACCGCACGGATTG
>JBCCQY010000144.1:0-24482 GCA_039208735.1 Myxococcota bacterium | reverse complement strand
CTTCGAGGCTCGGAACCATCGAAAGCACATGGCCGGCGGAAGAGGGCTGAAACACCACCCGCAAGGGCCCTGGTGGATCGACAACCAAGAGTCGCTCGGGCAGATCGGCAATCCCTCCCGTCGCGAGGAGCCCCAAGAGCCCTAAGCCCATGAGGGTGACCGAGCCCAAGACCACCCCTACGACCCGGAGCCGGCTCATGGCCGCGGACCCTCGAGCCACCAACGCGCCGCCGGGACCCGTGAACAGCCACCCCGAAATCACCATGCACAGGGTGCCGATGCCAAACCAGAACAAAGGAGGACCGAAGGGATGAGAGGCCTCCCCTCGCGTCCACGTGAGGCGACCGAATCCGGTGTCGGGCAACGGAACCGCGTCGCCCAAGGACGGGATGGCGAAGGTGAGGATGCTGCCGGCAAACATCAGGGCGATGACCACGCTGATGGCCAAGCCGCGAATCCAGGACAACAACATGCCTACGCCGAGGCCAAACCAGAACGTTGCGAAGACCAGGAGGTGCTCGATGAGCAAGGGGCGCCAAGACGGCAGTTGATGGGGCACCGGTCCCAGCACGTCCATAGTGACGTCGCCAAGTGCGCTTCCCACCACCAGTCCTAGAGCGGCCATCGTGCAGGCGAGCACCTTGCCTAGGTACAAGGTGGTGCGGGTGACCGGTAGGGCGTCGAGGAACTCGATGTGGTCGTTGACGTACTCATGCGCGACCACGCCATGGCCCATGAGCAATCCGAGGAGCACCACGAAGAAGTAGCCCCCGGAATCGTCGTCGTAGCGCGTCCCGAAGGGCTGCAAGACGTAGTCGGGACCGAGCGCGTCGGCGACCGCGGAGACCACGACCATGGCGGCGAAGGCAATCCAGAACGGAACCAGCGAACGCGACTCCTTGAAGAACGCGGCAATCACCAGCGAGCCCTCCATCCCGTGGTTCGCAACCCTCGAAGGGTCGCGTCGGGCCAAACCAGGTCGACCGCAACCTTGGCGCCGGGGCCGAGGGGCAGGGCCACGAGCCCCGCATCCAAATCGACCTCGAGGAACTGGACGTCATCGCCAGGGCTTGGGTGGGCCGACATGGCGTCGAGCTGGCGCCATCGCAACCGCGTGCCATCGGGGGGCCGTTCTCCCCACATCGCCCGCAGCGCATCGCCGTCTTTCAGCACGACAAGGGCGTAGGCCTCTGGGTCCCAGACGGTTGCGTCGGGGGCTTGCAGGGTGAGGGCCCGCCGCCAGGTGGACGCGAGGTCAACGCCGCCCACGCGCTTCACCCAATCGTCGGCCACCGCCGTCTGCAACTGGCGGGCGGCGGGCAGATTGGCCCTGGACGTTCGATGGGACAGGACGTGTTGCAACAAGGCAATCACCGTCTCGTCAGGAAGGGCGTCGACCATGGCCCAGGCCACGCCCTCGGCCACATCCTCGCCGACCACAAGCTCCATGAGCAGCCAGTCGGGGACGAACTCGAGCGCTGCCGAACCCGCGGAGGCACGCCGGTTCAAGACGGGATCGGGGCGCAACCAACCGGGGGTGCCCCGAAGGAGCCAGTCGGTATGGGTGTTCCAACCCGCCATCCAATCCGCTTGCTCGAGGAGGGTGTAGTAGACGACGTGACGAACGAGGTCACCGTGATTCGCGTCCGTGTCGACCACCAGCACCAGGCTGCGATCGTTGGCCGATCCGGGGGCTACGCGAACCTCCTCGAAGTCCTGGGCCGGCCCGGCCACCAACACCACCGTCGAGAAAGGAGGGCCGTCGAGCTTGTCCTGAAGGGTCTGGAGGTCGGTGGCGGCATCGCGGCCCACCGCCCACAGCGCACTGTTCTTGGCGCCCGCAACGCGCAGATCGACGGATGGGACAGGCTTACGGGCGAGCGTCGACCACGCATCGTCCGTGCCCTGGGTGGCCGACTCAACGACCACCTCGAGCAAGGTGGGCACGATGAGAATCAAGAGGATCTGAACGCCAAAGCCCCGGGAAGAGCCTTGCCCGAATAGGCGTTCGGTGAGCACCCCGCCTCGGTAGGTCACGAGCCCAAGGCCCAAGGCAAGCCCAAAGCCCAACCAGGCCAAGGCCTGGGGAATCCGATGGAAGGGCGGGCTGGTGCGGGTCTGGTCAATGGGGTCGGATAGGACGCCGTGCCACAGCACCTCGCTGAAGACGTCCAGCACGTTTTCGTCGAAGACGATCAGCACGGAGAGAAAGAGGATCCACGTCACGATGCGGATTCGGCCAAGGTGAGCGATGCCAAAGTCCATGGCGAGCCACGCCAGCGCGTACAGCTCGCACTGCCACAGCAGTTGACCGAGCCACCCTCCGGGCAAGCCTTCCCGCATTCCAGCGAGCAATGACGTCAATCCCAAGGCACCCACGACCAGCGTGCTCACGGCCACCGCGCCGACCGTGAACTGAACGAAGAAGCGCAACACAGGAGACAGGGGCAGCGCGGCAAGAAAGGCATGCGTGCCGCCCTGCCGGTCTTGCACAACGAGGCGGTTGACCACGTAGAAGACGTACAGAGGCAGGAAGTAGTAGACGAAACCCGACCCTGACGTCATGAGCGTCGGTACCGCGCGTTGAAGCGACGCAAACCAGAACATCGTGAGGGTCGTCAGCGCGAGTGCCCCCCCGGCGAGGAGGGCGGGGCCGTGGTGCTCCATCTCCTTGACCAGCAACGCGAACAGGCTGCGCATCAGGCTTCAACCCGGCTGTGACGTGCGATGGCCACGAATGCCGCTTCGAGCGAGACCTCGCGGGCGGAAGGAGTGGCGGCCCAAACGTCAGGCGAAGCCCACGCCACCGTCCCGTTGTCTTGTGGGTGAAGGGCGCGTGCGCCCTCGGGCAGCTCTCCCTCGACGAGGCGGACCCGGTCCGTGAGGCCCGCCTTGGGCCCCTGCCAAAAGATGCGGCCCTCGTGCAAGACCCCCACCTGGTCGCCAATGTCTTCGATCTCGGAGACGTTGTGGGTGCTGAACAGCACCGTGCGCTGCTCATCATCGACCAGGGCCCGCAGGTGATCGATGATCTCTCGGCGCGTCACCGGGTCGACGCCAGCCGTGGGCTCGTCGAGGAGCAGGATGGGGGGCCGATGGGCAAGGGCCAAGGCCAAGGCGAGCTTCATTTTGGTGCCGCCCGAGAGTTCTCCCACTCGTTGTCGCCGCTCCACGCCAAGCTGGTTGAGGAGGGCAAAGAAGTGGGCGCGGTCCCAGGTGGGGTAGAAACCACCTACAAAGCGTCCTAGTCGCTGGACTCGCATCCACGGATAGAAATGCTGTTGCTGGCTGACGTAGCCAATACGCTGGCGCAACGCCGGAGTACCCCGGTGCACCTCGTCCGGTCCAATGATCAAGGTGCCCGCATCGGGAGCGAGAATCCCCAGCAAAAGGCGAATCGTTGTGGTCTTGCCTGCACCGTTGCGGCCCAGCAAGCCGTACACCGCGCCGCGGGGGACCGCGAGTTCGAGGTCACGAATGACCTGGCGACGTCCGAAGGACCGAACCAGGCCGCGGGTCTGTAGCGCGTACTCCACAGCGGCTCCTCTCCTACCCCGCGGGGTTAGCTCTCTCCGCGCAGGGACGCCCGATTGAGGGCCTGCGCCTCGGTCACATCGGCCACGTTGATCTCGGAGTCATCGCCATCGATGGGCAAGGTGGGGTCGGGCATGGCGTAGACCGTAAACCGATAGGTGTTCACCGAGTTCGGGGAGCAGGGGCCGAAGTAGCCGAAGAAGTCCGAGTTCTGGGCTTCGGCCTGACGGGCCCCTTCGGGGTCGGCGACGGTGGCCCCCTCGGGGATCCCGGCGGGAAGTGAGGTCACGTCGGCCGGAATGTCGTAGATCGCCCAGTGGATCAGTCCATCGGCGAAACCCGTAGGCCGGAAGTCCCGATCGCGCATGATGACCACGTACGAGGTCGTCCCCTCGGGGCCTTCGGTCCATGACAGAGGGGGCGTTCGGTTTTCACCCGGTCCGTCGTTGAACGGTGGGCCACACTCAAACTCGAGTGGGATCGTCTCGCCTGCGCCGAAGGCGGGGCTGGTGAGTTCGAAAGCCACGACAGGACCGCCTGTGTCGTCAGGTACGGACTCAGACGTGCATGCGAGGAACGCAAGAGACAACAACGCGGTCATGGGGGCCTCCGGCCGAGGGCTGTACCACGCCGAACCCCGGATCTGAGGCATTCAGAGATTCGGTCATTCGTATATTTCGTCGGGGGAACGTCCCCATCCGCGATAAGTAGAGATGATGACCGCTCCACTTCCCCTGAGCCTTCCATGACCAGCCATCGTCCAACCCGCCCGCCAGGGCGTCCTCCTCGCGAGGAAGGACCTGCCGTTACCCGTGAAGCCTTGCTTGATGAGGCGGCCCGGATGATTGGCGATCGCGGATTTGAAGGCACCTCGGTGCGAGGACTGGCCCAGGCCCTGGGCGTCAGCCATGGCACCGTTCAGCGCCACTTCGCGACCAAGCGCGAACTCTGGGAAGCGCTCGTCGACGAGGTGCTCGTTCCGAACATCGTGACCAACCGAGGCAATCCTCGAGAACCCGTCGCCCAGGGGTTGGCAGGCGAAATCGCTCGGCGGTTGGCCCCCAGTGAACAGCCTCCAGGCCTGACCGGTGCGATCCTGACCGATGGAAGCCCGGGTGCGCTCGAGCGCTTGACCTACCTCGGCCGGGCGCTTCGTCCGTTTCAACGCGCTAACGGGGCCGGTTTGCTGGCTCGAAGGAGCCGGGGCGAAATCCGACCCATCGACCCGCGGGCCGTGATGGCCCTGATCGGAATCGCCATCGCCACTTTGGGATCGTCGTCTACGGCGCTGCAGGCGATCGTGGGGGTTGACCTGGCCAATGACGAAGCGCGAGCCCACCTCACCGCAGAGTTGACCGATTTGTTGCTCTACGGGATTCTGCCCCGGGCCGAAGACGGGCCGCCGGCGTAATCACCGCTCGAGTCGACAAGGCACGTTCAGGTAGGCCTTGTCGAAGAGGAAGACCCCCTCAAGAGCATCGTCGGTTCGATTCCACTGGCCGATGAACGACGCCGAATACACGACGCCGACGGAGAACTGAAGCTGCACGTCCAGTTCCTTGCGTTGGCCACTGACTCCGGCATTGAAAGTCAGGTCTTTCGTCGGACTGGCTGGGGCCTTGAACGCAAGCTGCGCGCCGCCGAACAGACTGCCGTCATCGACCTCAATGAGGTTCATGTCGATGTCGACGGACAGGCCTTCGTAGCCGCCGTAATCACCGTAGTCGCCGTAGTCGTAGCCCGAGTCTTCCGCAGTTTCTGCGGTGGTCGTGCCGGGTTCGGTGCCGCACCGGCCTCGCCATACCCCCTTCAAGGTGTTGCCTCGAATGACCACGTCGCCCGTGTCCGAAGGCACGGGTTCGGGCAAGGGGGTTTCTTCCGGTTCTGGTTCCGGTTCGGGCGGTGGGGCCTTCGGAACGAACAGGATGCAGCCGGACAGTCCGAAGAATGCACCAATGCCGCCAAACAACACGAACCCTCCCACTTCCCCGACCCTACCCGATGGTGAGGGGGGTCCTCTCGTTCGGCTTACGACAGCTCGCGCAATCGTCGCGAGAGCAGCGCGTGGGCTGGCAATGTCGTCAGGGCGTGAAGCGCCTCGGCTTCGAGCAGCGCCGCGTCTGCAGCGTCGAGCCGGCCGATTTGATTCAGGACGTCGACCCGATCGAGCAGATGGGTGAGGGCTAGCAGCCGGTCGGTCAAAGCACGCATCGGACCTTCGCTCGCATGGAGGGCCCCAAGGGCCTCGTCGGGCTGAGTGGCCGCCCACCGCCGAGGCCACGGAGCCGGCAGACCCTGGCCCCACGCTCATGATCAGCTTGCAGGAGTGAAGCGGCGAAAGCTGACCGCGTGGGCCTGCAGGCGCGCAGCGCCGTCGTGGGCTTTGCGTCAGTCGCGGTAGTACTGAGCCACGAACTCCGATCGGGGGGTCTTCGGCCAATCGAGGACCGCTTCGGCGAACGCAGGCCGGGCAAAGAGCCGTTCGGCGTAGGCGTGAACGTGGGCATGGGCCGTTGGATTCAGGGGATGGCCGCCTTCCCACGCGAACGCCATCCCGAGCCAGGCGAGACGGAACAAGGAGATGGTCCAGAACACGTCGGCTAGCGTGTAGCGTTCGCCCGTCACCCACGTCCGGTTGTCGGCGAGGCGGGCTTGCAGCTCCGCTACGATCGCGAGCGTCTCGGCCGTCGCGTCCCGCATGGATGCGGGGGTCGCCACGAACGAGCGCGCGGCTTGCTCTTTGGCAATCTTGGCGTCGAAGGCCGCCACCAACTCGGGACGGTCACTCACGAGGGCTCGGGCCTGTTCGATCTTGGCGATCTTGCGATCGTGGACGCCCGGCATGTTGCGCTTGAGCCGTTCGGGCCGGAAGTCTCCGTCCGGATGCGCTCCGTACAACAGCGCGACATGTGGCGTGCCGTCGACGATCACGAGTTCGCGATCGATTGCGGGCTCCAGTTCGGAGGGAAGCAGGTCTCCCCCTGCGTTCGCGACGTACTTGCAGATCTGCAGGCTGTCGACGATGACCCGGTTTCCCTCCAGGTCGACCAGGGTGGGAACCACGGCGGGATCGAATCCTTCCGTCTGGGTGCTCGAACGTCCCGTGTAGCCGTTTACCAACGGCCGATTCTCGACGTTTCCCTTCATCCGCAGCATGACGTACGCGGGATCGTAGTTTCCGAGTAGGGGCAGCGAGAGGTTGATGTCGTGCGCCTCGAAGGTTGCATCGGTCTCGGCCAGGGTGAGCCGAACCTTTTGCGAGCAAAGCGAAAGCGCGAAGTGGTACAGCTCGAAGCGCGGTGGCCCGTCACCGCGACGACGGTTCATTTCGGGGTCGGTAAGGGGTGCATTCGCCGCTGCGACGGCCTCGGTCAAGGTGGACATGCCCCGGATGTATCGTCGGCGGGCCGCCGCCATGGTTACCCAGCGACGCTGCGTTTGACTTCGCGCGGGAGACCTCATGGGCGGATTTGAATCGACGCTCCGTCCTGGCCTTGTGTTCGGTCGGTTCCGATTGCGGTCACCGATGGGTCGGGGCTCGTTTGCCGAAGTGTGGCGTGCCGTCCACCGTTCGGGGACCGAAGTGGCGATCAAGGTGTCCCACCGCGAGGGAGACCGCGCCCTCGAGCGGGAGGCGATTCGCATCGCACGGCTCGATCATCCTGGCGTGGTCTACGCTTACGACTTTGGGTGGTGGGGGCGGCGGCCATGGCTCGCCATTGAACTCGCCACGGGAACGCTCGCGGGGTTGGCGAGCCCGTTGCCGCTGCGGGACCTCACGGCCCACCTCCTCCGAGCCTTGGCCCACCTTCATGCTCATGGAACCTTGCACCGTGACATTAAGCCCTCGAACATCCTGGTCGGATGTGCACCGCGCGTGGGCTGGGATGAGGCGGATCGGTCCGGCGTACGCCTGGCCGACTTCGGGATTGCCTGGGCGGGCGAAGGAGACGTCCGGTCGGGGTCAAGTGGGTCACCCGGTTGGGCGTGTCCCGAGCAGCGACAGGGCAACGCGTCGGGTCGGGCACCGCATGCCGATCTCTACAGCCTCGCCAAGGTGGTCGAGTATCTGCTCGAAGGGGCGGAGGAAGGGGCCTGGGGCCCATGGCTGGCGCGGGCCCTGCATCCCGACCCAGAGGCCCGATTTCCGACCGCCGCGCATGCCCTTGCCGCGTTGCCTTCGAGTCTGGATGCGCGATCGAGCCCTCGACGACCCCAGGCGTCGGCCGACACGGCGACGCAGCCGGTGTTGACCGCATTGCCAGAGATCACACCGCCTTCTCGGCCTCCACCGTGCCCTGTCATGGCCCCTCCGTGGCCGGAAGGCCCTCCGATCGCTCCGATTCGCGTGCCTCGCGTGGCCCTACTCGACACCGGACAGTCGCTGCTCTCTCACCGTCCGGTGCCGCTCGCCGGTCGGATGCCGTTGCTCCTTGCGTTGTGGCGAGAGGCGGGACTCAAGAGGGAACTCTGCATCGAGGGATCCCCCGAAGACATGGCAGAGGTAGAGCAGACGCTGACCCGATGGGCCAAGGAGGCGGGCCAGACCCTCACCTGGACCTCGGATGAACCGCGGGCCACGCCGGTTCGTCCGCTCTCGACTTCCGCGTTGCGCGCCCGGCTCGCGGGGTTGGGATTGGAGCCTGTGTCAGCGGTACGGCTTGCCAGTCGGTGCACCGGTTGGACGGAGGTCCAGGGGCTTTTGGCCGAGTTTGTGCGCGACCAGCGGGTCGTTCCCACCGATGAGGGGCTGGCGATTGCGGAACTCCTGCCCAGTAGGTCGATGGCCGATGCGTCCTTTCTCGATCGGTGGTGGGAGCCCCGGGGTCCTCGATTGGCCGAGACGATCGCCGAAATGGAACGCGACACCGAGGTGGATCCTCAATTTCGCGGCTGGTGTCTGTTGTTGGGCCGCGCCCGCCTGGAGAACCTGGGGGAACCCGAGGTGGGGCATCGGCTGCTGGAGGCCTCAGACCAGGCTCGGGCACGGTCGTGGTTCGATCTGGCGGACGCGTTGGCCAGCGTCGGACTGAGCGTCTTGAATCGGGCGCGGAGGGCTGAAGACGCGCTCGACGCGCTCAACCGAATTCCCACACCCCGCGACCTTCGCGTGGCCGCCTGGAACGAGATGGTGCGTGCCTTTGCGTACATGCAACTGCATCACGCCGATACCGAAGCGACCCTAAGGCGGGCCGCAGAAGCCTGTGATGGCCGATATCGGGTGACCGCCCGGTCGACGCTGGCGGATTTGGGGCTCCAGCGGGGCAACGTGGACATGGCCAAGGCCGAGGCCGAGGCCGCGGTGTCGGCGACCCATGATGGAGTGCGGAGGCCTGACGAAGTGGTGTTGGCGTACCTGGCGCTCGTTCGGGTGCACGTCACGTTGAAGTCCCCGGAACGCGAGATCGCCGCGCTGCTTGAGGTGGCTCGACCGTTTGCCCAAGCCACCCCAAATTCGGCCGTACAGTGGCGCTACCACTTGTTCTGCGCTCAACACGCGATGCGGGAGCGTCGCTGGGACGATGCAGACCACTTGTTGGCCGCCGCCCAGACGCTCGCCTCGCGACAGGGCACACCCGAGACCACGATCGTGCTCAACCATGGGCTCGTGGCCTTGCACCGCGGCGACCTGGGCTCGATTTCGACGATCACCCCACCGGACTGGCCGGATCGAATCGCGAAGAGCCCTCCCTACATCCGCGGAATCATGGAGTTGCATCAGCTCTTTGTCGATCTCGGCTTGGCCGATGAACCGGCCATTGAAACCTCGTTTGCCGTGCTTGAAGCACGGGCGAGCCCGCTGCCCAGCGAAGCCGCCGAACCCATCCGCAACGCCGCAGCCCTCGCGCCCTCACCGTATCGTGCGCGATTGCTCGCTCTCGCGCCACCAGATCCTGGCTAACCTTGGGTTTCGATGATGAATGACCGAAGCGAGGCCATCATGGGCTGAAAGACCGGATTGGCGGGCTCGAGCGGGCTTCCGTTGCGCGCGAGGACCGGCTCATCGAGCAACACGCTCGCGTGCGGCACCTGAAACGCGATGCCGATGCGGTACAGCATGCCTTGGGCCGCTTGCAGGACGAGGCGTTCCGTCGCGGCATACGCCGCCGTCTGGTCGGCTTCGGAATGCACGGCCCAGACGGGCTGCCTGGGAACCCGGCCTTCGATCGCCAAGATCAGCTGTTCGAGTTGTTCGACGGCGTCAACGGCGGGCCGCGTGTAGCGGTAGGGGTGACCCCAGGGTTCGGTCTGGACGAAGCCTCCGGGGCGGTCGAAGCGCCCGAGGATGCTCGAGACAAGCGGCAGCCGAAATAGGTAGTCGGCGACGCCCGCAATGGCCAAGGCGGGTGCGAACAGAAACACCCGTCCGTCGATGCGCGTTGGCTCCTGGACCGCGGCGTAGACGGCGAGGGTGCCTCCGGTCGACAGGCCCCCGATCGAGACTTCCCTCCCGGCCCGTCCCGCTTCTTCGATGGCGAAGGCCACGTTGTCGACCCAGACCGGCCACGCGGGCGCCGGCATCGTGCCGATGTGTTCCGCCGCGAGGCCGTGCCCCTCGAGCAACGGGGCGTAAACGCGGTAGCCCATGGCCGCGAATTCTCGGGCCATGGCGCGCATGAAGAAGGGCGAGTCCGACAGCCCGTGAATGAGCACGATGCTGCGGTCGGCGTCTTCAGGACCCTGCACGAAAGGCTCGCACCCCGGTCGCAGACGATCGAGGTCCATCGTGGCGAAGCGCGGAAAGTAATGGCGCCAGATGCGTCGTTCAGCGCTCAAGGCAAATCACAGCGGATCCAACGCTCCAAGCGCTCCCGATCGTCCTTCGTGGGGCCGCCGGCGGGAGGCATGTCGGCGTCGGGACCGGTGGCTCGGTCGAGAATGCGTTCAGCAAACGTGATGACATCCTCTTCCGTGTCAAACACGACGGACTCGGGGGCGCCAAAGCGGTCTGGGGTGGTGCTGGCATGGCAGCCTTGGCATTGCGAGGTCATGAAGCCCTGGCCAAAGGTTTCCCACGTTTGACGGACCCCACTGTCGCAGGCGGACGCCGGGGCTTCGCCATCGCAACCGAGAAGGCACCCGAAAACAAGCAGCCAAGGCTTCATGCAAAGAGGCCCGTCAGCGGAATCGCGCCCGGCAGGAACTCACCGGGGTCCATTCCGCCCAATGCGAGCAGCGTGGCCGACAAGTCAGTGGTGCTGATGCCTGCGCGTGCCGCGTCGAGGTCGCCCGAAGCGGGGTCGATGCCAATGCCGAGGTACCCCTCGTTGTAGGCGCCGACCTGACGGTTTCCGGTGAGGCCGGGGCCGAGAAGCATCATCGAGGTGAAGGGCCAGTGGTCGCGGCCCCCCGTGCCGTTGTAGATGGGCGTTCGCGCCATCTCGGAGAGCACGACGAGCACCGTATCTTCCGCCAACGGCGCGCCACTTGGTCCGGGGGTGCTGTCGAGGCGTTGCACGATTTGGTCGAGGGCGGTGAACAGCGCCTGGAACTGCAGGGCTTGCTCAGCATTGTCGATGTGGGTGTCCCACACGAAGCCTGTGTCGATCGTCGCACACCGGCACAGGCCGTCGGCCAGGGCATCGATCGCCGTATCGGCGCGACCCGCGAGGGTGGCCGAGAACTCGATGTTGAAGTTGGTGGCGTCGTCGATGAGGCGGCGGGCCCGTGACCATCCCTCGGCCAGGTCTCTGGCGTGGGGACTGGTGGGATGGCCCTCTTTCAGCGCCGCGACGCGCTGGTCGATGAAGCTGTCCACTCGCCGCCCCACCGCATCAGGCAATCGACCCACCGGGGGCGTTGCGAACTCGGCGAGGTCGCCCCGCACAAGGGGAGCCAAGGCGCCTTGGGCCCGGCTTACGAGCACCCCGTAGGGACCCGGGAACACCGGGCCCGAGATGGCAACGTGGGGCAGGTCGTACTGGTCGCGGGCGCCGTGAGCGAGCAGGGTGGCGAAGTCGGGTCGATCGTTTGACGTAGACCCCGTGAGCACCACCGCGGCACAGGTTTCGTGGTTGACGCTGCGCGCCGCAACCCCGTTGAGGAGTAGGGTGCGCGCGTGGTGGCGTTCGAAAAACGTGCGCACCGCGGGGCGGCCTGGCCCGTCCACCAGCGTGAGGTTGCCGATGTTCATCCGGTCGGTGCCGGGCTCCATCTGCACGTCACGACGGTCGTAGAGCGGCGCAAACACGGCCAAGGGGTCCCATCCCCCCGAGGCCTGCACCACGAGGAATCTCGGGCCTCCGGCCTCCTGTGCCCGGGCCGTAGACCACCCGAGGGAGAGGGCCGCAAGCGTGCCCCCGAGGAAGGTTCGACGATTGGCAAGCATGGTCGGTCCTCCCATCAGTACACCAGCCGGGCAGGATCAGAGAGCAGCGCGGTCAACAGGGCTTTCCACGCGGTTGGCGGGTCTGTAAGTGCGCGACTGTCCTCCCACAGCGCGAGGAGCGCGTCTGCTTCGGGGCCGTCGACGGGAATCTGCTGGGATGACGTCACGAGCACGAGTTCCGCGAGTTGTTCGCCGGTCGGGGCTCGGTCGAAGCTCGGCAGGAAGCGGCTGAGTTCCCCGTCCGTCACGACGCCGTCGACCAGGCCCACGGCCGCAGCTTCGGCGAGGCGGCGGTGCACGAGGGCGAGCCCCGTCGAGGGAAGGGTCGCGTTGCCCTGGTCACTGCCGCCAGCGACCGACCGCAGTCCGCTGTCGAGCCGGAGGGCATCGCGTTCGTCGAACGTCATGCGGTAGCCCGTGAGCGCTTCGAGTTCCTGACTGAGCTGGTCTGGCGTGATCACCTTGAGTTCGACGGCTTCGGGCCGGCCCCCGTAGGCGGTCGGCACCGGCGTGCCCTGGTAGCGGGCGTCGGTGAGGACGGAACGAACCAGGGCCTTCAGGTCGAGACCCGACGTCACAAAAGCATCGCGATGCTCCGCGATGGCCCCGTCGTCGATGGGAGCTGCGTCCCGACCGAGCATGCCCTCGTAGACGCGCTCGACGGCACACCGAACGAATCGCTCGTCGCTCGCGAGTTGAATGCCGAGATCGAGCAATCCCGACCCTGGCGTGCCGAAGTAGCCTGGAGGACGGTCGGTAAACCGCATCCAATCTCGTTCGCGGGTGGGCTCGTAGGTGGATAGCGCTTCGGGGCTTTCGGCCACGCTGTCCATGAAACCCCACAAGTAGCTCGCAAGCGGATCGAGCGTGGCATGGCACGCGGTGCAGGCCGGCTCTTCGCGAATCGCTTGGCGGATCGTCTCCGAGTCCGAAAGATCGAGGTCGGTGGGGAAGTCGATCGGGCGGTCGAGGAAGTTCTCGCAGAGCAGCGCCCGGGTCAGGGCATTGGCCCGCCCCCGATTGGCGTTTTCAAGCGTGGAAGGATGCCGGATCCACATGGCATTCGACGAAAGCACCCCCGCGTGGGGGCGTCCGTCGGTGTAGGCGGCGATCACCGTACCCTCGGGTGCGCTGACGGCCCGGTCCGTGGCTTCGAGGGGCCAGACCCCGAGCAACTCACGCCGCACGACCGTGTAGTCGGCCAGCACGAGGTCGCTGTAGGGTCGATCGTTGGCCACGAGCGTCGCGAGGAGGTCGAGCGGCTCCTCTCCGATGGCTTCGCTGACGTCACCCCGCCGGTCATCCCTGCCGAAAGGGTAGAAGTCGATTCGCGTGCGAAATCCTGGCGCAAACATTGATTTTACGCGCTCGAGAAATCCGGCATCCTCGACGAACCCGTCGATGACGTCATCGACGCTGGCGGGGTTGTCGATCACCGCTTGCATCTCGCTTGCGGTAGGACGTGTCCCTCGCACATCGAGGCTGGCCCGAACCAACAACTGCTCGGCGGTCAATGTGACGTCGACCGGGGCGGAGGGTTCCGAGCCGCAGGCCATCAGGAAGAGGAGCGCCGCGAAGCGAGCACTCACCATGGCAGGCCTCCCGAAAAATCGATGAGTTGCGGCAGTGCATCGGTGTTGCAGACCGGTTCGTCCTGCGGGGTGCCTGCAGCGAGATGGGATCCGCAGCCGTCGCAGCCCACCACCTTGTCTCCGTCCTCGGGCCGCACCGCGAAGACCACGTCATGCCACACACCATTGATCTCGCGAATCGAGCCTGAACCGAGCATCTCGGTGTCGCATTGGCCGGGCTCCCAACGCAGATCTTCGAACGACACGCCCACCACATTGGGGTCGTCAACGGCCATCGATGCGGTCACGACGGCCACCTGGTAGCCCGAAAAATCGCCGATGAAGCTCGAAAGGAATCCAGAGACTTCGCCGGTAAGCCACGGGTCATCGCCCGCGGTGGTGGGGTCGGCGAGCTGGGTGCCATCGCAGTACACCCCCGCCGTCATCGCATAGTCGTTCGTGCGGTGGCTGTAGGAGCAGTAGCCGTCGACGGTAAGGTATGCGCCGCCCGGTGTTTCAATGCGGAAATCCTGGGCGAAGAACTCCATGCCGTCGACCGCGTCACCGTCTTCGATGCGGCCCGTCTCGAAGCTGTAGTCGATGTTGCCGACAAACGACACGCCCTGGCTCGTGGTGCAGTTCGCTCGAATCGCGAACTGGGTCAGCGAGCCGGCACTGAAGTCGTTGATCTCGGGACAACCCGGCTCGCCATTGGCGAGCAGAGTCTCGAGCGCCGCAGGAAAGCCCAGCGGGGCGGCCAAGGCGAGTTCAGCAAACCGCTGTTCCACGGCCGCCGCGACCTGGGTACTGTTCAGGGCCGGCGTTGGCGCATCGACGCCGAGTTCCGGCAAATACGGAGCGGGTTCACGGGGCTCGCCGAGGGCGTCCGAACCGTTCGATCCACAGCTTCCGAGCAAAACAAGGAGGGGCCACATTCGCTGCAATGGTCACCTCGTGGTTGACGCTGCATGATAGCACTTGGCCCGACCCGTGCGCGCGAACGGCGGCTACTCGGCCGCGTCGCGGTTGATCGAGGCCTCGGTCAGGGTGACGACAGTTTTGTCGCCGGCACTCGTAAGTTCGACCGCCATGACTCTGCCATCGGAGCCTTCGAACGCCACTCGAGTCGCCGTCCGTTGGACGTCGGTTCCGTGCTGCTTGATCTCGGCTTCATACTTGTCAAGGAGCGGTGTCGCGTCGGTATCTGCGGGCAGTTCGTAGACGACGATTCGCGTGCTCAGGCCGGTCATGGACATGTTCGTGGAGTTCATCAACGTCCCTCCTTCGGGAGGGCTCAAGGGGAAATCCGCAGGATGAACTGCATCCTCGCCCTGCTTCACTTCCATCTGTACGTTGGTCGCTTGCTCGATCATCTCTTGGATGCCCGCGCATCCGAGGATGAGGACCGCGCACAGACCGATGATTCCCTTTCGCATGCACCCTCCTTGGTCGGCCCTGGTACGCCGCGTGTTGCCCCCCTATTGCTGGGCGCGGGGTCAGGGAAGGTCACCGCCGATGGCGTCGTTCACAATCAAGGTTCCTGCTGGAATTGTCACCGGGTTCGCCGTTGGGTCGATGAACACGCCCCGCCATGAAACGCCATTCCAGGCCGAAAAGATCGCAGGATTGCCGGGCGTTGCATTCACGACGATGCCGCCCAGCCCTGCTTCGGCGATGTTCAGAGAGGCGTCGAAATCGAAGTCCATACGGACGCCTGGCCCCAGATGCAACGTGGCCGAGTTGAGGTTGGCGGTGTCGTGGAACCGCAAGGGCGTCTGGACGACGTAGGGCAGGCCTTTATCGGTAAGGAACACGGGAAACTCGATCAGCGTGTCGTAGTACTCGTCCCAGGCGATGTACTGCCCCCCGCCCTTGGCGATGTGTCCGGCGCCGACCGTACCGAGTTGTTCGTGCGAGATGAGGATCGCGCCATTCACGTTTCCTTCGAACGTGCAGTGGGTGACGAAGGCGGGATCTCCTCCGTAGGCGACGCTGATTCCCTCATCTCCGTTGTTGATGAAGTCGCACTCGTCGACCGTGGCCATGACCCCATCGTAGAGCGTCAGACCGTCCTCCCCGTTTTCGGAGAATTCCGTTTCGGTGATCACGGCTGACGAGCCTTTGCCACCGATGCTGGCGCCTTCGCCGATGTGGCGCCGGATGGTCGAGTGGTCCATCCGAAGCGTGGCTTGGCTTTGCCACACCGTCAGCCCAGCCAAGTCGTAGGTGCCTGCATACTCGATGGTCACGTACGATAGTTCGGCCTGGTCTTCTTGCACCAGCGACGCAAACAGAAGGCCCGACCAGTCGCCCGGGGCGGGCTCTTCAAGGGCTGACGTAAGGATGATGGGCAACGCCTCGGTGCCACGAGCGATCAATCCCCCCCCACCCGCGTTGCCGATCTTAAACGACGTCTTGGGCGCAAACTCGATCCTGACCCCGGGGGCCAACGTGAGGAGCGGAGGGTCGGAACTCGGAACGCCCACTTCGAGGGAGCCCCCTCCCGCGAGGCCCACCACGTAGGGCGCGCCAAGCGGCTCCCAGGTCGCACTAGTGTCGAGCAGCTCGGGGTCCACTTCGATCTTGGCGTCTGGGGTGAAGGTGTGCGAGCCCGAGAGGCTCCCCACCTGGTTCGCTTCGATCCGAATCGGGTTCCATGCGGTGTTGGTGATCGCGTTGGTCTCGAACTCGTTGGCTCGGCCCTCTCGCGCAAAACGAATGCCGTGAGCCGACGAATCCTCGATCTGGGTACCGATGATCTTCGCTTCGTTGAAGACGATGACGGCGGCCCGTTCGGAATCCGTGATGCCGAACGACGTTCCGGGTGCCCCCGCACCGCGAACCAGCACGTTGATGAGGGAGACGGGGCCAGCCGTCTCGCGCACGATGATGCCCACCCACTCACCGGCGGTGTTGGTCGGTCCCATGACGCGGATGGGATCGGCGCTGGTTCCCGCCATGTCGAGGTCACCCGACTTCTCGACGATGAGGGCGCTGTCCTTGGTCATTTGAATCGTGACCCCAGGGTCGACGCTCAACGACCCCGTCACGGTGAGCGAACTGGAAATCACGTAGGGCACGTTGGTGCAGCGCCAGACCGTCTTGCCGTCGATGGTGCCGGAGATGGCGACCGGTGCGGTGAGATCTTCACACTCCTTCGGAACCGGCAGGGGGGGAACGGTGACCCCCTCCTCGGGCGCTTGGCAGACCTCCTCGACACAGGTGTAGCCATCGCCAAACGCCGCCTCGCAGGTAGCGTTGTTGTCGCACGGGGTCGGGAGGACTGTCACACAGGCCGAGAGGCCCACGAGCCACCACAACTTCATCATCCGATCCCTCCGGGCACACGCGATAACGCCATTTCCACTTCACGACGCTCTCATGAACGTGACGTCCTGGGTTGGGTCACAGCCGGGTCACGAGACGAGCCCTCCGCGCATTTTGTTCCGATATGGCAACGCGCGGACCCTTGGGAGACTGAATGCTCGTCAGCGCCCTGATCCTCGCCTTGTCGACGGCGGATGCCGGATGTGGACGACTCACCGTCGTGAACGACCCCCTTGATGGGCGAAGCCTCAGTTACCACCAGTCGTTCGATCGCCATCGGGTGACCGGCCTGACGATGCTTCACGTCAAAGGCCGCTGGGTGCTTCGACTCTTTGTGGCGGCGCGGGGCATCTCGAAGCGACGTGGCGACAAACGCCAACGGGCGCGATTCGTGGTGGGACAGGACGTCGTGGAGCTGTCGTCTGCGGGTCGGGCGCGTCCGTTGGTGGGGGTGCGCCCCAAGACGGGCATCTACACCCAGTGGCGACTCGACTTTGAGATCTCGGAGGCGCGTCTGGCCGAGATGTCGCGCGAGCGCGTTTCGGTGGTCGGGCTCACCATTGCGGACCTCGAACATCGGTTCGCGTTGTCGCGCCGTTCGGGCAACCAGCTGAAGGAAGCGATGGTGTGCGCCATGGACCAGGTCGGCACCATCCCCGGCCGGTAGGCTACGGGACGAGCGACTTGGCGGTGCACCCTTGGAGGCCGATGAGGCACTGTTCGAAGTCCTTGTCGGACCCACAGGTCGACATGCACGCCTCGTAGGACCCCCAGCAGTCGCGATAGGCACAGCAGGTCGCTTCGTCACCCACGCACTCGATGTTGAAGATCAAGCTGATCTCACTGCATTCGAGCGAAGCACACGACAGCTTGGTACCGAGGTCGCCCTCGCAGTTCGCCTGCTGAACCGTTTCAAAGAACTGTTCGCACTCCGTGAGGGGACCCAGCGGATCTGTAGGAAATCCGTCTTCGCACCCTGCCAATGCGACTGCCAGCACGCCGATCCGCCACATCCGTACCTCCCGGTGCCCGCTAACCACGCGGCCTGCATTGTGGCGGTGCAGAAGGCTCTCGATCAACCCAAGGTGTCTTGTTGAAATTGAATTTCATTTTCATGAGAGCCGATTTCTGGTTACTCATCGAGTAGGAGGCAACGATGAGCCCCATCTGGCTACTGGTCGCGTTGATCGTGTTTTCGGGCGCTCTGATCGCAGGGGCGGGAATCGCTGCGGAGGACTTCGCGTAGGCGGGCGCCGCGCGGGAGACGGCATACGTGGCGTCTTCCGCGGAGGCAGGATGGCCCGAGACGAACGGTACTGGGACAAGCGAGGCAAAGAGGGCCCCTGGGACGTGATCGTCATTGGTTCTGGGATGGGGGGCATGACCGCGGCCGCCATGCTCGCCAAATGGGGCCGTCGGGTCTTGGTGATCGAGCAGCATTACACGCCTGGCGGATTCACCCATACGTTTCGCCGCAAGAAGTGGACGTGGGATGTCGGTGTGCACGCGGTGGGCGAGGTCACCGAGCGCAGCATGCCCGGTCGGCTTCTGCATCGACTGACCGACGGGCGTTTGCAGTGGGCGAGCCTGGGTGAGGTGTACGAGGAATTCCACTTTCCCGACGATGTGCGCGTCGACTTTCCCGATAATCGGGCGGCGTTTCGCCAGAGCCTGATCGATGCGTTTCCCGACGAGGTCGAGGCCATCGATCGCTACCTGGCGCTCGTCAAAGAGGTCGGAGGCACGATGCGCGGGTACTACCTGTCCCGCATTGCGCCCTCGCCGCTTGCCGGTCTGGGTCGGCGGCTGTTTGCCCGTCCCGCCGAGCATTGGCTCCAACGGCGAACCTCCGAGGTCATCGCGGAGCTGACGGACAACCCTCGCCTTCGGGCCGTGTTCGCTGCGCAGTGGGGGTACTACGGGTCCGTGCCTTCACGATCGTCCTTTGCGATGCAGGCTTTGGTCGTTCGGCACTTCTGGTACGGCGGGTACTATCCGGTGGGCGGGTCGGGTGAGATCGCCCGCCAACTCCTGCGCGTGGTAGCGGAAGCAGGAGGTTGGACCCGCATTGCCACGAGCGTGGATCAGATCTTGGTCGAACGGGGCCGCGCGGTCGGGGTTCGGCTCGCGGATGGGGAGGAGATTCGGGCCCCTCGCATCGTGAGTGCGGCGGGCGTCTTGTCGACGGTGCGCCGCCTGTTGCCGTCCGAGGCCACCGATGCCTGGCGGAGCCAGGTGGAATCGCTGCCGCCTGCCTCCGCCCACGTTTGCCTGTATCTTGGGTTTGAGGGAGACATCCGAGAAGCCGGGGCGAGCGGAGCCAACAAGTGGTTCTGGAAGACTTGGGACACCGAGGCCGATGTGTGGGCCATCGACCAGGATCCACTGCCCGACGCAGACATCTTGTACTGTAGTTTTCCATCGTTGAAAGACCCGAATCACGATCCAGGGCCCGAGGTGCTCCACACGGGCGAAGTGGTGACCTTTGTGCCCTGGGACACGTTCGCACCGTTCATTGGCACAAAGTGGATGAAGCGCGGGGCGGAATACGACGCCCTCAAGCAGAAGCTCGAAGCGTCCCTCCTCGAACAGTTCCTGCGTCACATGCCAGCCCTGCGGCCCATGGTGAAGCACGTCGAGTTGTCGACGCCCGCCACCACCGACCATTTCGTGCGGCCCGTCCGAGGGTCGATCTACGGCCTCGAGCCGACCCCCGAGCGTTTCGCGTGTGACGTCCTCAAACCCGCGTCTCCGATTTCGGGTCTCACCTTTGCCGGATCCGAGGTGGCAACGGTCGGGGTCATTGGCGCGATGATGGGTGGGGTCTTGGCCGCCACCTCGATCGACCCGATTCGGGGCTTTTCTTGGATGCGCGGTTGACGCCCTGCCGAGGACTATTCGAGCGTTTCGCAGCGCACGAACTCTGGAGCCTCGTCTTGGGTGAGTCGCCAGCAACCGTCTGTGCGTCGCACGGTGATCGAATCGATGGTGGAGGGCTCATACAGGCCATCCTCGTCGAGCCACCGGTCCGCAGGCTGGACGCCCACGTTCGCCGCGAAGGACCCCTCGCGAACGCACCGCACCTGCCAGGTGGGGGCCGTGAGCACGTCGAGCGTCCACCCAAATCCCGCGCGTCCGTGAACGAGTTCGGTGCACGAATCGCTGGCCGGGTCGAGGCGTGCCCCGGTTGCCAGCTGGGCGAGCGTGGCCGCGGTGATCATCGTCACCGTGGCGACGCCGGCTTCATCGACGCGCTGCAGGGTGTCTGTCGCACGATGGTAGTCGCCATGCGGGCCTGAGGTGAGGTGAACCGACGGGACGCCTTGCAACACGAACGGCAGATGGTCGGAGGTCCCCTCGGTGCCGTCCGGCACGATGGGATGGCCCAGCGACTTCGCAGCCGGCCCGATCAGCGTGCGCCAGGCTTCGCCGTAGGCCCGCGTGCGAAGGGGGCCTGACCCCAACCGGCCGATCATGTCGAGGTTCATCATGGCCACCGGGAGGGGGTCTGCGGTCCATGCCGCGGCCTGTGAGCCGTACAACCCATCTTCTTCGCCCCCAAACGCGACGAAGACCAAGGTGCGACGCGACTTGTCTTGGGGCAGGGACCCGGTGAGCGCTTGGGCGGCGCAGAGCAGACCCGCCACGCCGCTCGCGTTGTCATCGGCCGACGGTCGAATTCGTCCGTCGAACTCGAAGCCCTGTCCATCGAGGTGGGCTCCGAGCATGACCACTTCGGAGGCCAGCGGCCCCCGGCCCGGCAGGGTCCCGATCACATTTTCGGTGGTGGCATCGGGGCTGCGGGAGGCCATTCCTACAACCCGGTTGGCACGTCGGGCTTTCTCGAGGACGTCGGGCCGGACGGCAAGCACCGGTTGATCGCTTCGGACGTAGGTACCGACCGCGTTGGCCTCGAGGTTGGGCACGGCGAAAAGCGTCGCCGAACCGGCATCCAGATTGGCCCGGGTGGGTTCAGCATCGAGTACGGTAACGGGGCCAGCGAACGGGCCTGTGGCCGCCCCTGCCACGGCCCAGGCCTCATAGACCACCCCGTCGATGGCCACCCACGAACCGTGCTTGACGTTGGGTACCGGAACTTCTGGCCGTTCCACGCTGAATCCGAGCGCTTGGAATTGCCCGGCGACGTAGTCGGCCGCGGCGGTGAAGCCTGGTGAACGGGTGGCCCGGCCCAGCTGATCCGGTCGAACCAAGGCGGGCAAGTGCTGGGCGATGCACCGTTCGATCGGCGGTCGGGCCGGCAGCCAGGGGGGTGGCTGTTCGACGGTTACCGGCTCGGAATCCTGCCGAAGGACCTGGGCTCGGTAGGATGCGAAGGCCGTGTTCGCTCCGGGCGACTCGTTGACAAGGGCCTCGCAAGCCTTGCCATGGTGATGGTAGCAAGCCCACGAAAGCGCCGCGGTGAGTCGAGCCTCGTCGGGCAGCGGTGAAACCTCGAGCAGCCACAAGCCTGCGCACGCCTGGGCGTGGTCGGCATCGCACTGCTCGAAGAGCTGCTTGACGAAGGCCGACCGATCGACGTCGTTGAATGCGGCAAGCGTGTGGGCGGCTTCGCTGCACACCGTAGGGTCAAGCTTGCACGCGAGCGAGAATGCACGCACCGCTCGGGCGGGCTCGGGCGGGCGACCGCGTCCTTGGGCGTGCCACTGACCCAGTTGTTCACACGCTTTCGGAGCGTCGAGGTCGCAGGCCTTGGTGAGCGCGCCATAGGCCTGGGTGACGGAAACGGCGCCTCCTTGACCTTGGATCAGCGAAAGCGCGAGGCGGTGGCAAGAGTGTCGGTCGTCCGCCTCACAACCCAGGCCGAGCCATTGCCGACGCCGTTCGGGGTCGTGGTCCGCCAATTCACCGCAAGCCCTTCGATCGCCAGCATCGCATGCGTGTTGCAGTGCTGCGTGGGCGGCTTGGTCATCGCGGGCCCCGACCGGGCCCGATCGATACCAGCGGCCGAGGCTCCGACAAAGCTTGCCCATGGGAGGCCCACCGTGACAGCCGTCCTGCGCTTCGTCCACGACCGGTTCGACCAGGTCGGGACGACGCTCATACAGCCGTTCGCAGGCTTCGAGGGCCTCGGGGGTGCACGCCCAACGCTCAAAGCGATGGGCTTTTTGCGTTTGACCAAGCAGATGGGCAGCCCGGGCCCGGTCGAGGCATCCGGTTCCGCCGTTCGTCCCACATGGGGGCTTGGCCGCAATGACCGAAACCCAGAGCCATCCAATCCACATGGACCAGCGTTATCCAGTCGGCAAGCTCCCGACGATGCGGTCGAGGTACGCGGCAATCTCCTTGGCTACCAGCGGACCGAGCAACGGCTTGAGCATAGGGGCCATCATGCTCGCGACGGGCAGGTCGATCTTCAGCGACTCTTGGTAGTGAAGCGTGCAGCCGCCGTCATCGTTGGGCGTGAACGTGGCCTCGCCGGACTGCTGCAGGTTCCCTTCCCCCGTCGGCGCCCAGCGCACCGTGGTCCCGTCGAGAGTGTAGGTGCACCGGTAGTCCGCCTTGAACTTCACGACTCCGTGGTCTTCTTCTTCGAGGATGAAGTGGATCGTGTGGCCCTCCACCTCATGACTCTCGAGGCCTTTGGTTGCCGCGAGGATGCGTTCGGGATTTGCGAAGTGCGCGGCGGCAACGTCCGCCGGCAGGGGCAACGTGCGGGTCTCTTCGTGGGTGCCTTCCATCCAGGCCATGCGAACTCCCAGGTCAGGTGTCCCAGTCGCTCAACTCGTCGTCGCTGTCGAGTCCCGCGAGCACCCGTGCACGATGGACTTTGGCCTCCCAGTCGGTTTCGCGTTCGATCGTGATTCGCTGGGCTTGGGGAGAGCCGGCTCCGTGCATGCACTCGATGCGGAAGGGCACCGATCCCGCGCCGTAGGTGAGGGACTCCACGAAGCGCAACATCGTGGCTCGCTCTACGCCTCCTGCGGCCCGCGTGACGCCTTCGCCGATCTCCGGGTGATCGAGATCTGCGAGCGACGGCAGGGTGGACAGCGATCCTCCCGCGAGGTCCTCTGCGATGCGCACGATCTCATAGGGCAGGGAGGTCACGTGGTGTTTGCAGACGTTGGCAAGCAACGGATCGACCTGCATGACCCCACAGCCGTGGGCGGAGCAGCGCTGGCTTGCGGCCAGGCCCAGACCATGAATGGTCTCGGTGAGATGCGTCATTTCGACCAGCTTGTCGCGAACGTGCGAGGCGCGACGCACCCCGTTGAGTCGGGTGAGCGCGTCGGTCGCACCAATGAGGACATCGAGATTGCCTGGCTTACAGCCGCCGTAGCTCGCGCGGTGAAAGCCCACAAAGGCGTTCACGAGTGTGGCACAGGCCTCTCGGTCGCCATCGAGAAACACCCGGTCATAGGGAACGAACACATCGTCGAAGAGCACGATGCATTCCTGACCGCCAAAGCGCGCATTCCCCGCGTCTGGTCCTCCTCTCCGATCGTCTGAGGGCTGGCGACCAAGCACCATGGTCACCCCTTCCGCGTCGACGGGCAGCGCACACGCCACGGCGAAGTCCTCTTCCCCTTCTCGCAGGACCTGACCCGGCATTACCAAGATCTGGTGGCTGTTGGCCGCTCCGGTTTGGTGCAGCTTGGCGCCCCGAATCACGATGCCGTCGGCCCGACGTTCGACCACCCGTAAGAAGTGTTCGGGTTGCTCGGTGGGGCGCTTGCTTCGGTCGCCTTTGGCGTCGGTCATTGCGCCGTTGAGCATCTCATCGCGGGTTTGGACCTCGGTGAGCCAGCGCACAAACCGTCCGTGGGCCTCGGCTCCGGCTTCATGGGTGGCGATGAAGGTGGCATTGATGCCATCCAGCCCCACGCATCGCTGAAAGCAGGTGGCGGTGAGTCGGCCAAGGATCCGCTGGAGTTGGAGCTTCGCCACCAGGTCCGTCTGGGAGCGGAACAACGCCGTAAACCGATTCACCGGGCCCCCGGTCAGGTCGGAATGCGAGGTCGCCACGGCACGCGTCTCGTCGCGATGGGCGAGTGCGTAGGTGGCCGCGACCGCGTTCACGGCGGGTCGGATCTTGGGATGATCGACGGGGTCGGCGATGCGTTCCCCGTCCACGAAGAGGCGGAGATCCCGGGCTCGAAGGCTTTCGATGTACTCGGCTGCAGTGCGCATGGCCCAAAGGCTACCACGGGCGACACGCCAACTTGACACCTGGTTCAGTTCTCAGTTTGACTCGATGAACTCACTTTGGAGGTCCGAATGATGCGAATTGCCCTGCTCGTGCTTGCCTTGCCCGCCACGGCCCACGCCCAGTCGCTGACCCTGGATTTCCAGTCATGGCTCACGGCCAACGGCTACGGGGCCTTTGGCTTTGAACGAAGCGATCTGACCGGGGGCAGCTTTGGCGGGCGACAACAACCTTCGGACCCTGTCGTTCGGGACCCCGTGATCTTTGTGCATGGCAATGGCGACCAGGCGAGCGATTGGTCGGCCTCGCGCACGGCGTTCCTCGCCGATGGCTACACCGATGCGGAGCTGTATGCGACGACGTGGGGGCCCGCTTCCGCGTTGCAGATTCCCCAGCAGTACCATTCACGGGATCACCTGGAATATCTTCGCGCCTTCGTCGAGGCGGTCCTCGATTACACCGGCGCCGCCAAGGTGGACATCATCGGCCACTCGATGGGGGTGACGTTGATGCGAAAGGTCATTCAAGGCGGAACCGCGACCGATGCGCTTGGGGG
>JBCCQY010000143.1:0-24551 GCA_039208735.1 Myxococcota bacterium | reverse complement strand
TGCGGGGTCAGGTCAGCCAGGCGAAGGCCACGGTTCGCGGGCATCACGCTCAAGCGGGGCAGGACGTCGCACAAGTAAGCAAACGGATCGGCACGCAGGCGCTGGCAGGTCCGAACGACGGTGTGAAGCACGGCCAATCGAGGGGCGCCGGCGTCGCTGCCAGCGAACAGAAAGGCCTTGCGACCCCGGCCGATGACGCCCAGCTCGCGTTCCGCCAGGTTGTTGGTCAAGGGCACGGTGCCGTGTTCGACGAAGCGCCACAACGCCTCGCGATGGGTGCGCACGTAGCGAATGGCCTTGGCGATCGCTTCGTCGGGTGCAAACCGCGGCACCACGCTGTCCATCCAGCGTTCAAATTCGTGAAGGATGGGCACCGATTCGCGTCGCCGTCGGGCGCGACGCTCTTCGGCGGTTTCGTCCGCCTCGTCGGCCGACCGTTCGACTTCGAACAAGGCGCCAATCCAGGCAATGCCCTCTTCGGCGGCGAACGGGGCGTTGGGTCGGGCTTCCACAAACTTGTCGCGGGCGTGAAACCAGCACCCACATTCAAGGATCCGGCCCTCGTCGTACAGCCGGTTCATGTTGGAGGCGGCATCGGCGACGAGGAAGCCTTCGTAGCCGTCGGGCGACCCGACGCCAAAAAAGGCGGTCAGGTGTTCGCCATGCTTGGATGGCGTGAAGACGTAGGCCGTGACGTCGTCGTTGCAGACGGCCAGGAACTGGCCGCGGTACGGTCCTTTCTGACCGGGTCGAAGCACGGTCAATCCAGTCCCATCGGCATGCAGCAGCGGGGACGCAAACAGACGGGCCAGCAGGGCGTCGTAGACCGGTTCGAGCAAGTCGGCGGTGTGCCCCATGGCATCTGACATCGTCGAGGAAGGCAGCGTCACGCCTTGGTTCGCCAGATCTTCCGCAATGCGTTTCAACGGCAGGTGCAGGCCACATTTGCTGTAGGCCAGATGGGCCAACATCGTGGGGTCGAGCTGCCCTTGGGGCACTGCGACGGGCGGCATCGGGGCCGTCGACAACGTCTGGCAGCTGCGACAGCGCACCTTGGGACGCTCGATGCGGCGAACACGAACGTGGGCGCGGATGTAGGCCAGCCGTTCGCTGACTTCCGTGTCCAGCGCCGCCAAGTCCTCGCTGCCACACGAAGGACAGGCCTCGACCGAGTAGGTCTCGATGTCTCGCGGCAACGCGGCGTCGAGCGGCACCCGTTTGGGTTTCCGTCGCTTCGACGGTGCGCGCAACGGCGGTTCGGGAGGCGCCAACAGGGAGGGCACATCCGCCGGATTCGCAACGGGTGGAGCAGGGGCGGCGACCGGTTCGGGGGCTGCGGGCTTGGGAAGCCACGCGGCCAGCTGCTTCTGCAATCCTTCGACCAGCACCAACAGCTGCTGGACCTGGGCCGTCAACGTGCCGTTCTGTGCAACTTGTTGCTCGAGCAACTGTTGCAGCGCGGCGTTCTGGGCCTGCAGTTCGGCGATGCGTTGGCGGTCGGTCACCCCGTCACTTCAGCTCACGGGTCCACGCCCGACAACCCCTGGGATCGACAAGGATCGAACCTCCTCAGTTTTCGTCGTTCGAGGTCGGCTCGCGATGGTGGCGCACGCGGCGCACCAGCGTGGCCACGTCCAATCCTTCGAGCATCAGGAGCAACTGGCCTGCGGTTAGCGACACCTTCTGTTCCGCTTCATGGGCGGGAAGATGGAAACGCCCGCTCCCGCACCACCCCGGACAAGCCCCGAAACGACTTTCGCATGTCCACGGGCACCGGCCACAACCAAATTCGTACAGAGGGCGGGAAGCTCAGCACGTGTTCATCACCCGCAACAAACGGCGCAACGTGTCCTCGTCTAAGTTGTCCCCGACTTCGAGCACCCCAGCCCCCACAAACATCCGATAGCGAACCGCACGCTGGGCCGACGGCACCGACGTCGGCAGGACCTCGACGAAGTCGACCTTCTCGGCCTTGGCCTTCGCTTGGTCTGCGAGCCAAAACCGTCGATGCTGCGCCATCGAACCCCACGACAGACCGCGGGATTCGCACCACTTTCGCATCGGCTGCCCCGATGCTTCCCATTCCTTCAGCAAACGCCGAGCTTCCGTTCGATTCCGCAACCGTCGGCCTTTCATGACCACCTCGTTGCAGACCGCCTATACCCATTCAATCCAGGCTTCACCCGGGTCTAGCCCGAGCCTTATACGTTCTGGGTATGGTGAGGGAGGCTTGGCAACGGACCCCTCGACGAGGGGGCCGATGTCTAGCCGAGCGAACCATACCCCGTCTCAGCCTACTGACCATGATGGGCTGTTTGCTCCCGGCGGGAGCCTGAGCCGAGCCGAGGCGGTCTGTCCGCCTGGCCTGTAGATTAGCGGCGCCGTCGGGAGCCTTACCCCACGATAAAATGCGGGAGCCGGATGGGTGTAGCTCGCCGTCACCGAGCCCAAGAGGCTGTCTTTCGTAGAGTGAGCCCCGCCCTCAGCGCCCCTTGTAGGCCGAAGAGAATCTGGTGGCATGACCACGCGTTCGTAAGGTTGGCCTGGGCGGTTGGTCCAGGGTCGGGACCCACACGGCCCATACCTCGAAGGAGCCTTTATGGCCAAACCGGCCGCCATCGGCATCGATGTCAGCAGCAAGCAATTCCACGTGGCGCGACACGGGCACGCTACGGTCCAGGTATTCGAGAATTCCCTTCACGGAAGACGTGCGCTCATCAAGGCGATCCGTCGCAACCGTGGGCCAATCTCGGTCGCGCTGGAATCGACAGGGCCCTATGGACTCGCGCTCGCCATTGGACTGCACAAGGTACGTCGAATCGATGTTCGGTACATCAACCCGGGGGCGGCCAAAGGCTACGCAAGCCGTGGCCTGGTGCGCTCGAAGACGGACCGCGTCGACGCCCACGCTCTGGCCCGGATGGCTCACGATAGGGTCGGCGATCCGTGGCAGCCACCCTCGGAGCACGCGCTCAACATGCGGAGCTGGGCGAGACGAATCCGCACGCTCGTCAACGACCGAACACGTGAGAAGAATCGGCTTCAGTCGACCGAGGCCACCGGTGTTCTTCCTGCTGAACTCCTGGCCGACATCGAGAACAGCATTGCGAGCCTCGATGAGCGAATCGCTGGCTTACGCTATCGATTGGTCGAGTACGCACGGCAAGACCATCAGGTCAGTGATCGCATGGACCTCCTCTGCTCCATCAAGGGCATCGCCGAGGTCACCGCTGTGGAGATCCTTGCCGAACTCGGCTGTATGCCCGCTGACCTCACCGCGCGGCAGCTCGTGGCACAGGCGGGCCTCGATCCGCGGTCCAACCAGTCAGGCGACCGCGACCGCCCGCGGCACATCAGCAAAATGGGTTCGAGATACCTACGCGCGACACTCCACATGGCCGCGCTGAACACCGTTCGATGGGTTCCGGAAATCCAAGAGTTTCATCGTGTCCTGACAAAGGACCGCAACAAGGCACAGCTTGTGGCCTACGTCGCCGTGGCACGCAAGCTGCTGCACACCATCCACGGGATGTTGCGTACTGAAACCCATTTTGATCCCTCACGTTTCTATCAACCAAAAAGAAACAGCAGCGGGACTTGACGACCAACAGAGAATCTACAGGTTGCGGGTGACCTGGGCGAGGTAGCGGCGGGTGTGGCGGCCATCGTATAGCTCGCGTCCACGCGGCCTCTGTGGACGGTGGCCTTGTGGACGAGGAGCTGGAGGAACTCCCGCTTCTCGGCGCATCCCAACCTCGCCACCGGGAGATCAAACCGGGACGGACCTGGGAGATGAACGCGGGACCATACAACTGAGCGTCACCAGCCCCCGGGATCAGCCGCACGGCCCTCACCGCCACCCGGTCCTGGGGCCGGTTGTCCCGTGTCTCGTACGACAGGGCGTGGCGGTGCACGATGCGCTGCGCTGCTCCCTGCACCGCGCTCTGCGGCCACTCCCCCGTGTCGGACTCCGTGGGGTCGAATCTCCGCGAGTTCCACCTCGGGCTGCAGATGGACCCCCTCGGATCTACCGCCGCCTCGCACGCTCGGATCATCAGGCGATCCGCTGTATCTTCGTCCGATGACCGCACGAACGGTGCCGACGGTCCAGGTGACGCCGCGACCGGTGCGCGCCCACCATGTGCGTCGGCTATCCCCTCCCCCGCTGCACCGTTCCCATCGTTTCCTCAAGCGGCGTACACACCACGTCCATTCCTGCTGCCTAGAACGCTGTGCACATGCGACGTGCGAGGAGGTCGGCATGACGAAATGTCGGTGGGACGAGTGGACGTTCGGCCAGAGCTTGAGTGCGGTGGCGCTGGGGATGGGATCCGTGGCGGGCACGCTCCTCATCGTTCCCATGGTGTTGATCGTCTCCGTGGGGATGCTGTTCGGTGGCGATCTCGCGAGTGCACCCGAGTGGACGGACCTGGCGTTGTTCGCCGGGGTGCCGAGCGTGGCCTGGGCGGCGGGGGCGTTCGGGTTCGGGTGGTTGTCTCGAAGGCAAGCGGCCTCAGCCGGTGCACGGGTGCTCGGCTGGACGTTGGTCACCGTCCTCGGGCTCGTCCCCGTGGGCTTTGCCCTCTCGATGTACTGATCGTCGGGATCGACCTCGTCACACCACGGCCACGACCCCGGATCGACTCCATGGCTGGCGCAGCCCGTCGCCCCCTCGTCCCCGACAACGATCCCTGAGGCAGCAAGCGTCAGCGAGAGGGCGCGTCAAGGGGCTCGTGCGCCAGGCGAAGCGCTTTGGAAAGACTATCGTGCGCCAGGCGAAGCCTGGAGAGGAGGGAAGCTGACGTAGAACAGTCGAAATCCTCAATGCAACCCCGCGGGTGGGAGCCCCGCTTGGACAAGGTTGACCACCATCCAGAACCGAGTGTTGCGCCGTGTCGGGTGACCGGCGGGGTGAAGCGTACACAGGGAGGAACCAGGCCCTGCAATGGGTGGTCACCGAGCAACGAAAGACGAAGCCCCAGGCGCGTCCCGTCCGGCCCCCAGCCGCGCGAGCCCCCAGACGCTCGAGCGGGAGGCGGACCGATTCGCGAGCGGTTTGGCGTCCGTGCCGTCCTCGAGACCGCGAACGGGGACCGCTCCTCTGTCATCTCCGGAGAACGCCTTCTACTCGGCACACCTGGGTGTCGATCTGTCGCACGTGCGAGTCCATCGCGGACCGGTCGCGGATCGTGTGGTGGAGGCCCATGACGCGGACGCTCTGAACGTAGGCCACCAGGTCTTCCTCGGCTCGCAGGCCCAGCGCGCCCCGCACGGCAGCCGACTGCTTCCCCACGAGCTGGCTCACGTCGCCCAGCGCTCGACGGGCCGGGTGGGGCCACAGACCGTGCTCCACAAGAAGAAGTCGAAGACGCCGACCACCAAGGTAAAGGACGTGTTCCCGTTCGCGGTGGGCGACCGGGTCGCGATGGGCACCGTGCCCAGCGTGGCATCGCGGAGCGGCCTGTCGCTCAAGGTGTTCACGACGAACTTCGCGGCGGAGCGCAAGGAGTCTGCGGCCAAGCGACTGCGCGAGGACTCCAGTGCGACGCCGGCCGCCATCGCGAAGGCACAGGAGGAGGCCGAGGATGCACGCCGGGCTGCCAACGGCCTTGCCCAGACCCAGCGGATGATCCAGAGCCTCGGCGCCCAGGACCAGGAAGCCGAGGTGACGGTGGCCACCGACGACGTGTTCGAGGCCGTCGTGGCTGGCGAATCGACGATCCCCGCGGCGGGTGCGTTCCCCGAGTGGAAGCTGAAGGACCTCACGCTCTCACTGCGCCGCGCTCTGGGCAACGAGTTCTCCCTGTCGCTCACCGGTACGGCCACCGGCGCCGACGGGAAGCAGAAGAAGCGCGTCGTCGCCGAGCGCACACGCCACCTCGAGAAGAAGGGGGATGCCTTCGTCTTCTCGCACGACACCATCGACGAGGAAGCCACCGCCAAGGCCCTGGCCGCATCGGGAAAGAAGCCGGGAGATCCAGATGCTCCCCGGGTGACGAAGCGCGTGGCCGAGTCCCAGCTCGTGAGGCAGGACGGGGATCTGCTGCTCCAGGCTCTGATTCCCGTGAAGGCCGACGCGCTCCGACTCCGCAAGCTCCCCAAGGACGAGAAGCTGAAGCAGGCCGCCAAGAAGGAGTTCCGGCAGTCCGTCGAGGCGCAGACCCGAGCTCGTCCCCAGCGCTTCATGATATCCGGGGGTGCGAGCGCGCTCGTGGGGGACCCAGGCACGAGCTGGAACCCGATCCTGGGGCTGGCCTGGCAGTACAACTTCCGTCCCGCGGAGGGAGAGTTCACGAAGATCTTGCAGGTGCCGCTCGCTTTGCAGGTCAACTACAGCCCCACCGTCGGCATCCTCGGTGGGGCGAGCACCGGGCTCGAGGCCTCGTTCGATCCACTGGTTCCGCTCAACGTGACGGTACTCGCGGGCGTTGGCGGGGGACAGGCCGTCGCGGGGAAGGCGTGGGACGAGGACGCGCCTCGGGTCCCCATGCTCGGGCCTATGGTCGGCGTGGGCGCGGGGTTCGAGGCGCAGGTCTTCCGCATCGACGTCCGCTATCAGTACCTCATCAACGTGCTCGGGAGCGCGGGCGACCAGAGCTTCCCGGGGGCCCACCTCTTGAACCTCGCCGTCGGCTTGGCCGAGTGACGAATGTGGGGGTCACCACGCACGGTTCGAGATCGCAATCCACAACAAGGGGCCGCAGACGCTGTACTACGGGGTGCTGAATCTGACCGATCGAGCCGTCATCATCCCACTTTATCCCCGACCCGGACTGGACCCCGTCATCATCGAGCCCGGCGGCTTCGTTCGGCTACAGCCGATTGCGTGGAGCCCCCTCCTGGCGCGCCGGAACGTCTGGTGGACGAGCTCAAGCTCATCGTGACAACGGAACCCGTTGACTTTCGCTCCGGCAGCAAGCGGGGTGGGAGCCGAACCGAGGGAGTGGCGGGAAGCGGAGCAGAGGGAAGCGGAACCCGGCTCCGATAGCGCTCACGCCGCTGCAGTCTTTGCTTCTAGGAGCCGTCGCTGGTAACCGCACCGACATCGATGCCGTCGAGGTGGATGACTGGGCGGTGAGGACTATCTTGTTCGAGTCCTCGAGGGAACCTGGCAGGAAACATGCGATCGGCGAGGCGAACCTCCGTTCTCCACATCACGAACCTCGGACCGGCACCGCCTCGGTCGGGTTCGGTACTTCGAGGAGGCGGCGACGACGATGTGTGGGTGTTCGTCAACGGCCGGCTGGCCATCGATCTCGGCGGCGTCACGGGCACCGAGTCGGCGAACCCCACGCTCGGCCCCTCCACGGAGGCCACCTTCGGGATCCAACGCGATGGGCACTACGAGCGCGCCCTGTTCCACGCGGAGCGCTTCGCGCCGAACACGAGCGTCGCGCTCGCCCTCGACGGGCTCTCGATCTGCCAGTAGTGCTGCGGTCGACCTCGCCGACCGGCTGGGCCCTGGCCATCGGACAGAACGGGCGCGATCGTTGAGCACTGGAATAGCGTGAACGACTTCATCTTCTTCGGCCGGCGCGAAGACCAGGAACTCTCCCTGCTCTGCCTCCACCTGCTGCAGAACTGCCTTGTCTACCTGAAGACGTTGATGATGCAGCGCGTGTTGGAGGAGCCGAGCTGGCAGACCCGGCTGACCGAGCGCGATCGACAGGGCGTCACCCCGCTCGTGTACGGGCATGTGAATCCCTCGGTCGCTTCGGCCTCGATTTGGAGACTCGTTTAGAAATTTAAACCAGCGTAAATCGCAAAGTGTGGCGGCTCGTTGCAGCGTTGCTACCGCCACCCCAACACCACCGAGACGCCAGCACCTGCGACAAGGGCTCTGGCCTGGCTTGTTGCCACGCCCTTGAAGTAGATGAAGGAAACACCGGTTCGGGTCGGCGATGTGCGCCCGATCTGTCGCCTTGGTCTTGGAACACGCCCAATGACCGAGAATGTAGGCAACACGCCGTTCGCCTAAGCAACGGATGGTCCGTTGGAGCCATCGCGCATCGTTTCAGGTGGTCTGGAGTCCAGACATGCGTGCGTAAACGCCAGACAGCGCATCCCACAGGGAAAAGGGAGGTTGGTTTGGTGAGTCAACCTCGACTTCTTCGGCATGGGCCGGTCAGGCTGTGGTGGTGGACCGACCGCAACCAACGAGTCCGGAGGACGAGTTGGTGAAGGGAGGGGTCCATTTGGATCGACTCATGAAAAGACTGGGTCGAAGGCTCCTCATCCGAAGGGGGTGAGGGTTCGATCGTCGTGGGTTCCCCATCCTCTTGCCACCAGGTGGGGGGCTCGAGCGGGGGAGGGTCATCGAGCCACGACGGAAGCTTCGAGGGCTTGGGAGGCGGTGGCGCAAGGCTTGCCTTCAGGCTCTCGGGCACCGTGAGGGTGGAGGTGTTTGAGCCCGGTCGGCGTCGGCGTCCCCCTGAACACGGGTAGAACGTTGGACGGCGCAGGATCAGTCCGGCCCGCACTTCACAACCCGCCAGACGGGATGACTTGCTCGCACTACGCCTCCGCCCAGGTGCGCCTCATCCCAGGCTTGAACGAGCGTTAACCGCACGCACCGCATCGCCTGATCAGGACTTCGTCGACGAAGACCAGAAGCTCAGAGGGACCCACGAGGGCCGGACGACCCTGCGACTTGCAGTCGCGTGAGGCATTCTGCATAATGCATTCTGCATCAAGCCGTGAGGTCGCTGAATGCGGAGTGAGCCCTTCCAGATCCCACCGACGCGTCGTGAGGCCGTCGTGCAACAGCTCCGAGACGAGATCGTCCTCGGTAAGATGCTCGAGGGAACCTTGCTGCGGGATGCGGAGCTGGCCGCCCGACTCGGGGTGAGCATCACGCCGGTCCGGGAGGCCATGGTGCAGCTCACGGCCGACGGGCTCGTCGAGACGCGGCCCAACCACCCGCGTCGCGTCGCTGCGATGAGCCCCGAGGCGGCGCTCGAGATCGTGGACGTGGCCGGTGTCCTGGCCGCGGCGGGGTTCGAGTGGGCGCTCGACCAGCTCAGCGACGACGATCGGGCCACCCTACGCCAGCAGTTCGATGCGCTCGAGGTGGCCTGCGACCAGCGAGACCTCCTGGCGGTCTCAGCCGTGTCGCTCGACTTCACGCTCACCGTCGTACAGGCGGCGCACAACGGCGAGCTCGTTCGGCAGCTCCGGAATCTCTCGCTGCGCTTTCGCCGTGTGCTGCTCAAGTTCGCTGACGAAGCGCAGCTCGACTTCCTGCGCGAGTCGTGCCGCGACATCCTTCTGGGAATCGAGGCGGGGAGGCACGACACGGTCGTCCAGCTCGTTCGCCAGCTCTATCGCGACTATCGCGCCATGGTGGAGGCCCGCGTTCGAATGTCGGCCTCGGACCAAGCCTAAGGAGGGCGCTTCGAAGAGGGCACCTGCCCTGGCCATTCGTTTCCAGCGCCGGCCGCGATCGGCCGGTCCGACCACAGGAGAGAACCGTGAAGGACCATGCCGAGCTCCACGTCACCGAACCCAGCCGGGAGTACGATACCCCTCTGGACGTCATTCATGGCACCTGGCCCGCGAATCTACGAGGCCACGCCTTCATCATTGGGCCCACGCAGCCCACCGCGGTCCCTTTTGTCTGGGTCGGGCCGGGCATCGTGACCCGGGTCGACCTCGAGGCCACCGCCGATCGACGCCCCCACTGGATCAGCAAGTTCGTGGTCACCCCCGAGATCGCCGTGCTCGGCGCGCTGGCCATGACCCACGAACCCCAAGAGCTCGCCGCGCTCGCCGCCGGCTCGGCGCCGTGCCTGACCAACACGTCCATGCACTTCCTCGGTCCGCAGATGTTGCTGACGCACGATCCCGGAAGGCCCGCGCTCTTCGACCCGGTCAGCCTGACCTATCGCAGCTATGTCGGCGGTCTGGCCGCCTATCCCGCGGTCAACGAACACCCGCTCTTCGCCAACTGTTGGACCACCGCACACCCTGTCGAGGACCCCGATGAGGGCTGCATGTGGTGGTGCAACCAACACTACCGTCCGCTCGGTGGCCGGTCGCTCACCGACGCCGAAGGCACGCTGCACATCGTTCGGTGGAGGGGGAATGGCGAGATCGACTGGTGGGCGGCCCCCGGGGCCCGTATCATGCAGGGCATCCACGAAGTCGCGTGTACCCAGGACTACGTGATCTTCTGCGAGGTCGGGTTCCAGCCAGAGATGGGGGCCATTGCGGGCATGGGCCAGCGCACCAAGCCGCACATGCCGTGGACGGACATCTACCTCGTGGCCAAGCGCGATCTCACCGATGCGCGAAAGGGACGTTCGGTTCCTGTCAGTCACGCACGAGTGCCCCGCGAGGCGTTCCATCAGTTCGCCGACTACGAGCAGGAAGGCGACGATATCGTGCTCTACGTCGCGCACTCCAACGGCCAGGACGTCAACTTCCCCCTCGACGCCAACGACCGCCTGTGGCACTCCAAGGAGCCGATTCCCAAGGCGATGATCGCCTACATGTCCTCGCCGAGCGACGCTTCACCCGTCGCACGCTACGTCATCGACGGTCGGACTGGAGAGATCAAGCACCACACGGTGTGCAGCCGGCCCGACCGGCTCTGGGGTGCCCAGCTCTACGGGCGCGACGTTCGGCCCCAGGGCATTGGTCGGCATCGCTACGCCTGGCAGGCCTACGGTGGCTACCGGCCCGACATGCTGGTCGAGCGACAGGTGCAGATGTACGCCGGTAATCCCTACCGCATCGTGGACGTCGACCAACTTCCGGAGGACCCGATCCCATCCGCGGTCTCCTGCCATCGCCTCGACGACCTCGAAGTCGTCAGCTCCTACGCCTTCCCCGAGGAGGCCTACGGACAATCGCCGATCTATGCACCGGACACCGTTGGTGACTCGGAAGGATGGGTGTTGTCGTTCGTTCAGTTTCCGGATCGGACCGAGCTGTACGTCTTCGACGCGACCGAGCTCGACAACGGGCCGGTCGCCATCGCGAGTGCGCCAGGGCTCAAGCAGTCCTACCAGGTCCACTCGGCGTGGGTCCGGACCCTTACGCCGGTCGAAGGGTCCCACCATTTCCAGCCCTATGCCCGGGACTTGGCTGGGCGCTGGGAGTCGCTGCCCGCCAAGACCAAGGCCGTGGTCAAGCCCGTCATCGATCAATTCTCCTAAGTTCCCCGACAGAGGAGGATCGAGATGAGCAGCCGCTTGCTGCCCGCCTTCGGGCCCGAGATGTTGAGCCCGCTGTCGTTCCTCGATCGGGCGGCGGTGGTCTATGGAGACCGCACCGCCGTCGTCGACGGTTCGTTCACGCTGACCTACGAGGGCTTGAACCGTCGCTGCCGGCAGCTCGCGGGGGCGCTGCACGACACCGGCCTGAAGCCGGGGGACCGGGTCTCCGTGTTGTCCCCCAACACCCATGCGCTCCTCGAGACCCACTTTGGCGTGCCCGCAGCGGGCGGAGTCCTCAACGCGCTGAACACCCGGCTGTCGCTCGACGAACTCGCCTACATCATCGGACATGCGGAATCGAGGGTGCTCGTGTGCGACCGAGATCTGCTGCCGACGGGGATGGCGGTGGCCGAGCGAGTGCCTCACGACGTGCTCTTGATCGAGTCCGGACACGCCGAGAGCGACTATGAACGTCGAATCGCCGCCGCGTCGGCGTACCACTCCCCCCTCGACGATGAGTGGAGCCTGTTGAGCCTCAACTACACGTCGGGCACCACGGGGCGTCCCAAAGGCGTGATGTACGCGCATCGGGGGGCCTATCTCCAGGCGTTCGCGATGGTCGCGCAGTCTGGACTCGACTCGAAGACCGTTTTTCTGTGGACGTTGCCGATGTTCCACTGCAATGGCTGGTGCTTTCCGTGGGCCGTGACCGCCGTGGGAGGCACCCACCTGGCCTTGCGCACGGTTCGACCCGACGCCATCTGGGCCGCGATTCGGGACCACGGCGTGACGCACTTCAACGCCGCGCCGACGGTACTCACCATGCTCGCCAGCCATCCCGATGCCGCCCCGGCTCCGAGGCGCGTCCGAATCGCCACCGGCGGCGCGCCGCCCTCTCCCACGCTCCTGGCGCGGCTGTCCGACCTGAACCTCGACGTGACGCACCTATACGGGCTCACCGAGACCTATGGGCCGGCGGTGATCTGCGACTGGCGTCCCGAGTGGGACACACTGGACGACGGTGAACAAGCTCGCTTGAAGGCCCGCCAGGGGGTGTCGAACCTGGCTGGGCTTCCGCTCCGCGTGGTCGATGACCAAGGCCGCGACGTGCCTGCCGATGGCGAGACCACCGGTGAGGTGCTGCTTCGCGGCAACAACGTGATGCTGGGCTACTACCGCGACCCCGACGCCACCCGCGAGGCCACCGTCGAAGGACCCGGCGGGGCGTGGTTTCGTACCGGAGACATCGGCGTCCTGCATTCCAATCACTACCTCGAGCTGCGCGACCGCAAGAAGGACGTCATCATCAGCGGTGGGGAGAACATCGCCTCGATTGAGGTCGAGCAGGCGCTGGACAGCCACCCCGACGTAGTGGAGAGCGCGGTCGTCGGGGCTCCGGACCCGCTGTGGGGCGAGATTCTCGTTGCGTTCGTCACGTTGAAGCCCGCCTGCACCACGTCCGCGGAGGATCTCATCGCGCACGTCAGGTCGCGGCTCGCCCGCTTCAAGGCGCCAAAGCGCATCGAGTTCGGCGAGCTCCCGAAGACCTCGACGGGAAAGGTGCAGAAGTTCGTGCTGCGTCGTCGCGTCCAAGACCCCTCACGGCGGTGAGAAGCAAGTCCACCTACCCCTTTCGGAGGTCGGTCCATGGCCCATCCATCCACGCGCGATATCGACATCTTGATCTACGGGGCGACGGGCTTCACCGGGCAACTCGTGGCCGACTACATGCAGCAGCACTACCGTCGGGCCGGGCTGACCTGGGCGCTGGGGGGCCGTGATCAGCGCAAGCTCGAAGCCGTGGCGCGTCGGTTGGCTGGCGACTCGGGTGAGGGGCCGGACATCTTCGTCGCCGACAGTGGTGATCCGCAGCGATTGTCCGAGCTGGTCGCGCGGACCAGGGTCGTGCTCACGACCGTCGGCCCGTATGCGAGGTACGGGAGCCCCCTCGTGGCGGCTTGTGCGGCATTGGGGACCGACTACTGCGATCTGACCGGCGAAGTGCAGTGGATGCAGCAGATGATCGCCCAGCACCAGGCCTCGGCGATCGCGAGTGGCGCTCGAATCGTGCACACCTGCGGTTTCGACAGCATCCCGTCCGATCTGGGGGTCTATCGCCTCGTCGACGAAATGAGCGTGCGACACGGGTGCACCCCGGTCCGGGTGAAGTACCGGATGCGCGATGCATCCGGCGGATTCAGTGGTGGAACCTTCGACAGCTTGGTCACCATGGCCGAGCAAGCTGCCGCAGACCCGTCCATTCGCGCTATCGTCGACGATCCCTACGCGCTGAATCCGCCGGACCAGCCTCGCGGCCCCGACGGACCAGAGGCGACGATGCCGGCGTGGGACGAGGACTTCGACGGATGGGTCGGCCCGTTCGTGATGGCTCCCATCAACACCCGCGTCGTGCGACGCAGTAACGCGCTCATGAACTTTCGCTACGGACCCGACTTCCGCTATGACGAGGCAATGCTGCTCCCCTGGGGATCCTGGGGGTGGTTTGCCGCGGCGGCCCTGAGCTTCGGCATGGGGGCCATCCACGCCATGGCTCGCTTTGGCCCCACTCGTTCCGTGTTGCGGGCCCTTGGTCCAAAGCCGGGCACGGGACCCAGCGAGGCACAGCAACGGCGCGGATTCTTCGACGTCGAGCTGCTGGCCGAGCATCCTACCGATCGGACCAAGGACCTTCGCTTGACCATCCACGGCGATCGCGATCCGGGCTACGGCTCCACCTCTCGCATGATCGCGGAGTGTGCCGTTTGCCTGGCCAGCGACGCGCCGACCTGTGGCGGTGGGTTCTGGACGCCCGCCAGTGCGATGGGGGACCACCTCCTCGAGCGACTTCCGCGCAATGCTGGCGTGTCCTTTGAGCTTGCCCCGGCCGGGCGGACTTGAGTCGATCGGCCTGGATGGGACCATGACCCCGACGACGGCAACATCGTGCCCAACGAAGCCTCGATGTTCGGGAACTGTCAGCTTGGCGACGATGAGCTGGTTTGTTTGTCGTCGCTCGCCGTCGAAGGGAGCGAGCCGTTCCTCTACAGCGCGACCACCGCCCGGCGCCGCGCCGACTAGACTCCGGGTGCGCGTCAGAGGCGATGGGTCGGCCGTTTCCTACGAGCGGAGGTCAGTCCTCCGACGAGCGATAGCGGTGCAGCTTTGGATTCTCGTAGATAACGGGAGAGCCGTCGGCTTTTGGATCGCCTCCACCGGCGGTCGTCGCCGCGTCGTGGAGGTCGATACCGTCGTGCACTGTGCTGTAGTCCCGATTTACGAGCTCGCCGGGGGTCGTATCGCGGAACCGGGCCTCGAGCGCACGGGCGTCCACCTCGGTGAGCCCGCCCCTCAAGATCTGCATCCCATAGAACACCTTGCTGTACCGGTTGTTCGGGTTGGCGTGATTCTGGATGCGTCTTGCTGGGTCGACGGTGATGCCGATGTAGATGACCCGGCCCTGGAAGTCGATCAACTGGTAGACGTAACCGCTCGCGTTGGCGGGCCATTGCCCCTTCTCGCCTCGCTGCCGGCGCCCGCCTGAACCATGATGGGGATGGTCCTTGGCGAGGTCTGCGGCAGGGCGGACTTGCTCCTTCGGGATGTTCTCGGACCGCCTGTACAACTCGCGAAACTGTTCGTTCGTGAGGTTGTCCAGACTGGGCGTGTCTAGCTCCCAGAGTGTGGAGGACTCATGGTCAAGGTCGTTCTTCGTCTCCGGACGGCGCCGGCCCTTCGGGCCCCCAGGACGCACAGCCTCGCTGCGCCGTTCTCGAGGAGGCGGAGGCACCGACCGGTGGGTTCCCTCCGGGAGGGAGGCGTTGCGGAGAGGGTCCGGCGCGAACCCATCGCCAACCGAGGCCCGAGGTCGCACTCCGTTGGGCGACTGTGGTGGATGAAGCGTGTTGAATGGCTCGCCACCGACCACGTATGCCTCGGTGGACCCTGCCACGTTCGTGTTCGCGGCTTCGACCACGAGCTCTGCCGTGTGGTCCTGGAGTGGACCGATCCGGTCGTTGGCGGGTCGTGGGTTCCTGGGGACCGCGGGGTCGCTGACGGGTCCGATGCGGTTGTGGTTCGCTGGCCGCGGATTCGGGCGAACCGCGGGGTGGCCCTCGGCGGGCACGGGGGAGCTGGGCGGGCGTCGGCTCGTGGTGGTGAGGGATACGGCCCCAGAGCCCAGCGCGGACACCCCGCTTCCCAAGGCGTCCTTGACGACTTGCTCGTCGATGTCCTTGCCTTCCGCTAGTGCGATGCCAACCGTGGTTCCTCCGGCCACCACACCCTCTGTGAGTGCTCGAGGAGCAGTGGCCATTTTGGCTCCCCCGACCGGGCCCGCCACGCCTCCCGACACCGCCCCGAGGAAGGCACCGCGCTGACCATCCTCGAGCGCCTGCTTCCAGTTCTTCCCCCGAAGCTTGGCATCGAGAACCGCGCTGCCGCCACCTCCTGCCGCTCCTGACGCGGCGCCCACGCCCACCCGTCCCAGCAGCGTGGTCCCGGTACCGAGCCCCTGGGTGACGCCGTAGCCGGTGACGGAACCGAAGGCATCGACGGCACCTCGCTTCGCGCCCTCCACGGTCTCATCCTTCAGCTCCTTCGTGTCGACGGTTCCGGTGGTCATCACCTGACCTACCAAGGCCGTCCCTCCCCGTAGGCCTCCTCCCGCAATGCCCCCCCCTGCAGTGACGACTGCGCCGGTGGCGACGGTCCCCACCGCTCCCGTGACCCCTACTTCGGCCAGGCCAACCGCGACTACGGGCGCGGCCACCACGGCACCGGTGGCAATGGCAACGGAAAAGGAGATGTCCCTGGTCGTCTCCAGGTATTCGATCAGTTTGTGGCCGCCGACATCGACTTCGTCAAGGTAGGCGGTCACATTTACGGCCGCCTGCGCGTAGGAATGGTGGCCGGCCTTGATGGCCTTCAATGCCCCTTTGTAGTTTCCGGCAGCCAGGAGGCGCTTGGCCTGCTGGATGGTAGGACCGGGCGCATCCCACATCGACTCGGGAGGCAACCTTGCGCCCGTTACCGAGTCCACCAACCAGCCACCCACGCCCTTGTTCTCCGCCAGCATCCGCTGGTGGGAGCGGCCGTTGCGCACCAAGGTCTCGAGCGTGGCGATACGACGTTCAAGCTCTTTTCTCGCCTTTTGGCGCCGGGCGTCGAGCTGCCTTTGGGACAGGACCAACTCTGTTCCGTCGGCCAGCGTGACCTTGAACTGGGGCTCCGGTGGCTCGAGCGGCTTGGGCGGTGGCGGAGGGGGGCGACGGTGGGGCGCCACCCACCGCGAGGGCATGGGCGGTCCAATCTGGGCGCGCGTGCGCGCGGCCGCCTTCTCGGCAGCCAGAGGGTTGCCCTTCCCCAGGCGTTTCTCGTACTCGGCCACCCAGGCCCGGTAGACCATATCGGCTTTGTCGGGTGTGACGGTGATTCGGTCAATCGTGGCCACGCCCTCGGCTCGTTGCTGGCGGACATGTCCCAGCTCGTGCTCCAGGTCTCCTTCCTGACCGAGCACAACCTGGCAACCAAAGGCTATGGACCGTGCACCCACCAGGGCCGCCACGGTACGGGCGGCAGGCGAGCGATGGACGCGGACATTCGACAGATCGGGTCCGGCAATTGACCCAGGCAGGGGCTGACCGCGCCCCATTCGAGCCATCGCCGAGGCGACCTCGGTGGGGACGGGCTCGCCAGTGGCCACGCTGGCAACCCGCCGGGGAAGCTTTCCCCCACGGTCGGCATCTCGCTCCCGGTCGAGGGAGGGGGGGGCCAAAGACCAGTGGCTAGGTGCTTTGGCAGGTAGGGCTGCGGTCCCGCTTTGTCCGTGGCCGTCGCGGGTGGCCTCACCACGATAGGCATGCCGTTTCACGCGTCCTCCAAGTCCCGCCCCCCGTCGCTTACACGGGTTCACCCCGAGTGTTGTAGCATAGGGGACAGACCGAGTTGCGGAGCGCCTGGCAGAGGCATGTGACTTGAGATGTAGGGGGCCACAAAGTGGCCCTACCGTCAAACAGGCAGCTTCCCAGGCTCGCGGAAGTGGTGCTCGAGGGAACGGGTCGTCGCTTTCTGAGCCAGGAGCGGCAGTTTGACGTCATGGTCTGCGAGCCCTTGGGGATGGCGCGGGGCCAACGTGGCGTGCCCGGGTGGGGATTGCCTCCCTCGGCTTGCCCCGACCCTTTGCTGGGCCTAGCCTTGGAATATGGCCGCGCTGCACGCCCACCTCCTTGGATCCCCACGCTTCGAACATTCGGGCCTGGAAGTGGCTCCGCCTTCGCGCAAAGCCAAGGCGATGCTTGCCTTCCTCGCGGTGGAGGGGCGACAGACCCGCGATGATGTGAGTGCCTTGCTGTGGGGGGCAGGCCGGCTGCGCAACCTTCGCCAGGAACTCCACGTCCTGCGGCAGTTGCCAGGGGCCGGTGAGTGGCTGGTGACCGAGCCGGGGCATGTCGAAGTCCGCGCGGAGACAGATGTGGCCATGCTGCGACATGCAGTGGGGACCGGACAGGACCCTTCCCGTTGGTGGCGCGGCACGCCCGGTTCTGGCCTCGAGCAAGTACGGGCGCCTGCCTTCGTCGAATGGCTGGAGCACCTCCGCGGTGAACTTGAACAGGTTCGCGTGCAAGCGGCCGTTTCCGCCGCCCGACGGGCGTTGGGGCAAGAGGATGACGATGGCGCGTGGGGCATCGTTTGGCCGCTGCTCGAAGAGGCGCCCTACGACGAACTGGTGTGGCGGGTCGCGATCGAAGTTCGATTGCAGCAAGGTCGCACCGCCGAGGGCCTGACCCTGTTGGAAGCGGCGGAGCGTCGCTTTGAGCTGGAGGGTCGTGATGCCTGGGCGCCGATCGTGGACCAGCTTCGCCGACGGATGCCGTCCCGACAGGGCTTGCCGATGAAGGTTCGTCAGGTTCTGCAAGCCCTCTGCATCAGCGAGGAGCCGCTTCCCGTCTCGGTGCTGGGGGCGGTGGTTGAACAACCGGACCTCGCGCTGGCGGAGTCGCTGCAGCACCTTCGGGATGGGGGGTGGCTGAACCCTGAGGGGCACGTGGCTCGGGAGGTCCGAGAAGAGGTGCAAGACGCGTTGGTTCCCCAGGCCGCGCAGGTGCTGCATGGTCGGCTGGCGGATGCGCTCACAAGTGCGGATGAGGCACCAGGAAGAATCGCTGTCCATCTTGAAGCCGCGGGGCGGCCGTCCAGTGCGGCGTACCTGGACCAGGCCCGCCGGTCGGGTTCACTCGGGGATCTCGAGCACGCGTTGAGAACGGCCCGAACGCCGACGGAGCAGTGTGAAGGGCTCGCCGAGGCGGTGCGCCTCGCAACCCGGCAAGGGCAGCCAGCTCAGGCCCATGCGTGGTGGCAGCGTCTCGAGGATGTGGCCGTACGGAGTCAGGATGCCGAGGGCCTTCGCCAGACTGCGGTGCTCGGAGCCCTGCTGGAGGCCCGGTCGGGGGCATTGACCCGCGCGCATGCTCGACTCGATGATGCGGTTGTCTTGGTTGGCGAACACGATCCAGCCATCGCGGTGGTGCGGGGTGCGCTGGCGTTCTTCGCCGGGCGCCCCGAAGATGCGCGGGCACTGCTCTTCTCTGGCCTGGCGACGGACGACATCGACCTTCGGCTCACGGCGGTCAACATGTTGGGGGCAGTCGCGGGGCTTGCCGGGGACGTCGAGACCGCCGACCAGCTTCACCGGGAAGCACTGACCTTAGCGCGTCGAGAACGTAGGTTCTATCTGGTCATGATGCTGCTCAACAACCTTGCCGCGACCGCCCAACGTCGCGGAGACCTTGCGGCGGCCATCGAGCGCTATGATGAGGCGGCGCGGCTGGCAGAGACCTTGGGCGAATTGCCAATGCAGGCTTTTGTCGCATTTAATGAAGCGCATGCGCGCATCGAATTGGGGCGGCTCGGGGCGGCACGGTCATCGATTCGTCGGCTCCTTGGCGTGTCGACGCGCGAGCCGCGCATTCGGGGGCTCGGTTGCCGTGCCCGGGCCGACCTTGAACGGACCTGTGGCCGCTTCGAGGAGGCGGCGGCGTGGAGTGCCCGCGCCATCGCCGCGTTCGAAGACTCCGGGGACGTCGCGCATCACCTGGCGTCCCGCTTCAACGAGGCCCAAGCCAGGTTCTTAGCCGACGAAAGCCACGTGGCGCTTCGCGACATGCGGCGCACCCTCGAGCAAATCGAGGCCCTCGATCGCCACGACCTCGTCTCTGCGGGGCGCGCCGAATTGGCGTTGTGCTCGCCTGACGCAGGGGAAGTACGGACCTTGGCGGCCAGCACGCCTCAGACCCCTCGCGAATGGGCGGTGGTCCAGCGACTGGCTCTCCTGGAGGAAGCCGGATTGTATCCGGGAGTCGAGGCCCAGCTCGGCACCGGGCAGGCCTTCGTGGGCAACTACCTTGACGCACTAGCGGCAACCGCCATGGAGGAAACTGAGCCCAAGCGTGCCGACCAATTGCGCCATGGCCTGAAGGATCGGATCGATGTGGGCGCACAAGGGTTGCTGACCGCTCAGCGAGGCGCCCTTCATCGGCGGGTTCGGCAATGGATCGAAGAGCCCGGTAAACACTGGTAGAGTTCGCCATGCTTGCCCTTCATCTTCGCGACCAAAGCCCGTCCCGAGTGGCGGCCTGGCGTGCCCATTTCGAGGATCGTTCTGAGGTCGACGTCAGCGAAGGGCCGATTTTCCACCGGACCGCCGACGCTTTGGTGAGCCCTGCCAACAGCTTTGGGTACATGGATGGAGGCATCGACCTGGTCTACGTCGAGCACTTTGGCTGGGATCTGGAAGACCGGGTCCGACAGGCCATTGCCGAGGACTGGGGCGGGGAGTTGCCGGTAGGGTGTGCCCTCATCGTGCCTACGGGACGCCCCGAGGGCGACATTCGGTGGTTGATCTGCGCGCCAACGATGCGGGTGCCCATGAACGTGGCGAGAACCCCCAATGCGTATCTCGCATTTCGGGCGGCGCTTCGAGCCGTCCAAGCGCACAATGAAGGCCCACTGCGCTCCATCGCTTCGGTGATGAGTCCGGGACTGGGCACCGGTGTGGGCCGGATGCCCGCCGAGTTGTGTGCGAGGCAGATGCGCGCGGCCTGGGACGAGGTGGTGCATGGCCTGCGGGACAGATTGGGCGGCCTGGCAGGAGAAGCGCGGCGTCACATGAGCTTGTTGGGCTTGGAATGATCGACGTGTCAGGGGTCAACGGTTGCCGGTGGCGTGGTTGCGCAATCGTCGCAGATCGCCAACATCGACCAGCCGACCTCACGGTACACCTTGCTGTCGACGTTGAGGTCGCCCCAGCCTCGGATCGTGCCGGCGAACCGACCAGGCTCGCTTAGCAGACGCAGGCTGATTTCGGTCGGCACCACCGGGGGCGTGCTTTGATCGAAGGCCAGGTCGAGCGTGGTCTGGGTGATGGCTTCGATGGGGTAGCGAGCATCTTCCTCGTCAGGGTCTTGCGTGGTGACGACCGATGCTCCATCGACGACATGCCACGTGAGCGGCACGTCGTCCCACACACGCCCTCGGGTCCACGTTGCTCCGCCACGATGGCCCCTGCCGAGCGCACCTGAAGCTCCCCTGGAATGGGCCCCTGTGGCCCCGCCGGATCGCCGTCCACCGTCCAGGCGTGGATCGGGAAGGTCCCCACAAGCGCGTCCAGCCCGACAGGGGCATCGATGTCGAACGGTTCGGCCCGGAGGTCCGTCACCTCTTCCATGTCAAGGGTCTCGCAGACTGCCGCCGGAGTCGGAGCGCAGGCGACAAAACCACAGGCCAGCAGGGCAGCCGGACGCATCATGTTCTCTCCCACATGAGGATGGCCTAGTTTGCCACAACTGCACGGTGTTCGAGGGCCCTTCGTACTTGTTCTGCGAGAGCCGCGTGACCAAGCTCGTTCTTGGCCAGGACCTGGACCATCCCTTGCTCGAGGAACGAGTGCTCGGCTGGCGTGAGTTCCTTGGCGGTGACGATGACCACAGGAATGCTGCGCCAGGATGGATGGTGCCGAAGATGGCGAATCATGTCGAAGCCATCCATCTTGGGCATCATCAGGTCGAGCAGAATCACGTCGGCGCGCGCTTGCTCGAGGAGCCCGATGGCTTCAGCGCCGTTGGTGGCTTCCCGAAGCGTCCATCCCTCCCCACGAAGGGTCCGCGACAGTAAGGAGCGGGCATCTTCATCGTCTTCGACGATCAAGATGTCGACATCGGTCGCATTCGAAGGCAACAGTCGCCTCACGCTGGTGAGTACGGCCTCGCGCTTCAGCGGCTTCATGAGGTACTCCGAGGCCCCGAGCGCGAACCCCCGGTACTGCTCCCCCACCACCGAAGCTACGATAACGGGGAGCCGCGGCCGCCAACGTTTGAGTTCCGCCAACACCTCCCAGCCACTTACGCCAGGAAGCAGGATGTCGAGAAAGACCAGATCGACGTGATGGTCGCGAGGCCACGACAGGCCTTCTTCTCCCGACTCTGCACAGACAACATTGAGCTGTTGGGACCTCAACATTCGGGTGAGTCGTTCGCGGGACGAAGGGTCGTCGTCGATCACGAGAACGGTGGGGAGTTCGGGATTGAGGTGCGACGGCGTCGGTCGCGAGGCCAAGTCGGGCCGGAGGTCGCGAAGACGCCTGGCTTGGCTGTGGGTAATGGGAACGCGGATGGTGAAGGTCGAGCCTTGGCCCAGCGTGCTTGCCACCTCGATCGAACCTTCGAGGAACTCGCTTAGGCGCTGGCAAACGGCAAGGCCGAGCCCCGTGCCACCATAGTCCCGTGTCGTGGACAGGTCTGCCTGTTCGAAACCCACGAAGATCTTCTGAAGGTTCTCCTCTGCAATGCCGATGCCCGTGTCTTCCACCTCGAGCTGGAGTTCTTCGCGCCCCATCCTTAGAACTTGTCTGGCGCGAACCCAGATGTTTCCGTCCTTCGTGAACTTTACGGCATTGGCCAGCACGTTGAGGAGCACCTGCCGAAGCTTCGTGCGGTCGGTGTGGATGGTCCCCAAGTCCGCTTCGAGTTCGATGCGCAGGTGGTTGCGTCGCAATTGCGCCGAGGGGCGAATGTCATCGGCAGCTTGTCGGACCAGCTCGGGCAGTTCCACCGACTCGATCCACGTCGTCATCTGGCCGGCTTCGATCTTGGCAAGGTCGAGCAGGTCGTTGATGAGGCTCAGCAAGTGACGGCCCGATCGGTGGATTTTCTGTACATCGTCGAGAAGCCCGTTGTCGTCTAGATCCTCTTCGAGCATCTCAGAGTAGCCAATGATCGCATTGAGGGGTGTGCGAAGCTCATGCGACATGTTGGCGAGAAACAGCGACTTCGCCTGATTCGAATGTTCTGCTTCGCGCTGAGCGATGCGGGCTCCATCACGTGCGTGCTCGGCTTCTACCCTGGCTGACTCGGCTTTGCGCTGGGCGTCCAGCTGGCGTCCGAAGACGATTTGGGTCCACATCGCGTGTAGGAAACTCGTAAATGAAATGATGTAGAGGAGGAATAGAGCAAAGAACAGTTCGAGGTCCTCGGGAGTGGTGATCAACGTCCCGGTCACGGCGTACTTCGCCGCCGTCAGGAATCCCGCGGAGATCAGAGCGATGGGCACAAGCCAATGGGCGCGCATGCCGAACCCCGCACTGATCACCGCAAGACCGATGATGGACGCGATGGGCTGAAAAGCACCCAGCTGGACCATTTCGATAAAGGCGGTTGCCGCGATGGCGGTGCTGATCACAAATCCGGCCGTGTCTACCCATCCTCGTCGGCACAGCCAGATCCCGAAGGCGTACACCAAGGCGAGAATTGGCGTAAGGATAAGGAAAAACCTGGTGACAGGAGGGGGTTGGGGGTCGAGCACGAGCCAGACCGGAATGACGGGAACACATCCGACGTAGATCGCAAGCAACAGGCTCAGCGCTTGACCGCGGCGCCGCACGTCGGCGTTGTCCGTCTGAATATCGAGCAGCCACCTAGGAACTTGCCCCAACATCCACATGGCGACCGAGGTGACGGTCTCGTCGCGTGTTGGGGGTGATTGGGACATCTTCACCTCGCTAAAATTTCGCATTGAGAAAATGCACACGCCGTGTGGAATAGAGCTTCGTTTTTGTTCTTGTGCCAGCGGTCCGAGGTCCAACCTGACCATCGTGTTTGTGACAACATCGACGGAAGCTTGGTCTTCGGGACGAATTGATTCAAGATTGACGTTGTGAATCTTGAGTCCTATGTTCGATCCCAAGATCCAGCGTGTGTAGCTGGGGGAGCTTGGGAGGCAGCATGTGGTGCTTGGTGATGTGGCTCGCAGCGGTGTCGTACGCTGATGACATTGAGGGCAGGTACTGGAACCCCGATCACACCCGGCAAGTCGAGGTGAAGCTCAACGAGGGGTTGCTCACGGGTACGATCGTGTGGGTGAGGACACCCGAGCAGCACGATCAGCTTGGTCAGACGATCCTGCGTGACTTTCAGCGCGCCGGAGATCGCTGGATGGGCGGCACCGTGGTCTCCCCTGTCAATGGCCGCGTGTACTCGGGTACGGTCTGGCTTGAAGCTGGAGATCTGATGATGCGTGGCTACGTCGGGTTGCCGGTCTTCGGCCGGACGGCACGCCTAGAACGCGTGGAATGTCTTCCTACATCCAAAGATTCACACTGTAAACTTTGAGCAAACACCAAGGAAATCGGAACATGCAACACTCCATTTTGATCACGGGAGCCACCGGAGGGCTCGGGCGACGGTTGGCGCTTAGCTTGGCGGCAAAGGGGACTCCGCTCCTCGTGGGCGGTCGGCGGGGTAAGGCCGTTCGTGCGCTGTGCGAACACATCAACCGACGCACGCCGGGTCACGCTGTGCCCTTCCTCGCGGACTTGGCGGACCTCGAAAGCGTGCGATCGGCGTTGGCCGCCCTTCCTGAGGAGCCACTGTCGGGCATCGTAACCAACGCGGGCATTTCGATTGCCCGAGATGCGCGAAGTGCACAGGGCTTCGAGCTGACGTTTGCCGTCAACGTTCTCGCCCACCAGCTGATTTTGTGTCATCTCGCCCGCCGGGTCGTCGATGGCGGGCGCGTTGTCGTGCTGAGCAGCGGGGTCCACGATCCTGACAATCAGCTCGCCCGGCGGGCTGGTGTCCCCATTCCGCGTTGGGTTGGGACTCGGGGTCAGGCGTTGCCCGAGACGCTGCCCGAGGCCGAACGGCTCGCGGTTGGGCCACTTCGGTATTCGACCTCGAAGCTCGGAAACGTGCTTCAGGCGCGGGGCCTCCAGGCTCGGCTTCGCCAGGCGGGTCGCGCCGTCGACGTCTTCGCGGTGGACCCGGGGTTGATGATCGACACCGGCCTAGCCAGGGAGGTTCGTGCGGTGTTGCGCTTCATTTTGCGGCCGATTGGCTACCTGGC
>JBCCQY010000142.1:0-24849 GCA_039208735.1 Myxococcota bacterium | reverse complement strand
GAGTCTAATACGCTGAGCTGGACAGTGTTTGAGCATAATACGCTGATGCCCTCGCTGGGCGGACTGCTGATTTGGAATCGACTGTTGTGGCTAGCGATCGCACTGATTGTCTGGATACTGAGCTATCGCCGCTACAAAATGCAGGCTCACACACAGTCCGAGAGAAAGCAGTCCGAGAGAAAGCAGTCCGGGCCGCATTGTCGTCGCAGTTCCTCGGTGAACTCCAGCGTGCCGTCCCCGACGACGTTCGGGTCGTGGTGGGGGGAGAGCGCGAAAGTTCATCTGAGGCGAATGTGGCGTTGCTGCAAACGCTGCCCGTTGGCCTTGGCTTGCTGCTGTTGTTCCTCTTGCTGGCCTTCGACAGCTTGCGACGTGTAGGGATTGTCCTTGCCACCGTGCCGCTCGTGGTGGTGGGCGTGCTGCCTGGCCTCGCTTTGTCGGGCCAGCCGTTCGGCTTCATGTCGCTACTGGGCGTGGTGGCCTTGGCGGGTGTCGTCGTGAACAACGCGATTGTGTTGATCGACGTGGTCGAGGTTCGTCGCGACCAGGGAGCTTCCATCAAGGAGGCGGTTAGCGACGCCATCCAGCGGCGCTACCGACCGATCCTTCTCACGACGGCGACCACGCTCGCGGGCATGTTGCCGTTGGCCTTGTCGAGCAGCCCGTTGTGGCCCCCGTTGGCGTGGTCCATGATCAGTGGTCTCATCGCTGCGACGGGCCTCACCTTGGTCGTCGTGCCTTCGTTGTACGCCTGGTGGCTGCGCTCCTCCTCGACAGAGGGCGCCTCACCCGTTCAGACGTAGACGATCAAGTTCGGCACCCTCATTCCGAGCCGTTGGGCCAACGTTCGGGCATGGGGGCGCCGCGGACATGCGGGCAGTCTGGGTGCGGAGTGCCTTGCGCAATGAAGTGGTCCGCCCAAGCGCTGGCCTCGACCATGCCTGCCCGCACGCTCGTGGCCAAAATCCCATCGGTTAGCCACTGAACCCGCATCGCACTCCAGTATGCGCTCCAAGTGACCGCGCCGTCGGGCTGATCGACCACCACATCCAGGGTCCACAGTTGGTCCCAATGGTTGTTGCCGTTTTTCGAAGCCCAGGATTCGGTGAGGAAGCTTCTCGAGACGATGACGTCCCAAGGTTCGTCCTCGACCTCGATCGACAGTTTGCGTTGCTCGAGGTGTTGGTCGTACCAGATTGCAGCAAGGGGATTGACCTTGAGCGTTGGCTGAATCGCAGCGATCCAGGTGCATTCGCCATTCGCGTAGCAATCGGGGTCGGTCGTGTACTCCCGCTGGGCCCAATGGGTGGTTTCGGGCTCGATGCAGGTTCGATCCGCAACGGCGGCGAGTTGACGGAAGGATGCTGTCGCGTGGCGAGAGCGGTAGGCGCGGGCGACGGGAACGCGCTGGTCTTCGGCGAGCGTGCCCTCAGGCAACGACAGGGACCCGAGGTTCGCCTCGGTGAGCGGCGAAAGGTCGGTAAAGTAGCCAGGATCGAAGGGGTCGGATGGATCGACCACCGCGTCGAGTTTTGCCTGGACATACGGCAGGATCGTCTGTTCGATCACCAACTGGAGCGTGTCGGGCGCTTCATCGTCGATATGCGCGAACAAAAACTCCGTCGCCTCCTCGATTTCGACTGGAACATCTTCGGCATCCGGCGGCGCGCACGCCATGAGGGTCCACACCGAACTCCACCAATGCAACACGTTTCCCCCAAGGGCTAGACCTTGATGCAAAGGAATACCCAGTCGTTTGAGGCAAACTGCGGCATTAATTCTTAATTCGAAGGCTCTCGGCTCCCGCTCACCAATGCCTCAGGCGACCTGAGACATCAACTACGATCTGTCCACTTGATCGGATTAGCTTCCGGCGTTGCTTCGTGCCGATTCGATGGTTTCGATGACGGTCCGCTGGGCATCCTGATCCAGGACCGTCTTGTGAAGTCGTTTCTTGGTCTTGTCCGGCCGCACAAACTCGTCGGAAGAAACGCCGAGCTCACGGGTCGTGGCAGCCCACACGGAGGAGCGAGACGCCTTCTTCGCACTCTTGCCACCGTCGTCCCTGCTGAACATTGCGAAGACGGGCCACATCGGGCGCATCCACCAAGGCAACAGTCCTGCGCTCATCCCCTGGGTCATCGATGTGGATGCTCCACCCGGGTATACGACCACCACGTCGATGCCATCGGGCTCGAGTCGACGCCGGAGTTCTTGTGACATTGCTTCCATCGCCCGTTTGGCCATGGAGTAGGTGCTCAGCCCGAGAAATCCCTTTTCGGCCTGGAGGTTGTCGACGTCCAGTCCGCCAAATGGCGCACCCCCTGTCACGTTGACCACCCGTGGATGCGTCGAGCGCCGAAGTGCAGGTAGAACAGCGTGTGTGAGCCACCATGGGGCGGCTACATTCACGGCAAAGTTCATTTCAAGACCGTCGACCGAACTGGAAAGATCTCGCGCGAGTAGGCCGGCATTGTTGATCAATGCGGACCTCGCATTCGACAAAGACGAACCATCTTCCAGTGCGTTGATGGAAATCTGGCTCGACACACTACGATACCACCGCCTTCCGGCTGATCGATTCGAAGAGATGTCAGGTCGAATGTCGCTATGGCCGAGCGCGGCGGTGGCGCGACTCATCCAGTCGACGGGGTTCGACGAACCAGCACTCGTATACCGCTCTGTGCTACTGAATGCATGGGTCGCCCACAAGCCGTCAGTTTAGCGAACAGGGTGCGTGGGGCATGGAAGAACACCGACTCACCGTCACGGGAATAGAGTCGAGAAACCATGTGAACCAAGGTGACGAATGGACTGGGAGAGTCTGCGCTACGTTCTTGCCGTTGGTCGCCATGGCAGCCTCAACAAGGCAGCATCTTCGCTTAGCGTGACGCACACCACGGTCAGTCGGCGCGTTCGTTCCCTTGAGGAGCAGCTACGCGTACGTTTGTTTGATCGAACGCCACAGGGGTACGTTTCGACAAACGCGGGGCAAGAACTCGTAGACCTTGCGTCGGCATTCGAGGGTGAGGTTCTGGCTGCAGAGGGTCGCGTGCTGGGTGGGGACACCAAACTTAGCGGAACGCTGCGCGTCTCGACGCTCGATTTCTTGTTCGAAAGCTTCTATGAAGACTTCTCCGAATTCTGCGGCCGTTACCCTAGCGTGGAGTTCACGCTTAGCGCCGAGAACAGGGAGGTTTCCCTGTCACGCCGTGAGGCCGACGTAGCGCTACGTCTATCCAACGGTCCTCCTGAACATCTCGTTGGCCGTCGCGTGGGCAGGGTAGAGTTCGCTGTCTACGGCAGTACCGTCTTGGTCGAGTCTGTTGGCATGGGTTCGGACTACGGAGAATTTCCATGGATCGGCCGTGATCCTCGCTCACCCTCTCCGTCTTGGATGACGGCATGGATGGAGCGGCATGCCGCTGGCGCCAAAATCGTGTTTTCTGTCGATGGGAGTGCAATGGTTCTACGGCGTGCGATTGCCGCCGGAATTGGCGTGCACTTTCTTCCCTGCTTCTACGCAGCGACACTTCCTGACCTGAAGCAAATAGGACCCGTGCATGAGGAGTTTGGACGGGACCTCTGGCTCCTGACGCTCGCCGAACTACGAAGCAATCAGCGTGTACGCGCGTTCATGGACCACATGGGTCGCGCGTCGATCGCACAGCCAGGCGCACTGGGAGGCAACGGGCTTTGAGACCCAGAGACCAAATGGGTTGTCCTCACTGGAAAATACAGTTGGTCTACTTTCCGGGGAGCACGTTACGGCAAGCAGGTGGATGGGCCACTCCATACAATGGATGCGAGTCACATTCTCGATCGTCAGCCATCGGGTTTAGCGGCTGGGTGCCCTCCAGGTCATTGGATTCACCGATTCGGTTTCAAGAGTCTGGAAGTCGTTCACAAAGCAGGAACTGTATGTAGGGTAGCGTTGTGAAGTCGCTAGAACGAAGCTCGGGCTCCAACGGGTTGGTGGTAGACGAGCCTTGATCGAACGCATGGTTGTGGGTCCCGTGCTGGTCGGTAAAGTAGTCTACGCCACCAACATCTAGGAGCACTCTCTGATTTGTGCCTCCGCCATCCGGGAACATCAGGACCAAACCCTGATCGGCTCCGGTGTTGGTGTAGGTGTGCAGACCGTCTTCGAACCACTGATGATTGTGGCTGCCTGCGTCCTCGGTGGTCGCAGTGGCTGGGTCAACCTGGTGCGCGTGGACGCGGGCTTCCTGATCGATGAGGGCAGGACCAACCTGAGCAGCTAGCGAGCCTGCAGAACCGACCATGCCCACGATGGTGCGGCCGTACCCTTCGGTTGCTTCCCCCCACCCTTCCGGGCAGGATTTGCTCTTGAAGTAGACCAGCGCTCCCGCGGGAATCACTGCGTTTCCAAGTTCCCGAAAGCACAGAGCAGTAGGCCCCATCGGATCGTTCGGTTGCGTGACCTCCGCTGAGCCTCCCGTCTTTCCAACTGCTCCAGTCGGGCGAGGAGCGCATGCGTTTGCAATTGGGTTGCCATCGGTCCTCCCGTGGACGTGACCTCCAGAAGTCTACCGGGCACCTACGTGAACGATGGCCGGGCGACGGTCGGCGATCACGCGAGAGGGTGGATGGATCGGCGGTGGGCGCGAGTGGCTGCCCACCCGGAGCGCTGATCGCGTCCTGGGGCAAGCGTCGAGGATGTGAAGGCCATCGGAGAATTCCCTCTGGCCGTCCCGCTCGCGTTCGTCTTACCCTCCTCCATGACCTGGCTCCTTCCAGCGCTCATTGGCCTGGCCTCCGTCTCCCATTCTCAAGAAACGGACGGCGCAACGCCCTCTGAACACTCGACAGAGTCGCAGGGCGAGACCGAGCGGAAGTGGCAGCGGCCGGACCGTGGGGTGGCTCGCTACGTCTACACGTTGCTCTACGGACCGGAGAATCCTGGAAAGCCGCAGTTCCTCGCCTACCCCGTGCTGGCCTATGCTCCAGAGACCCGCCTCGAGGTCGGACTGTCGGGCCTGGTCTTGTTCCATAGCCGGGGCGATGTGAACAATCGCCTAAGCGAAGTCCCACTCTACGTATTCTATACGCTCAACCGTCAGTACGGCTTGACCTTCGAACACGCCATCTTCTCGAATCGAAGTCGCCGATCCTTCCTCGGTGAAGGCATCATCGCGAATTTCCCACTGCTGTACTACGGCATCGGTCTGGATGCGCGCTACGACGATTCGGTGGTGGTGTTCGCCCGCCAACTCGTTGCGCGGGAGCGGGTGCTGTTTCGGTTGGGGCAGAGCGAGTGGTACCTCGGGCCTGAAGTCGGCATCTCGAGCCTGGGGGCCGTGCGTTTCGAGGCGGAGGACGGGCGGGAGGTGCCGCTTCCCCGTGGGGGGGATGGCACGACGAACGTCACCGCTGGTCTTGGGCTTGCCTACGATACTCGGCACAACCCTCTCAATGTCCGTGACGGAGCATTTGCGGAGCTGGCCATCCTCGCCAGTCGCGCGGGACTGCTCAGCGAGTACTCGTTTCACAATGTCTACCTAGACCTGCGTGGGTATCGACCCGTTTCGCGCGACCGGTCCGTCATCCTCGCCGGACAGATTCTCGGTCAGTTCGGTGGCGGTGACCTTCCGTTCAATGAGCTTGGCCTCATTGGAGGCGATGGGATGATGCGCGGCTACTACCGAGGTCGCTACCGAGATCGGCATCTCGTCGCCGCGCAGGCTGAACTTCGGATTCTTCCTTTGCCGCTCGGCTTTACCAGACGCATCGGCCTGGCTGCGTTCGTCGCCAGCGGGACGGTCTACCCGAGCTGGTCGGAGCTTCGCGACGCCCGGCCACTCTACACCGCCGGCGGCGGACTGCGGGTGCTGACCTTTCCCTCCTCCGACATCTACACGCGGGTCGAATTCGGGATCAGTGAAGATGGCCCTGGCTTCTACCTGTACGTTGGCGAAGCATTCTAAGCGCCTCAATCCAAGCCTCGCGCCTATTTCAGTCCTCGCCCACAGGGTCGTGGCGGCCAGGGCACTCTTGGGCGAAAGTTGGGAATTTTCCTTTCCGTTGTGGGCCGAGTGTGGTCTACTCGCAACAAACAAAGCCAGGAGAACCATGCCTACCACAACTGTCCACTTTGCTGGCGTACTCCCATGGGAGCATGTCAACAATGTCAGAGACCCCCGGTAGCAACAGTCCTGTTTCATTTGCGACACCCTTTCCAATTGTAGGGATCGCATCGTCGGCGGGTGAGATCAAAGCGCTGCAGGACATCGTTCGTCGGCTGCCCATTGAACGCACGTTAGCCTATTTCATCATTGAAAACCCCTCCCCTAAGATGAGCCCGACGTCGGCGGAGGAGATTCAGACGTGGACGCTCCTTGAGGTCACCCATGCGGTTGACGGCACAATGGTGGTGCCCGGAGTCATCTACGTGCTGCCCCACAGCAAGCGCGTGCGCTTCATTGGACAACGACTAACGCTAAGCGAACGGGTGGTGGGCAGTCCCCAGCCCGTGGACTTGTTCTTTCAGTGTCTCGCGGATGCCCAGGGCGAACGCGCTATCGCGGTGGTTCTTTCGGGCCGAGGCGGGGAAGAGACCCGTGGGGTGACCAGGATTCGCCGTCACGGTGGCGTTGTACTGGTGCAGGACCCTCTCACCGCGGAATCCACCGGAATGCCCCGGCGCACGATCGAGGCCGGAGAGGCCGACTTTGTTCTCAGTCCTGGCGCATTGGTGCAGAAGATGGTTGGCTTGGCGCCAAGGCCAGTCGACGAGTCGGAGCGAGCCGTTCAAGGCATCATTGCCTCGGTCGCTGACGTTTCAGGCATTAAATTCTCTTTGTACAAAGAGAGCCCGCTCGCCCGAAGGATTTACCGGCGAATGAGGCTCGCGGACCTTTCCAAGGTTGAACGATATGCGAGTCGTCTTCAAGAAGACACGGCAGAGCTGTCTGCCCTCACGTTGGATTTTCTGACTGGAACAACGGATTTCTTTCGGGACCAAGAGGCATGGCATTGGTTGAGTGAACACGTGCTTCCTGAATATCGGAGGGTCGAACAAGCCCGTCGGATCTGGATTCTGGGTTGTTCAACGGGGCAGGAAGCCTACAGCCTTGCCATCGCATTGCTCGAGGCGACGGAGGGAAACCTCTCCCGAGGCCGGTCCCTCCTTCGTCTGTTCGCAACCGATGCGGATCGGGGGGCCATCGAACGTGCGAAACTGGGTTGTTTCACTGATTCGGACATCGAGAGTGTGCCACAGGCCTATCGCTCGAAGTACTTCGAGCGAACGGCCACAGAGTGGCGGATCCGAACCTTTGTTCGAAATATGATTACGTTCGGGGTTCACGATGTGCTAACGGATCCGCCCTATTCAAACTTAGATTTGGTGGTGTGTCGCAACCTCTTGATGTACTTGCGCCCGGGGGCCCAGCGTTCCGTCGTCCGTCGACTGTCCTTTGGTCTTCAAACCAAGGGAGGGACGCTTTTCCTGGGACCTGGCGAAACCGTTGGGGACCAACTTGGTCGCTTTGAACGTCTCAACCTGAAGTGGAAGTTCTTCCGAGCTGTTCAGCAAATTCCATGAATCTGTAGACAAGTCGGCATCGGGGGGATGATCGTAGGGGCCCGCGAACGGATGAGGGTCCATTGGAACGTGGGTCGAAAAGGTCGGAACCGGTGACGCAGAGCTGGCGTAGGCAGTTGTCGGGCGTCCGCCGTTTGTGGACTGTCCGACACAGACCAGGGATGTGTCCGGTCCAGGCAAGAAGCTCCCGCATCGCGCAGGTAGCATCGTCGATGCACGACGATCGACCCATGGAGTCGCTGATGAACCATGAAAACCCTGCCGATGTGCTCTGCCGGACCTCAGAACTCCCCTGGATCGAATTCGGGGACGGCATCTCCTACAAAGTGCTTCGGACCAGCTCCGAAACCGGTGTTTGGACGGTTCTCTTCCGCTGCGACAAGGGGTCCGGATTTCCTCCGCACTACCACCATGGCGCGGGGGAATACCTCATGCTGAAAGGGGTGATGGACTACCGAGCGGGCCGCGCGGTCTCTGGAGACTACGGCTACGAGCCGCTCGGCGTGTATCACGAGTCGACGACATTCCTCGAAGACACCGAGCTGCTCTTTACAAACCATGGCCCCGTGGCCTTCGTCAATCCCGATGGGTCGGTGGCCATGATGCTGGACTGGAAGTTCTTTGCCGACAAACAAGCCGAACAAATGGCTGGTCAAGCCTGACCCCAAACGGGCGGTAGCGCGAGGATAGAACCTGCGGTATCGTCGTTCGTTGACCATGGCGAATGCACCACTTACGACAGATGGCATCCCCAGCGCCCGCCAGTATGACCACTGGCGGGAGGCCGTACGGTCCACCCATGAGTCGTGGGACATGCCGATTCGCCGTGATGGTGCGTTCCACGGCATTGTGCAGGAACGGTCTGTGGGGTTGGGCCGGGTGTTGTCCTGCGTGTGTGACCCTTGCAGGGGCCATCGTGGACCGGCTGAACTCGCGCAGACGGCCCGGCACCAGGTGGGCGTGTTGTTCGTGGTCACGGGGAGGGAGCGGATCGAACAGCCGGGAGGAAGCGTCGTCTTGGAGGCGGGACAGTTCACGCTCTGGGACACCACCCGGCCCACGGCATTCGAGGTGCCGGTTCGGCTCCGCAAGCTGACCTTGATGTTGCCCCCAGAATTGCTGCTGCCGACTCTACGATTCCGCGATCGCCACCTGGGCCAGCGCTTTGACGCCAAGGCGGGTTGCGGCGCACTGCTCCTCGCCCAACTGCGCACCTTGGCCGCGCTTCGACAAGGCCTCGAGCCGGCGAGCCAGCATGCGGCGCTCAAGAGTGCGACCGAGCTGCTTGCGGCCGCGATCTCGACCCAATCGGGAGAGCCCACAACGACCGCGCAACGCGTTGTGGCTCGCGCGGAGCGGCACATCTTGGAGCATCTGGGCGATCCTGCACTTTCGGCCGATTTGCTGGCTCGTACCCTGGGCTTGTCCCGGCGGGGACTGGACCGGGCCTTTGCCGAACACGGTCGGACGGTCGGGCGATTCGTCTGGGGCGCTCGCCTTGAACGCTGCCGCCGTGACCTGCTGCTCGACCGACGCGCCTCCATTTCGGAGATCGCGTTTCGCTGGGGATTCAGCGACGCCGCACATTTCAGCCGAGCGTTTCGTTCGTCATACGGTTGCTCGCCTAGCCAATACCGGAGGCGCCACCAAGGCTAAGGGCGAACTAGACCCGGAGCAGCAGTTCGCGACCCACCGTTTCAGGGGTGCAAGGGATGATCTCCGCCAGATTGAGGTGCGACCCGGCAGATACGTGTTCCTGATGATTGAGGGCACGATTGAACTTCCGGACGGCCTCAACCCCCGCCTCAAGATCGGCGTTTACGGTGAGGCTGAGATGCATCAGCACTCCGCTTCTACCTCGCCGCTGTGCGGTCCCCGCGACCTTGAGGCCTCGTACGATGACGTTGTGCGAACCATCGCAGAAGCTTCCTGGTACAGCACCAAACGCTCCAGGTTCTCCCAATTCTTCGAGCCAAGACAGTAGGGGCGCGCAGAGATGTTCGTAGGCCATGGCGATCGTAGCCACTTCGGGCGACGGCGGCCGCGCAAGGGTCACGTTGATAATGCCGGGTCCAAGAGGCACGACGCTCCCCCCACTGCTTCGAACGTGGATGGGCCAGCCTGCTCGCCGCAGTTCGGTTCTCGCCGCCTCGAAGTTTGCACGATTCGCTAGCGAGCGAGGCACAACCAAGCACTGTGGCGTTGTCCAGACCACCCACTGGCCCTTGGGAGCGCCAAACTGCTGGCGCTCCATCTCGAACGCCTCCGCAGGATCCGCGAAGGCGACGATCACGAGGGGGCTTCGATGGTCCCGAGCGTGGCGCCCTTGGTGATGATCTCGTCCGCTTTTGCAACGATGCGGAGGATGCCGTCGGCGGGCGCGACGATCTCATGCTGGGTCTTTCCTTCCATGATCTCGACCACGATGGCCCCCTTCGACACCGACGCCCCATCGTCGAACATCCAGGCGGTCACCACACCCTCGGCCTCTTCTTCGTCCCATAGGTCCATGGGGACGACGACAGGAGTGTTCATGCAGGGGCTCCCATCGCTTCGACGGCGGCCACGATCTTGGTGGCGTTGGGAAGGCAGAATTGCTCGAGTTCCCTGGCGAATGGAATGGGCACATCGGGGTAGGTGACCCGCCGCGGCGCGGACTTCAGGATTCCGTCACGATGTTCGGCCACCGATGCGATGATTTCACCGCTGACACCATAGCTGTGGTAGTCCTCGTCCACCACGACCAGCCGCCCCGTCTTCTGGACGGATTGGATCACCGTCTGCCGATCGAGGGGTACGAGCGAGCGAAGGTCAATGACTTCGGCGTCGATGCCTCGTGCGGCCAGCTGTTCGGCCGCGTCAAGGGCATGGTGCACCCCCATGGCCAGGCCCACCACTGTGACATCCCGGCCCTCGCGAACCACCTTGGCCTTGCCAATCTCGAGGGTGAAGGACTCCTCGGGCACGGTCACGATGGACCTCGCTTCGGTGCCCAGCCACCCCATGCCCTGCAGGCCCTTGTGGTACATGAACACCACGGGATTGTCGTCTCGGATCGCGGCGGTCATGAGACCTTTGGCGTCGTAGGCGTTCGAAGGGGACACCACTTTCATGCCCGGCAGGTGCGCAAAGGTTCCGTACAGGCACTGAGAGTGTTGTCCTGCATCGGAGTACCCCCCTCCCGTGGAGGTCATGAGGACCACCGGCACCTTCACGGTGCCGCCCGAAAAATAGGTGTTCTTGGCCATCGAGTTGTAGATGGCGTCGAAACACACCCCAAAGAAGTCGACGAACATGAGTTCCACAATGGGTCGCATGCCGTCCGACGCGGCTCCCGTCGCCGCTCCCATGAACGCGGTTTCCGAAATCGGGGTGTCGCGAATGCGTTCTGCACCGAATTCTTCAAGCAGTCCGCGCGTGTTCCCAAACACGCCACCGAGCGCCGCGATGTCTTCTCCCATCACGAACACCGTGGGATCGATTCGCATCTCTTGAGCGATGGCCTCAGCCATGGCTCTTGCAATCGTAAGCTTTCGACCTTGTTCTGACACGTTGGCTCCTCCGTGGGACTAGGTGAGGGGGTGAAACACGCGGGTCAGCGCATCGGTGGGCTGCGGATCGGGGCTCGTCCTGGCAAACTGGATGGCATCGTCCACCCGGGCCTGGACGCGCTCATCGATGGCGGTGGCTTCCGCTTCGTGGAGGTCACCTTGGGCCATCAACTGTTGCCGCAGTTTCGGAATTGGATCCTTGGCAAAGAGGGCATCCTTTTCGCCCTTGGGTCGGTACTGTTCCGCATCTCCCATGAAGTGGCCGGCCAAACGGTAGGTCTCGATTTCGATGAGCGTCGGCCCTCCACCGTTTCGGGCGCGTTGAATGGCCTCGCCAGCGACGCGGAAGATCTCGATCGGATCGTTGTCAGCGACGAAGTGACCGGGAATCCCGTAGGCCGCGGCGCGTACGTCGTTGCGAGCTACCGCGGTGGAGTCCTTCTTAGACACCGAAATGCCCCAATCGTTGTCTTCCACCACCACGATGACGGGCAACTGCCAAAGTGCAGCAAGATTCATGCTTTCATGGAAGGCGCCTTGGTTGACAGCGCCTTCTCCGATAAACGAGACCGCAACGCCCGGCTTGTTTTGCATCTTTCTAGACAATGCGGCCCCAACCGCCGGTCCCATGCCTTGGGCGATGATGCCGGAACAGGCAAAGTTCACCCGCGGATCGAACAGGTGCATGTGACCGCCCCGACCACCGCTAAGCCCGGTTGACTTGCCAAAGATCTCCGCGGTCATCTGGCGTAGGTCAACCCCCTTCGCAATGGCTTGGTGATGAGGACGATGGGTAGCGGTGACGACATCGGTCGGTTCGAGGTGGGCACACACCCCGACGGCCACGGGTTCCTGACCGTTTGACAGATGCATCTCCCCGGGGATGGGCCCTGCCGCCATATCGAACCTCGGCGTCTTTCCTTCGAGGTAGATCGTCTCGATCGCCTCTTCGTAGCGCCGACTCAGCACCATCGTTTCGTACATCCACAGCTTCTGTTCGCGGGTCGGTTCCATCCCCACTCCCGGTCCGGTGTGCATTGGATGCGAAAGCAACCGGCATGCCAAAGCCGAGAATCGAGATTCGGTCGATTCACCCGTCGCGGGTGAAGCAAACCTGCATCACGTGTGCAAGCGACTGTCGCGAAGGTGGAACACGATCAGGGCTTGGAGCTGCGGCCCGGTCTGGCAATCCCGAATGCCCGCATCTTGCGGTGCACCGTTGTGCGGGCGACCCCGAGTCGGACGGCGGCTGCCGATACGTTCCACGCCGAGGCCTCGAGGGCGGCGAGGACGGCGTCGCGCTCGGAGGTTTCGCGAACTTCGTCGAGCGACCGTTTCGGGGGCCGGGAGGCGCTTTGGACGCGCTCCGGCAGGTGGGCCACGTTGATGTCGTCGTCGCCTGCACACGCGAGCGCAAAGCGAAGCACCTGTTGGAGTTGGCGCACGTTGCCGGGCCACGGATAGGCCACGAGGCACGCCATGGCCGCGGGATGGATGCCTACGGCCGGGCTTCCGAGGCCCTCCGCGTGCAGGATGCGGTGAACGAGGTCCGGCAGGTCGGCACGGTCACGCAACGCGGGCAGCTCGAACGCAGCGCCGCTCAGCCGGTAATAGAGGTCTTCTCGAAAGCGTCCTTGCGCGACCAGCGACTCGACGTCGTGGTGGGTTGCGCTGATCACCTGCAGGTCGACCGCGATGGGTTCGACGGTCCCGAGTGGGGTCACTTCGCCCTCGGCGAGGACCCGCAACAGTCGGCCTTGGAGGGGCAGCGGCATGTCGCCAATCTCGTCGAGGAACAACGTCCCGCGGTGAGCAGCGGCGATTTTGCCAATCTTTCCTGTTTTGGTGCCTCCGGTGAAGGTGCCTGGCGCGTAGCCGAATAGCTCGCTGTCGAGCAGCGATTCGGGTAGGGAGGCACAATTCACCGCGACGAACGGATTGTCGCGCCGGGCCCCGGACGCATGGATGGCCTTCGCGAGGGCGTCCTTACCCGTTCCGGTTTCCCCAAGGAGCAAGAGCGGCAGGTTCCGGTCTCGCACCCGTTCGATCAGGTCGACATGACGCTGCATCACGGGGTCACGACCCGCAAGCGCTTCAAGCGTCGTGGACGTTGGGACCGTGCTGAGAGGTTGACGAGGGCGGCGCGTTTGCCGAGGGGCGCGAACCATACGTAGAAACACGGACATGGCTCGGTTGACCGCCTGGACCGGCGATGCCATCAGTGCGGTGAGGTCCGCGCCAAATCGTTCGCGGAGCAAACTTCCCAGCGCGGTCGTGGCAGGTTCCGGGGCGATCGAGGCAAGAAGCTGCATCGCGGGTTGAGACAAGCCCGCAATCGAGCCATCCTGTTTCACGGCCACGAGGGCCCGCGGCGCCACAAGCTCGGTTGGCGGCTCAAGCGACAGGTCGACGAGGAACGCATTGGCATGGGCCTTCGCGAACAAACGAAAATGGACGTCATGGGCCAAACGCTCCAGCGCGTCCGCCAAAAAGGGAATGTCGGGCTGGGTCGCGGACCATGTCGTGAGGTCGACGACGCCAAAGACGCGTTGGTGGGCATCGAGCAGCGGAACGGTCGTGCAGCTGAAGGGATGGAGCGTCTCGAGAAGGTGTTCGGTGCCGCTCACCGTGACCGGGACCCCTTCGGACAGGGTGATGCCTACTCCGTTCGTACCGGCCAGGTCTTCCGTCCATACCGAGCCCACATCGATGGCTGGTCCGAGTGCTGTCGCCTCGCGATTGCGCCCGGTGCGATGCACGATGACGCCCTCACGGTTGGCGATGAGCAATGCGCACCGCGAGTGCTCCACGACCCCCTGAAGGTCTTCGACCGCGGCGAACGCGGGGCCCACGACCGCTTCAAATCCCTCACGCTGTTCGGCAAGCTCGCGTGCGGTGAGCCGATCGGGCAGCCGTCCGGCGGGGTCGAGGCCGTTGACCACGCATCGCGAGTGGGAGCGTTGAATGATTGGAGTGTGAGGAGCTTGCATTTCCCAGCCACCCTACCGTTGGTGGGAATGGGGAGTCTACCATGGCGTCCTCAGCGTTGGCGTTGCGGTTCTGGTATCGATGAGCGGACTGAAACGGAGACAGACTCCAAACGACCTTGAGGCATGGTTGAGCCCACAGGAGTCCAGGATGCTGATGATTTTGCTCGCGTGTCGCACTCAGGTTTCGCCACCCGCCGCAAACGAGGCCGAGGCGACCCGCGACGTGGAGGGTTTGGCGCGGCCCGAAGCCGCATGGATCGAAGAGCGAACTCGGCAAGCCGAGGCTCGCCTTCGCCGCACCGAGGCCGGAACGGTGGTTTGGTCTGCCATCGAAGCCGCCGGAGGACTGGATGCTTGGTTTGGAGCTTCACCGCTCGCCTTTCACTTTGACTACCGACCCCTGAATGGCAAGCCTCGCCGCGACACCCGCCAGGTGGTCGACCTGTGGCGTAGTCGTGCAGTCCATACGTTGGCCGCCGATCCCAACGTGCGATTCGGCTGGGACGGCGAACATGCATGGCAACAGGTGCCCGAGGGGTCGTCCCTCCCCATCAATCCGCGATTCTGGTCCCTCACGCCGTACTACTTCGTAGGCATCCCGTTCGTGCTTGCCGATTCGGGGGTTCAGCTCGAACTCGACGAGCCTGCCACCTTCGAAGGACAGGCGAGCACCCTCGTACGGGTGAGTTTTGCCGATGGCACCGGTGATGCCGATGACGATGCCTACGTCGTCTACATCGCCAACGAAACCAAGCGCGTCATCGCCCTGCGCTACATCGTGTCTTACCCAGGCTTCTTCGAGGAGGGGCAACACAGCCCTTGGAAGATCATGGCCTACGATGGCGCACAAACCGTCCAAGACTTACGGTTGCCCCGACAGTACCGCACGTTCTCGTGGGAAGATGGACCAGGTGAGCAGGTGACGGAAATCACCCTGAACGAGGTGCAAGCGCAGCCTGCGTTGTCACGATCGGCGTTTGGCATGCCATCGGGCGCTACGGTCCAAGATGGGTACTGAACCCGACAACGTCGCTCAGCGTGCGAAACTCGAGGGTTCCCACGTCCGACGCTCTAGATGGGGACGTGCGCAGGGTCGCAGTTTCCTTGACGATCCTTGTTACGAACCTGCTTCAGCATCCGTCGGGCGGACTTCTCCACCCTGGTTTTCAGCTCGTCATTTTCCCGCAGCTTCTCGACCGCCACGTGGATGAGTGACGGATCGACGCATGCGCTGAAGACATCCTCCTCCGTGGCGCCTTCGTCCCCGTATTGCAGTTCCACGAGGGCCCGAATCATCTCCTCCTTGCTGATGCAGCGGTGCAAGAGCTGGAGGGCCTCTTTGACCTTTGGGTGGGAACTCACGAAATCGCTGCGCGACAGGGCGACGGGGTGGTAGGTCAGCCAGTGGTGACGACCCCGAATCGGAATGTCGCGCACGGCAACCGCCCAGCCAGAGTGGACCAACAGTTCGGTCTCTGGGTCCGTGCCGTAGCCATCGACCAAATCACACCAGGGTGCGGGTGTGTTCTCTGGTTCCGCACGATCGTAGTCAAGCGGAAGCAGTCGACAGTAGCGTCGGGTCGGGGAGGCGAAGTCGACGGTTCGAACGTCGCCCGATGGTGCGCGCTCCTTTAGGCCACGCAGGCCATCTTGGCGGTCTTTGAACTCGGGGTAGGAGCACACATCGAGTTGGGCCCACGCTGGCGAACCGAACAGGGTGCCAAGTGAGATGAATCCTCGGGCCTCCTTTTCTGCAGCAAGATCGGGGTGTAATGACACAAAAGCCCGGGACAAGAGCAATTCCCACTCGTTGTCGAATCCAAAGAGGGCGAGCGACTCGAGCCAAACCTTGGGTTGAAAGGTCTGGTGCCACCTCGTGTCGCGTTGCCGAAATGCGGTGTATTCTTCAGCCCGTTGATTCAGCGTTTTGAGATCGAGGGTCCGAGCCGATTCGGCGCGTTTCAATTGATCCAGCCACTCTCGAGGGCCGTCGCCAGTGTACTCGTGTAGGATCGTGCCGGAATAGTCGGGGTACATATGGATGTCCCCTTTCATCAGGGCATCCCGTGCGGTTTCGCCGCCGCCCGTGTCGTAGGTGCAACGTGCGGTGTAGCCGTCGGCGTCTTCTGTGATGACAATGGCGAGGAGCGCGCAGAGCAGGTTGCTCTCGAGAATATGTTTGGAGCCCACGATCACTTCGAGGTTTCCGTCAACGTCCTCCTTAAGGGGGTAGGGAGCCAGCAGGGGCCAGACGAGCGCGCCTAGCGCGAGGAAAAGACCCATGCCCGTAATGGCCAGTGCGATGTTGCGGTTCCGGATGGGAATGGGGAGGGGCTTGGGGGGAGGTTCGGGTCGCTCGGGAACCTCGCGCCCTTCGCGTTCGGCAAGGGCGACCTCATGGATCCAGACGAGGTTGTCCGCGACGGGTTCACTTGCACTTCGTCGGGCTGGCAGAGCGTGCAGCCCCTTGAGTCCATAGGGCGGGGGCACACCATCGAGGAGCACGGGAATCACGGCGGACTTCCGATTTTGTCCTCGGGCCAGCCCGATGGCAATCAGCGTTTCTTCTTGATTGTAGTGGCCGTGGGCGGAATATCGGGACTCGATGATCACCACAATCTCGGTCTTGTTTAGGGCTTCCTCGATGTGGGCAACCCAGGGTTCTCCAGGCCGGAGGACCTCTTGGTCGAGAAACACCCGCTTTCCTCGCTCTACCAGGACGTTGTGCAGCTCCTTCGCAAAGAATGCATCTGGACTTGCATGAACCAAGAAAAAGTCGTGTTCCCACTCCGCCATGGCGTCTCCGATGACCAACCCAATGGAGGGTAGGGGAGCTTCGGTTGGATGACCATGACTTCAGCGTCACCTGACGTGAACGGGGAAGGATTCGATGGCAGCCGCAACCGCCTCGGCGGGGCAGGAAGCTTGATACTGGCAAGCTGTCAGGTGGGTTCGGCGATTCAGAGCGAATCTGTGTCGTAACGCTCGTCGCAGCTTCGTTCGGAGAACCAGGCTTGCCAGCGGTCACCGTCCCAAGTGACCTGCACTACGTCGGGAGCCATCAAAATCGTCGTCAAGGTCCGGTCGTCATGTCGGGACCGCAGGACTCCAGGAAACCAGCCTTGATCACGGCCGTAGCACACCGTATGCGCAGATAGGATGTCTCCTACCGCCGGCGGACGTGACGCCTCTTGGCAGCGTTGATCCATTTCGATGTCCGTGACCACACATCCCGTATTTGAACCATCCATATCGTGAGGAAAGGGATGGTGGTCGCCAAGGACCAAGACTTTATCTGGTTCAAACGTAAGCAACGCGTCTTCAAAAGAGGCTCTGGATGAACGGAGTGTAAGGTGACCGATGCCTTTACCGGGGAGGGTCACTCGGCCATACCGTAGCCAGGTTCGCCCATGAACAAACGGTAGCTTCGTGACGGGTAACTCATCCGTATTGAATCGGACCTGGAGGGGGAGCGGAGCGAGGATTGTGGTTTGTCCGGGTACGATGTAATCGCCGGGGTATCCCTTTTTGGTGTATGCGCGTTCGTCGGGAGTGAAGCGGACGGACTTCGCAAGTTCCACCGCTGTATCGAATCCGCCAAGAAAGACGAGGTCCTTCAGCGCAGCCAAACGCTCCGAACCGGGCGGCAGGCGTTTGATGCGTCGCGCGAGGTGCGCTCGGATTTCCGCCTCGAATGTATGTCGCAGGGTGATCAGGGGAATACCGGTTCGAAACGGCCACCAGGAAAGATCCACCGTCTTTTTGGCGACAAACAACCCCGCACGCGTCACCCGAACCGTTTGTGGTCCATTCACGTACCGCAACTGCCCCCGCTGGGGCCCCGCGTTGGTCAGGGAATAGACGCTACATCCGACCGGAGTGGCTTCATAGCGGAACGAAGCGTCGGACAGTGAAAAGTGGGGCTGGACCTCCGGCGTGCCGATCCATTGGTTTTCGTTTTCGGTCTGTACGGCTACCGTTGGCCCACCGCCCATCCGCCCTCCGAAATCGGTCAGGGCTCGGTCCATTTGGCCGACGTAGGGCTCGACGGCCTCTGAAGTCCAGGCCGCGCCGTTGCGCGCGAACGCTTCTCGAGCCCGTTCGCAGTTGGCCATGCTTCGCAGGCCCAATGTGGGCCACACCGGACCATCGGCTTCGCGTAGGTGAGGCACCACCGATTGCCACTCGGTGTTCCGCCAGTGGGTCATCTCGGGAACGCTGATGGGAGGTCGGTCCCGTTCGCGGAGCAGATCGATGGGGAGGTCGGCCACCCATCCGGCGCTGCCATTGGCCAGGATCCGCTCAAACTGCAACAGCGTGACGGCTTGAGGGGACGTTGCTTTTCGACAGGTCTGCACCCATGTGGCGACGTCGTCCAGACTGGAACACACCGTGACGTCGTCGTGGGGAGCGCACCCCGCCTCTAGGAACCGTTCGTCGAGCCACGTGCGACGCTCGATTTGCGGAACCTCCGCCCAGAGTTCGGCGAGTGCCGGGTACGCGAAGCGCTCGGGCCTCGGGGAGGGTACCCCAACCGCCACGTGGACATGGCGCCACCCTTGCGCGTAACCCTTGTGCAAGAGATCCAGCACGCGTACGGCATAGGCCCCCCGAGACGACCATAGGCGCCTTGGGGCCGAGGGGTTCGGTAGGGACACGAGAGGCTCATGGCCGAGCTGCGTGAACACCGCAGGGTCATAGGGAGAAAGGTCTGCCCCATCCTCCACTGGAGGGAGTGAACTGGCTTCGGGGGTGCAGAACGTCGAGAGGTCCGCCGGCTCGACGGGTGCACTACAACTTGCCAGAAAGACAGAGGCCCACATCGCGGTAGCGTACCCTATCGTTGATGCCTGGAGTCGGAGGAATCCCAGTGAGCACGCTCTGGCCGAGGTGGATCAGGTCATCTCGAGCTGGTCTCCCGGCTTGTCTTTCGCCCCAGAACGTCCATCAGCTGTCGGTACTGTAATGTTGGCCAAGCGGCCAATGGAATCCGAACCCGGCCAAAAGTGTGAGGAAAACCAGCCCAAATCGGGATCGCTCTGGTGTGACTCCAATCCACCAATTGTAGAGCATGAAAGACGTAAAAGCTAGAACGATTGGATGGAGCACGGCAAGGATGTACATGCGCGAGCCGCGAGAGGTCGGTCGGTACCATCCCAAGAAGTTGGGCTGGAAGGCATTGCGGAACCCAGTCTTGGTGCGGTGAACAAAGAACCCGCTTGGCCAGCGTAGGCCGATGAACCGCGTCTCGGTGTCCCCATCCGCGTCCTTCGAAGCCGATAGGCGGTCCCGGAGCTGCTGCGGTGAGGCATAGACCTCAACCGACCAGAGGCCGAGAAATGGCAACCACATTGGCACCTCCTGCTGTCCTCACGTCGTGCCGATCGGTTTTCTTGCATGCCTACATTCCACCTCGAGGTGTTGCGTGACCGAACTGGACCCTCGCCAAGTCGAAGCGTCCTACCAAGCGCAGGCGACGGAGTGGCTGGTTCGCCGACTGGGTCCCGATGTCGAAGCGGACTTGTTGGACACTCTCCGCGAAAGTCTCGGGTTTTGCTGCAACGACTTTGGACGTTCGGGTTGGCGAAAGCTGATGTCACGCGGACCCATCCCGGTTCAGTGGCTCCTGCGAGCGGCCTATTCGGTCTTTCACGGTTCCGGGGTGAGTGCGGGGGGAGAGATCCTGCTCGAACTGCTGGCGGAAACCGGGAGGCTCGGCGCCCTGGCCCCCGCCATGGAGCGAGTTCATGAAGCGTCGCTCGTCGCCGGTAATGCGCAGATGCAGCAGTTCTTGGTCCATCTTCAACGGTTTCGGGATCGTTGGTTACCCACGGCCTCCCGACTCGAGTGGAGTCGAGTCCGAAGGTTGGGGAAGGAGGCCTTGGAGCCTTGGGCCAAGCTTCTCGAAGACGTGAGTGGACCTGCCTTCGCACCTCCAGGAGCATGGCATGTCCTGGCGGATTGGCTCGAGGCGTTCGATCCTGAACGCGCCAAGGTCCTTCGAGCCGAGTTGGACGACGATACTCGTCATGCTTGGGTGACGAGGGAGGCATGGGCCTATCCTCGTTTTACGTCTCCAAACGGTGTGCAGGCTTCCTTCGATCGAGGGTTTCTCGATTGGGTGCCCCTTGGCGACGACCCGAATCGCCTGGCCGTCGCCGAGCGGGCGCTGGACGTTCCCGAAGGCGCACTGCTCGACAAACTGGTGATCGAGCAGCCAGGGCGCTTGGAACTGGATGCCCTGGCCGATGATCGATGGTCGGGCCTGCGGCACCTACGCCTCAGGGGACGTCTACATGGACTCGGTGGTCTCCGCACGCGCATCGCCAGAGGCTTGCAGAGCCTGCAACTGGTCGACGGGGATGAGATGCCAAGCATCATCGAAGCGATGGGCCAAGCACCTGCGGTCCTCGACGACCTCAGTTTGGTTCGAATGAAGCTCACGGACGAGGGGTTCGAACGGTTGTGCAAGACCTCGGTGATGACCAACGTTCGCCGTTTGCGCCTCGATGGAAACCGATTGACCCCTCAAGGGCTTGGAGTGCTGGCGGAGCAAGACTGTCCGTTGGTCGAGCTTTCGATCGCACACATTCCGCTCGGTCTCGAAGGGTGGAGTGCACTTCAGCAAGCCCCCTGGGCTCGGCGGCTGCGTCGGCTGCGCCTCACCGGTACGGACCTGCCGGTGCCCGAAATACTCCAGGGAATCCAGCATTTTCCATACCTTGAAGACGTCACGATCCGCGTGCCCGAGGTGTCTCCCGAGCTGGAGCGTTTCCTTGCCGAGCCGCCCCGCGGGCTGAAGGTGCTTCGATGGTGTGGAATGGGAGGTGTAAGAGCCCCCAAGACGCCGCTCATGCTGGTTCCGGAGACGGCCTATCCCGCCATGCAAGGTGAGAGATGGGCGCAAGACCTCCAGCCTCCCGAACGGTTGCGAGCCTCGAGGGCGTCTTGACGGCCAATGGGCGTCAAGGATTTGGCCCCAGGGACAATCCTGCAACAAATGAATGGTCCCAAACCGCATACGAGCGGCAGGCGTTTTCACCAGAACGCCAAAAGGAGTCCCTATGCGTGTTCTTATGTTCGCCATGGCCCTGCTTGCACACGCAGGTCTGGGCGCTTGCAATGGTGAGCCGCCATCGAAATCCCCACTACCCACAGAGGCCGTCGAGCAAGGTCGTACGATCATGCCACCCGTGGAGGCGGGAGAGTGGAATGGCGGCCCGGGAGGTGGGACTGGCGGGCCGACGATTACCGTTTCGGGTCGAGTCTTTTATGAGGACTTCCGCAAGGTAGGCCGCTTCGCGTCGCGTTTGGATCCGAGTGGGGTTCCGGGGCAGCAGGTCGACTTTGTTGGTGAGTCAAGCCAAATCGAGCGGAACTATCTTGCTGCTCACGATGCCACCGTGCTGGCCTATGAAATCGACAACTCGGGAGGGGCCGGCTGTGTCGCCAAGCAACTGGTAGGAGTCACAGATGTCAAGTCAGACGGGACCTTTGACGTGGCTATTCCCCCCAACGATTCGTGTGGCTCGGAAGACGTTACGCCGGATATCGCGATTGAAGTTTGGCTCTGGGTTTGTGACGAGTATCGTTGTGTGGGCGTCCGTGAGGACGGGCCCAACAAGCAAACCAGCGGTCCCATTTATTCGCTTGAACATCCGTTAGCGACGAATGCTGCTCCCCAAGCCATGTTCGGCGATACCGACCTTGGCGACATGTTCTTCCAGGTCACGGACTTCGATGTCAACGCCCGGGCGGCAAGCGTGTTCGCATCTGTTGTCGACGTGACGCGGAGGGTCTACCTTAGCTACAACATGCTGTGGACCGAATCGGATCCAATCCGGGTCGAGTTTCCCGACACGCACTTCATGATTGATAATGCTGGGAACCTCGTCGTTCATCTAACCCCGGCTGGCGGCCAAGATGACCAGGGGAACGCGACCGGCGACTTGTGGCGCGGAGGACGGACCGCGATGCACGAGCTTGGCCATGTGATGCACCGGGTGGCCTGGGGCAACTATGGGATCTGTAGCCTGGGCGATAGTGACGGCGATGGGGAAGACGACTATCAGGCCTATCAACGAGACGGATCCGCGCGGTGGCAGCACTGCAGCTTCGAGTTTGGCCTCGACGCGTTCCGTGAGGGGTTTGCGGATTTCGTCCAACGTTGGACCCTCGATGGCCTAGAGGGAGGGTGTAGCGAGATCACGTTCGACCCGAACGTGGGACCGTCGGGCGAAGTCTGCAACGCGGATCCCGAGCAGTATCCCGATACCCAAGAGCCCGTGACCTATGTCCGAGCGGGGCGGGCGTACGCTCGAAACGTCACCAAGGTGCTTTGTGACCTCGTGGATAGCGAGACGGATGACGATCCAAATCTGCCCGGCGACGGAGACCATCTGCACGTCAGCCTGATGTCCGTTTGGCAGACGCTCGAGGATATGAGCACGCCAACGAGCAACTGCCTCGATGTGTGTGATTTTCTCAACCACTTCGTGGACCATCACTCTCCGTACTTGACGACCCCCAACGACTTCTCGCAGTTGGCACACCAAAATGCGCTGTCGTGCCGGCTGCCCTCCGTCGTACCGGGCGAGGCATGTGCCACCGGCGAAGCCCCTTCCGCCTACTCAAATGAAGATTGCGCCATCAATGCGGATCCCGCTAAGCGGTGGTGCCGCATCGTCGGGCCGGATGGAGAGCGGTCCTTGATCTGTGAGACCTTCACGGGCGATGTGGAAAACAACATCACGGTTATCGAAGACTACGGCGCTACTGGCGACATCGTCGTGTTCGGTGACATGGACTACGTGAATTCCACCAACGATGAAGGCATCTGTTGCCACTTCGCCGCTGCGGATACCCAGGACGTGACTCGGGTGGTCATCAACACCACCCAAGACGCTGACAGTGACGACACCATCCATTACCGTTACCAATCCTACGATATCGGAAATCGCGCCACGCGGACGCTGACGTTCGGCGGCAATGATGAAATCGATGGAGGGCCCGGGCCGGATGTGGTGTTTGCCGGTGCGGACGATGACATCATCCACACCTTTGAAGGGGATGACTACCTTGATGGGCAGGATGGCTTCGACCAATGCATCGGAGGCCCCGGTCAGGACACCTTCGCATTTGATCACTTGCCTTTCCCGGTCAGTCTTCCTGGAGGCAGTGGGCTTCCCGGGAATGCCTCAAGTGGGGCACAGTGTGAAGTCGGCGTCGGCTATGCGACCCTCCACCGCGTCGGGAATCCTGTCGCGGGGGCAGAGATCGAGGGGCAGTGTCCGTCAGCCGGCGTGGCGAGCCTCAGCGGCGGCTCGCTTCCGGACTGGACCCACCTTGAGTGTGGCGTTGGTGAGACCTTGGATGTGACGTGCAGTTTCACCGGGGCGGGGGCTGAGGTTGGAATCATTGTGGACGATGTCCGTGTGGTGAGTTGCCAGTCGTCACCTTGCACGTACGCGGCGGATGTGGATGCCGACCTGGAAGTGAAGTGCGATTTCGATGCCCCTTAGGGGCGTGAGGCCTCCATCGACGGGGAGACTCCGGTGAGACCGTTCGCGCGCCGAGGGTCGAACGCGTAGATTACTCCCATGCTGACTGAAACGTCCGGCATGGGTCCCCTAAAGGTGCTGGTGGTGAGTGAGGATCTCGAGGATGCTCGCTCGCTATGCAGCACGCTTTGGGGGTTGGGATACGACGTAGCGAAGTGTGCCCCCCTGTCCATCCCTCCTCAGGGCAGGTGGGACCTGGGGGTCCTTCGTGCTCCGTTGGAGTTGGTTGGCGTCGACAAGCAGGTTGCGCTCCAATGGCTGGAAGGTTGCACTGACGAGGAGGTAGTGCTAGCCGTAACGCAGGTTCGAAGTCCCATGGGGGCGATCCGCCTGCCTGGTGTAACCATCAGGTTTGATACTTCCGTAGCCGAACGCGACGATGGTCGCGTTTGTCGGCTTTCTGATCTTGAAGTTCGGCTCCTAAGGTTCCTGGCCGCGCACCCCAATCGACTTTGGTCGAATGAAGACCTGTTGACCCGGGTATGGGGCTACCGGATGCACGTCCGGACTCGTACCGTTTCACACACGCTGCATCGAATTCGAAAGAAGATCGAACCCGATCCGCGTACCCCAACCTTGCTTCAGTCGTCGTATGGCCGAGGCTTGCGGCTGGTGCTGGAATCTGTCGAGCCTGCCGCCCATCCGCCTTTGGACGATGACTTACAGCGAATTCTTGCTCTGCTGGAGGCTCATCCTGGTGTGCCGATCGATGATGCGACATTGTCGCTCGGCGTTTGGGGGGCGTTGCAACCTACGTTGGAGGTTTCACGTCAAGTGGGACGTTTGCGGCAGCATTTAGGGCTCCGCGCGGGCCAGCTTCGCCGGTTTCCTCAGGCCACATGCTGGCATGAAGATTCCCCGACACCGCTTCTTGGTCGCTCGGACGACATTGCAGCGGGGATAAAGGTGCTCGACGAACACCGCTGGGTGAATCTCCACGGGTTGCCGGGGGTAGGGAAGTCCACGCTTGCCCTTGAGTTTCTTCAGACGACTCGAGCGGTGGTCTGGATCTCCGTGAGGGACGCAACGGAGGTCGGGATGCTCCGCCAACGCGTGGCGCAGACGTTCGGAGTCCACACTGAATCCATTATGCCCGTGCTTCAGTTCGCGGCTCCCCGCATCATTTTGGATGCGGTCGAAAACATCGGTGAGGATGTCGTCGGAGAAATACGCCGATGGCT
>JBCCQY010000141.1:0-25089 GCA_039208735.1 Myxococcota bacterium | reverse complement strand
GCGTGCATGGCTCCCGAACAGCACCGGGGTCGCCTTGCTCAACCCTCGATCGACGTCTACGGTCTGGGAAGGGTCCTCCAGGCCTTGCTGTGGGGCCCTCGCGCGAGCGCTCCCCGCACCGATGGCCTGGTGCCGCCTCCCGAACTCGAGGCGTTGGCGCACGCGTGCTGTGCCCCCGATCCAGCGGAGCGTCCCCCAGACGGGGCGGCCGTGGCCATGGCGCTTCGTTCTTGGCTTGACGATGTGCAACGTCGCGACTGGGCTGCCGATGTTCTGGGGCGAGTCGCCGATTTGGGACAGCAGGCCGAACTCGAGGCGACCCGAAGCGAAGAGAAGCGCCGAGCGGCGCGGGACCAGCTCGGAGCGCTCCCCCCCTGGGCTCCCTACCCCGACAAGCGGGGCGCCTGGACGCTCGAGGATGAAGCGGCCGAACTCGAGCAAGAAGCCGCGGTCCTGCGCACCCGACACGAACAGGGTATCCGGGCTGCGCTCGAACTCGATCCCACGTTTCGCGACGCCATCGACGCGCTGACCGAGGTGTACAAGCAAGGACTCCAGCGGGCCGAGCGTCTAGGGGACCAGAGCGAGGCCGCACGGTTCGCGACCTTGCTTGCCGACCATGATCAAGGCCGACACGCCGATTGGCTGAAGGGCGATGGAGCCTTCTCGTTGGTGACGGAGCCGCCAGGAGCCCACGTTGTGGTGGAGCGGTACGAGACCCGAGACCGGCGCCGGTGGCCCGTCGAGGTCGAGCACCTTGGGCCGACCCCCATCGAACGGCATCGGCTCGCCCGAGGAAGCTACCGACTCCGCATCCGACATCCGCGGTGCGAGGAGGTCCTCTACCCCGTGTTCGTCGACCGCGGGGAGCACTGGGATGGCGTCGGCCCCGAGGGGTCGGTCGTGCCGGTCCAACTGCCGCCTCTCGGGAGCCTGGGCGAACACGATTGCTATGTGCCTGCGGGGTGGTTTTGGGCCGGTGGAGACGACGCAGCTGTCGACGTTATGCCGCGGCGCCGATTGTGGCTGGATGGGTTCGTCATCGCACGGTTTCCCGTCACCGTGGACGCGTACCTGGAATTCCTCAATGCGTTAGTTGGCAAGGGGCAAACGGAACGTGCCAGGGCGTTCGAGCCCAAGGAGGCGGACCTCGTTTCCGATGTGCTGCGATCGGTGCTCGTGCAGACGCCGGAGGGTCGCTACGACCTCGATCAGACCGGGGGCGTGCGAGGTGTGGTGTGGCAGCGCGACTGGCCGGTCACCCAACTCGATCTAAGCGCGATGGAGGCCTACCTCGACGCTCTGACGGTCGAAGGACGGCCGCGTTGGCGGCTGCCGCACGAGTTGGAATGGGAGAAGGCCGCCCGCGGCGTGGATGCACGGGCCTACCCATGGGGCGACCATTTCGACCCAACGTTCGCCAATACGGTGCGCAGTACCGCGGACGCTGCATCCCGCGGAAAAGTGGACGAACCTAGGACCGACGAAAGCCCGTACGGCGTTCGCGGACTGGCGGGCAACGTGCGGGACCGTTGTGCGAACGGCTACAGCCGGGACTACGCGGCGCCGGACCGTCTAGCGTCCTGGCCGGCCGACTTCGGAGATGACCGCTACCGCATGAGTCGGGGAGGCGCCTGGGCCAGCGGGGCCGCCCAGTGTCGGAGCGCCAGCCGGTTTGCGGGTCGTCCCGATGACCGCAATACGAGCGTCGGGTTTCGCCCTTGTCGATCGCTCGACCTTACGGACTAGGCGGTGTCTTTGCGATGTGCCATGCCGCGCGGATCGGAAAGGCATCGCGCGCTGCTCCATCCTTGCGAATCCACTCCCAGGCGATGGGTTCCTTTGTGGCGGGGTCGAGCGTCGGCCGCAGCAAGCCCTTCGTGAGGTGCGCCGTGTCGGCGTACCACCAGACCCGCGAGGGCCTCGCGATGTCGCCCGCGACGAGGTCCACCGCAACCGCCCCGATCGTGGTGCCGGACCGCCGCAGTTCGTACACGTGCTCGAACGAAGACACATCGGCATCGCCGGGGCTTTGCGGCTGGAACCGCGCATGCTCGAGCGCCGTCCACCCCGTCGTCCAGGTTGTACGCCGGAACCCCTCACCCCAACGCGCCACCATCTTGAAGCGTGGAGGCCATGCCGCAGCAGGAGTTTCGAACCGCCAATTGTCTGCGTTCTTTCTGGATGGCGGAGTCGGTCCAGCGCTTCCTGTCCGGACTTCGTGGGTCGCGGACCGATACCAGAGCTGACCGATGAGGCGCGAGGTTTCGCCATCGGACCGATTGAGTTCATAGGCGCCAAACCCCTGGCCTTCCCGTCCCGCGGTGCCGGGAGGCGAGCCTTCCCCTGACGCGTCGACAAGCACGCCATGGCCATTGGTGATGCCCCAGGTGGTTTCGTCGACTTCCCCATCGGGCCGGAAGCGCTGACCGATCGGGCATGGGGGAGGCGAGTAGGTCTCCAACTCGGAGCATCCGATGTCCTGGGCCCCTGGCACCGCGCCAATGCCCGCGCCGATGCAGCCAAGGAAACGGCTGGGGTCGAGCTGGAATTGCAGCTGACGCGTGCGCGCACATGGATCGAGGACAATCAGCGGGAAGGCCGCGCCTTGAACCAGTCCGGCGAGCCGGTCGGCCGTCTCTTCGACGAGCGTTGCCGCCGGAGCTTGAAGCGTCGTGATGGTCGCGTTGCCAAAGGACGCTTCCCACAGTTCATGATCGACGGTGTCGTAGGCGAGGCCATCCTCGCTTTCCGCCATTCCAAGCAGCACGACGACATGGTCGACCTCTTCTGCGGCTGGCACTTCCCTCGTGGCTGCCGCCTCCTCCGGAACTGCCGCGGTGCACCCGGTGAACAACCCGCTGAGCCCGATCATCATTAACATCACAGATCCCCTGCATAAGGCGGCACTAAGCTATCTTGTTGACCGCCAGAACGAGGTTCCAAGCCCTCGTTCGGTCATGACTTCGAGCAGGCGTTTTCTGAGGTGGCGCCGACACCCTTGCAACAGGCCACGAGCGCCGGTCCGGCCTTTGAGCCCCAGCAGTTCGGTGATTCGATCCACCGGCGCATCCTCGAAATAGCGTAGGAACAAGGCTTCCTGTTCAAGGTCGGTGAGCTGTTCGATGGCTGCAAGCAGGAGTTCCCTTCGTTCGTCGCGACGACAGAGCCGCCAGACCGATGCCGCGGGGTCGGACGGCTCGAGCACTTCATCGAGAAAGAGGAACGCTTGGCGCTCCTTGGGAGCCCGCATGCAGGTGAAGCGAGCGATGCCGTATAGCCAGTTCACGAACGTGCTGGAAAAGTCGTAGTCGGGAAGACGACGCCAGGCGGTGAGCAGCACGTCATTTGCAAGTTCGTCTGCCTTTGCCGCATCGTCCACCCATGTGCGACAGTAGCCTCGGATGCGGTCCCGATGCCGGTCGAACAATGCATTGACCCGACGCACGAGTTCAGCCCGAGGTTCGACCTTTCCCGCCCAAACCTGCTGTTGTTCACGGATGATGGCGTGTTCGTCTTCCGGGTCGACCAAAGGAGCCCTCGTCCGGCCCACTTAACGAGCGCGACGATTCTCGAAGTGAGGCTCCTCCGCGCTTCGATCACAGGCTGGCGTCCAACGTATCGGCGACCCTCCGCAACCAGTCCGCGAGCTTTGCGACGGGTGGTCGGTCGGGTTCGGTCGACGGACCCAGGCTGGCCACCACCTCACCGATGAAGCAATACCCACGTCCACTCACGGTCCGCACGTAGCGATGGGGGCGGGCGGTGTCGTCGAGCGCGCGCCGAACCCGTGCGATGACCTGGACGAGCGAATTGTCGGTCACGAAGACCCCGGGCCACAGAGCCTTTTTCAAGACACTCCGCGCAATCAGAATGCGAGGTCGCCCCGCGAGCAGACCGAGGGCGTGGGCGGCCTTGGGCTGGAGCTTGACACAACGGCCTTCCTTGAGAAGCAGGCCATCGCGAGGCCGCAGTTCGAAAGGACCGAATCGATAGAGCGATGCCGGGGCGTTGGACAGCAGCAGATCCATGCGTCTCCTCGGGGCTGCTTCTTCTTCCGGCCAGGCTCCGGAAAATCACAACCCCGAGCGATTTTCTTTTGCCGCTCGCCGATCACGGTGGTCGAATCCCTGTCCTAGCTACTCCGTACAGTCAAGGTCGGTCTGGATACCCACCGCTGAGCGTGCGTCGGGTTGCTTCGAGTGCGTCGACCAGAATTCGGTTGCCCCGACGGCATCCCGTGACGCGAAGCACGGTCCTCGCGCGGGTGAGCGCCACATACAGCGTCGAGCCGAGTGGCCGGTCGCCTCCGACGAAGCGGTCCGCGGCGATGACCACTACGATCTCGGCGTCGTAGCCCTTGAAGGAGTGCGGCGTCGTGACCACGATGCAGTGGTCGGTTCCCGCGAAGCCTTTGGTTCGTCGTTCCACGACTTCGGCGCGGACACGGTCGTTGAGCCTGCGCGCAACGTCTTGGACCAGCGCCTTCTGAGGAGCCAGGATGCGGATGTCTCCAGGGCGGACCTGCTCCTCGACGAGCCAGTGCTCGACCGTGGCGCACAGAGCCTCGACCTCCTCGTCCCAGCTTTCGAACAGCTCCACCGTTGGTTGCTCGCCGTCAACAACGCAGAATCTGGCCTGCCACCAGCCCGCCTCGTCGACCTGGAGGAGCGGTACGCCTTGATGAGGCCGCATGAGTTCCCGGAAGTCGGGGTCGCCGCGAAGCGGAAGGATGCGATCGAGCACGTTGAGCGCGACTTCGGTGATCGGCCGGGTCGAGCGAAAGCTCTCGCGCATCACATCGGAGCGGCCTTTGAGGTCGAGTCCGAGTTCCGACCACTTCGGAGGCGGCCGTTGGTAGATGTTTTGGGCGTTGTCGTAGAACACCATCACCGGAAGCGCGTCGTGCAGCGGCCTCACCATGCTCAGGAGGACCTGCAGCGGAGCATGCCCGATGTCCTGGGTTTCGTCGATGAGGACGCATTCGAAGCGACGGTCGAGTCCGCCGTGTTCGAGGATCTGGGTGGCTTGGAGTTCGAAGTCGTAGGAGTCCTCGGTCGGCGGAAGCCCAAGCTCCCGGGTCAGGTCAGCGAGGAGTTTGCGGATGTGAAGCAGGCGTACCCGGGCGATGGGAAGCCCACCCCCGACCAGGCCTTCCCAGGCGTCGGCGAGCATCTCGAGCAGCAGCGGTGCGAGGGCCTCGTTGGCGTAGACGATGACCACGCGCTCGACTGCGAGTCCTTGCAGCGCCCGGACGGCCCAATGCGCGAGCACGAACGTCTTGCCACTTCCGGCCACCCCACGCACGAGTCGGGGGCCCGGATCCGAGAGCTTCCGATCGACCAACCTTCGCTGCTCGACGCTGAGCAGCGGCCTCATCTGACGACGTCGTTCGATTTGGGCGCCGAGCGTCGTGTTCGCCTCTGGCGGACCCTCTTCAAGGTTCGACATCCCCACTTGGACTGCGAAGAGGTTCTCCTGGCGGACCTCGGCATCCACGGTTCGCCACTGCCAACCTCGAGCGCCCCGAGCGAGGACGCGGGGGGCCAGGTGGGGGCGGATCGAACGCATCCACGGCTGCCCGAGTTCGTCTCGGGTAGCGACCAGGACACACAGATGCTGGGCGCGGGACAGGCCGACGTTCAGGAGCCGCTGCCACTCGTGCTGAGGCCACGCGCTACTCGATGCGTGTACGGTGTCGAAGACCACGACCGTTGCCTGGGCGCCCTGCTCGGCGTGCACCGTCGATGCGCGCCACCCCTGGGCCCCCTTCTCTGCGAGCCACGCGCGCGCCGTGCGAGCCTGCGCTCGGTACGGCGAGATGAAGAGGCCGTCCAGCTCGGCGAGTCTCGGATGCGCGCCAAACAGCGCCTCGAGTACCTTGAGGGTGCCCTTGCGGACTCGCGAACGGCCCTGCGCGGCCCCACTGCTCCGCTCGATCGAGGTGATTGTGGGGTCTTCGTCGAGCACGTACCAGATCATTCGAGGAAGTCTGGAGAGTTCCGGTCCCAACCGGCAGGGACGGTTCGCAACGTCCTCGCTGTCCCGTAGTTGTCCCGCGTACATCAGCTGGCTCACGGCTTCGCGGATGTCGGGATGCATCCGTCGCTGCTCGTTGAGGAGTTGGACCTCGGGCCCATGCCCATCGACGCGGAGGTGGGCCAAAGCCGAACTCGCCACCCAGTCCATCACGGGCCGGGGCATCGACCGCGCCGCTCTAGCGATGGGCGAGAGTTGCTGCGGGTCGCCAACGAGGACCACCCGACGTTCGGCGAGCAGGGCGGTCACGGCCACCAGCGCGCGACCGACGAGACCCGCCTCATCGATGACCACGGTGGTAAAGGGTGGTTCACCGTTCTCCAAGCGTCGGACGGTGTCCTCATGGACCACGAGGCGTAGTGCGGCGTGAAGGGTGGACACCACGGCTCGAAGCGACGGGTCCGGCATCGCCTGCCGCAGACCGGGAAGGCGGCTCATCAGCTGACTACGTTGTTGCTCGAGCTCAGCGCGGTGTTCCCCTTTGGCGGTCCGCAGCGCAGACTGAACGGCCCGCAGCTCATCCAACAGCTCGGGATCGCGAGTGGGGAGAATCTTTTCGAAGTCCGGAAGAAAGGCGTCGGGTCGCACCACCCGTCCCACCCGACGAACCACATCCAGCCGGATCCCTCGGTCGCGAACGGCGCGCGCGAGTTCGAGCGCCGCTGCATCGGTCGCACGATTGGTCGTCGACACGATGAGCACGCGCTCGCTCGGATCGGACAGCAGCGCCGCGACCTGTCGGCCGAGGGTGTAGGTCTTCCCTGTGCCGGGAGGTCCCCAAACCGCTCCCCAGGACGCGTTCCAGGCCGAAGGTTCGTGGTCGGTCCGCAGGACGCGGGGCGGAGATTGGCCGCGCGTCGCGACGAGCCGTTTGCGGAACTGTGTCTGCAGGAAATGAAACCGGGGCACGGTGAGGAGATCGTAGGGCGCCTGAAGGTAGTCGTGGGGGTAGACCCGTGCCCGGCCAACGCAGGGTGGCTCGCCGTACACCGCGACGTAGATGCTGTGCTCCATGGGGTCGACGAAAAGGATTTCGCCGACCCAGGGATACCCCTCTCCGCCGTCGTCGAGCTGGTGCCGCACCCGGCCGCCCATCCACACGTTGTCTTCAGCAAGGGGCTCGTCCGAGGCGACCACGAGTTTGTGGATTCGATCGTCGGCGTTGACGACGATGTGTTCACGAACCTCGATTCGGGTCGACGCGCGCGACACGCGTCGTTCAAGCTCGATGGCCCTTCGCACCGACTCAATGTTCGGAAGGTCGAGGGTTTGGGGAAGGGTCGAGTCGTCCACCTGGAGGAGTCTACCGCTAATCGTCAAGCAACGTCTGGGGTTGATCGCGTCATTGGACGAAGCGGCGATGTCGGCGCCGGGTGCTTCCGTTATCGCCGATTGAAGCGTCGCTGCAGAGGGCTGCGTGGGGCGCTTGGACGCCTGCCTCGTCCTCGGAGGTGTTCACCACGACTACCGACTCGCTGCGTAGCGTATCGCAGCCTTCTGTTCGGAGAGGGTCCCAGCGCAGAGTACGCGTATTCTGGACCTCGGATCCGGTGAAATGCCGCTTCACGCTCGGCTGTCAGTCCAGGCAGGGCTCGTACCAGCGCATCGAACCGAGGTAGCCCTCGACTTCCGCGTCGGCGCCGGCGTGCGCTTCGTAGCGGGCGGTCGCCCAATCGAGCCAATCCGCGTCGACCTGCTCCAGAGGCGCTCCCAGCACCCGCTCCACAGGGGCCGGGTCGAAGCTCTCTCGCGCCGCCGCAAGGTCCAGTACTACGTCTCGCCCCAGCTCTTGGTCCACGTAGCGGAACCAGGACGCCCGTAGGATGTCGGCCTGCCCCTGACAGCGCTTGTTCAGCTCGTCGTGTCGCTGGCGGTATTCCGCCAGCGTCGGCCCTCCTTGCTGAAGCCAGTGGCCGACGACCACGTCTTCGTCGTATCCGAACAGCGGGAACCCGGTCTTGTCCGGATCGACCAACAGCGCCACGTACTCCGCCCAGCCCTCGAGGTAGAAGCCCGCGAAGTCCGACGCCTCCAGTGCCGGAGCCACCAGGTCGTCGAAGGCAATGGCATGCACCAGCTCGTGGGCATACAGTGCGCGGTAACCGCCTTCGGCCTCCGAGAAGCGCCACATGTGCACCGTTCCTTCGTCATCCAGATGAGGCGACTTCCGGCGGAAACGGCCATGCAGCTCCACACGGATCTCGTCGTCCAGGACGATGTCGGTGGGGTGCAGTGCGGCAATCTTCGGATGGAGTTCCTCCCCGACGTCCAGCATCGACTGCACCTCGTCCTCGGAGCTGTTCAGGCTGCTCCCGACGATGCGGAAGATCTCACCCTCGGCTTCGAGGGTGCAGGCTGACAATGAGAGTGGCGCCAACGCAAGTAGCGCTAGGTTCCCCATCTTCAATCCCTCCTGGTAGCGCTTGACCTGGGTGAGATGACCCCAATGCGCGCGGGCGACCGGGAAGCAGACCGTCACGAAAATCCCGAGCAGACAGACACCTACCGCGATGGAAACAGACATGGAAGACTCCGGATTGAGGGCGTGGAGAGGGTGAAGCGTGCGAACTTGCGCCGCGCCTACGCGGGCTCACCGAGCCAGCGCTCCATGGTGGCGAAGACCCCCGCATCCTGGAAGATGCCGAAGTGGTCGACACCCGACAGGATGCGGACGTCGGTACCCGTCGCGGACTCACCCACGATGCGCTCCAGCTCGGTGGGGTCGATCGCCTGGTCGTGCTCGCCGACCATCACGAGGCTTCCGGCGGGCAGGGCCGCGAGGTCGGACGCGTAGTCGTACCGAGGGTGGAAGGACTCGTTGAGCCGGTAGGAGTACACCAGCGTCTCGGTGCCATCCCACAGGCTCGCGGGCTTCGAGAACGCGATGACCGGCAGCGCGTTGAGTCCCTCGAACCCGACCAGATTCAGGGCGGTCAGGGCCAGATAGCGGGGATGATTCACGCGGGCCCAACCCCCTGCGTCGCCGTCGCGGATGGAGGCGGAGGAGGGAATCATCGGGGCCAGCACGGCGACGCGATTCGCCAGTTGGCCATGGGGACCACCTGCGAATCGGATCGCGAGGCCGCCTCCGCTCGAGTGGCCCGCGAGGACGACCTCGCCATCCATGCCACGCGAACGGAGGCCCGCGATCAGATCGGCGAGGTCGTCCTCAAGCTGACCGACGTACGCGAGGTCGCCCCGGTCCCGGCCTGCGAGGTGGTGCCCGCGCAGATTCGGCATGACAACCGTGGCCGCGCCCGACCTGCTCAGATGCTCCGCCAGCCGGTGGTAGGCAGCACCGTGGTACGACGACCCGTGAACGAAGACCACCAGGCGATCGCTTTCCGAGGGGTAGATGCGTACGGGCATCGGCGTGCCGTCTCGCCCAACGTACTGCTGCATGTCGGGCATGGCGTCCGCATCGACCGACTCCATCTCGGCGAACTCGAAGACGTCTTTGGCGTTGGCGGTGGACGGAACGGGTGTAGCCAGCGCCCCGCCGAGCGCGAGGGTCGCGCCACCGAGCGTGACGGTGGAGAGCAGAGTAAGGCCGGTGAGCAGGCTGCGCATGGCAGACTCCTTGTGGGGATGACCAAGAAGTACCGGCCCCCGAAGGTCGCTACATTGACGTCTGGCATCAACGTGCTGACCGTTCGTACCAAGGGCCATTCGTAGATGTCCGAGCCCACTCTTACGGCTTCTCTGGCCGCCAGCCTCCTGCGGTTTGCGGTTCGCCACGGGGCGGATCGGGCCAGGATGTTGGCCGCTGCGGATCTCACCGCGGACGATCTGGCGTCCCCGGACGGCCGGATTCCGATCTCGCAGTACGCAACACTCATCGGAACTGGCATCGCGTTGACCGGAGACGGCGCGCTCGTCATGCGCCACGCGGCCGCGACCACGGTGGACGCCCTGTCCGTCGTCGGACTGATCGTCGACCACGCCGAGTCCCTCCGAAGTTGGTTGGAGGAGCTCAACCGGTACACACGGCTCATCGCCGACATCGACATCGCCGACGGGGCCGACCGCTACGTTCTCACGGAGGAGCGGGGTCAGGTGTGGGTCGTGGACAACCTGCCCGATGTGAACGAGGAACCCGCCGGGATCGAAGACACGTTCACCCGCATCATCGTCTCGTTCCGGAACGCCCTGCCCGACCGCCCCTTTGCGGTGTCAGTGGAAGTCACCTACCCACGGCCGGAGCACGCGAACGCCTACGACGAGATCCTGCAGGCCCCGGTACGGTTCGGGGCGAAGCGCAACGCCATCCAGGTCCACCCCTCGTGGCTCGGCACCCGTCTGCCTCCGGTGAACCGATACGCAAAGGATCTCTTCCAGCGCCACGCGGATCAGTTGCTCTCCGAGCTCGCCGAGAGGGCCTCTGTGCAGGCGCAGCTCGAGAGGTGGATGCTCACCGAGATGCACTCAGGTGACGTGTCGATGGACAACGCAGCACGGCAAATGGGGGTGAGTCGGCAAACGCTCTACCGGCGACTCAAGGAGGAAGGACTGACGTTCGCGGTCATCCACGACCGCTTGCGCGACCGGATGGCATGCGACCTGCTCCGGGCACGGAAGGTCTCGGTCAGCGAGGTGGGGGTGCTGCTTGGGTTCTCCGAGGTATCCAGCTTCGTACGCGCGTTCCGACGCTGGACGGGTGTGAGCCCGGGTGCGTTCCAGTCGGGGAGTCCACGGACGGTCCAGCGGGCGGGCGCCGCGTAGAGGGCCTCGCGTGGGTAGTCGGAGCGAGCGTCCGCAGATCTACCCCTGCTGCTCGAAGCAGTAGAGCCGTTGCTCGAGGTCACAGGCGCGGTTCGTGTGGCTGGTCCAGTCATCATTGGAGCGGTTGGTGCGGCCGTTGTGCCCCTGCACCTTCGGGTCGGCGCTCGTCCACCCTTCGCAGTGGAGGCCCCACTCGGTCCCGTCCTGGAAGACCCCCGTCCAGACGAACTCCTCTCCCAAGACGCGCATCCCGGTCTCGTCGAGGTCGATGGCGACGTCCAGCTCCCGGTCGAACAGCCCGTCCGTGTCGAGCGACACCTGCGTCCCGTCGACGAGGCGGTAGGGAATGTCACCGTAGAAGGTAAAGAGCGGAGCAACGGTCCCGTTGCCGAGCCACGCGCGGTAGCGACCTTCGAGTCCCGCCTCCATGGCCCGGGCCTGACAGATCGCGTCGCCCTCGGCCAGTCCTCCGAAGTCGCCTGCATGACGGGAGCTGGACACGAACACCGTGAAGTGCAAATCACAAGATTCGATGAGGGGGTTGGTGATGGACAGCTCCCCCTTGACCCCCTCCGCCAGCTCGCAGAGGACGCCGGCATCGATCCCATCTTCTCCCGGGGCGCCGTCTGCGCCGTCGACGCCATCGACCCCCGGCGCGCCAGCGGGGCCTTCGGGTCCCCGCGCCCCCGCAGGCCCTACGGCCCCCTCGCAAGCCATACAAGCAAGGGCGACGAACAACACTCGGCTTCGTGACATCACAGACTCCTGTCGATGGTCTACCTGGACTGGCGCACTCGACGGCCGGACTGTCGAATCTTTTGTCCGCGCTGACAGCGAATCGGGCGCCCTCGGCACGGTCGGCACGATAGTCTTTCCAAAGCCGGTCCGGGAAATCACCTTGCGACGACGCTCCCCTGGCGCGGCCTCGTTCAGCGACCTCCCGGCACGAGGGCGGTGCGGACCGAGGAACATGGCCACCGATTCTCGGCCTTCCGTCGTTCGACGCCCTCACCGCCTTGATCGCGAGGCAGGTAGCGAGCGGCGGTATCGGGTCATTCCAGGCGCATGCCACGTGGTTCCCGAGCGTGACTGGCTGCCCTCAATGTCTTGATACGAACGTCGGTGCGCCCATGGGTGGTCCGTGCACGAAAGCCCGGTGAGCGGTTCGCTCACCGGGCGGGCCACGGCAGGGTGGAGCGACGAGAGACCGGCTAGAAGTGGAATCCCAGTTCCTGCATCCCAATTTCCTTCACATTGGCATTGACCGCGATCTCCCGACCATCGGGAGCGTTTCCATAATTCTTCTTGTCACACTTCGTGCCGCCGAGGGTCAACGTCTTTCTGAAATTCGTCGGGAGCTTGCTCACATCTCGGAGCGGGATTTCCAAGGTTCCTTGGCCCAGGCAGGTGTGCGCACCGGTGGCGTGCCACTGGAGGAGTTCGGCGCCGATGGCGAATGAGCCATCGTTGGGGTTTGGCGGTCGACCGTTCCGGGGTTCCAACACGATGCGGAGCGTACGGCTCGGGAAGCGCTCTCGGTCGCCTTGTTTGGCGATCACGCGAGAGCCCGGCTGCTCGCTCCTCGACCACACGACGGTGGTTTGCTGTTTGCTGCCATGCTGGCTGACGCCAATCACCTTCCCGTAGATGTTCTCTTCGTTCGAGATGCCCCAGGGGTTCTTCTTTAGCGTCCAGTCGGTAAGCTTCATCTCGAAGACCCTCGGTTTGAGGGGCGTGCCATCGTCGCTGACCGAGCCGATGTAGCTCTGGAGGGCGTACGCGAGCATTTTCCGGCGGATCGCCAGCTTCGGCTCCTCGGCGTCATCGGGATCGAGCTTGAAGAAGGAGGCGGTCAGCAGTCCGTCCAGCCGCTCGAGCTCGACCTTGATGGGCATCAGGTTGTCGCCCACCTGCCAGCTATCGGGGCTTCCACTGCCACCGACAAACATGTAGCCGGACTTGCTCTCCGAATCCTCGTTCTCGACCTTGGAACTCTCGGAGTGGCTCACGCCCCAGTCCGTGCCGACGTCCACACCCTTGACGTTGCCCTTGACCTCTGCGGAGATGTCGAACTGCGTGCCTCGGTTGCGTGCCGCCTTCTCCAGCGTCGACTGGTGATAGTAGAAGAGGTAACCACCGTATTCGGTGGCAGTGGGGTAGTGCGTGCCCCAATTGTCGATGAAGGTGCGGTAGGCGGCGAACTTCGCCCGGTCCGCCTTGGCCGCCCCGAGCGAGGCGGGTGCTGACGCCGGTACCGGCAGGGCCCGGACCGCATCCATGAACCGGCTGTCGAGCTTGGCGTCTTCCGGCTTCAGGACGACCGTGTAGGTCGACACCTGCTTCTTCGCGTAGGCGAAGACCTGCTTTCGGCTCGAACTCTCGCCCCACATGCTCTTGAAGCTGCCGCCGAGTTTGCCGCCGGCCTTGCCGGCTACCCCGAGCGACAAGCCCGCGTTGACTCCCAGGCTCTTGGCGAACTCCTGGTGGGAGTAGACCATGGGCTGGACATCCTCGCCGATCCCTCCGTTGTGGAACCGGACGTCGAACGAATCCTTGACGCCGATCGCTTCGCGGCCCCGGTACTCATACCAGTCGGTGTCTTCGTCGCGGAGGCCTTCGAACACCGCCCCCATGCCGCCCCCTCCCGAGTCCTTCGATCGTTCGATGCGAAGCGGGTCGAGTAGGAAAATGTCGTAGGATGACAGGCTCGCGCTGTAGTTGGGGAGGCGACGCTTGTCGAGGCGTGAGTCCTGGAACATTTGTTCGGTCGAGAGCACGTGTAGCTGACCCGGGCGGACGACCCGAAACGCGTGGATAATCCTGTTGTTGTCGTCGTTGGCCACCGTGAAGGAGATGACGTCTCCGGCCGCGACGCCGCTCACGGTCTCCGGCCCGGGATCCTCCGAAGGACGCCAGCTGGGGAGGACGGCGAGGGGCTCGAGGGTATTGGTGTCGGCGCGCTTGACCTCCACGTGGATTTCGAACTTGAGGTCGTCGGCATCGCGGTCGATCTGAACGCTGAAGGTCTCCTGGTCATCGGCGACGGGTTCGATGGGGTCTGGCTCGGGGTCTGCGTCCGGCGGATGTGTGGCGACCGGGCCGGGTCCGGTGCTGGGCCCCTCGGGCACTTCCGCGCAGGCCGCGAGGAAGACCAGGGCAACGACGGGGGCAGACCAGCCGGTCGACCCGCGACCGCTGGCGATGGCAGAGATTGTGGTTCGGCGGCGCGCTCTCATCGGAACCTCCTTGAGGGGTGCGTTCTGAAGAGAAAGTGGTCTGGCCGCGGCTTACGAGACCTTTCTTGCCCTTCCCGCCCCTTCCTCGAACCGTCGCTCTCGCCGCGGAACTTCGTGTGGCCGCAGCTCGAGGGGCACGCTGGCTGACCAAGCGCGGGACGGCCGGGTCGAGAGCATCGCGCGCCTCGTGCTGAGCCCCGCAGGCCTTCCTCGGCGAGGCGCAGCTCGTGATGCGCGACGGGGGCAGAGCCTGATCGTGTGGGCGATTGCGGAGGGTCGCGAGGCGGCGCGGATCATCGACGCGGACTTGCGGGGAACGGAGTGAGCCCACTACCCACTCGCGGGCGGGACACCGAGTTCGTTTGAGGGAGCGACGCTTCACCTCCGTCGGATCGACGCCGACTCCAAAGCACGTCGAGGGCCATCGAGTAGCACCAAGGATACTGCATTCTGACATATCGCTTGTGCTTTTCATAAAAATTTTATTGTACGTTCAGCAGATCCCTCATAGACGGACTGACATGAGCGAGCCTCTTCCCGACGTCCTGCACATCAACGAGCTCAGCCAAGCCCGGGCGCTCCTCCATCCGCTTCGGGTGGCGGCGCTCCAGCGGCTTCGTGAGCCCATGACGTGCCCGCAGCTGGCCAAGGCGCTGTCCACGACTTCGCAGGCGATGAACCACCACCTCAAGGCGATGCTCGAGGCGGGCCTGATTCAGGTGGTGCGAGAAGAGCGGGTCCGCAATCTCGTTCGCGCGGTCTACCAGGCGGCGGGCAAAGTGGTGTGGCTTTCGCCGAGGGTCGCGCTCGACCCTCACCTGGACGAAGACGCGGAGCGCGACCGCCTGAGTCTCGACGGTCTGCTCGGCATGGCCGAGGCGGTCCAGCACGATGTGGCCAAGCTCCTCGGCACGGTCGGGTCTGAGCCGGTCCCGAGCCTCGGGCTCCGCGTCGAGGTGAATCTCGCGGACGAGCCCGCCCGCAAAGCGTTCGCAGCCGATGTCCTGGCCGCTCTGCAGCCGATCGTGGACCGCTACCAGTCGACGACGGGCGACCCCTTCACTCTCACCCTCGTGTGCTACCCCAAGGAGGCCTCAGATGGCTGAAAAGCAACTGGCCCAATTCGTTTTCATCGAAGCTCAGCCGGAGCGCGTCTGGCGGGCCCTGGTCGAGTCCAACGAGATTGTGAGCTGGCTAGCCGAGTCCTGCGATGTCGACCTCGATGCGGGGCGCTACACGCTCGTGGCTGTCACGCCAGGAGTGACCGGGGAGCATCGGGTGGCCGGCTTCGCCTCGGGGGAGTGGCTGCGGCTCGCCTGGGTGATGGGCGAGCAGACGAGCACGCTCGAGTTCCGTCTCGCGCCGCACGACGGGGGAACGCGGCTCGTGACCCACCACACGTTCGACCCCGAGCGCTCTCCCGTCAACGAGGGTCACGTCCACGAGCTGTGGGCCTACAACAACAGCCTGCTCAAGACCTGGATCGAGCTCGGCGATGCCAAGTGCCGGCTTGCGAGCGACCGTCTGCCCGCGCACGAGATCCGCCACGCGATGACCCTGGCCGCGCCGGCGTCTCGGGTGTTCGCGGCCCTCACCGAGCCCGACGAGATCCGCCAGTGGAACGCTTGGGCCAAGGATGGCACCGTCTGCGACGGTACGGTTGGGGGCCGATACTCCTTTGGCTGGGAGTCCGAGGCCAAGGGTACCGACGGCCCCGCTACCATCGTGGAATGGGAGGAGGGGCGAAAGCTCACTTACCGCTGGCACGGAGACCCACCCACGCTGGTGAGCTTCGAGATCGAGCCGATGGCCGGCAGCGAGAGCAGCACGCGGTTGACACTGGTTCATTCGGGCTTCGGCGTCGATCAGAACATGCTGGTCGACTACAACCTCGGCTGGGCCGACTTCCTCGCCAACATCGCCATCTACGTCGAGCGTGGCGTCGCCGCGGGATGGAGCGGCGTGGCACAGGGCTCGTGGGGCGTTTCTTCGACGGTCGAAGGCTTAGGTCGAGAGTGTCAGCCTTATTCGTAGGCTCGGGGCCACTTCGAACCGGCCGGTAGAATCCGCCCCGGGTCGAGCGACGGCAAGGTGACCGAACCACGGTCGACCTTCCTCGGAGTTTGCGATGTTCCAGAAGTCCTGGCTGTCCATGGTTGCCCTTTCCGTCTTCGCCTGCACCGAGACGCCGCAGCCCTCTCAACCAACCCCAGAGCCCAACGCGCCCACCGAGGTGCCGACCCAACCTCCCGCCGGCTGTGACGGCCTCGAGCCGTCGGGCGTCGAAGCCACGGTGGCCGCGCAGCTCGCCGCGTTGAAGGCAGGCACCGCGACCTCGGTCCAGCTCGTCTGCGATGCCATGCGGGCCCTCGACGCCCGGCCCGAACTCAATGCCGTGCCGGTGGTGTGGGCAGAGGAGAGCCTCGAGGCTGCGCGACAGGCCGACGCTGCGCGCGCCGCGGGCGAGACCGCACTTCTTCTCGGGGTACCCGTCGTCGTCAAGGACAACATCGACGTCGCAGGCACCCCCACGACGGCAGGGACCGCGGGGCTGGCCTACAACGTCGCCCCCGCCGACGCTCCGGTCGTGCAGGCGCTGCGGGGCGCGGGCGCCATCGTGATGGGCAAAGCGAACCTGCACGAGCTCGCGTTGGGCGCCACCGGGCTCGACAGTGCGTTCGGACCCACCCTGCATCCCGCGAACCCGGAACTGTTTCCGGGAGGTAGCAGCTCGGGCAGCGCCGTCGCAGTGGCGAGTGGCGCGTTCGGGGTGTCGCTCGGCTCCGATACGGCGGGTTCGGTGCGCATCCCCGCGGCGCTCACCGGCGTGGTGGGCTACCGGCCTTCGCTCGGCCGCTACTCGAAGGAGGGCGTGATTCCTCTGGCCTCGTCGCGCGATACGGTAGGATCGCTGGCCCATACCGTCAGCGACGTGGCACTGGTCGATGCGGTATTGACGGGTGACGACACACCTCCCCCAACAATCGATCTGAGCGAGGTGCGCATCGGTCTGCCGGGACCCGTGTTCTACGCGGGTCTGCACGGTGAGGTCGATCGCGGCGTGCAGCGAGCCCTCGACGCCTTGGCCGATGCGGGTGCCGAGTTGGTGTTCGCTGATCTTCCCGAGGTGGTCAGCGACCTCGACGAGGCGGTCTTCTTCGGCATGGCACTGTACGAAGGACGGCGTGAACTCGGCGCCTATCTCAAGCAGCGTCCCTCCGCGCCGGACCTGCAGAGCCTCGTCGAGCAGATTCAATCGCCCGGATCCCGGATGTTCTTCGAGCTGATGCTTTCGCCGGCGGCAACCGACGAGAAGTCGTACGCCGAGGCCTCAGGGGCCCGCGTGGCCCTTCAGGACCTGTTGGATGGCTACTTCGTGGAGAACGATCTGGACGCGATGCTCTACCCGACCACGCCGCTTCCCACGCGGCGCCCAGCGGATGCCCTCCCCCCCGAGGGCATGCTGGGGGCGCCCATCGAGCTCGACGGACAGATCGTGACGGACTTCCTTTACTTGCGGAACGTCTCGGTCGCGAGCAGCGCGGATCTGCCAGCCATCACGCTGCCGGCCGGCCTGACGGCCGACGGTCTGCCCTTTGGCATCGAGATCGCGGGTCCGGCGGGAGCCGACCGCGAGCTCCTCGGACTCGCCGAAGCCATCGAGGCGGTCTTCGCTGGCGAGTAGGGCGAGGGTCCGTCAGGGGATGCCGCTGCCGCTGGACGGGCAGTCGACCTCGATCGAGGTGGTCAATGGGCTAGTTGGTCCAGCACGGAGGAGTGCCGCGGTTCGGGCGAGATCGAACGAACCGCTCAGGGCGAGTCGGCGTTGGGCATCGAGCGTGCCGCGGCAACGCGCCCGACCAAGTGGTCGGCCAGCGCCGAGAGCACCACCCGCACACGCGGGACGCGCCGCAGCTCGGGGTGGGTGAGCACCCAGCCCTCCAGGTCCGGGGTCTCGACGTCGGCCCGTCGCGCAAGGCTCGGCTTGTCCTCTGCGACGACACACGGAAGGACCGCGACGCCGATGCCGCTGCGAGCCAGGTGAAACAAGGTGTTGGCGCTGTCCGCATGCGCGACGACCCGGGCGCCCGGATGGGGCTGCTCGAGCCACCGAGCGGGGGGCAGGTGACGATGGCCCGCATCCTCGCCGAGCACGGGGCGGTGTTCGTCTTCGATGCCTCCATCGCCGAGGCGCACTCGACGGAGGGTGCGTTCAACCGCGTCTTCCTGATGGAGTTTCCGAGTTCGGACCACGCCGCGCGGTTTGCATCCGATCCTCGGTACCATGTGCTTCGGGAACGGCTATTCGTGCCCAGCACATCGAATACGATCTTCTGGGGTCGGTGGGTGCCCTGATGACGAGCTGGACGCTGGTGACGTCATCCCTGCGTGCATCAGCTCGTCGATGAGCAGGGCCTGCCACGACCGCGAGCAGGATGGTGGGCGCTTCATGGCACCACATCGACGACGTCCCAGCGCGCTGGCCTTCGGCGGGCCCACGGCATCCGGGCGCGTTGCCGAACCGATGCGCGCGGCAGGGCGGGTTCAACTTGCACGCGGGTGTGTCGGTCGCCGCTCGCGACCGCGAGGCCCTCGAGCGCCTCTGCCGCTACGTCGGGCGGCCCCTGTTGTCCTACGATCGGCTCCGATTGCGCGATGACGGGGCAGTCGAGGTCCGCCTGAAGCACGACCGGGTTCTCCATGGCCCTGTGGATGACAATTACTCACTCTCGCAATTTTCACGCATCGGCCTGCGGCTCCGTCCGTCAGTTGCTGAACGGGTTCAACGGATCGGTGCCGTTGGCGAACTCGGTGCCATCATCGAACCCATCGTTGTCGGAGTCTGCGTCGTTGATGGCCGTCCCAAGCACATGGAGTTCGTAAGGGGTGGCGAGGCCGTCCAGGTCATCGTCACATCCGAAGGCGACGCGGTCGATGACGAAGTCTCGATTGATCCAGGAACTCGCGGCGACCTGGAAATCCATGTTGCGCTGGAGCTGAGAGGCTTGGGTCAGGACACCTGAGTACTCGGCGTAGGGTTCCGTCTGACCCGTGCCCGCGATGAGGGCGATCGAGGCGGACGGGCCTATGGGTCCATTGCGCAGGTAGATCTGAACGTCGTCGTCGGTCTGCGGCACGCTTGTGCCGGTGCCCATGCGCATCCGCATGTGCCACCGCGCCTCCGTGCAGCCCTCGAAGTTGACCGGATCGAACGAAAGGGAGTCGAAGGAGTCGAGCTGAGCGGACTCGTTCAGCGGGTTCGTGGATTCGGTCAACACGGTGGTTCCGCTCGACAGCGTGGCGCTGCCCGCGGTTTCAAACCCATCGAACAGGCCCTCACCGTCGACATAGGTGCAGTCGGAGTCGATGCCATCTCCGAATGGGTCGGGCTCGCCGGGGTTCCGCAGCCCATCGGCATCATCGCAATCCCAGCCCAGGTCGCAATCGTCGCCCCAATCATCGAGGTCTGCATCGACGCAGAGTCCACAGTCAAACCAGTGATTGGCCGTCGTGTCGTCACAGTCGATGAGCGCGGGGAACCCGTCGCCATCGGCGTCTGCGCCCGTGCATCCCACAACGAAGTTGTCGATGTCGAACCCATCCCCAGAGCCGAGCGGCATCGCGGCCGACGACACCGACAGGCTGAAGGTGGAGTGGAAGGCGCCGAGGTCCGTGATCTCTCCCCACACCCGTTCGTCCGCCGGCCCGAACGGAGTGAGGGGATAGCTGTCAACGAAAATCGAGGACATGCCATCCGAGTAGGTGATCACGACGTCACCGGGATTGTCGTAGAAGGTCCGCTCGAGGTCGAAGGCATACGCGATGGCAGGACAGCTGGTGGTGTCGAGGGGTTGCGTGGTGAGCATCCCCGGCAAATCGACCGATGCGCGGCCATTGTTCCCGAAGAACGTTGTGGCATTGCCGGTCTGAGACCAATCCCAGAGGGCAGGGTCGAGCAGCTCGGCCGCAAAGTCATCGTCAATGCCTGCGCCATCGCTGCCGCTGCAGTCCGTATCGATGCCGTCACCAAACGCATCGATGGCTCCGGGGAACGTGGTTGCAACCATGTCATCGCAGTCGAGGCCGAGGTCGCAATCATCCCCGAACCCATCCAGATCGCCATCGACGCAAAGCCCACAGTCAAACCAGTGATCCGGGTCCGTGGTGGCGCAGTCAATCGCTTCGGGCACGCCATCCCCATCGCTGTCGGGCAGGGTGCACTGAATGCTGAACTCCTCGAGTTCCTGGGATACGGCCGCATTGTGCTCGGTCCGCAGGCGGAACCGCTGGTCGGCACGCATGGCCGAAGGCTGGGTCACCGAACCCCAGAACTGGCGATAGCTGTTGTTGGGGGTTTCGAGGTACCGCACCGCGTTGTCGAGCACGTCGGCCACCACCCAGCCACTGCCGTCCCACCATTCCAGGGTCAGCGTCGCTTCAACGTGGAACTCCCCTTCAAAGGACCACACCAGCTCGCTGCAGCTCGAGGTATCGAAGGGTGCCGTGCGCAGTTCGACCCGTGAGCCCAGGGCTGCGGCCGCCACCGTTGCGGCGGGAGGGGTCCAGGTATGGCTCGCATCTCCGTCGATGTAGGGCCACTTCCACGCGGGGTAGGCGTTGGACTCGAAGTCATCGTGAAACCCTGGCCCATCAAAGGTGTTGCAATCGGTGTCGATGCCGTCACCGAGCGTGTCGGGGGCGAAGGGATGCACCGTTGCATCAGCGTCGTTGCAATCGGGTCCGAGATCGCAGTCCGTGCCGTAGTCGTCAAGGTCGCCATCGACACAGGTCAAGCAATCCGACCAGTGGGCGGCATCCGTTTCGTCGCAATCGAAGAAGGAGGAAACGAGATCGCCGTCCGCGTCAATGCCACAATCCAGGTAGACCTCGTCGACGAGGAAGATGCGATCGCCCGACTGCGCGTTGGCGATATCGCTTCGGAATCGCCACCGGAAGTCGGAGTTGGTGGCGTCGATCATTCCCGTGAACCACACGTAGTTGGGATCGATGACGTTTTCACCGCGATGAAGCCGTTCCGTGATCCACTGCTGGCCGTCCCACCACTCGAAATACAAGGTATCGACTCGATTCGGAGCGTAGAGATCACCACGCTTGACGTAATACGAGAACTCCACGGCATCGGTGCAGCTCGAGGCATCCAGCACGACGCTCGAGGCCACCGCGTTGGAGGTGAGCGACATCGCGCCCGTGCCCAGGTGGACGGGGGATGAAGGGAAATTCACGCCTTGGGTGATGGTGAGCAACGGCCCCGCCAGAGCCCCGCTGTCGAAGCTCGCGTCATGGGTCCGGCCGTCGTCTCCCGAACAGTCACTGTCGATGCCGTCCCCCGATACGTCCGCGGCACCGGGGTAGATCGTGGCGTCGGCGTCGTTGCAATCGGGTCCGAGATCACAGCCGGTTCCGTAGTCGTCGCCATCGCCATCCGTGCAAGATCCACAGTCGTACCAATGTGCGCCAGACGCCGGGTCACAGTCGATGGGATTGGGGATCGCGTCGCCGTCGGTGCCCGGATCGCCGCACGCAAAGCCGACATCATCGAGGTAGGTCGTGGAGGCGAAGTTGTCGCTAAGTTTGCGCCATTCCATGCGGAAGTCGGAGCGCAGGGCGTTGGGATCGTTGATCGCGCCCCAGCGATAGACCCAGTCGAGGTCGCTATTGAGCTGTTCCGGCACGAGGTCAGCGCTCCGCCAGGTGGTCCCGTCCCAGTAGCTGGCTTCGAGGTGATCCCCCGACGTCGGGCGGAACCGGAACATGCGGTAGAACCAGTACACGTCCGTACAGCTCGTGGTGTCGATGGCTCGGGTCTCTGCGAATTCCAAATCGTCGAACTCGAGGCTTTGGAGTCCCGCGAACGCTTCGTCGGTCGTGAATTCGGCGGACAAGTCCGCAGAAGGCCACTCTTCGAGTTCGAGGATCGAACCCTCAAAGTCATCGATGAAGCCCGTGCCGTCAAAGGTGTCGCAGTTCGTATCGAGGCCATCGCCATAGGGGTCCGCGGCCCCTTCGAAGACCGTGCTATCGGCATCGTCACAGTCTTCACCAAGGTCGCATCCCGCTCCCCGGTCGTCCATGTCCGAATCGGTGCATCCGCCACAGTCGAACCAATGGTCCGGATCCGTGGGTGCACAATCGATTACGTCGGGCACGCCATCGCCATCGTCGCTGGTCGTATCGACACACTGCAGGCGGAAGGCATCGATGAGGAAGTCGTCGGCACCGTGGCTGGCGTTCTCCGTCGTGCCTTCGATGCGCAGGGCAAAGGCCGAGTGGAAAGCCGCGGGGTCGGTGATGATCCCCCACTGGCGTTCGAAGTTGTTGGAACTGAGCCCATTGCCCTCGAACTGGTCTTCCGAGACCCAAGCGGTTCCGTCGAACCAAGACACCTCGAGGAAGTCGCCTCGCTCCGGAGCCGAGAAGTAGGGCGTTCCTTGGTAGGTCCAAAGGATTTCGCTACAGGTCGACATGTCGAGGGGCACCGTCTCGATCCAGGAGCGCGCTTCCATTTCGAGGCTGAAGTTGCCGATCGTGGGGGTGGCGTTGCGAAAGTGTAGGATGCCGCTGCTCGCGGCCCAGATGGACGGGATCAGTTCGCCGGAATCGAAACCGTCCACCAGGCCTGCTCCGTCGAATCCATCACAGTCCGCGTCCGTTCCATCGCCGAAGACGTCCATCGCGCCGGGGTAGACGGTCGCGTCGGTGTCGTCGCAGTCCTCGCCGAGGTCACATTTGGTGCCAAATCCGTCGCCGTCGCTGTCGTTGCACTGTCCGCAATCCGACCAGTGGTCCACGTCGGTGGGGGCACAGTCGATGGATTGCGGCACGCCATCTCCTTCGTCGACGAGGGTGGGGTCGTTGCAGACGAAGCCGAGGTCATCGATGTACAGTGGGACCGGCTCGTTGGCGTCCACGTGCAGATCGAAGTGCGAGAAGAGCGTAGTGTCCGTGACGATGCCCCACCGGAACTGGAACTCTGAGTCACCAATTCCGTCGCCGGCCACTTGGTCGAGGAAGACCCAGTTGAATGCAGGGTCATAGACGTACAGCTCGAGCGCGCGATTCCAGGTGGTCATGAGTGGACTCCGCCGCAGCCGGTAGAACCACGCGATCTCGGTGCACTCGCTCATGTCCACGGCCAGCGGCTCGATGCGGCCGTAGGCGGGTGAACGCGCGCTGTACATGCCGCTGTAGGCGTCGTCGGTGGTCGCCACGAAGTCGGTGATCCCGTTGGGCCCGTAGTCCTCGGCATCGAACACCCCGTCGTCGAAGTCGTCGAAGAACGACGGACCATCAAAGCCCGAGCAGTCGCTGTCGATGCCGTCGCCAAATGGATCGACGTTGCCGGTCCAAGCCAGAATGTCGGCATCGTCGCAGTCGTCTCCGAGGTCGCAATCCGTACCTCGGCCATCGCCGTCGGCATCGACGCACAGGCCGCAGTCGTCCCAGTGCAGACCATCGTTGGGAGCGCAATCCGCGGCAAACGGGAACCCGTCGCCATCCGTGTCGGGCGCCGAGCATCCGATCCGCACATCGTCGATCAAGTACTCCTCGGTCGCCGAGGCGAGGTTGTCGATGCGCACCCGGAAGTTCGTGTGAAAGGCATCGGCAGACGTGATGAACGACTGGTAAGTCTCGAAGGTCTGCCAGCTTGCGTAGTTCGGCACTCGATCGAACTCGACGGCGACTCCAGAGGGGTTGAGGAAGCTGAAGCGCAGCACATCGCCGGTGGCATAGCTGCCCAGCCCACGTCGAACGGAGGCTTCGAACACCAGCGTGTTGCAGGTGGTCGTGTTGAGCCCAAGCGTTTCCATCATGCCCTGACCGTCGATGAGCACTGAGGTCCCGTCGCCGATCACCGATGGGGAACTGCCGGAGACCAGACTCCAGACGGTCGGATCCCACGTTCCTGAGTTGAAGTTGTCGAAGAACGACCGCATGTCGTCGAATCCGTCACAATCGACATCGAGGCCATCGCCGTCGACATCGGGAATGCTGGGATTCACGAGGGGATCGGCGTCGTCGCAATCGTCCCCGAGGTCGCATTCACTTCCGTAGCCGTCGAGGTCGCCATCGACGCAATCGAGGCAATCGATCCAGTGGTCGCCGTCGTTGGGGGCACAGTCCACGGCATCGAAAACGTTGTCCGCGTCGCTATCGAGGGCAGGATCGGGATCGCAGACGACCTGCAGGTCGTCGACAAAAAACGTGTCGTTGCCCGACGACGTCGCGCTGTGACGGAGCCGAAGACGAAACGCGGTGTGGGCGGCGAGCGGTGAGGTCAGGGTGCCCGAGCGCGGAACGTACAGGTCGTCGTCTCCGCCGCCGAGGATGGTATCGGCGAGCACCCAGCTGGAGCCCGTCCAATATTCCACAAACAGGTTGCGATTGCTGGCCGGACCGATGGGCCCACGTTTGACCTGCATCGTCCAATAGACCGAGCTGCAGGGGCTGGTATCGAGAGCAACCGTTTCGGCAAACCCATTGTTGCGAATGCGCAGGGCGAAATCGCCTCGGTGCACATAGGTGTCTTCGATGATCGTAGCCAAGAAGGCACTGCTCGAGGACTGCCACGTGGCCGTGTCGAGGGTGGTCCCGAATTCGAAGTCTTCAAACAAGACGGTGAGCCGGGAAAGGTCGTCGTCGGTGGCATCGTTGGGATTTGTCCCCTGACTGATCTCGAAGGCATCGGGGATGCCTCCGCCGTCCGTGTCGCGAAGCAGTGGATTGGTGAAGTGAACCTGCAGCTCGTCGGCGTCGGATAGGGTGTCGCCATCGGTATCGACGAGCAGTGGGTCGGTGAGGTGCACATTCACCTCATCGAAGTCCCCGAGCGTGTCGCCATCGGTATCGGTGAGCAAGGGATCGGTCCCCAGGTTGGCTTCCTGGGCGTCGGTAAGACCGTCGTTGTCGCGGTCGAGGATGGTGGCATCGTCGCTCGGATCGAGCGGATCGGTACCTGCGAGAACCTCTGCGCCGTCGTCCAGGAGTCCACTGTCGGTATCGGCGTTGTTGGGATCGCTCATAAACGTCAGGATCTCTTCGCCATCGGTCAGCAGATCATCGTCGCTATCCG
>JBCCQY010000140.1:0-25293 GCA_039208735.1 Myxococcota bacterium | reverse complement strand
GGAAAGGTTCTGGCAAACCACAGAAGGTAAGCAAGAAGATACCTCAACTTGGTGGGGTCAGTTAACTTCCAATCCACTGAGAAGGTCAGAAAGTAGGCTTTGTCGGTATTCAAAGAGATGTTAAATTGTTCGGAGGTCGCTCATGCGCTTGGTGCTTGGTCTTGGATTGGTGGGCTGTACAGGGGGGGAACTGTGTCCATCGCTCGATCCGGCCTGCCGTCCCGCCGAATTGGCCCCGTTTCGACTGATTTCGGTCGATCCAGGCCTCTCCGAGATGATGAACGGGCGGCTCTTGCTGACCCAAATCGATGACCAAAGCACGACGTCCTTCACGACCATCATCAACGGAAGCGCCGAGCAGGTGTTTTGGTGGGAGCCTGATCCAGGTCTACGGCTCATCCGTTCCCGATTGGGTCGCGATGGGGAGACGATCACGGTGGGCCTCCGTCCACCTGACAATCGAGAACTCGACGCCTTCTTCGCTCGCCTCGAGCTCGAGACGGGCAAGGAGCTTTCCCGGACCAGCGGTTTCGACCACCACCACGACCATGTGGAGCTTGAAGATGGGCGCATCGCCTACCTCTCGCGCAACCGGTTGCCCGACAAGTGGTTTGGCACCAAATGGCCCCTTGCGGTGGACGTCGTGCGCATGGAAGGCCCCGACAATGAGGTCCTGATCGATCTTTTGGGCACCTTGGGGGTCGAGCCCTTTTGGTCGTGCAGCCATATGGGGGCGCGCAATTTTGTGAAGGGGGCGTTGGACTGGACGCATGCCAACAGCCTGGTTTTCGACGAAGCGACGCAGAGCCTGACCCTAGGACTCCGCCACTTTGACGCGGTCGCCCGAGTGGGACTCGACGGCAAGGTGCAGTGGTGGTTGGGGGCCCCTCCGGGGGGGCTCGGGGGGTTCGGGAATCCTCGGGCGATTGCTGTGCCGAATCGTCTCACGCCGTTGAATGGGGCTCAGCCGCCCCGTCACGGCCACTTCAGTGAGGCCTGGGCGGATGGGCTGATCGTGTTCGACAACGGAGGCCACGAACTCGATCCGATCACGCGCATCGTGGAGTACGCGATCGATGTGGAGGCGCTCACCTACGAAGAAGTGTGGTCCTACCGTGACCCGCTGGGGCGCTTCTTTGGCGCCCGAGGCGACGTGGTTCGCCTCCCCGGAGGCAATCGGCTCATCGCATTCAGCGCGGTCGGCCAGCTTTGGGAAGTGACCCCTAAGGGTGAGATCGTTTGGGAAGCCGAAACAGACCAGAAGGTGCTTCGCATCCAGTTCCTGCCCGGGTCAGACTGACGCTATTCGTCGACCGCATCCAACCACGGAGCGCAGAGCTGCTCGCAGGTCATCCAGAGTTCTTGGGCCGCCGCGAGGTTGCGGGCGGGGTCGTGAGGATGCAGCTCTACGCGCCCTAAGGTGTTGTGGTAGTAGCCGGGGGGCTCGGGCTGCGTCGCACAGATCAGCGAGGTCTGGGCTCCCTTTGCGGCACCGATGAACAGCGACTGCTTGACCTGATCGACGAGCGGGTGGTTGAGCCGCACCAGGTTCGTGTCGACGACACCAGGATGAACCGTGTAAATAGCCAGATTGCGGTATCGCTCTCGAAGCTGCCCGGCCATCCACAACACGCCAAGCTTGCTTCGACTGTAGGCGAGTTGGCCCCCCCATGCGCCGCGATAGCGATAGTCAGGGGTGCAACGGCGAGAAAGGATGTAGATGTCGCCAGTGACCCAGACCAGCCGGCCCGTGAGGCGGCCATCGTCAAGCAATCGCCGCACGAAAAGGTGGTGACCAAGTAGGTTCACGGCAAACGCGATTTCATGGCCTTGGGCAGATTCGCCGTACGTAAGCGGCCAGAGGCCCGCATTGGCGACCAGAATATCGAGGCGTCGCGAGCCCAGCAGTTCGCGCAAAACGTCGGCTGCGGCGGAAACCTTGTTGAGGTCAGAGAGGTCCAGAGCCAGCGGATGGAGCCGATCTGCAGCCTCCGGATGCCGCTGGCGAAGTTCCGCGAGGGTTGCGTGCATTCGTTCGGGATCCCGACAGGCCAGCACGACCTCGGCCCCCCGGACGAGCAATCCTTCGGCGGTGGTCCGTCCGATGCCCGAATTCGCGCCGGTCACCAACGCCACCTGATCATCGAGCCGTGGCCGCTCGGGGCAGTCGGCCAGGGTTCGCGAGGACTGACGCCACAGCGCGTTGGCGAGCCGAACCAACGCCATGCGTGACGGATTGTGGGCCACCCCCAAGCTCGACTGAACCACCGACCCTCCCTAAAGCGCCGTATGGTCTACCTCCTGGCCTGCACAGCCCACGTTACGAGGGCAAGGAGGAGGCAGCGGACGTGGCCGACGAACCCGAGTACTCGCTACAGCCTATCGACGTGTATGAGGACTTCTACGAAGCCCTTCGGCGGAGGCTCGATAAGCAAACGGCCCATTTTTCGAACCCAGATTCGGTCGCCTCGCGATTGCTGAAGGGACTGTTGTTTCTTCCCGATCTCTTCCACCTCACCGTCAAGCTCGTCTTCGACAGTGCGTTTCCCGCGGGTCGGAAGGGGGCATTGATCGCGGGTTTGGCTTATGCCATTTCGCCTCTCGACCTCATCCCCGACGCGATTCCCGTGTTTGGCTGGTTTGACGACTTGGTCGTGCTGACCTTGGCCCTCCGTCACGCCCTCGACATCGAAGATGAGGCCGTTCGCAAGGCGATTGGACGCCACTGGGTGGGCGACGACCGATTGCTCGCGACGCTTCAGCATGTGCTCGATGTGAGCGAGGCGGCCATTGAGTTTCTGCCTCGGCGCATCGTCGAGTTGCTCAAGCCCTTCATCAAGGTCTCGTAAGGGCCGCGGGCGGACCGGGGTGGCCCACGCCTGAGGTCACCGGAGGGAGAAACGACCGGCCGCATGCGGTGCAGATGAGCCGTTCGTTCTCGAGTGAGGCGCGGTTCAACGAGGTCGTACATTCGGGACAGACCACCGGAGGATCGAAGTGGCGATGGTCGCGGACGGTCACCGGCAAAAAGACGTTCGGATCGCGCTGCCACACGATGTTGCCGAGCCGAGCGGCCAGGTCTTCGAGGACCGACTCGCGTCCGGGCCAACAGTAGAGCTGCAACTGGTCGAGATGGGCAAACGCCTCGGCGTGGGTTTCAAGCGCGCCTGAAAACAGCGTGGCCTGATGAAAGTGGCCCGGCAGGCGAACCACCCGAAGCTGGCGCAGCAAGGTGGATTCGGCGAGACGTTCGATGAAGCGGGCGCCACTTGGCGAGGTGGTAAAGCCGCCACCGACGGAAAGCGTGTGCAACGGCCAATCGGTACGGCCTAGAAACCTACGCCAAGCGGGGTCGTCCGGATCGCCAAGCTCGCCAAATCGCATGGTTAGTAGTGGGATCGGGGTTTGGCAGAGCGCATCCAAGATCGGTGGGCTGGCCGCACCTTGGGCCCCGATCGTCAGGGTGTCCAACACGGCCGCGGCCGGACTTGCTAGTGCAGCATCAACGATGGCGTCGATCGGCTGAAAGCGGGCACTGATGGTCACGGAGGCGAGAAATCCCCATCGCCATCGCAGCGCACGGCCCGAGCGGTCGTGTTGGCCGTCGAGCCACCATCCGAACCGCCCCAGGATGGACGGAGCATGGTGGGCCAACCACGCGCGATCCGCAGGAATGAGGTTCACCCCGTCGATCGTGTCGCCTTGGTGGAGTTGACTTGCGATGAGGGCGCCGTGGGGGTCTCCGACCTCGGAGAGCCAGTCGGCATAGACATGGTAGGGCTGGGGGTCGTTGCGGTTGCGCCGTAGGGCGGCGAGGAGTTGGTTACGGCGTGAGCAGTCCGGCACGGGCCTCCTCGAGAGGGAGTGCCGAAGATACCGCGAGCGAAGCCGGGATTCCATGGGGGATCGATGCAGTGGCGTGTGGTGGCGATCGGAGTGGGCATTGGACTGGCGCTGTTCGTCGTTGCGGCGTTTCAGGTCTTCGATGCCATCTGGCCTCGCCCCCCGGCGCTCGACCGGACCGATGAGGAGGTCCACGCTCGCTGGACGGCGGCGGTCGGGAGCGTGCAGGGCGCTACGACGCCCCAGCCCGCGGCGCCCCAGCTCGCCGCGGCGATGGCGGCGCTCGATGGAAAACCTGCGCATGAGCCCGTACCCGACGCCGATCTCGCCCGCCTGATCGAGGTGCTCGCAGAGGGAGCCGCCGTCCCACATTACGGTTGCACCGCAGTTCCGCATGAAGTCGGGGCGGAGTTCTACATTTCGCCGTTCGACTGGCTTGAAGCGTCCCGGCGCCTCATGGATGTGGGAGAGGTGGACCTGGCCGGTCGGATCGCGTCCGAGCTACGCGACGGGCAAGATCTTGTGATCCATGCCATCGGCATCGCGATCTACGCGGATGCCCGTAGTCTGGCTCCTGAGGTTGAACTCCCCGAGCCTTCGGCCGAGGGGTTGTATCGGTCGGCCGTCCACGCAGCGCGCTGCAGCGACGCCCTGATGGCCGCGTTCAACTGGGATGAGGCGGAGGACTACTTTGGCCAAGGCCGGGTGCCCCCCCGGTGGTGGTACGACCCTGAGCACGAACGTCTGGTGATGCGGGACTACTACAGTGGGTTGCTCGAGGCGATGGCGCCCCATCGCGACGATGCAGCAGCCATGGCCGAGGCGGCGGCGACCTTCCAGGCCCAGCCCCATGCGGTCGACCACAGCCTGGTGAGCCGTCTGCTCATCCTTGGTGTGGGCGGGGTCGTCGAGGAACTGGCGCGGGTCCTTGCGTCGCCGGACCGTTCAGGCATTGCGGACGACGCGGAACCCTAAGCCGGTCCGTCGGCCATCGAGCTTGAGGACGGCCCGGCCCTTTTGGGACCGTACGATGCGGAGCACCCCGTCGTCTCGAGTCGGGTCCACGGCATGGCCTTCGGGAAGTGGCGTGGGCACGTTCTGCACCGCGGGTCCCGGGTCTGCGTCCCAGACCCAGTCATCGACGTCGGGTTCGGGTTCGGGCACCGCATGCACCCACTCGGCCTCGGTGGGAAGCCGGAACCCATCGGCGGTGCGATCCCACCCCACGTCGCGCACAAAGTACGCATCCCGCGGCCATTGCGCGGCATAGCGCTCCGCGGTCTTGACGCCGATGCCCGTGACCTCGGCAAGCCGCTGGGGCTCGAACTGCATGACATGCAGGGCCTCGGTGCCAAACTGGGCCAGCACCGCGTCACGGCGTTTCACAGGGAGCACGCGGAGGAGCATGCGGCCGATGTCGTCGATGGTGTAGGCCTTCTTGGGTCGCAGATCGGACAACGCGTAGGGTGCGATGAGATCGAGCCGCCGCGACAGCGCATTGCAGAACTCCACCGCCTGCAACCACGTCACCTCATCGATGCCTTCTTGGGTGATGAGAGGGTCGGGCAGGTCCATCACGCGGTGCCACAGCAACCGCGAAACCCGTGGAGTCACCACGAAGGGCACCGTGCACTCGGCCGTTCGCCCCGGGGCCATCTCGAATTGTCCTGGAGGCACAGGCAGCGTTTCGATCTCGGGGAGTTCCGCGGGCTCCACGTCGGGGACTTCGGTGGGGCGTCGCGGAGGAACGAGCTTGGGTGGCTTGCCGGGGGGTTGGATGCGTCCGAGCCGCTCTTGCGCATCGTTGGCGGTGAGCCGTTCTTCGGGATCTTCCACCGCCAGTGCCCGCACCAGCGCACCGAGGGCGCCCCCGATGCCGCGCCCTGGAGGATGCGTGCCCGCCTTACCGGTGATGAGTTCGTGGAGCACCACCCCTAGGCTGTAGACATCGGTCGGAGGGCCTACGTCACCACCCCGTCGCTGCTCCGGCGACATGTAGGCCATGGAGCCCATTTGCTCCAACGTGCGGGTGAGTCGGACATCATCGTCCTGAACGGCAATGCCAAAGTCGGTCAGGTAGACGTTCTCTTGGTCGTCGACGAGGAAGTTGGACGGCTTGACGTCGCGATGCACGATGCCTTTTTCGTGCAGGTAGGCCAGTGCCGACAGCATCTGCAGGCCCCACCGCCGCACGAACTCGACGGGCGACCGTCCGGCATCGACGCGGTTTTGCAAGGTGCCGCCGGTGATGAGCGGCATCTTCAGGTACAGTCGTCCGTCATCGATTTGGGCAGTTTCATGGACCCGAATGATGTGGGGATGGTGCAGCCGTTTCATCGTGCGGGCTTCACGCGTGAACCGTTCGCGGAACAGCGCATCGTCCGACAGCCGTTGGTGGAGCACCTTGAGTGCGAATTCTTCTTCGTCCCACTGGTCCCAAACGTGAAACACGGTCGCCATGCCGCCCTCACCAAGGCGGCCTCGAACCTCGAACCGATCGCCGAGCAGCTCGGCCCCTCCCGTGCGAAAGGCATCCGACCGGAATTCCCGTGAGGCGTTGGGATGGTCTTTGTGGAGTTCGGCCTTGGGGCGACGCTCGAGCCAGCGGTCGAGCGCAATGTCGCCGTCGACCGAGGCCACCAGGCGAGAGACTTCGCCTCCGGTCACGTCGTTCTTCAGCAGCAGCTTCTTGTGCTTCTTGGTCGCGGCCACGATGAACACGCGATCTTCACGAGGGCCCGCATCGTGGACCACCTGTACGAATGGTGAAACCTCGAGGACCGCCGAGCCGTCGGGCTTAGCCAGGTAGACACAATCCGCCAGCAGCTGGGACTCCCAATGCGCTCGAACCGGTTCCGCCTGGGCGGCGACCCCGGTGAGGAACTGGACGCGGCCGTCGAAGCCGCCCTTTCGTGACAGCTCGCTGGTCATCACGCGAAACGGTCGGTAACCAGCCAGAAAGTCGAGTTTCCCGAGAACCGTGCGCAGTGTCTCGATGACGTGGTTGACCCGAGCTTCTTGCTCTCCAGCGGCCAGGCGATGCCCATGCACGTGCTCGTTGCGCAGCTGGACCAACTCGTCGATCTGCTTGGCGACGTCGCTCGGGCGGCCCTTGGTCAGGTACCAAGGCACGACCTCAGGCATGAACGGCGACAATCGACGATTGGCGAGCGCCTTCACCAGCGCCCGGAGCAGCTGGACCCAGTGTCCCATCGAGGGTCGTTCGAGGTTGGCAAGGGCGCGTTCAACCGCTTCGTCGGCGGGCCCTCGCAGGTAGTCGGGAAGGAGAAACGCCGCCAACAGTCGAATGACGACTTCAAGGCTTCCAAACAGGCGATCGATGCGATCAGCATCGGACGTCACCAACGACACCCGATGCCACGTTGCGGCAACGGGATGGGGGAACGAGGTTCGGATCAGCTGATCGATCAGGCGGGTGCTGTCCATGAGTCGTTCACCGGGGGCCGCGGCCAAGAATCGTATCGGGTAGCGTCGCTCGTCGCGACCAGGGGGTCAGTCGTTGTCCGCATCGTGGCAGCGGACCCACCCGAGGCCCATTAATCGAGTACACCGCCATTTCGAACGCCTGGTAGAACATGCTGCAGCAACTCACGGTGAGCGGTCTCGGTCCCCACAAGGACTTCACGGCCCAATTCAATCCGACGGGACGTACCGTCGTGACGGGTCCTTCCGAATCTGGCAAGACATCGATCCTCGAAGCGATCACGTTCTGCCTTTGGGGGCGATCTTGGGGCGGAAAATTCCGCCCGGAGGCGATCCACGACGGAATGACCAAAGCAGTGGTCGAGATGGTTCTCGACTCTGGACGCCGAATTCGGCGTAGTGTCACGCGGGGACGATCCCAAAAACGATCCATCACGATCGGCGAAGAGACCGAGGAGTATTCAACCGAGGCGAAGTTTCTCGATGCACTCGGCGACCTGGGCCGCAACGTCGACACGTTGCGGGTAGTGTTGGCGCCCATGGAGTGGGTGCCGATGGTCGGGGGCAATGCAAGGCCGTTCCGTGACCTGCTCACCTCGATTCTTCCGGATGCCGATGTAGGGGGCGAGGTGGAGCGCCTCATGGTCGAGGCCGGCCAAGAGCTAAAGGACGGAGAGACCGAGCTGTCCGAAAAAGAGGTGATGGCCAAGCGTCTCGCTGCGCGAAAAGCTCGGGATGAAGCACAGGGCCGTCTCGACGCCGCCGACGAACGGCTCGCCACATTGCGCGCCAACGAACCCACCCTCGATGAGGCCGAAGCCGTCGATCCCGAGGTGCTAGAGGCGGCGACGCAATGGGCTGAGTACGATCGCAAAGTCGGCGCGAGCGACCTGCGCACGGCCGCTGAAGAGGCCCTGCGTCGGTGGAGCGAGTCCCGAACGGCGCTCGGCGATGAACCTGCGTGGGACGAAGCATTTACCGGGGCGGACCAGCGGCTTCAGCAGGCGCAGTGGGCGGCCAGTCAGGCGATGCAGGTCTACCAGCAGGCCTACGGCCAATACCAGACCGTGGCAACCCAGCTGCAGCAGTTTCAAGGCATCGATCCTACCATTTGCCCCACGTGTCGTCGACCGGGGTGGGAAGCCGGGCAGCAGTACGTCCAGCAGCTGCAGACGTTCCAGATCCAGGTGCAGGCGACATTCGATGATGCCAACACCAAGTACCAAGCCTCCAATCAAGAACTTCAAGTTGCGTCCGAGTTTGCTGCCCAGGCTCGAGAAGCCACGTTGAAGCGGGCTTCGTGGCGTGATCAGTTGAAGCGGCTTGGTGACGAGCCTGCCTTGCCGGACGTGCCGGATGATGCACCCGCCAGGCCACAGGTGCCGCGGCCCGATCCGGATCTCCTCACCAAGGCCCAAGCGACGCTTCGTGCGTCCGCAACCTTTGAAGGCGCGTTTTCGCAGTGGAAGGCCGATGTGGAGACGGCCAAGGCCACCGTCGAGCGGGAGTCCCAGCGACAGGCGGATGCAGCGCGGGAGTTCGAGCGGTTCTCGGCACTGCTCGATGCGGTGCGAGCGGCGCCGTCGGGCGTGGCGGAGCGGCAGGCCCTCGCCCTAGGTGATTTGGGCCCCGTTACACTGGAGTTTGGCGACAATCCGGCCGTCGAAGTGCTGATCGACAAGCGACCGTGGTGGTTGGCGAGTCGGGGCCGCCAGGTGGTCGCTGACATGTGGCTCCGCGCTGCCATTCGCAGGGTTCTTGAACGCGAATGGATCCCGCTGATCGTCGACAACATTCAGGACGTCGGAGGGCAGCCGCTGCCCGATATCGACGGGCCGGTCGTGCTGCTTCAGACGACCGACGGGAAGGGGCTTAGTGTCCGCCGCAAGTGAATCGCAGCCAGCGCTGAGCCTGGCGGACCGGCTGGTCGCCTGGCAGGGCGATGAAGCCGAGGCCATGGACCTTCGAGGGGCCGTGCAGGCCCAAGAACGCCTACGGTTGGGGGCGGGGGCCCCGCCGGTATTGCGCGGTTTGGCGAAGGCCTGTGAGTTGTATGCCAACGCCAAACGACAGCCGCGGTCGCTCGCAAGCTGGCTATCTCGTGACGACAACTTCGAGGCGGCGCAAGTCTTCAGGCCCTTACTTGGCGACCAGGCGATGGGGGTGTGGCCCCACGATGCACCGTTCGTCATGTCGGAGAGCGAACTTGTCACGTGGTGCCGGATCTTTTGGCAACACCCCCCGGTGGTGGATGATCGCGTGCGTCGCCTTATTGGGGTCGCGTTCCAGATTCGTCGCCGACAGACGTGGCCCGAGGCATGTCGGGCTTGGGCCCGGCTCGCGCTAGAGGACGACGAGCTGCGGGAACGGCTGCGGCGGCTTTGGGCGATGTGCTTTCCCAACCCGGTGACCCAATGGCCGAAGACCGGGCTGTCCTCAGCGCGCCGAACCTTGTTCGACGGGGGCACCAAGGCGGTTCACCTCATCCGGCACACGCTCTTTTTGGGCTGCTGTTGGCGGGCGGTGGGCGGAGATCCAGAGTTGGCAGGTATTGATCCGGATTGGCTCGCCTCGATGGCCCTGCCCCGGGACGACGCTGACCGCTCGGTGATCGTGATGGCGCTGACGGAGTTGGTGGGCCCGCATCGAGAGGTAATGGAATCGGCCCTCGTCGCGCGCAGCAACGAAGTTGGCGCCGAAGAATTGACGGAATCGGCGTTCCGAGGACTCCATGATGCCCTGCCGCCCGGAGGGGCCCGAGACGCGATCCGAGCGTCCCTGCTCAAACCCCGCTGGAAGCCCGGTCGGGTGGATGCGCTGTGGGAGTGGCTGAATACCGCGGCCTGGTTCCAGGCGGCAGGGGACGACGCCGCGCTGGAGACCATGCGCGAATCGGCAGGCGTGGCCATCGATGCGCTGACCTTGCGGCTGGGCATGGTGCCTGAGGGCGTGGTGACCGAGATCTTGGTCGAACGGCTCGAACGCCTGCTCAACCGCGACCGCCTGGCCGTGACCGCCAAGCCGCAGCTCGCGAGCCTCCTCGCCGAGATTCGCCTGTGGATGCACCTGCCCGAGGCGCAGTCGCTGCCTTGGGGCTCGCTTGTGCGGCTTGCCATCGATGACTCCCAGCTCGGCATGCTCGAGGGCACGGTGGCCGAGGTGGCCGAGCCGAGCCTCTGTGGGCTGTTGGCGGAGCGCCGCTTGACGAGTCGCACGCTGATGCGCGACGTCGAGCTTTCGCCTCAACACGTGTTGGCGCTTGGCCGGCTGCAGGACGGGTTCATCGCGGGTCAGGTGGCGGTCCAAACCGAACGAATCTTGCGGGAGGCCACCAAAGACAGTGACCGGGTCCGCTTTCTTTGGCAGCTGCTGCAGCAGGATCCGCCCTACAAGACCTTTCAGGAGCTTGGGTTGGTTCTGCGCACCGATTTTGCGTTGCCTACCCAAGAGCCGCCGTCCGATGCCGGAGAGGACACTCCGCTGCACGCGATGGTCAATTCCGTGAGCACGCTCGACCGACACCGCGATGAGGGGTCGGGGATTGAGGAAATCGCGAAGGCGTTCGCCGATTTGGTTCGATGTACTAAGGTTATTTTGAAAGACAACCACCAAGGTCGAGATGCCCTTGACCAATTGGCCAACGCATTCCTCGCCGCCGTCGATCACGACACCGATCCGCTGGCCGATCCGAACTGGTTTGGGCGGCTGGAAGACGTGGTGATCGGCCGCGATCCGCGAGGAGGCTTGGTGGGTTGGGGGTGGTGGCTTGGGCTGACCGCCGAGGAAGAAGCGGGGCTCGGCAACCGGGACGATTCGCTGAGCATCAATACACGGGAACTGGCGATCGGAGGTCGTCCTCGCGGACCAAGGGGCGAACTCGCCGAACGTCGACGAGGCACCGAACGTGCGTTGGGGCGCTTGCGCACCGCTGTAACGATGCTCCGTTCGGCCCAGCCCACGGTCACGGTCGACCAGCATGAGGAGCTGGTGGCTGCCGCAAAGGCTCTCCAGACCAAAGTCGGTACGTTGGGATGGCCCGAGAAGCGATTGATGGACACGCTGCTCGAACGCCTCGAGGGTCGGTCTGAGGAAGCGCTCGCCCATGGTCGACAGTCCGCGGCCGCGGTCAAGCAGCTCCATCGACTCATGGAAACCGCCGATGATAAGGGCATTGGCGCCATGATTCGGGACCGCGACCAGTTGGCGTTGTTGCCGGTCGACGAGATCCGACGGGTCCATCTAAACTTCCTCGGTCAGCTCCGGTTTCGGGATGCCGCAATGCTGCGGCGCACCGTGGCCGACCGCTGCGACTTGCCCAGCCGGTTCAGCTACCTGATGCCGTTGTTTGCGGCGGTCGGCGGGGGCACGTTCCTTGTTTTGGACGTAGGGGAAAGCTGGCTTGCATTGGTCGAAAAGGAAGCCTGGTGGGGCTATGCCGCCACGGTAGGCCTCACGCTGCTTGCGAGCTTTGGCCTTCTGCTATCCGACCTCGCTCCTCGGGTTCCCCAAACGAGCGAGAGTCCCCAACGGCGGTACGCCCGGTTGGCCGTACGAGCCTTGCCCACTTTCGTACAGGCCTCTGCGGTCAGCCTCTTCGTGTCGGCCATCGCCATGGCCACGCTCAAGAAGCTGCCCGGACCCAATGCCATCCCCACGTTGGTGCTGTGGAGCAGTCTGGCGCTTTTCCTTGGAGTGTTCATTGGCCTCATCTTGCAAGGCCAGTCCGCCACGCGGGATCGCGATGTCCGTCGGTAGCTACGCGAAAAGCGTGTAGCCGACCAGAAGAACCGCCGCGAGCACCGTGACCGATGCCACCATCAGCAACGCGGGGCCGACCCAGGCCCACGCATCGATGGGGGGTGGGGGCACGGGATGGGTGCGCCAGGGCTCTTGCGACAACGATGCATCAGGGTTGACCACCACCAACGACCCGGTATCGGTCATCTCTACTTGTTCGTGCGATGCGTAGAACTCGGTGTCGAGCAGATCTTGCTCGCTTTCAACCTTGGGGTGAGGCATCGGAACGTTGTGCGAATGTGGTGGGTTGGTCAGCGCCATGGCGTTGTGTCACCCTCGATCGTGTGGGGTGACGATCACGTACCGCGCCAGGCCCATCCGTGCGGGATCGTGGCTCTACGACTGCTTCATTGGTTCCCTTGAAGCCGTTTCGTGGCCGTTTCAACATCTTGCGATCTTCGCGATCTGCGGGTCTCCGAGCTTCAGAACTCGCGGCCGCCGATCATGCGCGGCAGAGCGAAGCAGAACGCGGAACCCACGCCAAACAGCACGCCCGCTGCGATGCGCCGCGGCACCGACCAGTCTTCGGGCAACAGGGTAAACGAACCGATCAGGCCGATCGTCGTGAGCAGAACGATCCAGATCTGAACGTCGCGGCGAACGAGCAGGCGGGCAAGGGTAGAGGTCGGTTGAGACATGGCGGCTCCGAGGGACTGAATGCGCCGTACCGTGACGCTTACGCTTCGGCATGGGCTCTGCAACGGATGTGCCAGCAACATCGTGCTCATCGCGCTGCGGCGTTCCGTTGCATGAGCCGAATTGAGACAGGAGACGAGACGGTATGAGCCTTTTCAAAACCATCCTGGGTTGGATGACCTCAGGACCCGATCGCATCTCGGTCGATGAGGGCCGAAAGCGGGTTGAAGCTGGGGCTACGCTGGTGGACGTGCGGTCTGCGGCAGAGTTTGCGTCGGGACACCTGCCCCATGCCCTCAACATTCCGATTGGGGATCTTGGCGAACGGGTCTCCGAGATTCCAAAGGGCGGGCCGGTGGTGCTCTATTGCTTCTCAGGAGCGCGAAGCCGAAGGGGCGCCGCCTACCTCCGAGCTGCGGGCTACGACGCCGGTGACATGGGCCCGATGCCCTCTCGTTGGCGTTAGTCTCGGGGCCACCACTCAAGGACGGCCTGGATCCAAGGGTCTTGCGGATTGTCGTTGGGGGGCCGCCGGCCGGCGAGGGCTTGATCGGTGTGGGGAAGTTCGACATCTTGCAGATGGGCGCGCACGTGCAGGGCGGGCCATAGCCGCTCGGCAGGCACCCTTGTCCGCTTTGAGATCAAGGTGTCCACAAGGCTTTCGCCCACATGGGTCACGCCATTTCGCAGAACCTCTGGAATCGACCGGTCCATTCCGTGGTGGGTCGAGTACCGGCCGACCCAAATGAGCCCTGAAACCGTCGAAAGAATGATTCGAGCGTTGTCCTCGGTCATGTTGTCTTGCGCTTCGGCCAGTCCATCGGCCACCAAACACAGCAATGGGGCGCGAAGGCGTTCGAGCAGAGGGAGGGGAGGGGGGGACGTTAGCAAGGAGAGCACCGGATCTTCGGGAAGGGCTTGGTAAAGGTCGGTCTCCGCCGTCACCGCACACCGAAGCCACACCACCCCTTCGTCCTCGTCGCCGCCTTGGGCGGCAAACCGCGCAATGGCCCATGCGATGCGGGATTCTTCGAGCGGGTCGATGACGGTGCCGTTCCAGGTCTCGCGGCCTTCGATGAGGGCTTCACGGGCCACCTGGTAGGCCTGGTCGGGCTGGTTGAGGGCAGAAAGGCACCATCCCCATTCGACGAGGACCCGGCGCCGCTCCGCGATGGAGAGCTTGGAAGCCAGGTTGTCCATGACCCGTCTTGCACGGGTTTCCGCTTCCACGAGACGACCCATCGACCGAAGCGCGCGGACCTGTGCCCACCGGAGCCATGGGGTCTCGGGGACCGCTTGCTCGACTTGGAGCAAACTGGGCCAGCGGGCATGCATTGGTTGCTCAAACGCGGCCGCGAGCGCGCCCGACAGCGCAGGGGGTGGTGGCTCGGTCCCCAAATTCATGCCGCGATCTCCATGCCTTGCCTTACTCGGTCCCGCCGGCTCCCGGGCATCATTCCTCCGCGGGATTGGTAAAGAGAAGGTCGAATGCGGTTTGCATCGGGTTATCCCCCAGTCGCTTCAGCGCTTCTTCGAGCGGTTCGTCTTCGCCTTGGCGCAGCCACGTCTCGATCCGTAGGCGAAGGTGAGCGGCGAGCGGGCGCGCGTTCAGCGACCTGACCGATACTTCGTCGGCGTCATCCACAGCTTCATCGATGGGGGCGTCATCGACGTCCACCGGAGGGCCATCGCCCGAGTCTTTCGGTGTGGATCGGACCGGTGTGTGCTCGGGCCAATGGTGGTCCGCGAGCGTGGGATCGCCGGTATGCACCTGCGTATCAAACACCCCCGAGGCGGCTCCCAATCCAACGGCGACGCCCCGCGTGCGGAACCGGTCTCGTCGACGATCCGCGATGATGGTCCAGTTGCGAGTATTCAGCACGTCCGTGGGTTCGATCCAGCCACGCTGCGCAGTGATGACTCCGAACTCCTGCCGAGCGAGGTGGTCAGGAGCGTGCGCATCGGTGTTGAGACACAGGGCCACTCCCATTTCCTTTGCGCGGCGACATCCGATGTCGTCGAGATCCATGCGGTAGGGGTTTCCGTTGATCTCGAGGGCGACGCCCGCCCGTCGCGCCGCTTGAAGGAGCCTTCCGAGATCAAGATCGGCGGCCGCGCGGTCGCCGAGGCGGCGGCCCAGGGGGTGCCCAATGCAATCCACTACGCCTGACTCGATGGCCGCGATGAGCCGGTCGGTCATGCTGTCCCCATCCATGTCCAGGTGAGAATGGACGCTGGCCACGACCCAATCGAGCTCGCGAAGGATGCCCTCGTCAAGGTCGAGCGAACCATCGGCCAGGATGTCGACCTCAACCCCTCGTGCGATCCGAAGGGTTCCAAGGCGATCTTCGAGATCACGCAGGTGCCGCCCCTGGGAGAGGAGCCTGCGTTCGTCGAGCCCGTTGGCCAGGGTGAGGGATTGGGTATGGTCGGTGATTGCGATGTAGCGATGACCGAGGCGCATCGCGGCCTCGGCCATCGCTTGCGCGGTGCCGCGGCCATCACTCGCCAGGGTGTGCATGTGCAGGTCACCGGCGAGGTCCCGCCCCGTGATGAGGCGCGGCAATCGTCCGGCGGCGGCGGCTTCGACTTCGCCTGTGTTCTCGCGAATCGCAGGCTCGATGAAGGGGAGACGCGCGGCTGTGAAGACGTCGACCTCGTTGGGGGCACTGTGGACCCGGATTTCGGTGTCTCGCAGGAAAATGCCCTTGTCGGAGATCTTGAGTCCGGCCACCTTCAGACCGCGGACTCGCACCGCGATGTTGTGAAGCTTACTCCCGGTGAAATAGTGCATGCCGGCGCCCCAATTGTCGGGTGGGAGCACGCGAAGGTCCGCTTGCTGTCGGTTGAACAGGCGCACGCTGCAACGCCCTTCGCCGCGGATGAGCACCTCTTCGACCTCGGGCAACGTGGCGAACGTGGCCGTGACCTCGGCGCCGCGCTCGCTCGCGACGAGCACGTCAATGTCGCGGATCGTGGCTTTTCCCCGTCGCACGCTCCCGGCTAAGGTTGCGGCCACGATCGGTGCCCGGTCGAGGAGCCCGTCCACCAAGCGCTGCCCTAGTCGGCGAGACTCGACCCACGGCACCCGGCCGATGCGGAGCCGGTGGTCTCGGATCGCTTTGAGCAGCTTTTCCGAGGTTCGCTGACCCATTCGCGGTAGGTTTCGTACCGCTCCGGCGCGAATGGCCCACTCGAGTTGATCGATGCTGCCGATCTTCAGCTGCTGCCAGAGTCGACGTGCGGTGGGGGCCCCGATGCCCTTGACATCCAGCAGTTCACGGAGGCCAGGCGGGAGCTGTTGGCGAAGTCGACGGTGGTCGTCGGTGGTGCCAGTGCGCAGGATGTCTTTGACCCTTCGCAAGCTGCCTGGGCCGATGCCCGGCACGCGGTCGAGGGTGCCGTATTTGATCATCGTGGCCACTTCGTCGGGCAACGACTCGATGATGCGGGCCGTGCGTCGAAACGAACGAATGCGGTGGGGATTGCCCCCGACGATCTGGGTAAGGTCCGCCATTTCGGTGAAGACGGCGGCAACGTCCGCGTTGTCCATGCAACCGCGATATCCGGGCGCCCGGCCATCGCGGAAGACAGATCGCTAGATTTCCTGGAACGTCGTGCGTACTTCGTCGTTGAGCATGAAGAACAACAACGCGGCGCCCCACAAGACATTGCAGCACGAAAGCACGTAGAGCGCTCCAATGCCGATGGTGAGGTACCAGGCCCACTTTGAGCCGCTGCGCAAGCCGATGGCCGCAGCGATTTGGGGCACGGCAAAGACCAACAACATCAGGCCAAGGCAGACAATGCCCACGAGCTGACCGATGAGTTCGGTCGGGTCATCGACGTTGAGCCCGAGGCCGATAGCGCCGGCAATGGCGCCAAGGAAGCCGAGAATATCGAGGGTCACGAGGACCCACAGCAGGATCGTCGCGTAGCGGACGAATTGCATTTGGCCGCGCTCGAAGGCCATTACTTCGGGGTCGGGACTCGAATACTGGTCCATGCGGGGCCTCCAGGGGGCAATCGGGTCGCCCGTCGCTGGTCGCGAGACTGGTCCCAGCTATCCGGAGCACTCCGTTGTGCAACTGCGGGAAGCTCCACGCGAGCGATCGACGACTACCAGCCGCGAAGTCGGTTCTCTTCCTTTCGGTACAACTTGAAGGAGTCACGAACCGAAACGAGCGCTTCGACAGGTCCCAGGATCTCTTCCACCTCGACGTCCTTGTCTTCGAGCGCTTTGTAGTCCTGGAAAAACCTACGAATTTCGTCGAGTTTGTGCTGTTGAAGCTGCGTGATGGAACGGTAGCCAGTGACGGCCGGATCGTTGACATGAACGCCGATGATCTTGTCATCGGCCTTGCCCTGATCGAGCATTTTCATGACGCCAATCGCGCGAGCTTGCATGATCGCGCCGGGAATTACCGGCTCGTCGCCAAGCACGAGAATGTCGAGCGGATCGCCGTCATCGCAGTAGCTTCGCGGAAGAAACCCGTAGTTACAGGGGTAGTGGACCGCGCTGTAGAGCACGCGATCGACCCGCATGAGTCCGGTGGGCTTGTCGAGTTCGTATTTGACCCGTGAGCCCCTCGCGATCTCGATGACGACGTTGAAATACTCTTCGGCCGTGTCGGGGTTGTTGGGAAGATCGTGCCAGGGGTGTGCAGACAAAGGGCGCTCCAGGCCTGTGCGCTCGGTAACCCATGGCCCTGGTTTGCCCCGCAGTCCCTGGTTGCGGGGAACCTTTACCGCAACCGTCGTCGCGACCGGCGCTCGCCGCGACGTCGTTTACGATCAGCCTCGAACTCAAGGAGTAACCAGCGAAACGCTTCTTCGGCGTCTGCATCGACGAACGTGTATCCCGACTCGAGCAACTTTCGCGGCACCGCCCGAATGGAAGCGAGCAACAACGACTCGGCGAGTTCGCCAAATGCACCCTTTAGGGCCCACTTAGGAGCGATGTTGGCGACGGGCCGATGCATGACGCGGCCGAGCGCCCGGAGCCACGCCTTGTTGGTGATGGGCGTGGGAATCGTACCGTTGAACGGGCCTTCGCATTCCACGTGATCAGCCAGGTGAACGAGGGCACCCACGCAATCTCGAATGCTGATCCACGGGCTGTATTGTCGGCCGTTGCCAAGCCAGCCGCCCACGTAGCGGAATGGACGGACCATGAGCGGAAAAGCGCCGCCGTCGGGCGCAAGCACGACGCTCATTCGCAACACACTGGTGCGTGCGCCAAGGATTTCGAGCGCCGCCAGTTGAGCGCGTTCCCAATCGACGCAAAGATCCGCGAGGAAACCGGTTCCCGGAGGATCGTCGTCGTCGATGAAGCTGTCGCCCCGATCGCCGAAGTACCCCAGGCTACTGACGCCGATCACGACGTCTGGAGGCCGATCTAGGACTTGCATGGTCTCGAGGAGGGTCTCGGTCGCTTGGACTCGGCTGGCCACGAGCTTGCGGCGACGCTGCTTGGTCCATGGTCGATCGGCGAGGTGCTCGCCCACCAGGTTGAACAACCCATCGAGACCGTCGAGGCGCGCGGGATTGAACCCCTTGGTGGGATCCCACTGCACCTCGTGGTCGTGCGTGGGGCGCTTGCGGGTGAGCACCCACACCTCGTCTCCTCGCGCGCGCAGGCGCTCCGCGAGGTGGCGACCAATCAGCCCCGTCCCGCCGGCGATGGCGTACTTCAGGGGGTCCTCCGCACCCGAGCTACGCGACGGTGACGTCGTTGCAGAGGTAGACGTCCTGAATCGCGTTGAGGAGCTGTACGCCTTCGGCAAGCGACTTTTGGAAGGCCTTGCGACCCGCAATCAGCCCCATGCCGCCAGCGCGCTTGTTGATGACCGCGGTTCGCACCGCCTGCTGCAGGTCGTTCTGCCCCGACGCGCCTCCGCTGTTGATTACGCCGCAGCGGCCCATGTAGGCGTTCATCACCTGATAGCGGGTCAGATCGATGGCGTGGTCGGAGGTGAGGTCGCTGTAGACCTTGTCGTGCGTCTTGCCGAAGTTCGGCAGTTCGGGATCGAGGTAGCCACCGTTGCCGACCGGAGCCTTCTGCTTGATGATGTCGGCCCCGATCGTCACGCCAAGGTGGATGGCCTGGCTCGTGAGGTCGCCAGACAGCTGGTGGTCGCCGCGGGCCGTCTTGAAGGCAGGGTTGCGGACGTAGCACCACAAGATGGTGAACATGCCGAGTTCGTGAGCCTCAGCAAACATCTCGGAGACTTCTTGCAGCTCCCGCCGGCTTACGTCGGCACCCCAGTACACGGTGGCTCCGATGCCTGCGGCACCCATCTCGAAGCACTGCTGGACGTTGCCAAACATGACCTGGTCATGCTGGTTCGGGTAAGACAGCAGCTCGTTGTGGTTCACCTTGACGATGAACGGGATTTTGTGGGCGTACTTGCGGGCCATCGTGCCCAACACGCCAAACGTGCTGGCCACGCCGCTGCAGCCGCCTTCGATGGCCAACTCGATGATGCCTTCGGGGTCGAACATGCGCGGGTTCGGAGCGAAGGACGCGGCCGCCGAGTGCTCGATGCCCTGGTCCACGGGGAGGATGGAGATGTAGCCTGACCCTCCGAGCCGCCCGTGATCGAACAACCGTTGGAGATTCACGAGCGTACCTGGTTTACGGTCGCTATTGAACCACACGCGATCGACGAAGTCTGGGCCGGGCAAGTGGAGATTGTCGGCCGAGACCTTGCACCGGTGCTCGAGCAGGGAAGCCGCTTCGTCGCCAAGCAGCGCAGAGATTTCGTTGAGGTTCATGGGACCTCCTGTCGTGGTCGAGTGTACCTGTAGCCCTTACTCGACTGCGAGGCCGGGCCTGTGGAACAAGGCCAAACGCGGGTGAACCGAGGGCCAGAGCGAGCCTGTGCGTGCCGTCATGGTACAAACCTTGGCGGCGGGATCGTGGAAAGGGGGATGAGCCATGGAGCCCGGAGATCTGCGGGTTGCCTCGTCGTTCTGCCGGCTGGTCCAGGCGGCCAACCTGTTCGAATATTTGGGGGTTGATCCTACGGCGCCCAATGCCGAGATCCACGACGCCTTCACCAAGCGCCGTCGACGCATGCAAAGCATGCAGGCGAACCCGAAATTCAGGGATTCTGCGACGTTCTTGATCAAGAATTACCGCACCATCGAGCGGGTTCTCGATCATCCGGAAGCGCACCTCGCCCAAATGCGGCGAGAGCGCGAAGACGAGCAGATCCCCATGCTTGAACTCGCACTGCAAAGCGCGATGATGGACGGCAAACTGTCGGCGAACGAAGAGTCGTTCCTTCGGCAAGCCGCCGTCCGATTGGGAATCAGCGAGGAACGCTACGAAGAGGTCCTCGCGGTCCAGGCCGCAGCTCACAACGTGGTGTTGGAGACCGGTTTGGGAACGGTGTCCGACGAGGTCACCTCGGTTTCGGGCATTCCGATTCGCGATCCCGAGACCGAGATTCCTCGCACGTCGAAACTGAGGGGAGCCGAAGGACACGGCTGGTGGGACGCTGCGTTTACGCGCCTGCTCCTCGAGACAATTCCCGCAGGCCCGGGGGAGATGGTCGACGTCTACTGCAGAGCAGGGCTCTCGGCGTCCACGATTCTTCCGGAGCGACCACAGCTGTCGTGGACCGGCGTGGATCGCAAGCCCGAGCGGTTGGCCGAAGCGCGGGATGCACTTGCGAAGCAATCAGGCGGCACGATGTCGCGGGTGCGCTTGATCGAGGGCAATCCTGGTGCATTGCCCTTGCCCGACGAGAGCATGGACTATGCGGTGGCCATTCGTGCTTTGGCCAATATGGCAGATACGGCCCCGGTACTTCATGAAGCGTACCGGGTGCTTCGGCCCGGGGGGCGGCTCGTCATCGCCGAGCCCGATGGACTGGCGGAGACGTTCTACTTCCGCGGCCACCTCGAGCACTACAACGCAGCGTTCCACGCCCTATCGATGCAGGTTGACCACCGGTTGGGGGGCGAAGCGGCGGCGCCCGGGCGACCGGGAATCGCGATCGGACCGACGCTGCCGACTCGGATGGTCGCCGCGGGATTCGTGGCCGGGGCGGTGCGGATCCATGGCTCCCACAACCTCCAGCCGATCACGTTTGCGCGATTCGCCAGGCGACTCCGCCGCTATCCGCAGGCGTTGGCGTCGGTGGCGGGCCTCGAAGATTCCCCAGAACTCGACCGCGTTTTCGACGAGGTTGCGGCCTTGGAACAACGGATCCCCGGCGACACGGTCGGCATGGGGGGGCACTTGCTACCGTTGTTCTTGGCGGTTGGTGAGAAGGAGTCCACGCTTGCGTGAATGGGAGGTCACCGTGGCCGTCTATGGTACCGACCTTGCCGGGAGAGACGGAACATGTGGGGAATCGCGCTAGCTGCGGCCACGGCCTTTGGTGGCGGACCGAACTTCGAGTGGATCGAGGCGGAGCAGGTCGGACGGACGCTCATCGTCGACTACGTCCGGGAGCGAGGGCCGATCGATGCGGGAGCGGCGGTGCGGCTTGTGGTGGTCACTCCGAACGGCCGATTTTCGATGCCCGCCTCGGTGGGGCGTCGCCGTGGGCAATGGACGTTTCCCAGGCTGCCTCGTGGCATTGAGTGGGTCGAAGTGAGGTGTCCGCGGGGCTGCATGGTCCGGGACCTTCCGATCCGCTCCCTTTCTGTCGGTGTGGCGTCCGTTTCGGATGCGCCTCGACCACAGCCCACGCGTCCGCCACGCGCCTCGGTCACTCCGGTGCCTCGTCCGGCCTGGGCCGCCGAACCGTCGGTGATTCGGGCCTGTGAGCGAACCTTCATCTCGGATCGGGCCGAGCTGCGATGCCTCGAAATGGCCTCTGAGTATGTCGTGAACCCCGTGTCCTCGATTGAGGCGTGTGGCCATGCCTTCGTTGGAAGCGCGAGCGAGCTGGCGTGCGTGGCGGCTGCGGCGCAGGCGCCTCGCAATCCGGGCGCCGCCATTCAAGCGTGTGGCCAGGCCTTCACGTCGTCGCGTGACGAACTCGAATGCGTGCGACGAGCGGTCGTCGACCCAGCCATGAGCCCTTCGGTTGTCGAAGCGTGCGGGCGGGCGTTCGTGTCGTCCAACGCGGAACTCAATTGCATCGATCTCGGGTTGCAGCGACCAGGCCGGGCGCCTGAGGTCATCCAGTCCTGTGACCGCTCGTTCGTCGGGGAATCCGAGCAGCTCCAGTGCATTCAGACCGCGTTGCCTCCCGGTCCGCGACGGTAGGATGTAGGTTGGAGGCTCCCTTGGTGTTCTGGATGCTCGCGTCTTGCGTATCGCTGGTGGAGGTCCAAAACGACTGGCGAACCTACCTCGAGCAGACCGGCACGTGCTCCGTTGATGCGGACTGCGCGGTCATCGCGCCAGGCTGCCCGCTTGGGTGCTACGCCGGGGTGCCCCAAGGGTTTCAGGCCGAGGCGCTCGGCGTCGCCGCGGAACTCGCGGATCGCTACCAGCAGGGCTTGAGGCCTTGCGAATACCGCTGTGGACCGGAGCCGTTTGCGACTTGCGACCTGAGGACCGGCATCTGCGAGCCCGGGGGACCTAAGCCGCAAACTCCGCAGTAAGGGCGGCGACTCGGGACGCCGTCTCTTCCCACAGTCGTTTGGCCATGGCCTCATCTCGCGCGTGACGACTCGGCGTTCGCACTTGACAATCCGTAAAGTACCGCCCTTCGATGGTCGCGGTGTCCGGATGGACCGCCACGTAGACTTGCGTAGCCGCACCCTGGGGAATCGACTTCATGACCAGGGGCGTGACGGCCTTCACCACCGTTTGCAGAATGCCGGGTTGGTGGCGCAGCAAGTTGGTCGCGATGACGCCGGGATGCACGCTGTTCGCGACCTGACCAGGCCCCAATCGCTTGGTGAGTTCCACCGCGAAAAGGTGGTTCGCGAGCTTGGACTGACCATATGCCAACCACGAGGTGTAGCCACGCTCGGCCGACCAGTCGTCGAAGCGAATGCCCTCTCGGTAAGGATGCGTGTGCGCCGAACTCGAGAGCATGACCACTCGCCCGTCGCTCGCGAGCTGGTCGACCAGGCCGGTGACGAGGATGAAGTGTCCTACGTGGTTGGTGAGCATCTGCATCTCGATGCCGTGTTTCACCTGGCGCTCGGGCAGGGCCATGATGCCCGCATTGGCGATGATGCCGTCGATGCGAAGTCCTAGCGTGCGCACCTCGGTCACCGCCTGACGCACCGACGAAGGCTCCGACAGGTCACATGCCACCCCAAGCGGGGCACTCGTCCAGTTCGCAGCGGCAGCGAGCGCCTTGTCCTTTGTGCGGGCGAGTCCGATGACGCGAGCGCCGCGAAGGGCGAGCACTCGCCCCGTCTCAGCACCCAGGCCAGAATTGCATCCGGTGACCACGTAGGTCTTACCGGTGAGATCGAGGCCCTCCGTGACCTGCTCGGCCGTCGAGTTGTAGCCGAATCCGCTCGGTCCCTTCGATACCAGCGCACCATACAGCGACACGTCCATCTCCCTGACGTCGTGAACTGTCCGGCGAATATCAACCCGGCCCGACGAGTCGGGCTCGTTTGGTGACGCCTCAGGCCTTCTTGCCGGAACGCACGATGGAACGCTGATTCGCTGCGAGTTCCCGCTTGCGAAGGCGCAACTGTGTCGGCGTGACCTCGATCCATTCGTCGTCGTCGATGAATTCCATCGCCGTTTCGAGGGTCATCTGGCGTGGCGGTGCGAGAACGGTTTTCTCGTCAGCCCCCGAAGAGCGGAAGTTCGTGAGCTGTTTCCCACGTACCGCATTGACGTTGAGGTCGGTCTCACGAGCGTGCTCGCCGATGATCATCCCCTCGTAAACCTCGGTCCCTGCACCCACGAACAGTTCGCCGCGCGGCTGGAGATGGAACAACGAGTAGGACGTGGTCTTGCCGGAGCGATCGGCCACGAGCGCGCCATTGCTGCGTCGGGCGATCTCTCCGGAGTGGGGTCCCCAACTGTCGAAGATGGTGTTCATCACGCCTTCGCCGCGGGTGTCGGTGAGCAACCTAGACCGGAAGCCGATCAGGCCTCGCGACGGGACTTTGTAGACCATCCGAGTGCGACCGTGCCCATCTGTGATGAGGTCCCGCATCTCTCCGTTGCGTGCCGCGAGGTGCTGCGTCATGGCGCCCACGTACGGGTCGGGAACGTCCAGCGTGACTTCCTCGAACGGCTCGAGCAGGTTTCCGTCTTCGTCTTCTCGGAACCGGACCACCGGACGAGACATGGAAAGCTCGAATCCTTCTCGCCGCATTTGTTCGACAAGGATGCCCAACTGCAACTCGCCTCGTCCGTAGAGCTTGAACGTCTCGGCGGAGTCGCCACCTTCGAGTTTCATGCTGACGTTTTGGATGAGTTCGCGCTCCAGCCGTTCCTTGATTTGACGAGAGGTGAGGTATTTGCCTTCGCGGCCCGACAACGGACTGTTGTTGATCGTGATGGTCATGCCGATCGTGGGCTCATCGACCGTGATGCGAGGCAGCGGTTCGGGGTCTGCCCCGGTAGCGATGGAGTCGCCCACCGTGATGCCTTCGATTCCAGCGAACGCGACGATGTCGCCCGCGACGGCTTCGTCTACCTCGCTGCGCTTCAGGCCGTTCCAGGTGTAGAGCATCTGGATGCGGACGTTCTTCTTGCCATCTTCGGTAAACATGACGGCGGACGCATTGCGCTTCAACACCCCGCCGCGCAGCCGACCGAGGGCGAGGCGTCCGACGTAGCTGTCGTAGTCGAGGTTCGTGACCACGAGCTGGGTCCGATCATCGTCACGAGCCGGTTCTGGAGGCGGAACCTCGGCCACGAGCGTGTCGAGGAGGGGCCGAAGGTTGTCGCTAGGGACGTCCAGTTCCAAGGTGGCTTGGCCATCGCGGGCACAGGCGTAGATCACCGGGAATTCGATCTGCGAATCGTCTGCATCGAGGTCGATGAAGAGGTCGTAGACCTCCGAAAGCACCTCTTCGGGGCGCGCGTCGGGCCGGTCGATCTTGTTGAGACAAACCAGGATACGCAGCCCTGCGTCCATCGCCTTGCGCAGCACGAAGCGCGTTTGAGGCAGGGGACCTTCGCTCGCGTCGACGAGCAGGATGGCGCCTTCGACCATCGAGAGCACCCGTTCGACCTCTCCACCAAAGTCGGCGTGGCCCGGGGTGTCCATGATGTTGATTTTGACGTCACCGTAGTGCACCGCGGTGTTCTTGCTCGCGATGGTGATGCCACGTTCACGCTCGAGATCCATCGAGTCCATGACGCGGTCCACGACCTCTTCACGTTCAGCGAAGGCCCGGCATTGTCGGAGAATGGCGTCTACGAGGGTGGTCTTGCCGTGGTCGACGTGCGCGATGATCGCGACGTTGCGGAAGCTGGGCATGGCGATTTGAGGTCCTTGGAGGCTGTTCGTGACGGCCTTTGGTCGAGTTGTCCGCGCTGTATCCGGTATCAACGCGGCAGTCTGCCGCGAATCCCACCGGAACGCGATCGTCACGTAGTGGCGCGGATCTTCATGGGTCGGAGTGGGCAGAGCTAGACCGGAACGAACCACTGAACACCGGTCTTGGTGTGTCCCTGGT
>JBCCQY010000139.1:0-25338 GCA_039208735.1 Myxococcota bacterium | reverse complement strand
TTTCAGCGCAGCCTGGGCGATCCCACCACGGGGTATTTGACCGGCAACCAAGTGGCACGGCTGCAAGCGGCGGCGCAGGCGCGCGCGGCGCAGTTGCAGAGGGAGGCAGAAGAACGCCGCCGCTTGGCGGAAGCGCGCGACAGGGCCTGGTGGACTGAAACGGGCCGGGGCGAAACCGAGGAGGGTTTGCGTGCCTATCTCAACAGGTTTCCAGACGGCCTCTTCGCCGATGAAGCTCAGTCGCGTCTGGCGGAGTTAGAGCGGCAACGGCGCCGCGAGGCGGAGGAGGCAGAGCGGCTGGCTTGGGACAAAGCGGTCATGACGGGCACAATTGCGAGTTACCGGGACTACCTGGGCACCTATCCGACGGGGATCTTTGCGGCGGAGGCCGAGGCGCGCATCTCGGCACTGTCGAACCCCGAAGTGCCGCCTGAGGTCGTAGAGGCCGCGCGCAATGAAGAAGAGCGGTTGAGCCTAAATCAGTTTACCCGGCAACTGATCGAGGTGCAGCTTCAGGCGCAGGGGCTTGAAACCGGCAAGGTCGATGGCAGGTTCACCCGCGCGACCCGGCGCGCACTGCGCAAGTTCCAAAGGGCGAACGATCAGCCGGCGACCGGGTATGTGACCCGCGACACGATTGTTTTGCTATTGGCCGGATCAAGCAACTGAACTGCCCGCAAACGCAAAAGGCCGCCCCCATGGGCGGCCCGTTCGGGCAATACCAGGGCAGCCGCCCAGGTGCCGATCAGCCCTGGCGGGCTTTGAAGCGACGCTGCGTCTTGTTGATCACGTAGACGCGGCCTTTCCGGCGCACGACCCGGCAATCACGGTGCCGGCTTTTGAGCGAACGAAGCGAGTTACGGACCTTCATGGACCTGCTCCTTCCAAGGTTATGGCGGATCACAAGGCCCCGCCGCGTTACGGTTCGGCACATCCGCGCCGGTTATATCTGAGGCCCCTGCGGCCAAGCCGAGGGGCGATGGTGGGCGGTACTGGGATCGAACCAGTGACCCCTACGATGTCAACGTAGTGCTCTACCGCTGAGCTAACCGCCCGGTCCACCGGGCAGGGCGCCCCGCCGGTCTGCGAGCGTATAAAAGGGTTGCCCCCACGGTTCAAGCAAATTTGCGACGCGCAGTCTTTGGGCAATTGTGGGGGGCAGTCCGCTGGATTTTCACGAGACGGGATGTCACATAAACGCCAAAGCTGCGCTGCGGCGCTGGATTTGGCGCCCATGATCCTAGATAAGGTAGCAGTCCACAACAGGAGCCCGAATGAAGGTCGCCCCTTTCACGTTGCGCGAACCAAAAGAGCAGACGACATCGGTCGTCTTTGCTTCGCCGCACAGCGGACGGGATTACCCTTGGGCGTTCCTGCGGGCCTCGCTTTTGGACGAGCAGGCGATTCGGTCGTCTGAGGACGCGTTCGTCGACATGCTTTTTGCCGATGCGCCGGAATTTGGGGCTGTGCTGTTGTCCGCGACAGCGCCGCGGGCCTATATCGACCTGAACCGCGCCAGCGAAGAGCTGGACCCGGCGCTGATCGAGGGCGTGCGCAAGATGGCGCACAATCCGCGTGTGACCAGCGGATTGGGTGTGATCCCGCGCGTCGTGTCAAACGGTCGGGCAATCTATCGCGGCAAGATCGCACTCGACGAGGCGCGTGGCCGCATCCGCGACCACTGGCGGCCCTATCACGAGCAACTCCAAACGCTTCTGGACGACACGCGCGCCACGTTCGGCGAGGCCGTGCTGGTGGATTGCCACTCGATGCCGCACGAGGCGATCGAAGCGGCCGTGGCGGGCCGAGGCCGGAAGCCCGAGATCGTACTTGGGGATCGGTTCGGCGCCGCGGCGAGCGAAGAGGTCGTGGCGCGGATCGAAGATGCCTTTGCCGCCGAAGGCTTGAGGGTGGTGCGCAACACGCCCTTTGCTGGGGCCTACACCGCGCAGCATTATGGTCGCCCGTCGAACGGCCAGCATGTGGTGCAGGTGGAGATCGACCGCTCGCTTTACATGGATGAGCGGCTGATCCGGCCAAACGCGAACTTTGCGGCCTTCCAGGCACTGATCCGGCGGGTGATGGGCAAGATCACCCAAAGCGGCCGCGACGAGGTTCCGCTGGCGGCCGAGTGACAAGGGTGGGCGGCGGGACAAGTCCCGCCCTACAGGTCGGACGTATCAGGCACGATCTGCGCGCGGACGGACAGTGTGGGAGCCTCCGGCGGGGATATTTTGGACGAGAAGAAGCCCCAGGCCCTACTCGTTGATGGGATCAAGCAGCGCGTCGGTGGCCCGGCAGTCACGGCGCACGTCGGCGGCGCAGGGGCGCGGGGTGAGGTCGCGGGTGAGGCACAGCCGCGCCTCGGCGATGCGGCCGCCTTTGCAGGTGATGGTGAGCATGTCCGAGGTCCAGCCAGAGTTGGCCTCGAGAAACGCCTCTTCAATCACCGCGGCGGGCAGCGTGACCGAGCGGTCGAGCCGGCGCAGCACCTCGGGCCGGTTGACCCGATCGAAGGCCAGCCGCGACAGGGCGTAGTAATCGTCTGACGAGAGCCCCGTGCAGCGGCCGTGCTTGTTCCACTGGTGCCAGGCGGACCCGCCAGAGCCCATGATATCGGCCATGGCTGCGGTGTCTGCACGGGATGGGTTGCGGTGGACGGTGGGGCAGTAACTCGGCCAACCGCCATTTCTTTGGCCTACCGCTTCGCTACTTGAGGCCATGTCATATTGAGGCCAAAGCCCGTGCATCACCCAGCCCAAAGACCGGTCGCATTGCGGGTTGCCGCGCGCCGCGCCTTCCAGCGCACAAAAGCTCGGCGACCAGGACAACGCCAGCACATAATAGTCGAAGTCGCCCGCCCGCTCACCCTCGGCCTGCGATTGCGTGGGCGCCAGCGTCGCCGCCAGAAAGAGCAGAATGATCCAGCGCATCGGGTCTTTCCCTTGGGACCAGGCGGCGTTATATACCTCGGCAACTTCCCCGAAATCGAGGCAAGGGTCCAGGGCCGCGCTCGAATGGTTCGACCGGGCGCTCGCCAAGTCGCCTGAGCACACCTTTGCGGTGCGCGGAAAGGCGGCGGCTCTCAACGCACTTGGCCAGTTCGGCCCCGCGATTGCGTTGTGGGAACAGGCGGCCGCTCTCGATCCGGAGTCGGCGTTTGCAACCGCCGGGCTGACCGAGGCGCGGGACGGGTTGCGCACCGGTCGGCGCGTCACGGTACCTCCTCCCGCCGATCCGGACCGGGTCCGCGCGGAGTCCCAGCGCAACTGGGGGCGGGCGCTCGCCGCCGACGGACGCGCCGCCGAAGCTGCCGAGGCGTTCGAGGCCGCGTTGGCCATCTCGCCGAACGATGAGGACGTACTCGCCGATCTGGCACGCGTCTATGAGCGGATGCGGCGGTTTGATCAGGCCGTCTCCACCTACGGGCGGCTGTTGAAGGCGTTGGGAGATGATCCCGACGTGCTCGTGGGTCGGGCCGACGTGCTGCGTCAGGCGGCGCGGTTCGACGAGGCCGTGGCGGACTACGACCGGGCCATCGCCCAGCGGCCCGAACATGTCCGAGCGATGACCGGCCGGGCTGATGCGCTGCGACAACAGGGACGGTTCGACGATGCGGTCGAATGGTACTCTCGCGCCCTCCAAGGGCGTCCAACCCATGTGGTAGCGCTTCGGGGCAAGGCGTCAGCGCTCAATGAGCTGGGACGGTGGGCGGAGGCGCTTCCCATCTGGCGGCAGGCCTTGGCCATCGAGCCCAGCGCTCAGGCTGCGGTGCTCGGTCTCAAGCGAGCCGAAGCCGCTCTCGCGGGCGAATCCGTGTCTGGCGAATCGGTCGACCGCGCGGTCGATGTGCGGGCGGGAGCCCGGGATCGGGCGCGAGGGCCTTATGAGCAGGGGCGGTCGCTCATGCAGCAGGGCCGCTTCCCCGAGGCGGCCACCTCACTTCGCCACGCCACCGAAGAGGATCCGAGTTGGACGAGTGCGTGGTACTTGCTGGGCCTCGCCCACAGCGAAGATCGGCAGTATCGTGCGGCGATTCGGGCTTTCGACGAAGTGTTGCAACGCGAGCCGGATCACCTCGATGCGGCGTGCCATCGTGCGGATGCACTTCGGCGCAACAACGACTTCCTCGCGGCGATCGAAGCCTATGATGAGGTGATCCAGCTGCGTCCTGACGAGGTACGGGCCACGGCGGGCCGCGCCGAGGCCCTACGAATGTTGGGACGGTTCCAGGAAGCCCTGGATGGTTTTGACCGCACGCTGGTCCTCCGCCCTCGTCACTACCTGGCCTTGTGTGGGAAGGCGGCGACGCTGAATTCGCTGCGACGCTTCGATGAAGCCCTGCCGTTGTGGCTTGCGGCCCTGCGCGAGAACCCAAATGCGGCTTTCGTGAAGCGCGGATTGGCCCAGTGTCGGGCGGGTCTTGGGGAGTCGGCGCCCGATCGAACGATCACCAGCGCTCCGCGACGGCGCATTGGCCAGAGCCCTGCAGGGCCGGGACGGCGCGACGAACCTGCGTTGCCGATGGCGGCGCCGCCTACCAGTCTCGCCGGTCCTCGCTCCCGGACGGATCGCGTGCGAGCCCGTGATGAACTGGACCGGGGCCGCATCTTCTTCAAGGAGCGGAACTTCTCGCAGGCCATCACCTGTTTCGAAGAAGCCCTTCGCTACGACGACACCTACGCCGAAGCCGCGCTGCGGCTGGGCATGGCCTACGAAGAAGACAAGCAGCTCGACAAGGCGATTGAGGCCTATGAGCGTTGCCTCGTCATCGATCCGGATCACTTCCACGCCGCCACCAACATCGGCGAGGCCTACCGCAAGAACGAGCGGTACGAAGAGGCGATCAAGGCGTATGAGCGCGCCCTCAAGCTGAAGGACGACTACCTCTACGCGATTGCGGGGCGGGCCGAGTGCATGCGCATGCTGGGCGACCTGCCGGGTTGCTTGGTGTGGTTCGATCGGGCCCTCGAGGTTGGGTCTCGGCATGCCTTTGCGATCCAAGGCAAGGCGGCCGCGCTCAACACGCTGCAGCGCTACCGTGAGGCACTTCCCCTGTGGAACAAGGCCCTCGAAATCGAGCCTGACAGCCAGTTTGCGCGCGAAGGAAAGGCGTTCTGCGAGCAGAATCTCCAACCTGAATCAAGCGATGAAGAGGGCGAATCCCCGACGCCGACGCTCGATGAGCAGGGTCGTGACCTGACGGCGCTGTCGCGATCGGGCAAGTTGTCGCCGGTCGTCGGTCGTTCGGGCGAGATCCGAGCCGTCATGAAGACGCTGGTGCGTCGACTCAAGGCCAATCCGCTCCTTCTCGGCGACCCAGGGGTCGGCAAGACCGCGATTGTCGAAGGCGTGGCGCAGGCGCTCACCGCCGAAGATGCTCCGGAACGCCTTAAGAACCTGCGCCTCATCGAGCTTTCGATGGGTTCGTTGCTCGCGGGCACAAAGTACCGGGGCACCTTCGAAGAGCGACTCAAGGACATCATCCGCGAGGCGCGCGAGAATCCCGGCATCGTGCTCTTCATCGATGAGATCCACACCTTGGTGGGAGCGGGGCGCACCGAAGGGGGCTCGCTTGATGCCGCCAACATCCTCAAGCCGGCGCTCGCGCGCGGCGAGGTCACGGTCATCGGCGCCACCACGGTGGCAGAGTACCGCAAGCACTTCGAAACCGATTCGGCTCTCGAACGTCGCTTCCAGCCGATTCCGGTGGAGGAGCCTTCGGTCGAAGAGGCCATGGAGCTGCTGCTGCGGATCAAGCACCTGTACGAAGAGCATCACAAGGTCAGCATCACGCGAGATGCGATCGAAGCTTGTGTACGACTTGCGGTGCGCTTCGTGCCTGAACGGCGCCTGCCCGACAAGGCGCTCGACCTCATGGATGAAGCGTGTGCGGACGTAAGCCTCGGGGCAGAACCGCATGTCGTCGATGGCCAGCGGGTGGCTCGCATCGTCAGCGAGCGCACGAGCGTGCCGGTTCACGATCTGACCGCGGCGGAACGCGAACGACTCGATTCGCTCGAAGACTTCCTGCGCGCTCGCGTGATTGGCCAAGAAGACGCCGTGTCCGAGCTCGCATCGGCAGTGCGTCTCGCGCGTTCAGGTCTTCGTCATCCGCGGCGTCCTCGTGGCGTCTTCCTGTTCGCGGGCTCCAGTGGGGTTGGCAAGACCGAACTCGCTCGCGCCCTGACGGACTTCCTGTTCCCCGAAGGAAACGCGCTCGTCAAGCTCGACATGTCCGAGTACGGCGATCGGTTCACGAGCAGTCGCCTCTTGGGGGCGCCTCCGGGCTACCAGGGCCACGGCGAAGAGGGCCAGCTCACGGGGCCGCTACGGCGCCGTCCCTACGCGGTGGTGCTGCTCGACGAGTTCGAAAAGGCGCACCCTGATGTGCAGGCGATGTTCCTGTCGCTCTTCGATGAAGGCGTGGTCACCGATGCTGAAGGCCGCAAGGTGCATGCGCGCGAAGCCTTCTTCATCCTGACCACCAACGCGGGTTCGGAAGTGTCTGGGAAGGGACGCCTCGGTTTTGGTGGCAACACCGTGGCTTCTCGCAAGGCTGCGGTCATGGCGAAGGCCCAGGACCGCTTCCGTCCCGAGCTGCTCAATCGGCTCGACGGGGTGGTCGTGTTCCGCGATGTCGAAGAAGCCGACCTGGTCAAGATTGTCAGCATCCACCTCACCCAGCTCCAGGAGCGCGCGGCCCTCACCGGCATCACGCTTACCTGGTCGGAAGAGGTGGCCGAACTCTGTGCGCGCTACCAACCGGCGAGCAGCGTCGGCGGAGCCGGCATGGGGGCTCGGCCTGCCTTGCGGGCAATCGACGAGTTGGTCGCGGAGCCCTTGGGGGCTTCGATGCTGCGCACGGGCCAGAAGCGCCGTGCATTGCACGCTGTGGTGCGAGATGGCAAGGTCGTCTTCGACGAGATCACCCCCGCTGGCGACCAGGAGGTGCCCTCCTCCGAGCACCATCCGGTGGGTCAGAACTGACGCCACTGGAGAGCGAGCGTTAAGCGACCTCGCATGCGATTCCTACACTCGATGATCCGCGTGCGTGACCTCGACCAGGCCCTACACTTCTTTTGCGACTTGCTTGGCCTGCGCGAGGTTCGGCGCAGTGAGAGTGAGAAGGGACGATACACCCTCGTCTTTCTCGCAACGGGCCAAGAGGACGACTCGGCGATGATCGAGTTGACCTACAACTGGGATCAGGAGGAGCCATACACGGGCGGCCGCAACTTTGGCCATTTGGCCTTTGCGACCGACGACATCTACGCCTTGTGTACGAAGCTTCAAGAAAACGGCGTCACCATCGCGCGGCCGCCGCGTGACGGGCGAATGGCCTTCGTTCGCAGCCCGGATGCGATCTCGATTGAACTGCTCCAACGTGGCGGAGCGCTCGAGATCCGAGAGCCGTGGGCCTCGATGCCCAACGTGGGCAGCTGGTAAGCTGCCGTTTCTCCCGGAGAGGTTGTGAGCGATTCGGATTCTCGGGCTGTCGACGCCCAAGGGGCCCCGGCTCCAGTCGGGGCGTACCCCCACGCGCGCCAAGTGGGCCCAATGCTGTTTTTGTCTGGCATGGGGCCTCGGCAGCCGGGCACCGATGCGATTCCCGGCGGCCCCATTCGAGACGCCGCCGGCCAGCCGCTGGACTATGATGTCGCCGCGCAGACCCGTGCGGTGGTGGCGAACCTCGAGGCGGTGCTCAAGGCATCCGGAGCCACCCTTGCCAACCTGGTCGACATCACGGTGTTCTTGGTCGATATGGACCGCGACTTCAAGGCGTTCAACGAAGTCTACGCCGAACTCATCGGCCCATATCGGCCGACGCGGACGACGGTGGCGGTGCGAGCGTTACCGACGCCCATCGCTGTCGAACTCAAGTGCATCGCCTGGATTCCATGACACGCCTCATCGACATTTCGCCTCCCATCGACGACAAGATTGCCGTTTGGCCGGGTGATGTTGGGTTTTCCCGAGACGTTGCGTTGTCGATGGCCAAGGGCGACAACCTGACGCTGTCATCCATCCGCACCACCGTGCATGTGGGCGCCCATACCGACGCCCCGAATCACTACGCCCGCGACGGGCAGGGCATCGCGGCTCGTCCGCTCGAACGCTACTTCGGTCCCTGTGAGGTGATGGCGGTGAACGTACCCCGCAACACCCGCATTCAACCTGCCCACTTGCCGCATGCGCCCAAGGCTTCGCGCGTGCTCTTCCGCACGGGCACCTACCCCGACCCGCAGGTCTTCAACGAAGACTTCGCTGCCCTATCGCCCGAGCTGATCGAGCATTTGGTCGGTCATGGCGTCGTGTTGGTGGGACTGGACACCCCGTCGGTGGACCTGTGCGATGACCGAGAGCTGCTTTCCCACAACGCGATTGCACGCCACGACCTAGCGATCCTCGAGGGGGTCGTGCTTGACCACGTCGAGCCTGGGATCTACACCCTGGTCGCACTTCCGTTGCCTTTGGTGGGCGTTGATGCGTCCCCGGTTCGGGCGGTCCTAAGGGATGATGGCGGCCAATTGGAGGATCTGCGTGAGCGATGATCATCGGCCCAGTGCGGTGACGACGGGGCGCCCAGGACGGGCGATCTACCCCATGTCTCCCTTTGGGGAGTCCATCAAAGGGATCGCGACAGGTCGGGATGTCGAGTGGGAACCGCTCGTCGATTACCGTCGAAACGGCGTGAGCGAGACCACCATCCACGGCGCGGTGGCCTGGGTGAGTGGGGATCGGGTGGTGCACTCGTTCGGCGGCAATGTGCTTTGCTACGGCCGTTCGATGATGAAGCCGCTGACGATGAAGATCTTCGTCGATGAGCTGAAGGACTGCACCACCGAGCAGCACGCGATTGCCGTGGCGAGCCACAACGGCGACACCGAACATGTCCGGGCCGCCCAATCGTTGCTCACGCCTTCCGAACGGGGCCTCATGCGCACACCGCTGGATGTGCCGCTTGTGCAGTTCGGCCGACAGGTCCGGCGGCCGCGCCGTTGGTACCACACCTGTTCGGGGGAGCATGCCGCGATCCTTCATGCCTGCCGTAAGAAGGGTTGGCCCCGGGTCGCCTATACAATGCCGTCACACCCGCTGTTTCCTGCGTTCATCAACCAGCTCCGGTGCTTCCTCGGTCCGGAGTGGACCCCCTTGCGGGTCGCGCGCGACGGGTGTGGCTTGCCCACCGTTTCCAACACCGTGACCGAGCTGGCCCGCTGCTTTGCGGGCTTGGTGCGCACCCGCGATGACGATTGGATCTGGTCGGCGATGACCCAGCACCCTGATCTCGTGGGCGGCTTCAACCGACTCGACTCGACGGTGATCAAGGCCGGTAAGGGCAACATCATCGCCAAGGAGGGGGCCGACGGGCTGCTTGGCATGGCGATCGTCCACCCCGACTACCCGGATGGGCTTGGCGTTGCCGTCAAGATTGCGCACGGGTGGAATCCCCAGGCCACCTGGTACGTGGCCCGCGCCATCCTGGGGGTTTTGGGATTTGAACTTCGGAATCCCTACCCGCTCCATCGCCAAAAAGCGTTCTTTGTGCCCGGCATTGTGCCTCCTGACCGCGTGGAATTGCTCTCGCACGTAGCCACCTGGGACGAGTGGGATCCCGATTCGGACCGCTGGTATTGGGACTGGGAAGACCATTTGCCCCCTGTCGAGAAGGATTGAGCATGGGACGCATCGTCTATGGCGCGCTCGCGCCGCATCCTCCGCACCTCGTCTACGCCGACAATCCACCGCAAAACGAACCATCGGCGGAATGCGGCTGGGAAACGTTGCGCTGGGGCTATGAACGCCTGCGGCAGGTGCTTGACGGCATCGACTACGACACCATCGTCGTACTTTCACCCCACTGGCAGACCTATATCGGAACCCACTTCTTGGGAGTGCCCGAGTTCGACTCGTTGTCGGTCGATCCTGTGTTTCCCAACCTGTTTCGCTACCACTACAAGTTGAAGGTGGATGTGCCGCTCGCCGAGCAGCTGTGCGCATCGGCTGGCGAAGCGGGGCTGGTGACCAAGATGATGCGGAATCCCGATTTTCGAGTCGACTACGGCACGTTGGTGAGCTGCCACCTCACCCGGCCAGAGTTCGACAAGCCGATCGTGGCTGTGTCGTCGCAGCGGGCCACCCACTTCTACAGCGTCGAGGTCATGCAGGAGCAGATGGTCGCGTTGGGGAAAGCCACCCGCAAGGCCATCGAGGAGAGCGACCGCAAGGTGGTCTTGTTGGCGAGCGAGTCCCTGTCGCATCGTCACTTCGTGGTTGAGCCGGATGTTCCCGAGGACATGACGCACGAGCACATCACCAACCACCACCAGTACCTCTGGGACATGAAGCTCATCGAGCTGATGCGCAAAGGTCAAACGCGGCAGATCGTCGACCTCATGCCCGAGTTCACGGAACACGCGGTGGCCGAGACCGACTCCGGCGCGCTCACGTGGTTGATCGCAGCCCTCGATTACCCCACCTACCCAGGCGAGCTGTTTGGCTATGGCACCGTCATTGGCACGGGCAACGCCGTGGTGGGCTGGGCTCCCCCCGCGGAGCGTGCGTGATGGAGGAGACCGACCGTCCGGTTGTCGGGGTGCTCGTGCCCGGGCTTCCGCATCCCCTGCTCTGTCCCGAGAAGAGCGCAGGCTACACGCGACTCCGGGAAGGCTTCGAAGCCGCTCGCCAGCATGTCCTGGCCCAAAAACCAGACGTCCTACTGGTGTATTCGACCATGTGGCCGTCGGTGATTGGCCACCAGATCCAGGCGCACCCCACGCCCGAGTGGGTCCATGTTGACGAACTCTTTCACGACCTCGGCAGCATTCCCTACCAGTTTCGGATCGATGCGGCGTTCGCCGACACGTTGGCTAAGGCGGGAACCGAGCGCGGACTTCACATGCGAACCGTCGCCTACCATGGCTTTCCCATCGACACGGGCTCGGTGGTCGCCCTCAAGCTCCTAAATCCCGACAACGCAATTCCTGCGGTCATTGTGAGCAGCAATGTGTACGCGGACCGCGGGGAGACCATCGTGCTGGGCAAGGCGTGCCGCGATGCGGCAAGTGCGGCGGGTCGTCGCGTCGCCGTCATCGTGGTGGGCACCCTATCGAATCGGTTGTTTACCGATTGGATCGACCCGTCCGAAGATCGCATTCATTCTGCCAAAGATGAAGAATGGAATGCGAAGCTCTTGGAATTCTTGGGCGAGGGTCGGCTCGAGGACGCCGCACAGCTGTCTCGTGTTGTGCACCAGCAGATTCGTGTGCCCAAGGTCCAGAACTTCAAGTCGTTTTGGTTCTGGTCGGCGGCGATGGGGCAGCACAACCGGTACCGAGGCGAGATCTTCGCCTACGAGGCGCTGGTCGGAACCGGAGGCGCGGTCGTGGCCCTGACCCCTTCCGACGATGGAATTGGTGAGAAGGAATTCGACGAAGATGAGGTCGAGGCGTTCTCGGGCGACCGAGACGTCATCGCCTAGCCGCCCAACAGCCCGCCACCACCTTCGTCTTCGGGCTCCTCGGGGAAGGCGAGGAGTTCGACGCGCCACCGATCGTCGCGCTCTTCCGTTGCGGCGCCAAGCGCTTGGAGCATGATGGAGAACACGCCCGGGTCGAACTCATCGCGGACCAACAAGTAGGTCGCCGCGTCGCGAGCCTCGATCATGCCATCCCCGTCGAGGTCGCTAACCGCCTCAGGAAGCGCGATGATCTGGGTTTCATCGACGACTTCTTCGAACTCATCAAAGAGTTCAACGTCGAGCACGTAGGTGTCACCTACGGATGCGCACCCTGGCGTGACCTCGGCCACCCCGATTTCAATTCGGCCCACATTCGACAACAGCGGCAGCGACAGGGTGGCGCTTTCGTCATCGGTGCAGGCCTGGCGAACCAGTACGATGAGATCTTGCTCTTCGGCGTTGACGCGCTCGGCAACTGGCTCTTCGTTGTTGCAGGCCAGGACCAACCACCACCACATTGGAGCGCTCCGGGAAACGTTGCTCTACGATCCCCGATTTAACGCGGCTCGTGGATGATGGGTCAGCTGGCGATGGCGGTTTTTGCGCACTCGACGAGGGCCTGGAAGGCGGCCGGCTCTTTCACCGCAAGGTCAGCGAGCATTTTACGATTCACGTCCACGCCTGCGGTCTTCAGGCCGTGGATGAAGCGCGAGTAGGACAGACCGTGCTGACGGGCTGCGGCGTTGATGCGCTGGGTCCAAAGGCGTCGGAAGTCCCGCTTACGAAGCTTCCGGCCAATGAATTCCTGCTTCTCGGCCTTCATCCGGGCTTCGATGGCCTGACGAAGGCGACGGCGGCCTAGGAAAAACCCCCGAACGCGGCGGAACAGGTTCTTTTTGCGAGTCTTCCGGATCTGAGCACGCTTGATGCGAGCCATGAGGCATCTCCTCTAAAACCGCTTCCCAGCCTGGATCGGCTCATCCGACCTGGCGGTGACGGTGGGTTGATGGGGGCGCCGGGGGCGCCGAAGGGTCACTCGCCGCGCAGCTTGCGCTGGATGGCGCGAGCATCGCCGCCCGAGAGGTAGCCAGCCTTGCGCAGAACACGCTTTGCGCTCTTCGGCTGCTGCTCGAGGCAGTGGCGCAGGAAGGCCCGCTTGAAGCGGATCTTACCCGAACCCGTCTTCTTGAAGCGCTTGGCCGCGCCCCGGTGGGTCTTCATCTTGGGCATGGTTTCTCCGAGGGCACGCACACCCGTGGCGTGCCCGGACCGGTGTGGGCTAACCACGTGGCCCGGCCCTCGTCAATGGAGCCCGGCACTTACTCTTCCGCGGCCTCGTCGTCGAGGTCATCTTCGAGTCCTTCGTCCGCCGCGTCTTCGACTTCCCCTTCGGCGGCCGCCTGCTCGGCTCGGGCCACCGCACGAGCCCGAGTCTTGGCGTTGGGCGCGATGATCATGAACATCTGCCGCCCGTCCATCCGAGGTCGGATCTCGATGTTGCCGAGATCCTCACACTCCTTGGCCACCCGCAAGCACTGCTGGGCCCCAATGTCACGGTGAGCAAGTTCCCGTCCCCGGAAGCGGATGGTCACCTTGACTTTGTTGCCCTCCTCGAGGAAACGTCGGGAGTGGCGAACTTTCACCGCGATGTCATGGTCGTCGGTCTTGGGGCGCAGCTTGACTTCCTTGGTCTGCACCTGAACCTGATTCTTTCGGGCTTGGGAGGCCTTCTTCTTGCGCTCGTATTTGAGCTTGCCGTAGTCCTGGATGCGACACACGACGGGACGGGTGTTGGGAGAGACCTCGATCAGGTCGAGTCCACGGTCTTCGGCGAGCCGGACCGCGTCCTCGATGAGGAACTCACCCAGCTTGTTCCCCTGCTCATCAATGACGAGAACCCGAGGAGCGCGGATCCGTCGGTTCACCCGCAATTCGTTGCGATCGGGCTCCTGTTGGGGCCGGCGGCGGGGTCCTCTGCGCACAGTCCCTCTCTCGGTTGGAGGCAACTACGGTCAGAATAGCCCACGCGACAAGACCGCACGAGACACTTCCGGGTCGGGGCGTTGGCGCGGGTGAGCGCCGATTGAACACTTCCCTTGAAAGGGAAGGAGTAGGCTCGCGCGGATTTGAACCGCGGACCCCCGCCGTGTCAGGGCGGTGCTCTCCCACTGAGCTACGAGCCTTTGCTCCGCTAGAGCTAATCCCCACTTGGGAGGAGGTCAAGGTCCTGGCTTCGACACGATGGCGTCGCGCACGTACTGCCCCACGTCAGCGGCGTGATCGAAGACGGGCCAGGAGCCGCCTTTCAACTTGGCAACCGAGGTGACCTGGTCGCTTGAAAAGCCACAGGGGACGATCGCTTGGTAGGCGGCGAGGTGCGGTTCGAGGTTCAAGGCAAAGCCATGCATGCTCACGCCACGCGAAAAGTGCAGGCCCAGCGCCGCGATCTTGTGATCACCAACCCACACTCCAGGTGCATGAGGTCGACGGTCGGCCAGGATCCCCTTCGTGGTGAGCCAGGCGATCAGTCCGTCCTCGATGGCTTCGACGAGTCGCCGAACCCCCAATCGCCGTGCGTCGACGTCGACCAGCAGGTATCCGACGAGCTGGCCCGGGCCGTGGTAGGTCGCGAGTCCACCGCGGTCGGTCGCCACCACGGGGATCGAAGGGTTCGCCAAGACCTCACCACCACGACGGCCCAAGGTGATCACGGGATCATGCTCGAGTAGCCAGAGGACTTCTGGGGCAACGCCAGCGATGATGCTGCGTCGGCGGCCGCGTTGCAACCGCTCGGCCCAGCCAAAGGACAGGCGGCCTAACCACTGAACGGCGAGATCAGCGGCCATCGCGGACCACGATGATGATTTCGCCCGATTGGAGGACCTGCAGCGCCGATGCCCGTTCGGCTGGGTCAACCTCGGCCACAATCAGATCCACCTCGGACTGAACCGCCGTAGCAAGAAGGCGCCAGGGCCGTTCACCGGCTTGATCGGCCCTGCGGTGGGCGGGAGAGGCGACGTACCGAACGGGCGCTCGTGTGACGGCGGAAAACGCATCGAGTCGACCATCGAACAGGACTTCACCGTCCTCGGTGACGATGCGAGGGGCTACGGCCATCGACACGTCGACAGCCCGCGCATCCACAAGCACGCCCGTAAACGGTGGATCGACGGCCGAGGTGGCCTCGGGGAGTGCGTTGGCCAACACCCACGGCTTGACCACGCTTGCGAGGGACAGGCTTGCGGTGAGCCGAACGGTGCCCGACGTGGCGTACTGGGCCTCCGTGACCTGCCAGCGTGCCTGACGGGCCGCGATGGGAGCGTCAAGAACGGGGTCGGTCTGAATGGCCCCCAGTGCGATCGTCGCCGTCAGAGGGACCCTTGGCAGCGCCCGTTGCAAGGTCTTGGCGATGTTCTGTCGGGCGAGTTCCTCGATGGCCCGCAGGGAACCCACCGCCGGGGCCTGGGCGGTGGCTTGCACCTCGACCTCGAGGTTCGTCCAATCGATCGTCACCTCGTCGGTGAGCGATTGCACGACCGCCGTGGGGTCCTTCGCGATCGCCACGACCGCCCAGCCGATCATCGAACTCCCCCCGCTGTACCCTGCTCTTACGATAGCGCGACCACGTCGAGCCGTCCGAAGAGGGCTTGGACGCATTGCTCGAGGTTGGGGCTCGGTTCGACGGGCAGCTCGGGAAGCTGCAATTCGGCCTCGAAGCGGCCTTCGGCCCTCACCACAAGGGTGCTGCGACAGCCGCCTTTCTGGCTCCGAAGCAGGTCCCGGAACTGGTCGAGCCGGTCGCCGTTCAGGTCATCCAAGTCGAGGATGAACCGAACTTCCCGGGTCATGCGCGCCCGGACGTCGGTGAGAGACTCGGCCGAGCGTGCGCGAAACTTCACTTCGTCGCCCGTCAATTCGACTTGGCCGGTGACGAGGACCGGCTCGCCCGACTCGATGGCTCGCTGGCTTCGGGCCCACGGCTCGGAAAAGAACACACTCTCGATGGACGCCTTGGCATCTTCGAGGCGAACGAAGGCCATTTTGTCGTTGCGTTTGGTGCGCACGGTGCGCACGTCAACGCTCATGGCGATGATGCGAACCTCGTCGGCTTCGGCGTGCGCGGCGAGTTCGGACAGCGTAGCCGTTGCGTACCGGGCCACATCGGCGCCGTGGGCCTGCATGGGGTGTCCCGAGAGGTAGAGGCCCAACACCTCTCGTTCGGAGGCGAGCTTCTGCGCAAGCGGCCATTCGGTAAGTTCGGGGAAGCGGAACTTGGGGCTTTTGGGGGACCCCGCGAATAGTCCGATCTGACCTGCCTCACGGTCGCGTTGGGCTCGAGCCCCCAGGGTGACCGCGGCCTCCAGACCCTCGAGGAGCGCCCGGCGAGGGATGCCAAACACATCGAACGCACCGGCCTTCACGAGGTTCTCGACCACGCGTTTGTTGACTTTGCTGTGATCGATGCGCTCAAAAAACGCGAAGGCATCTTCGAAGGGGCCGTCGGCACGGGCTTCGAGGATGGCATCGATCGCGCCGCTCCCTACGTTCTTGACCGCCGCAAGGCCAAACCGGATCTGATCGATCACGTTGCCCTCTTCATCGCGGGGCCGGTCGGCGGGCTTGGGAACGGAGAAGTGTTTCTCAGAATGGTTGACCGAGACTGGCATGACCTCGATGCCGGCGCGACGACAATCGAGTACGTAGGCGAGCACCTTGTCGGTATTCGCCGCTTCGATCGTCATCAATGCGGCCATGTATTCGGGCCGGTAGTGGGCTTTCAGGTAGGCGGTCTGGTACGCAATCCAGCCGTAGGCCGCACTGTGGCTCTTGTTGAAGCCATAGGCGGCGAACTTTGCCATGAGATCGAAGATCTCGGCCGCCTTTTCCTCATCGATCTTGTTTTCAATGGACCCCGACAAGAAGCGGACACGCTGCTTGTCCATCTCGGACTGCTTCTTTTTGCCCATCGCGCGGCGAAGCAGGTCGGCTTCACCGAGTGAGTACCCAGCCATGACCTGGGCGATCTGCATCACCTGCTCTTGGTAGATGATGGTGCCGTAGGTGTTCTTCAGCACCGGCTCAAGCTCGGGCAGTGCGAAGGTGACGGCCGTTCGACCGTGCTTCCGCTCGACGTAGTCGTCGGTCATGCCCGACTGCAACGGCCCCGGCCGGTACAGGGCCACGAGTGCGACCATGTCGTTGATGTCGGAGGGCTTGAGCCGCGTAAGCAACTCGCGCATGCCGCTGGACTCGAGCTGGAAGACGCCGAGCGCGTCGCCCGTTTCGAGCATCTGGTAGGTCGTCGGATCGTCGTCGGGCAACGCCTCCATGTCGAGGGCAATGCCATGGTTTTGCTCGATGAGCGCCAGGGCGTCACGAATCTGGTCGAGCGTCTTGAGCCCGAGGAAGTCGAACTTGATGAGTCCGATGTCTTCGGCGCTCTTCATGTCGTACTGGACGACGGGGCCACCCTCAGGCTCGTCGCGGTACAGCGGGGCGTACTCGACGAGGGGACGGTCGGCGATGACGACCCCCGCCGCGTGAACGCCCGTCTGGCGGGTGGTGCCCTCAATGGCGAGCGCCATGTCGAGAACTCTCCGGACCTTGGGATCGCCGTCTCGAAGTGCCCGGAGCCGAGGTTCTTGGGCTAGCGCGTCCTTCAGTTTGATGCCGAGCTGATCGGGAACCAACTTGGCGATGCGGTCGGCTTCGGTGAACGACAGGTCGAGCACACGGGCCACGTCCCGCACCGCCGCTTTCGCCTTCAGCGTGCCGTACGTGATGATCTGTGAAACGAGGGGCGCGCCGTACTTTTCGCGGACGTGTTCGATCGCTTCTTCACGCCGGTCCTGGCAGAAGTCGACGTCGATGTCGGGCATGCTGACGCGTTCGGGGTTGAGGAACCGTTCGAACAGCAGCCCATACCGGATGGGGTCGATGTCGGTAATGCGCATCGCCCACGCGGCTAGTGAACCTGCAGCCGATCCACGGCCTGGCCCCACCGGAATCAGGTTGTCTTTGGACCAGTTGATAAACTCGGCAACGATGAGCAGGTAGGCCGGAAAGCCCATCTTGAGGACGATGTTCAGCTCGTGTTCGAGCCGATCCCAGTACTCGCCGTGCATCGCCGGATCGATGCGTTCAAGGCGAACCTCGAGGCCTCGTTTGGCGTACCAACGGAAGTAGCCGTTGATGTTGCCCGCGCCATCGGGCTTGGGAGGAATGGTGCCGTCGATCGGCAGTCCCCAGTCCTTTGCCGGAGGGAACGCTTCATAGAAGTAGGCCCAGTTGGCGTCGGTATCGGGCTGCGGGTCGGACTCGCTGACGTCAGGCGGCGTGGTCGCGGGAAAGTGGTAGTTGCCGTACTCGAATTCAAAGTTGCAGCGCTCGGCGATGATCGCCGTGCGCTCAATGGCCTCGCCGTCATCGGGAAACAACTCCCGCATCTCGTCTTCGGTCTTGAAGTACGCCTGGTCGGTCGGGGCATCGAATCGGCGGTCGTCGCGCATGCTGCAACCGGCGGAAATCGCGTTCAGCAGCTCATGAACGGCGCTGTCTTGCGCGTCGAGGTAGTGCACGGCGTTGGTGACCACCAGCGGAACGCTCAGCTTCGCGGACAGTGCGCGGACATGTTCGTTCAGCTCGACCTGGCCCGGGAGTCCGTGGTCTTGAAGCTCGAGGTAGAGCTGATCGGGACCGAGGCCCGCCTGAAGGGCCGCCACCGCGGCCTCCGTGGCATCAGGACCGGAACGGGTGAGGGTACGGCCCACCACCCCCTTGAGTCCTGCGGTGAGGACGATGAGCCCTTCCGACAGCTCGTGGAGCCACTCGACGGCGACGCGCGGCTTGTAGTGCATGCCATCGAAGATGCCGCGCGTGACGAGCTTACAGAGGTTGTGGTAGCCCGCTTCGTTTTCGACGAGCGCGATGATCTGGTAGCCACCCTCTTCGCGATTCGGATCTTCGTGGTCGATGCCTTCGGGCTGAACGTGCAGCTCGGCCCCAAGAATGGGCTTGACGTCGGACTTCTTGCACGCCTTATGGAACTGCACGGCCCCGTAGAGGTTGGCCACGTCGGTCAGCGCTAAGGCAGGCATGCCGAGCGAAGCCGCGCGCTCGGCAAGGGCCCCGACGGTTGGCGTGCCGTCGAGGATCGAGAATTGAGAATGCACGTGAAGGTGCACGAATGACATGGCCGGTCGCTCCACAGGCGAAGTCCTAGTCTACTGTTGCGGGGGGCCACGATCTGTCCGCAGAGTCCCGATCCAAGGCGATCCGATGAGCCGAAAGCTGTCCGCCGAATTGCTTCAGGCGTATGTGGACCTGCAGAATCGGTTGTTGAACGCACTCGACGCGTCGGTTGGGAATCTGCCGCGGCCCGAGGAACGCGGTGCGATCGAAGTCGACGGCGAAATCTGGGTATGGTGGCGCGATGGCCCGGGCGTGACCTTCGAAGGCGCTGGAGTCCGCGCGCGATGCGGGTCGGATCGTAGAGCTATCGCTCCCCTTTTTGCCGGTTCCTCTTCGACGATACCGCATGGCTAGCCACGTGCCGGCTCCAGCTGAGTTCATCAAAACCGGAATGAAATCTGGGGGCTGGACGGAATTCCAACCCGGTCCCTTTCAAAACACTCATTGGCACGACGATTCGCTATTTTTCACGGTTGAACCTTTCAAGATTCTCGTGGGTCCTGCTTCTCAGGCGTTTGGCATGCCATTCGACCTGTACGGCTTTTATGAGTCGATCGACCGAGAGCGAATCACCCATCTGGCCCGTCTGCTTCGGGAGCAGGCTCTGGCGGAGGTCGATGACCGAGTCGCCTATGAACTGGGGTTCGGCATGGCGGAGTGGCTGGAGTACACCGCCGCCCAACGGGGCACGCTATCGATTCTCGGGCCGTGAGGGAGGCGGCACGCAATCGATGGGTTCCGACACCACGGATTCCAGGGCGCTGTCATGGGCCACCCAACGCGCCATGATGTCGTTGGGCACGTCGTGTTCGGTCAGCACCTTCTTCAACACCGCCATACGACGTTGAAACTGCCCTCGCAGGATCCGTAGCGGAGCATGCACCATGCCGAGCGACCGACCGGTGTAGCCCTTGGGCCCTCCAAGATGAGCTGACGCAAGTTCGATTTCGTGCTTCAGGATGCGATCGCGGTCGCGTCCTTCAAACAGGAACCCGATGATGAAATCGCCCCGCATGCGGTCCACAAACGTGGTCAGGATGCGGTCGACGCCTGCCTGACCACCAAGCCGCTCGAAATCGGTCACGGCATGGCCTCGTGGTTGAACTTCGAAAGGTCGGCGTACGCGTTCTTTTCTACGTCGAAGTGGTAGCGCATGGTCTGCCAGGTCCCCATCACACGTTTGATGTAGCCTCGCGTTTCACGGAAGGGGACGCGTTCGACCCATTCGTCCGTAGGTGGATTGTCGTGGGCTGCCACCCAACGCTTCACGTTGGTGGCTCCACCATTGTAGGCGGCAAGCGCAAGGAATGGGCTGTCTGACAACTGCTTGTGCATCGCGTCGAGGTAGCGCCCACCAATCTTGAGGTTGGTGTTGGGCTGGAACAGCACCGCCTTGTTCGGCAACGTCATGCCGAGCCATCCCGCGGTCTGCTTCGCCGTGGCCCACATGAGCTGGCTTAGCCCACGCGCTCCTGCGAACGATACGATCTCCCGATTGAAATTCGACTCTTCGCGGACGAGCGCGTGGAACAACCGGGGGTCGTAGCGGTAGTCCGACTTTACGTTGCCGAGGACTTCGTCGTAGTACCGGTCCGGATACGCCAAGCGGATGATCTGAGCCTCGCGGTCGCCCAACGTGGTCAGCGGATGGTCGATGATCCAGGCTCGAAGGTCATCGTGCGCGAGCAACCAGTCGCCGGCCGCGATGCGCAGTTCGGTGATGAACGCCATCTCTTCCGTTTGCCAGGTCAGCGGGTGTGATCGCGCGAGTTCGGCCTGAGCTTCGTTGACGAGGCCAAGCCGCATCAGCGCAATACCGTCACGCACGGCCGGTTCGGTGAGCCACTTGTAGCGCACGTGCCAGGGCTTCTGGTCGGCCCCGGTGGTGTGGTCCGTGGGCCGCTGATCGAGGGCGGTGGCCTGATCGGGAGCGAGTTCCCGGAGTCGGGACGTCGCGAGAAGCGCATAGAAGCTGTGCGGGTAATCGCGGCACAACGTGACCCACCGCTCGATGGCCTCTGCACGAGCGGCCTCATCGGAGTTGGGGGTCGTGGGATTGTCGCGGTCGGGGAAGTAGCGCCACCGCGCGGCCCAATAGCGCCCGGACTCGATGTGCACGGCATTGCCGGACTTGGGCAACTCCGCGAGCTTTTCCGCGATGCGAATCGCATCGGCAGTGTCTCCCTCGTCGTACTTTGCGAAGGCGAGGCGCAACGTCGCTTCGGGGACCGTGTCGCCATCGGAGAACTCGGTCAACGCGCGTTCCCACAAGGCTCGAGCCGCTTCGACCTGTCCGCCTTCCAGCAGCGAGATGCCCCCGCGGGTCAAGGCGTCGTCGGCCATCGTCGAGCCCGAATACAGCTCCACGAGTTGCGCGTACGCATCGGCCGAGGCTTGGTACTCCTTACGGCGGAACTGGGCCGTTCCGATGAGGTAGAGGCCGCTCGGCCCAAACGCGCCACTCACGTCGGCACATTGGCGCCCGATGTCCCCAAACTCTTGGATGGATTGCGAAAGCCGGTTCCGCTTGTACGCGCTTCGTCCTCGTACGAAGCGAATCCGGCACGCATCGGCGTTCTCGGCAGACGCCTTATCCTTGACCGGTTCACTCACCAGCAAGGCATTGTCGTATTCGCCGGAACGCATCCAGCGTTCGGCCCGTCGACCGACTTCCTCCAGCGTGGGCTTGCGGCCTTTGTGGTGCTGGGAAAGATGCTGCTTGGCGAGGTCCGAAGCTGATGTCGTGGGGTAGTACGTCCACAAGCGGCGGAGCAGCGTGTAACCATCGTCGGTTTCGACGCCCTTCAGTTCGGCCAGGGCGAGCAGTGCTTCCGCATTGCCATCGGCCGGGTCCGGTCTCGAGACGGTATCTTCGAGTCGGCCGATGGCCTCCTTGGTGCGATCCAGGCCGCGCAACGACTCGGCCGCCGCTGCCGCCGCCCGAGGGTAGAGCGTGGACTCACTGCCGACGACCTTCAGGTATTTAAGGGCCTTTTGTGGCTCACCTGCCGCCCGCAGGACCTCGCCCTGGACCAATGCTCGGTACGGCTCAGGAGCCGAGGAATCGCCGATGGCGTCGAGTTGGTCGATGAGCTTGGCAGCAGCGGTCGCGTCTTCGCTGTGGATTGCTGCCCACCCGCGTAGGAACGCGAGATCGGCTTGCTCGGTCGCTGAGCGCTCGGCAATCTTGAGGTCGGCGAGAGCGGTCAGTGCGGCATCGGGATCGCGGGCGCGAAACGCGTCAGGAACGGCTTCGGGCAGCTCAAGCGCAAGCTTGCGGAGCGGCAACCCGATCTCCACCGTCGAACGGTTGGGGGCAGCGAGTGCAGGAATCGACAGCACGGCGGTCAAGAACAGCAACATGACTCCGTCCGGGGGGAACGAGCGGGAGGATACCTCGCTCCTCTGCCTCATGACACCCGATCGGTCTTTGCTACTCCCCTTCGAGCTCGCGTAAGACCTCATCGAGTTCTTTCGCCGGTACCGCCACGGGGACCGTGGCCTCGGGCCACCAAGCGAGGTGGACGCCACGTCGGTCTCGGTCGACGAGCACGGTACGGGACTGGCCGTCCTGAAGGGTTGTGATCTGTCCCCACGGTCGGGTCGGCGGCCGTTTGCGAGCCCCGGGCGGTGGAGGGGCTTGGGAGAGGGTCGCCAACGCACTCACCACGTCCCAGCTCCTGCTTTCACCGAGGTTGGAGGTCCACGCCGGGCCGTTCCGACGGCCCGTCCATTCCGTACGACCCAAGGTCAGGGACACCGCATCGGTTGCGGCTCGGTCGATCCCAAGCAGGGATCGTGCAGCCAAGGTGGCGGGTTTGAGGGTCATGAGGGTGGACTCGAGGGCTGCGGTGCCGGTTCGCCCGTCCGACAGCGACAACTGGGTGCCGCCGTCGCTTCCCGGCGCAAAGTCCACCCGCAAGGGCTCGGTCCCGAGCCACAGGGTGAGAGAGCCCGCTGGCGGACCTCCAAAGGGGCCGGGAGCAATCCGGACCGACGTCCAAGCACGAAGCCAAGCGTCGACACGTTCCGCGTCGCCTCGCCATTGGCGAGCCACCAGAATGTCGGCCTCCCGCCGTACGATCGACCACTCGCCATCGGGGCCACTCCGATCGACTTGCGTGATGCGCTCGGTGGGCCAGGCCGACAGCCGACGATCTGCGAAGGCCTCCGGGGGCTGCCCGACAACGCCGTGAGGGCCTGCGCGGGCGACCAGGATCGCTCCATCGGGGCCCCGCACATAGCTGCGGAAGCCCACCTCGGCGGAAGACCCTAGGTCGATGCGCTGCGAGCCTTCGGGCCCTTCGATGGTCAGGCGGGCCCAAGGCGGATCCCCAAGCCCGAACTCGGTCGGGTCGACGCCGTTCGGAACGCTCACCGCGTCGGCGAATTGGAGCGCGTTGAGCGCATCGACGAGGCGACGGACCTCGAGTTCGTCAGCGGCCTGGTTTACCGCACCGCCCACCCACCAAAGGTCGTTTCGATGCACGAGCACGGTCTGTTCGTGGTTGTGCTCGATCTCGATGCGATCGATGCGCGCCGGTGGCTGGTACACCTCGGTCCGTTCGGCGGGCCGTGCCGGGGGGTCGTAGGCGAGAAACCCCGAAACCACGACGAGCGCGCCGGACAGAACGAAGATGCGACGGGCTTGGACGCGCTCCACGTGGTCAGGCGTCGCCAGCCGCGTCCTGCAGCTTGCCAATCACGACCTGTGCGGCCTGCAAGACCTTGCCCTTGACCACGAAACCGTTCTGATGGACGACGAGCACCTTGCCGTCCTGCTCGGGGTCGGTCACGGGTGTGATGGCCAGCGCTTCATGAACCGTGGGATCGAAGGGGGCACCGACGCCGGGCACCTCTTCAAGACCGAGCTTGCGCAACGCTTCCATGAACTGCCGATTGACCATCTGCAAACCCTGCCCGAAGTCCCCCGCCGGGGCGTTCTCGAGCGAGCGTTGCAGGTTCATCACCGGATCGAAGAACGCTTTGGCCATGGTGAAGGCGCGCTGTTCGGCATCGACTTTGGCCCGGGCCTCCATGCGTTCGCGGAAAGCCTTGTTGTCTCCTTCCAATTCCGTGTACTTCTTCGACACGGCACGCAGGCGAGCCTGAGCCTCCGAAAGCTGGCCTTCGAGGTCACGAAGGCGCTGCTTTTCTGGGGTCAGTTCTTCGGTGCGGTCGAGTTCATCATCGTCGGTCACGTTGAGTCCATCCGCGGCCGGCGCAGCGTCGATGGGCTGCGTCTTCTCACCGTCGGTTTGGTCCGTGGGCTTATCCACCCCGCTCATGGAACCTCCAGATGCCCCGACCCTAATCGCGAGGGCCACGACGGCAAGGGCTCCACCCCGTGCACGATTAGCTCACGAGGGGGTCAGCGCGGGTGTTGCGAGTGAGTCGGCGCAGTCCTTGGCTGATCTCTTCAAACCGTTGGCGCGCCACAATCGCGTCGAGTTGGCGTTGGAAAGCAAACCAGCCCAGACCCGCGACGAACGCACCCAACAGCACGACGACAAGACCTGCGAGGCCGATTTGCCAGGTGGCTCCGACCCCAATGACGCCGAGGCACAGCCCGAGGACCCACGCCCAACCTCGCCAGCGAATCCAATGTTCGAGATGGGCCAGGTCGGCGTCGGCCCGCCGGTCGTCGGGATCGACCTCTCGTCGGGCTGTGAGTACGTCGAGGGCGTCGCGGTAGCGCCGAGCCTGGACGTAGTGGACGACGAGAACGGTTCGGGCGCTCACAAGATCGGGAGACAGCTCGAGGGCTCGTCGAAGCGCGGTTTCGGCTTCGTCGCCGCGGCCCTGTCGGGACCGACACAGCCCCAAGTAGTAGTGGAGGGACCCATCCTCGGGGAAGTACCTCGTACCTACAAGGGCAAGGTCCTCGCCGTCGAGGTGTTCTCCCAGGAAGGCGCCCAACATCGAGCCCGCGACGTACGCATTGCGGTGGTAGGGCTGTTCGGCGACCAACTCCTTGCAGCGTCGGAGTCCGGCTTCGTAGTCGCCTTTGCGGATGATCTCGAGCAGCTCATCCCAAGGGGTGGGGGCGAGGTCGACCGGCCGGGAGTCTTCTTTGACCCGGACGATCGACGAATGGTCGGCGCCTCGGCCTGTGAGCACGAAGCCGCAGTCCACCGTGTGGTGGAAGGCGATCAGGCGCTCCGCATCGCCCATCGATCGGCCCATGCGCTCGAAGGCCTTTAGCGAAGAGAAGAACCGCTCACGGATTTGGTCCGCGCGCACCCCTTCGAAACGGTGGAAGTACAGGATCATTCCACTGTTGTTGGGATCGTGCGTCACGTACCAGGTCGAGACTCCGTCATTTTCTGCTTCGATGGAGTCGAACTGGATCTCAGGTCGGCCTTCTGAATTGAGCACCCGGCAGAGGAATGCCGCCAGTTCTCCAGCCAGATCGCCGAATGTTTCCTCAACCGAAGTCTGGCCGTCGGGTGTACCCCAGCCGTAACGGTGGAAGTAGCTTCGGCGAAGTTGGTCGATGCGCGATCGGCAATGATTCACTTCAGCCCGGACCAGATCGTTGTCCCGATACCGAATTGGTGCGAACGTAATTCGGCGTTGGTACAGGCGAATGGAGTCTTCGAAGGTGTAGCGGCGCACCACACCGTCTCGCCCGACGATTTCGACAGGAAAGTCGACGAGTTCGGAGTAATCCTTGCGGTCGT
>JBCCQY010000138.1:0-25357 GCA_039208735.1 Myxococcota bacterium | reverse complement strand
CTGATCCACCTTCTCGAGAATGGTCTTCACCAGGTCATCGGGCGTCCGGCCGTCCGCTTCGGCTTCGTAGGTGGGCAGGATGCGATGCCGAAGCACGTCGGGCGCAATCGCCTTGACGTCCTCGGGTAGCGCGTAGCCCCGACTGTCGAGGAAGGCATGGGCGCGAGCCGCGGCGGCCAACGCGATGCTGGCCCGCGGGCTTGCCCCAAACTCGATGGCGGTCGCAAGCGATGGGTCGATGGCGGAAGGGTCCCGCGTGGCTCGAACCAAGTCCACGATGTAGCGCATGAGTACGTCGGTGACCTTGATCTCGCGGACCAGGGCCTGGGCTTCGAGCAAGGTGTCGCTTGCGATGACGCCGGACAGGCGAGGAGGAGGGACCGAAGCCCGTTCGATGATCTCGAGTTCCTCTTCGAGTGTCGGGTAGGTGACCGACAGCTTCAGCATGAACCGGTCGACCTGGGCTTCAGGCAGCGGGTAGGTGCCTTCCTGCTCGATGGGGTTCTGGGTGGCCAACACCAAGAACGGGCCGGGCAAGGGCATCGTTTCGTCCCCGATCGTGACCTGGCGTTCCTGCATGGCCTCGAGCAACGCCGACTGCACCTTGGGCGGGGCTCGGTTGATCTCGTCTGCGAGCACGATGTTGGCGAACACCGGTCCCTTTCGGGTGTGGAACTCGCCCGACTTCGGCTGGTAGATCTGCGTACCCACGACGTCGGCCGGCAGTAAGTCTGGCGTGAACTGGATGCGCGAAAAAGCAAGGTCAGTCGCGCTTGCGAGGGCCTTGACGGCGGTGGTCTTGGCGAGCCCCGGTACGCCTTCGAGGAGGACGTGCCCATCGGCGAGAAGCCCGATGAGCAGACGATCGACCATGTAGCGTTGGCCGACGAGCACACGGGCCATTTCGGCGCGGGCACGGTCGATTTGGGGGGACAGGGTCTCGATGCGGGCTTCGACCTGGTCGACGGACAATTGACTCACGAGGTGTCCTCAGCACGAGTTCGGCAGCGGAGACTACCGTATCGCCACCAAAGTGGCAGGTAGGGCGCAGGGCGTCTTTGACAACTTCTTGCGGGGTAGCCTGGGTGCATGGACGATGAGCTACTCGATCGGGTACGCGGCGAGGTTGGGCGAGAAGCTTGGGAGCACTCGGGGCTTCGCTGGGAAGCCGGGCCGGATTCACCCACGGTCCGGGTGTTTGCCGACGCGCTGTTGGAAGCAGGCGATCCGAGGGGCAAGGCGATCGTGCTGCGGCGTCGGGTCCGCGAGACGGGGCACGGCCGTGACATCGAGAGGTTGCGGCGACACAAGGCCAGCTTGCCGGACCCCTGGCGACCCCCGTTGCCGCATCTCGAACATCGCCCCCTGGGGGAGATGTACGGGTTTACGGTTCATCTCGGGGCTCACCTCGAGGACCTCGCCCCCCTCGCTTCGGTGCTTGACGAACCCGAGGCCGGTTTGTTTGCAAGTGTCGAACTCTTGGCTCCGGTACAGGAAAGTTCAGTGGTCGTGGATCGCCTGTGCGACGCTCCGATCCCCGGGTTGCGCCATCTGAATCTGTCGCGGATTCCCTTGGATGGGCGGGGCGTCCGGCAACTGATGCGAGCGCCTCATCTCCAAGGCATCGTGGCTGTCACCGTCAACGTGGATTGGAGCGGCTTTGCGGCCTTGGCCCAGGGAACGTGGCGGTTGTTGGCCCTCCGGCTCGTGACCCCAACCCGCCATCGTCGGCTGATTACCCCCTCTGCGCCTGCGCCGTTGGATGACGCTCCGGGACTGCAAGACCTCGAAGTGTTGGAGACCCAAGGTCGGGTGACCGAGTTGCCGGGATTGGCGGATCGATTTGGGTTGCCCAGGCTTCATCGGCTGCGGCTGGGGGCCTTGCGAAGCGAAGATGCGCAGCCGCTGGCCACATCGACCAAGCTGCCCCGCCTCGCGAAGCTCCACATGGATTCGTACGAGGGCACCGAGTACGGGCTCGCCCGGCTGATCGCCAGTCCCGGCCTTCCGATGCTCGAGACGTTGCGCATCGACCGCATCGCGGTGTCCATCGGCGAGGGTCTTTTCGAGATGGCTCCCCTACCGGATGCACATCCGGTACGGCTGCGGTCGTTGGCTCGGGAGCGCAATGGGTCGTTTTTGGCCCGGGAGAGCCTGGAGCGAATCGCGCGATCGGGTGCCTTAGGAAGGGTGGCGGAACTCGAACTGGGCAACTGCGAGTTGGGTCCTGGCTTCCTCGATGCGTTGTTGGCCGCGCCCGACCTCAGCCGCCTGACGTCGTTGGCGTTCTTCGGGGTGGGGCTGAGGGCTCACGACCTTGCGCAGCTCGATGGCCAAAGGCTGACGTCGCTCGACACGCTCCGACTGCAATCGAACCCATTGGGAAACGATGGCATGAGGGTGCTGGCCGACTTGCCGATCCTGGCTCAGCTTCGGGTCTTGAAGTTGCTCCCGAACGTTGCGGGCCTACCCGGCATCGAAGCCCTCAGCGCCTCCCCCCTGCTTCAGCGCCTCGAGCACCTCCAGATTGCGCTCCCCCACAGTTCAGGACTGTCGTGCCTGGCGGCTTCCCCGCGCCTCCGTCCTCGTGTGCTCACCATCGAGCCCATGGACTATGACCTGGCCGATGTCGAGGCCCTGGCCGCTTCGCCGGTACTTTCCAACGTCGAGGAACTGTCGTTAAGCCGAATGCCCGTTGAGGGGTTGCCGTACTTGGTCGAGAGCCCATTCACCAAGCGCATCGAAGTGTTGGGGGTGGGGCTTTGGAACGCGGAGGCCATGCGGAAGGCGCGGCCTTGGTTGCGGCGGGCCCGCGACATCTGGCCTGCATTGCGGCAGGTGCATGGGGTGCCGGGCGGATTCTGGCTCGAAGATCGATAGCTCCTATTCATGGACGACCGGCTTCTCGACCGTTTGCGGCGCGAACTCGTTTTTCACCAAGGTGCATGGCCGGGTTTCGAGGCGATCCGCAACCCGGAAGACTGGCTGGTGTTTGCCGATGCGCTGCTGGAGGAAGGGGATGAGCGGGGTGCCTTGATCCATGCCTTGCACCGCTACTACCAATCCGAGGACGTGCGACAACGTGCCCACGCCATCGGATTGCAGCGCGACAAGCCGTGGCTTTCTTCGCAGTCGTTGGACCTTGGCAGCACGATCTTGCCGCAGGTGGCGTGTGGGTTCGCGGTCTCGGTTGGCAGGTCCGTAGACACGTTGAAGGCCACGGTGAACCAGCTCGATCATCGCGATGCTCGCTTGATCGCAATCCTCGACCTCGATGTCGACCAAGGCGATCCCGACGCCATCGTCGCGGCGTTTACGGAAGCCAAGGCCCTGCACCGACTCCGCGGGCTCCGGCTCCACGGGCGTGGGGCGGAGGGACTTCTCGCGCGACTGATCGGCATCCCCAACCTGGCGGGAATCGAGCTGTTTGTGGGTCGAGTGACGTCCTCCGATTTGGAGAGTCTTGCCAAGGGACCTTGGCGATTGCATTCCGCCAACCTTTGGCACACGGGTCCCGATGCGCAGGCCCTCTCCCTTTCGAATGCGAAGGGCCTGGCCGTTCTGGAGCGCTTGCGCCTGACCGACCGGAGCGAGACGCTGGTGGCGGGGTTGGCGCAGTCCGGATCGTGTCCCAAACTCCGCGAACTGCGGCTGCGCGGCATTGGGTCGGAGGCCTCGCGCGCGGTGGCCGGGGGCGGATTGCCGGCTCTTGAACGGGTGGAGGCACGCGGCTTTGACGGGAGCATTCAAGACCTCGTCGCCTTGATGACCAGTCCCGCCCTGCCTCGGCTTACCGAACTGTCCCTGCGAAACGAAGGGCCGAAGTCTGAACAAGGCGGACTGACGCTGCGCCTCTCGGCACGGGGACTCGAGCCCGCCGCGCTGGCGCAGCTCGCGGCCTCGGGAGCGCTGGCCCGGGTTCGGGTGATCGATCTTGGCGTGCATCTCGTGTCGCGGGCGTGGCGAATGGGGCCCGAGGGCCTCGAAGGTCGGGGACTCGAAGCGTTGCTTACGGCCGACCTCGGTGCGCTCGAGGAGTTGCGCCTGGTCACCAACGCCTTGCGAGCCGACGCCATGCCCGCATTGGGCCAGGCTTTTGTGCCTCGGTTGACCCTCCTCGACCTGTCCAACAACCCGCTTGGCATCGAGGGCGTTCAAATCCTCGTCGATTCGCCTTTGGCTCGCCAACTCCGTCACTTCGCCCTCATGCGGGTCGGGCTTGGGTTGGAGGGCCTTGAACGGCTTGCCGCGTCACCGAACTTGGCGGGGCTTCGCGTCTTGCACCTTGGGGACGAAAACCTCCCCGTAGAGGCCGCCGACATATTGGCGACCTCGCCGCACCTGCGCCCCCACGAGCTTCGATTTTCGCCCTACAAAATTGCGCTGCCAAGCCTCAAGACGCTGGCGACGTCTCCGGTGATGTCGCAGGTCAGACGGCTCGGTATGCCACTTTCGGCCCTTGGCTCGGCGGGTCTTGAGACGTTGATTCAGAGTCCCGTGCTCCGAAACCTCGAAGTTGTGGACTTCGGGGAATCCGGAGGTCTCGATTCCCGGGCGGACGAACCGGCTCGGGAACTTCTGAAGCAGGCCCTTTCGGCTTGGCCATGCCTTCAAGACATTCGAGGTGTGTCGGAAGATGCCTGGGTAACCAGCTAATGGACCGTTTCGTGAGTGAGGGCCGGAGAGGGTTCAAGGAAATTGCCGGAGTTTGGCCAGGTTGAGGGTTGAGCGGGCGCCCGCGAGGCCGAGGGTGCGTGAGGGGCGAACCGCTTACCGATGTGAACGCCGATTTGGCCACGCTCTGCGACAGCAGCAACCACGTCACGGCGCTGGAGGTCGGCGAACTGCCTTTCGAAGAACTGGCATACGACCTTGGAGCATCCGAGCTGCCAGGAGTCGTGCTCCTCGAAGCTCCTGAGCGACTCGTACAGGACGGGTGGTTCAAGGCTACATACCAGAGCCAATCGGATGAAGGCTGGTTTTTCTCGATGGATTCCTGGAGCGCCTTATTCCAGTGGGGCGTCGCGGATGCCACAGTTCGGTTCGAGGACTGTCAGGACCTGGATGGTTGATGAGAGAATCGGCAAGCGGACGCGGCTCCCTCGACACGGACCCGGCCCTATGGCGGTGGGATCCACCCACCGTTCGGGGTCCTCTGTCCAGCAAGAGTGTCATCGCGCCATCGTTCCCTCCGGGCTGGCCCGGCCAGGGCGAGCTCGCTCCCGCTCGTCGACCTCTGCTCTCCGTTCGGAACGCGAGGCGTCGCGGAGGTAGTCGGCGAGTTCGTTGAGGTCCACCACCGCGACGGGCTGCGCAGGAATCGTCCATTGCCGCCCATCATCGAAGTCCAGGACCAGTCCGTTGTCGTCCACCCCGACCTCCCGCAGCGCACGGAGGAGCTGAGTGTGCCGCCGCCCACGCATCCGCAGCGTCAACCGACCCCGCGAGAGGGAGAACCGCCACGGCGCCCAGGGGGCGACTCGAGCCAAGTGCCGGATGAGCTCGAAGAGCATCACGAAGACCGCGAGAGCGACGTCGTAGTACAGTGGGTGAGCGTCGACGACACCACGGCTCTTCGATGGCTCTACCTGGCCGAACCAGCCGTCCTCGTCGCGCTTCACCAGCCGGGTTGCGAAGCCGTCGGCTGTGTAGCGGATACCACTCATCGTCTCGTCCTCCCGGTTCGTGCAACGCTACTACGCACAGGCTTGCCCGGCATTTCGTGCGAAGCGGCACGAGCGAGAGGACGTCGTCGGTCCGCTTGATGGGCTCGGTGCCCGCGACAGTACTCGAAGACGGTAGGGCATGTCGCAGACGCCGCGCTCGATTACACCGATTCCACCCTCTGATCAGGCTGACACGCTCTTCGTGAAGGCAGGTGGCAGTGCGGCGTTCTCCGTCATCTGGGCGTACGCCTCGACCCCTGCGCCGGCGAGGCACTTCTCGATGATCTCGCGACCGATTGGATTCAGATCATCGTGCAGGTACAGGGCGATCTGCTCGTGGAAGAACTCCGTGAGCTGTTTCGCGCCGACGTCGTAGGCCTCCGTCCCGACCTCCGGCTGCGTCTCGACCTGCAGCAAGCCAGTGTCGAGCAGGGTGCCCTCGATCTGGACAGAGCGCATCGAGTAGCCGAGCAGCGAGCATCGCGATGGCTTGAGCTGATGGCTCCGGAAACGCGCGACCCCGCGGCGCGCGAGGTACTCGCGAGCGAGCCACTGTGGCATGAAGCCCACCTTCCAGGACCCGATGTGCTGGTTCGGGCACAGCACGAACAGCGTGTCCGTCGTGGCCAGGATCTGCTCGAGGAGGAGGTTGGCCTGATCGACCCGTCGTCCCGTCGCGAACGGCCAGTAGGAGCCCACCCCCTCCGACGTCATCCCCGTCGTGTCCGTGATGCTCGGGTTCGCGTGACCACGAGGCGCGGCGAGACGCCAGAGCCACGCGAGCGCTGGCGGCAGGATGTGGAACAGCCCGATGATGCCGTAGCTGGGCTGCTCTCGGGTGCACGGCGGCGTGCGAACACCGAAGCTGCGGATGTCGACGCGTACGTGGCCATTCTTGACGCCGGGAACGATGCGTCGCGGGACCACTACGCGCGGGTTCGGGCAGGGCACACCAGGGGCATCCTCGATGTGGTCGAAGATGAGGGCCCGGCTGCCGGGCTGGGCGTCGATGTTCAGGAAGAGCAGAGGCTCCGGGGGCTGGGTGGTGAGGCGCTCGAGGTGTGGGTCGGTGCCGTACTGGGTGATGTGATTGACCCGAATGAACCAGGCTTCCTCGGCATCCATCAGCACCAGCTTCCGCTGGCGGGTGCGGTTCTGGATGTGGGCCGGACAGAGCGCCATGTCGTCGGTCACTGGGGCGAGGTGACACGATCGCGGCAGGTGGACCTGCGCCCGCTCGTCCGTCACCACGTTCACGCCTAGCAGAAGCCGGCCGTCCTCTTCGCGGTGTACCTGCTCGAGCATCTCGCTCTTGCCGCCGCCGCTGGCCCCCTCGTGCATGATGCCCACGGTGTTGTCGTACGGAGTGGTCACCTCGACGGTGGCGCAGTGAGCCGTGATCCAGCCCTCGTGCTCCCCCTTGTTGATGAGGACGCCGTAGATCCCCTTCTTCGCGCTTGGGCCCGGATAGAGGTTGTAGCTGTAGAGCTCGTGGACCTCGTTGGTCCGTCGGTGGACGACCACCTGCTTGCCGTCGAAGTGGGTGTGGCGGAAGGGCGGCGCCACATAGAGGATGGCCCGAGGCTCAAACGACGCATCCAGAGTATCGAATGGTCGGATGCCCTGCAGCAGCGCGAGTCCCATCGCAAAGAACCCGGCGTTGGCCGGTGCGATCACGAACGCGTCGACCCCTTCTTCCTCGATGCCAGCGGTGAAGGCGAAGACGGCGAGCGGCTGGGTGCCCAGCCACTCGAACGTCTGCGTGCGGACCTCGTCGAAGGAGCTGCCGAAGCGCTCGGCGTAGCGCACCTTGTTCGTCGGGAGGTCGTCGCCGATGAGGAGGCAGTTGGGGTCCCGCCGTCGCATGTAGGGCTCGACGTAGTTCGCCGAGATCCCGTTTCGCACCCGACAGACCCTGGCCTCGAGGACCTCGCCCTGTCCGGCTACGGTGTAGCGCACATCGTGAAAGCCGCCGTCTGCGTCCTTGACCGCGAGCGCGACGAGATCGTCGACCGTCGACGCCACTGCGACCGAGGGCGCGGCCTCGAGTACCTCACAGGCTTCGCGAGGAAGCCGATGTCCTCGCCATTCGGCAAATGCGGGAGAACGGGATTGGGTGTCCGCCATGATGGTTCGTCTCCTGGCTTGTTGCAGAGCCGTTTCGGCGAATCCTGCTTCGCGAATTCGTAGTCGGCTGCTGCAAGGGTTGGGCCACGAGCCGAGACCCTGCCGAGAGTCAGTGCTGACCGTCGTGAACGTCGCGCTACGGGCGTCGGCGTGGATCGAGGTGGGTGTGCAACCACAGGGTGGCGTTCGTGTTCGCCCACCCGGCGTTCTCTACACTGCTATGCGGACGTCTTTGCAGGTACTTCCCAAGTGTCGAACTACGCCGACAGCGGAACGATGACCGCCAGCCGGTCAGGTCTCAAGGGCGGACGTCGATTTCGATCCGAGTCGGGTGATGCGCCATCCCGTCGGACTCGCTCCAAACCTCTTCCGAAACGCGTGCGATAGGGAGCTGCCGCTCGGAAATCCCACCGCCATCGCGACATCGAGAATGGACAGCCTCGGATCGTCCAAGAGTCGCGCGGCTTCGAGAAGTCGATGTTCGTGGATCCGTGCCGCCACCGTAGTCCCGACACCCCGAAACGCCTGATCCAGCCAACGGCGACTCACCCCCTGGGCGGTCGCGACCTGCTCGGCACAGAGCTCAGGTTCGTGTAGGTGCTCGATGATGTACCGGCACGCCCTCCGGACCCGGATGCCTGCGCGAATGGCCTTCGGAGGTCGAATCGCCGTAGACTGACCCAGGAGGGCGACCGCGGCCCGGGCAACTGAGACACGCTGCTCGTCTGTGGTTGTACGGGCCGATTCGGCCAACGCTTCGAAGAGGAGCCGGTCAACGGGGTGCTCCCTTCCGTTCAACGTCCCAACGACGGGGATGTGGTCCTCGAACCGGTCCCTCGGGACGAGCAACGAGACCTGGCGAAACAGAGAAGCACTGGTCATTCTCGACGGATGAGCGCCGTCGATGACAACCATCGAGCCTGGATGAAGCACGAATTGATGACCGTCTTGTTCAACGAGGCCGATTCCATCGACTTGGGCGAGAACACAGAGCCGTGAGCCAACGGGCTCCCCCGACGCCGTGACGGAGATCGGCCCACCCTGGAGACTCATGAGTCGGGACCGCGCGACCATTGTGGATACCACGGTGCCATCTGCGGAGCTTCGCACCTCGAGCTCGCCGGGGTACAGGCCAAGCAGCAGGTGCTGCCACGGCGCACGGTCGGGCCGGTGGTTCACGCGACGACATCCCTCCGGCAGAACACCCAGCCGGCGATGCTCGCCATGACCAAGACGTACAGAAACGTGAACACCGCGGAGGAGGCGAACGAAACGACCTCCGTCCCGCCCCGCGCCAGCGCAGCGAACACTTGACCAGGTAAGACCTGCCACGACGTCGGCAGGAGGCTGGCCAACAACCCTTCGAACAAGGCGACGGTCCCAGCGACGGTGATCGCAACCAGTGAGGAGCGGAGGATTACGCCGAACAGCGCACCGACGGTGGCAAAGCCGACCGCGGCCCCCGTCAGGCAAAGGGCACCGCGGAAGGCGGATGCGACGCCGGAGGCCAAGAGCCACGGAGTCGTGTCGATCCCGGCGTACGCCGCTCCCAACCAGGTGCTGGCGAGAACGCACGCCGCAGCCACCCACGCCAGCCCCGCGGCAAAGCCAAGCGTCGCGAGTAGCCTTCCGACGTACAGTGAGGCCCGGCTGGGGGCCCGCTGCAACGTGGTGCGCAGCGTGCCGTGCTCGAAGCCGGATGCGAATTGGAACGCGCCCAGGCTCGCTGTGAGCAGTCCGGTGAGCATGACCACACGTGCCGTAAGCATGGCAGGTCCCTCGGTCCGGCTGAACATCTCTGCGGTGTACCGTATGCCGCCGAAGCCGAGAACACTGCCTTGCGTCGCGAGCAGTTGAACGACCGCGACGCCAACGACCGCGGAGAACACCGCGGTCGCGAGGGGGATCCAGACCCGGACTCGGGGGTCGGACAGTCGCACCCACTCGGCCTGGAATGCGGAAATCATAGGCCATCCGCTCTCTGGAGACGACCGAACAACGTCTCCAGGTCCGGTTTCCGAGACCTCAGTTCGACGAGGGTGATCCCAGCATCTGAGGCCAATCGGTTCAGCACGGCAGCATCTTCGTCGCCGCCTTGAACAACGAGGGTGTTCCCATCGCGCCGTACTGGCCCGATCGCGCTGCAGACGCCGAGCAGCGTGTCCAGGTCTTCGGCGAACTCCGGCCGGACCAGAAGGTCAGAACCACCTCTCGCCTTTAGCGCCAGACGAGCCGAGGTTCGTGATCGCGCGCCGGAGGAGCGCCCGTCCAGCCGGATCGAGCCCGTTCTGAGGCTCGTCGAGGATCAACAGTTCGGGTTCGTTTAGGATGGCCGCAGCCAATCCGAGGCGTTGCTTCATGCCGAGGGAGTAGGTGTGAACGGGATCGTTCTCCCGGTCCCCGAGACCTGCGACGGTGAGCACAGAGGCGACCCGGCCCGGTCGCAGCCCTGCGATTCTGCACCAGTATCGAAGGTTGTCTCGTCCCGATAGACGTGGGTGAAAGGCTGGAGACTCGATGATCGCTCCCACCTTGGACAGTGCTCCGGGGGACCCTGGAGGCCGTCCCAACACCGTCACGCGTCCCTGCTGGAGGCGAACGAGGCCCGCCAGGATGCGCATCAGGGTGGTCTTCCCGGCGCCGTTGGGTCCCAAGAAGCCCGTGACCTGACCGGTGGGAACCACGAAGCTCACGGAGTCCAGTGCGCGGACAGGCCCGAAGTCATGGACGACGCCTTCCACCTGGATCGCCGTCACTGCATCCTCCGCTCGAACCAGAACGTACCGGTAGGAACGAGGGCCGCAGCAATGCCGAGAGCCTGGGAACCTGCATTCCAACCCCACGAGGCTCCGAGGGCCAGCACGGCTTGCGCATAGATGAGAACGAACGAGCCGTGAATCCATCCAAACGTTCCGGTTCCTCCGTCCAGCGCGACGTCGTAGATCCGCTTCAGCGGGACGTGGACGAACAAGAGGAGGAGCAGAGAGACCCCTTCGAGGCGAGCCATCCACTTGAACCAGCTCCACAGGTCGTCCCTCCCGAGCGCCGCTCCATTGCTCCGGCGGACATTCAGGCCGAACCCTGCACCCACGACACCGCCCAATGTGACGCTGGCACCAGCCGAGCCCCAGTCCATCGGCCGGAGCACCATCGTAACTAGCGCGCCGAGCAGCCCTCCCGAGGCCAGCAGGGTCGCGACATCGCTTGGCCGTGCGGACGAGGCCGCCCGGTAGGCGGCGTGGAGGCTGACGAGACTGGCCACCATCGCGCCCAAGATCCAGGGTTCGATGGAGCGCCCCGTCATCTTCATCATCATGTAGCCGCCGACCCACGTACATAGCCAGCCGAGCGTCCCCACCCCATAGACCGTCACACGTCGGCGGTCGGGGTCATCGATACCGATGGAGCCGAACACACCCGCCGTCAACAAGACGACACCGATGAACTTGCACAGGCGCCACGCCAACCAGGTTGTCATCTCTCTGCCTCCACGCCTGTCGTAGAGCGCACGGCGAGGAGTCGGTTGAGCGAGCTGGAACCCGTCTCGAAAGTCGACTGGCGAGGGCGGATCTAGGTATCGGCCAGCCCACGCGATGTGCCTCTTTCAGGGCCGATCGGGGTCGGTTCTACCCGACGTCGAGGGACCTCCTTCGCGATTCGAACCTCCACGACCATGCATCGCGCTGGCCGGTGCCCATGAGGCTGAAAGGCAAGGCGATGGGGTTCCAGCTCACTCAGCCAGCCCATCCGAGCGCGCCCTAAAAACCGGGGCGAAGGTCAATCGACCGTTCCAGCGGTCCTCTGACTCGTCACGCGGTGAGGGCATTCGGATTGTGCCGTTGGTCCCAAGTCTCCAAGCCGTATTCTCGGCAAGCGCCGCAACTAGCACCGATCGACAGGGTGAAATGGGCGAAGCAGATGATGAGCGTGATTACACGCTCCAGATCAATGGCGTTGCTCGTTCGGTTCGTGAGCTTGCTCATCTTGCCGGGGACGACCCTGTGGCGTTCCGTCTGACCCATCTAGGCTCAGATCCGCTCAACCGGCGTATGCGAAGGGCTCTGGTGGCGGTTTGCGAGGACGCTAGCTGGGCTCGACCGACGCCCGTAGGGCATGCACGGGGTGTGGCCGTTTACGCCTACGGCAACGCAGTCTGTGCGATGGTCGTCGAGGTCGAGCAGGTGGATGAGCAGGTCAAGGTGCGTCGCGTCTTCGTGTGCTGTGAAGCAGGTCGCTTGGTCAACCTCGACGTCTCCAGCTCCCAAGTAGAGGGCGGAGTCGCCCTCGGCCTAAGCTGGGCGGTCTACGAACACAGCAAGCTTGCGGATGGGATTGTAGAGAACGCGACCCTCTCCGAGTACCAGATGATGCCCCCTCGGGACGCCCCTCAAACGGTGGTGCGGTTCCTCCAAGAAGACGAGTTCCGCCAGGGTCTAAACGAGATCGCGCTGGCGTAGACGGCCTGTCGGTGAGCCTTCGGACTTGCCCCCACGACCGCCTTCCTCGCAGGGGCCTGGCGGCAATGGCGGTTCAACGTCGCGATGCGCAGCGAAGCCGTCGGCAGACCCCGACTCAGCAACTCCATCGTCGTTCTCGGAGCATTGTTTTCAGCTTGCCCAACTCGAGGAAGGTTGACACACCGCTTCGTTGAGCCGGCTCGACTACCTGCTCGAGCACGACAGCCCCAACGGCGCGCGCCTCGTCTTGCAGCGGTGGGTTCAGCCTGCCAAGCGCGAACTCGTCAGCGACCGATCCTCAAGTTCTGCCCTGGTGAGCGCGCGACTGAACCAGGTCACGAAGCCAGACGAGATCTCGTCGTAGCTCCGCCTCAGCGCCCAGAACGTCTGCTGGGGCAGCTCGTCCGCGAACACCTCACGGTGGGACAGCAGGTGCTGCTTGTAGTCGTCCTCGGAGAGGTGGACGTGTCCGAGGAAGTGGTAGTCGAGCTGGTGATGGGAAGAGACATTGTGCCAGCATGCGAGCCATGCGGTCGACATGACCTCGTAGACGAGGAGGAGGTGGTAGTGGTACTCCGGTGGAGTTGCCGCGTAGCCCCTCCACAACGCGTTGTGCAACGAGACGAAGGGCTCGATGTCGAGCGCTTGCTCCCAAGCTCGGTGCTCGGCGTAATCGCGCGTATACAGGTCGTAGTGGTCGAGGTCGGAGCGCGCATGCGCGAAGACCTCGGTGTGAACCAGACCTTCGCAGGCGTTGTGGCGCAGGACCAGCATACGACACAGATCGTTGAACGAGTAGACGAACGGAAAAGAGTTGGCGATGTACCTTCGCATCATCTCATCCGTCGCCTCGCGCGTCCGCTCGGTGAACCGGCCCAGGGTCGCGGCCAGATTGGGGCGGTAGTCCTGCCAGATGAAGTCCGTGAGCTGTTCGAGCGTAAACGTTTGCATGAGGAACAACCTCGCGATGGGTGGGTACACCCATGAGTATCGAGGATCCTCCTGGGGCGGCAGAGACGGCCACTGCATCTGCTGGAGCGTGTCCTCGACGTCGTCGGTCAGCACCTCCGCCATCGCTGCCGAACTGAGGCTGGTAGCCTCGTTCGAGGCTCACTTCAGGGCACAGGCGGGCAAAATCCAGGGCACGTGCCGAGCCAGTGGGCGCTGATTTCTGTGCTTACCCCGTTACTCACGACCAACGCTCGTCCAACGCTCATTGCGCGCAACCCGCGTCGTGCGCCGATGAAAACCGGCAAGGAGAGCAGATCCTCTACCTTCCGTACGGTCCGTTGGGTGCCCATCCGATGCGTCAGGGAGCACCGCTCGCCGCGTCGGATGCGCTGCCGGCTCCCTCAGTGACGCGTGATCCGCTTCGACAGCGCATCAGCGAGCGCGGGTTGCCTCGGGGTCGCGCCCTCGCCGCGTCCCTGCACATCGAACCAGCCACGAAGGCGTCGACCGTCAAAGGCCACCCGGTCGCCGTGCTCATCATCGATAGGCAGGACGTTCACCTCGAAGAGTTCGAGTGCTCGTGGACGCAGGTGTCGGAGTTGGGGCCGTTGAAGGCCACCTTGGCGAACAGATGCCGGCTATGGCCCAGGACCATCACGAACACCCAGGCTCGACGGGATTTGCCACTCTTCGGTTCGAGCAAATGCCCAACGTCGCCAAAGTCAACTTGCCCGATCAATTAGGCCGGCCTCTCACCGTCAGGAACCGTCCGGCGTTGCAGAAGGGCGCACCAGGTAGCCGTACAGGAGGTGGGTCAGCTCCTCGACCAGCTCCTCGTCGGAGCCCGGGACCACCGAGATCGCGGAGCGCGTGTAGTCGAACAGGGTGAGCTGGTTGGCCAACAGAATGACCGCCATCACCCCAACCCGAACCGCTCGTTCGGGTCTGGGATGCCGGATTTCGTCGCGACGTGCGAGCAGGAACGTGGTGTAGGTGTCGGCCGGGGTGAACGCGGTGCTCCCCTCGGGACGGGCGGGCGCTGCGCCCCAGGCCCGCAGCCACATCGCCCGAAACAGCCCGATCCGCTCTCGGTTGGCGCGAATCGCGAACTCGACGAAGGCCCGGATCCGCCCTTCCAAGGCCACGGACGCCCAGCGTTGTTCGCCAAACGTCTCCAGGGTGGAGGCTCGCTCCTCGCGGTACCGCTCCTCCAGTGCGTCCATCAGGCCTTGCTTGTCGCCGAATTGCCGGTAGAACGCGCCAACCGAGCTCTTCGCGCGAGCCACGATGTCTTGGACGGACAGGTTGCCGAAGTGGCGCTCGGCCAGCAACTGCTCGGTGGCCTCGAGCATGCGATGAAGTGCAGCGCGGGACCGGGCTTGTTGGGGTCTGCGCCAGTCCAGACGGGGTGGATCGGCCATTCCCACACCTAGGCAACGCGGGTGTTTCGAGCAAATCGAAACAAGAATTTCGATTTCGATCTACCTGCCAGCCGGAGGAGCCTGAATCTCCGCCGATCGACTACACGAACGCGGTCGGCGGCGAGGTGACGACGATCGTGCGGCACACGCACTTCCTCGATGGGCTGGCGGTGCACCCGGGAGACGGCTCGGTCTGGGCGAGCGCCCTCGACCCGAACCGGGGTCCCGAGGAGCACATCGTGCGCATCGACCCTGACACGGGCGAGACCGAGCGGTTTCTCGTGGGCCTGCCCTTTCCGCTCGGCGTCGACTTCGATGCCGAGGCTCGACTGCACGTCGCCACCTGGAACGATCGGAGCGTGTGGCGCCTCGAGGCCAATGGTTCGGGCTTGGTCGTGACGACGGGGTCGGACTTTCCGAGTGCGGTCCTCGCGCTCGACGACGGCACGCTGCTGGTGAACAACTACACGCTGGGCACCGTCGATCGGGTACGTGACGACGGGTCTCGCGAAGGATTCGTCACCGAGCCGGCGGGTTTCGGCCTGCACGACATGGTGCGGGCCCCCGATGGAACGATCTACGCCGGCAACTTCGAGGACGGCCGGATCTTCGAACTCCTCCCCCAAGGTCGCGCCCGACCGATCGCCGACATGCAGACGCGCATGGGCTTCCTGACCTGGCTCGACGGCAACCTCTACGTGACGGCCGCAGACCGCGGTATGGTCTGGCGGATCACGCCCGACGGCGAGATCTCGACCTTTGCAGGAAGTGGATCGCCCGGGCACGTGGACGGACCCGCGCTCGAGGCCACCTTCGATGCCAACGGGATCGTCGGCGATCCCAAGCGGCACGTGCTCTATGTCGGCGAGCGCGATGGAAGCTTGCGTCGGATTCCGTTGGTTGCACCGACCGATTGACGCTCATGCGGTGAGGTGCGCGGAGTCTCGACGACCGTGCGACTTGCAATCGTGGCCACAGCGGCTGTAGCGACGGGTGCTGGGGAAGTTCCGCGGTGCCTTGGTGAGCGTGCCTCCATACCAACCCACCTTGGTGGTGATAGACCGAGGACCCATTTCCTCAATCATCGAGACCGTGGAGTTGCCCAGCCCCGGGCAAGACAAGAACGCAGCTGTCAGCGAGCATTGGATTCCGAAGTCACCGTGCCCCTCGACCGAGGCATAGATCATGACCTCGGGTTCGCTCCACGATGCGCACGCGGGGAGTCGCCGGGTCCAGCGCGCCGTCGCGGTCGGGTAGAACCTTCGAAACGAGGCTGCGTGCCTGGCCAGTCGAGGCTACGCAGCACCCTTGCATAACTCCGCATCATCGCTCGACGATGCTGGGTTCGTCTTCCCATACCCAGCGATGCCGTGCCGTTAACGTTCGGTCGTACGTGACGATAAGCTCCCTGTCGCACACAGGGTCCTCATGCTCCTCGAATTCCTCCGCCCACCACAGCTCGAAGACCCCGAGGCAGGAGTTCGTGCTGCCATTGCCTGGTTCACGATTCTCTTGGGATTCGGGGCGACGGTGGTTCAGGCGATCCTCTGCTTCATCGTACCCACGATGTGGGACTCGCTCGTCTTCGTCATCCCCGAGTGGATCGGACTGCTCGCAGCCCTGACAGCGATGCGGAGTGGCTACGTCCGTCTTGGCAGCTGGCTGTTGATGGGAATGCTCGTGAGCCAGTTGACAATGTACGTCTTCCTTGCGGGGGGACTGGAGAGTGCGCTGCCGCCGATGCTTGGTGTCGGCGCAGTCATGGGCGCCCTCGTCATCGGGTGGAGGGCGGGCGTCGCGCTGACCATCTACTCGCTCTTGTGCACCGTCGCTGTCTTCATCTTCGGGTCGAGCGACCTGCTCAAGGTACCGGGCCAAGACCCGACGTCCGTGTTGTTCCAGATCCAGTTCATCACCGTGCTCCTTCTCGGCGCACTCGTCACCTTCTCCGCCTATCGCCTGTCCTCCACAGTCGCGTCCGAGAGAAGACAGACACGCCTGGCGGAAGATGCTGCCGAAAGGCTGGATGTAGCACGACGCTACACCGAGGGGCTCGTCCAAGGTCTCGCGGATGCCCTCGTCGTCGTCGATGAACACGGCGTCGTCCAGCAGGTCAACGACGCGGCCGTCCTGCTGTTCGACCGACGCCAACCGGAGGACCTTGTGGGATTGCGGTTCGACTCGCTTCTGCGAGTCGATGAGCTGAACGGCCGGGACCGCGCACCGGTACCCCAACGAGCACTCTTCGGCGAGACCACTCTCGGCAATGGACCAGAACCGATCCGGCTTCGCGTGGGACGGTCGGAGATCCTGTCCGAGACGGGGCAACGGCTTCACGCGTTCGTTCTCTCGGACGTGTCGGTGCTGGCCGAGGCGAGGCGACGCTCCGCCGAAGCGGCTCGGGCAGCCGATGAGGCCAACGAGGCCAAGAGCCAGTTCCTGGCCAACATGAGCCACGAGCTGCGGACGCCCCTCAATGCCGTGATCGGGTACTCCGACATGTTGCTGGAAGGCATCGACGATGAACAGCAACTGGAAGACCTCTCCCGGATTCGCCAGGCCGGCCACCATCTGCTGTCGCTGATCAACGACATCCTCGACATGTCCAAGATCGAGGCGGGAAAGATGGAACTCGTCATTCATGAGGTCGACCTGAGAACGCTCTTCGACGAAGTCTGCTCATCCGTGGCAGGAAGCAGTCCACAGTTCCTGAGTGCGTCCATCGAAGTGGACGGCGCGGTAGGTGTAGTACAGACCGACGAACGACTGCTGAAGCAGATCCTCATCAACCTCGTGACCAACGCCCTCAAGTTCTCGGACGGCGCCGCCGTCCAGGTGGCGGTTCGATGCAGCGACACCCAACTCGTGATCGCCGTCATCGACCATGGGATCGGAATCGACGGACCCACGCTCGCGAATCTGTTTCAGCCATTCGTACAGGCGGACTCATCGGCTCGGCGAAGGCATGGGGGAACGGGCCTCGGGCTGGCACTGTCGAGACGTTTCGCAGAGATGTTGGGAGGAACCATCGAAGCGCGAAGCGAGGTGGGTATTGGTTCAGAGTTCAGGGTGCTTCTTCCGATTCCTCCGGCACCGACGGACCTGCCGATCGCTTCCGACGAACCTCGCCGCGCCAGTTTGTAGGGGGGAGCTACGGGACCACGACGATGCCTTCGGTCGGATCGATATCTCCGGTCACCAGACTCCCCCACGCGTCACCCGCGGCATTCAACCCAACCACCTCCCGCACCTGCAGCCGGTTCCGAGCCCACGTGAGGTAGGGCCGAAAGGCCTCGGCAAGCCGCTCGGCGAATGGACCTGCCCCCCACTCGCGAGCGCGCAGCGCCGCACGATCGGGCACGAAGAAGACACTCGTCTTTGGACCGGGAAGCGGGCGATCCGGACGGCTAAGGTGGCTCGAATGGGCGACACCCACCGCGACCGACCGTTCGAGTCGAGGGTCCAAGGCGGTGTGAACAGCGAGGCGAAGCGACCGATTGCCTGCGACGTCGCAGTAGGCGATTGGTCCCTCACCAGCGACGTCGGCGAGCGAACGATCGACGCGGTCGTAGGTCACCACTTCATCGAAGACGCCAGAGGACCAGACGGTCGCTGCGTTCGCAGGCGAGGTGAGCCCGACGACACGTGGCCGACCGGCTGTATTGGCGAAGGTGTGGCCGAGGGCCACCGAGGTCTTCGACGATGCGGAGGACACCACGACCGTCTTCAGTGCTGGGTCGGCGAAGGCTGGGTCCATCAACTGATCCGCCAACAACCACGCGGTGGTGAACAGGGGACGAAGCAACAATTCGAGATCGGTTGTGGCCTCTTCGTGGAGCGGGTCGACATCGAGGGCGTGGTACCGCTGGTACAGATCGGGACGCTCTGTGCGGGATACCGAGCGGTCGACGAAGGCGGCATCCTCGACCGAAGTGGGCCGCACCACCGCATGATCGGCCATGGGCCAGTACCCGTAGTACCGACGGCCGATGGGCACCCCTTCCACGTTGCTGGAGACGACGATGCCGATCCCCCAAACGGGAACGATGCCGGTATCGTCCTCCGGTCGCGGGAAGAAATCCCAGTAGCCGTAGCTGGCCCCCAGGACCGCGTACGTCACGTTGTTCGTGGTCAGCGCAAAGCGTTCGATGCGAAACAGGACCTCGCCTTCGGTGGCCTTACGCTCGCGCTCCACGACGCGTGCCTCACCGAACCGGTCCCGCCGGACCACCAACTCGCGGGGGGCCGTCACGAGCGAGACTCGGCGTCCGCCGAGCGGAGGACCTCCCGCAGCCAGGTGACCGTCTGATCGATCGCCTTCTGTGCGGCGGGAACCACAGCTTTGACCGTGTAGAACCCGTGGATCATCCCATCGTAGCGATGGTGTTCTACCGGCACTCCGAGCCCAGCAAGGCGCTTTGCGTATGCGTCTCCTTCGTCCCGCATCGGATCGAACTCAGCGGTCAGCACGAAGGCAGCCGGCGCGCCGGAGACCACATCGTCGCTCGCGTAGATTGGGGACACTCGTGGGTCGGTCCGCTCTACGCCGGATCCATCGAGGTACAGACCACTGAAGTGGTGCATCGCGGCCTTCGTCATGTAGTAGCCCTCGCCATTCTCCTCGACCGAGGGGTGGCTGTGCAGGGCATCGACGATCGGGGTGATCAACAGTTGACCGGAGAGTCTTCTGCCTAGCACTTGGGAGACCACAGCCGCCAGGTTCCCTCCGACCGAGTCCCCACCGACCACGACCCGACTGGGGTCTCCCCCGAGTTCCCTGGTGTGGTCGAGTACCCATGATGTGGCCGCCAGGCAGTCCTCCACTGCCGCTGGCGCCTTGTGCTCGGGCGCCAGGCGATAGTCGATCGAGACCACGACGCAGGACGCCCCTGCCGCAAGGTCTTGGCAGGTGGCGTGGTAGTGGTGGGGCGCCCCCATGACCCACCCGCCGCCGTGGAGCCACACCAGCACGCCGAAGGGTCCGTCGCCTTGCGGGGTGTAGACCATGATCGGAACGCTGGCGACCTCGCGAGACTCGATCGTCGCGACGACCGCTCCCTCACCTCCCATGGCTGAGACGCCGTCCATGACCTCTCGGACTTCGGCCACTCCGAGTTCGTGCATCTCGGGTCCCCCTTGGGCCTTCATGGAGGCGAGCAACGAAGCAACGGTGGGATCGAGGGGCATGGTCGGTCTCCTGCAGAAGAACGAGGGGAGAATCAGCCGGCGAAAGTGAGGATCTCGGCACCCTCTTCGGTGACCCGAAGAGTGTGCTCGGCTTGGGCGGACCACTTCCGATCTTGGGTCACGACCGTCCAGCCATCTTCGAGGATTTCGATGTCTCGCCGGCCGAGGCACACCATGGGCTCGATCGTAAACGTCATCCCGACCTGGAGAACGACCGGGGACTCGCTCCCGACGACGTAGTGGGGAACCGAGGGCCACTCGTGCATCGCACGCCCGATGCCATGGCCACAGAACTCGTGCACGATGCTGCAGCCCTGGGGGTGAACCACGTCTTCGATGGCGGCACCGATGGCCTCGAGCGGGGCCCCGGGCCGAACGGCGGCAATTCCCGCCTCGAGCGCTCGTTGGGCCACCTGAACGACGTGCGCCCCCTCGGGACGTGGTCGACCAACGAGCACCGTCCGCGATGTGTCGCCATGCCAGCCCTTGAGTCGCGTGGTCACATCGATGTTCAAGATGTCTCCATCCTCCAGGATCTCGTCGTCGGACGGGACGCCGTGGCAGACGACGAAGTTGCGAGAGGTGCAGACATGACCGGGGAAGGGAGGCGCTCCTTGCGTTCGGTAGCCGAACTGGGCACAGTGGCCCCCTCGTGCGGCGGTATCGCGTGCCACGATCCGGTCGATGTCCAGGGTGGAGACGCCCGGTTGGACTGCATCACAGGCGACATTGAGGGTGCGTGCAGCCGCGCGGCCCGCATGGCGCATACGGTCACGGCTACGACGGCGACCGGGGCGGAGTGCAGAAATCATGGGTCCACGTACCGACCGTCCGCTGACCCGTCGTATGCGTTTCTTGCATAGAAGCAGCACTGTGCGCGGGTGGAAGGCCACACCTGAGGCTTCGCGACGCGCTCGGCTGGCCCTCCTTCGGAGCGACGATGACCCTTGGAAGTTGGCAGTCGTTCGGAACCGCCTCGGGGGACTCACGACCTCCATCGTTACTCCGGACTCCAGATCGGCGTCCTCAACCGACGCTCGAGTCGTTCGAGGAACACCTGGGTCCGGGCCACCGGGTACTGCCGGGCTGGCGTCAAGGCCCAGAGTGGGAAAGCCGCGGCCACGTAGGTCGGAATCGGGGCAAGCAACGCACTTCCACCCAAGACGAACATCGACTCGGACAGCACGCCGACGCCGATGCCCTCAAGTACGAACCGAAGCAGGCCGTGGCCATTGCTCGCGTGCGCTCGATATCGGACGCGAAGCGTTCGAACCTCGCTTCCTTGCCGGTCGCGGAGGACGATCTGGCTTTGCAGCCGCGTGTAGCCCACCCAAGGGAGTTCGCTCACGATCTTGAGTCGCTGCTCCACATCCTCGCCGGCCTCCTCGAGCGCACGGGCGTGCGAACTTTCGGCTCGGACGGCGACGAACCCTCTCTCCACCCCGAGGCGACGCGCCGGCAGCGTCGAATCGGCCAGTCTACCGATGCGGAGCGCCACATCGATGCCAGAGGTGACCACATCGAGCAACGCGTCGTCGGCAAGGACTTCGGCCGCGAGTTCTGGGAACTCCGCGAGCATCCCTCCGACAATGGGGGAAACGATCGCATCGGACAGCGTCGAAGGGGCTGTGATCCGCAAGGTCCCCGAGGGGTGTTGCTGCTTCGCGTCGAGCACGTTCGTCACAGCCGTCCACCGATCGACGATGTCCTCGGTCGCACGAAGGAGCAACTCGCCCTCCTGTGTCAGCCGGAGTTGGCGTGTAGTGCGTTCGAACAACCGCACGCTCAGCCCTTCCTCTAGCCGCCCGACGTGGTCGCTCACCGTACTGCGGGCCACCTTCAGTCGTTCGGCGGCGCGCCGGAAGGACCCATAGGTCGCCACCAGGGCGAAGGTGACGGCCAATGTGAGGTGTTGGGGGTCTCGGAGAGGTTCGATTGGCATGGATTTCCGAATGGTCTGTTCGTTCCTTCGAGATTGTTCCCTATCCCGAGCCGACTAGGTCGCTGTCGTCGGGAGTCGCCGAGGCGGTGCGATTCCATCGACAGGAGAAGGACGATGACGAACCTCATCACAGGAGCATCCGGGGCGCTGGGACAGGCCTTGGTGGCCGCCACCAGGAGCCGCGCGGCCCTCTCATCCGTTGCCTTCGGGACCCGTCGACCGGACGACCTCGACGCCCCAGACCTCGAGGCACGCCGCGTCGACTACGACGACCCCGCGTCGATGAGCGACGCGTTCGCTGGCGTCGACTCGCTGTTGTTGATCTCGACCCATGCCGACCACTCGGCGCGCAAGCGGCAACACCGGGCTGCGTTCGAAGCGGCCCACGCGGCGGGGGTGCGTCGCATCTTGTTCACGAGCCTCGTGGGGGCCCACGACCCTGGCGATAACGACCTCCTCGACGTCTACGCCGACGGGGAGAGGGCCTTGGCCGAGCTCGGCGTCCCCCATGTGGTCTTCCGCGACGGGATCTACCTCGGGCTGATCCCGGTGCTCCTGGGTGAATTCGAGGCCTCCGGAAAGGTCGTGTTGTCCGCGGGGGACACGCCTGTAGCATGGGTTTCCCGCGAGGACGTCGCACAGTTCGCGCTCGACGTGCTCTTGGACCCCGAAGTCACCGGGACGTTCGAGGTCGCGGGCCCCAACATGGCCTCGATGCCGGAAATCGTCGCGACGCTGTCCGCGCACACTCGGAACCCGATCGAGTACGTCCACCTTCCGCACAAGGCCTTCCTCGAAGCCCTCGCCTCCTCGGGGATGCCGGTTGCCTCCGCCGAAGGATTCGCGGAGGTGACGCGGGCGATGTTCGATGGCCGATTCCAGGGCAGCGGAGATGCCTTCGTGGCGCGAATGGGGCGCCCGGCGGAGTCGGTGTCGGAGTACCTGGCCCGCACCTACCGCCCAGAGCCGAACGACTGACGGCGTTCGACGCGTCTTCGCTGCCCCCACGCCCGATCGAATGGGGTTGCCGCATCAGTCGTACGTGCCCGCGCGAAGATCCTCGAGAAGCCCAATCTCTCGGGGCTCCCACTCCATTGTCGCCCGCGTTCGGTGGTTCGAGAGCGGATTGTCGACCGGCACGATGAACGACAGCCACCCAAAGTGGCTCGTTGCGGACTCGGGCGGTACGCTCCGGGTCGGTACGCTCAAGCGTTCGGCGATGGCCGTGGCAATCGCACGGAAAGGCAGCCCCGACTCCGCCACCCCGTGAAGGACCTGTCCCGGCAGGGCCTTCTCGAGGGCGGCCACGAAGAGTCGGGCGGCATCGAGCCGATGGACGGCCGGCCACCGGTTGGTGCCGTCCCCGACGTAGGCCGAAAAACCCGTGCGGCGTGCAATGTCCATAAGTACCGCGATGAACGCTCGATCGCCGGGGCCATGAACCGTCGGAGGGAGTCGCACCGTGCAGGCCCGAACGCCGCGATTCGCCCACTGAAGCGCAACCTCCGACTGCCGGGCGGTCCCGGGCAGTAGGGTGTCCTCCTCAGTAGCGAGAACCCCGGGCTCCAAGCCGGCGGTGCCCGTCGCGACGACAAAGGGCCGGTCGGTCCTTTCGAGGGCAGTCGCCATCGCCCGGACCGCCGTCTCGTCGAGCCTGGCGTTCTCAGCGTAGGCATCAAAGTCGTGAATGAACGCAGTGTGAATCACGGCATCTGCGCGTCGGGCGCCCTCCGCGAGCGTCTCTGGGGCCTCGATGTCGCCTCGGTGGGAGAGAACCCCCAGGGCTTCCAGCTTCTCCACCGCCGCGTCATTACGAGCCAGCCCGAGGACCTCGTGCCCCTTCTCACGAAGCATCTCGACAATCGTCGAGCCGAGGTACCCCGTCGCTCCTGTCACGAACACCTTCATCTGTTCTCCTCGAATCTTCGAGGAACGTAGGGCTCGAAGAAACCAGGGAAAAGTGGGGGACTCATACCGGTATGAGCACTACCTGCCTGCGTCTCGAAGCAGATTCGTCACCCGACCGAGGTCTTCGTCGGTGGCGGGCGTGAAGACCACCAGGGATAGCCCGGGCGCCTCGTCGACCAAGAACGACGCGTAGTCAAGGGTCAAAGTACCCGCCTCGGGATGCCAGATCACTTTGTCTCCCGCGCCTTGCCCCTGCACGTCGTGGGTCGACCACAACTCGGCGAACGCCATGGACGCGTTCAACAGCTCGGTGACGAGGGCATCCGTGGTGGGGCTTGCTCCAAGGCGGCGACTCTCGAACCGGAAGGTCTCCACCGCGAAGCGAGCGTTGGACGACCATTGGGGGCGCTGTTCGCGCGCGGCAGGGTCGAGGAACAGCCGTCGTAGGAGGTTCCGATCCCTGGGCGAGAGGCCCTCGTAGTCGGCGAGGATGACCCGAGCTGGCCAGTTCCACGCCACAATGTCCCACCAGACGTTCTTCACGAAGGCCGGGCTCGGTTCCAAGGCGTCGAGCACGCGCTGGATCGAGGGCGACACGGCACACGGAGCCCCTCTCCTCAGGGGAGCCGAGCTGCCGAGTGCAAGGTGGAACAGATGTTCGCGCTCGGCATCGGAGAGGAGCAGCGCATCCGCCACACGGTCCAAGGCTTCGGGTGAGGGTGGACCCCCTCGACCTTGTTCCAGCCAGGTGTACCAGGTCGTGCTGATCCGTGCGCGTTGCGCGACTTCCTCGCGTCGGAGGCCTGGAGTCCGGCGACGTGCCAGGTCGAAGCCGAAGGCGGCAGGGTCGAGGCGCTCACGACGGGTTCGAAGGAAACGACCAAGCGGGTTCGGTGACGAATTGCCCATGGCACTGTCGATATCCTTCGCGCGTCGTACGCCGCTCGGTCGTTTCGAGGAGAGCCTGCGCACGGCGAACGCGTGCGAGCGCGACCCATTACGCTGGGGTCACGGCGCGAGCCCCTCTCAATCACCCAAGAAGCGTCGCGGCGACGCGGGCTGGCAAGTCCCAAGGAATCGGCGTAGCCCGTGATTCCTACACGGGTCAGCCCTACCCTCGTCATCCGGGAGGCAGCACCCATAGTGGCGTTGTGGAATCACTATTTCGGACACGACTCTGCGCTCCGAGAGGTGCCGCTCCTGGTCACGGGCTCACCACGGGACCGGCTGGCCGTCCCGGAAGAAGCCACCTGTGGGGCCATCGTCGGGGAGCAAGCATCCCCATACGACACTCGCTGCGCCCTCGGCGACCGGTCGCGCTCCCATGCCTTCGCCCCCTTCGAAGGTGGCTGTGAAACCCGGTCCTACCGCATTAACCAGGACTCCGTCGCCCTCGAGCTCGTTCGCCCAGCACACCGTCAGGGCGTTCAGGGCGGCCTTTGCGACCGCGTAGGTCGGGCCCATGGCGTTGTCCGTCGTGAGTCCGAAGGTCGGATCACCATGGGACCCCGCACCGCTGGACACATTGACGACGCGGCCGTGGGCACTTCGGCGAAGGTGCTGCAGGAAGGCCTGGATCACCCGCCAAGCGCCCAACAGGGTCACGTCGAGCGCACGGGTGGCAGTGTTCATGTCCGTCGTGGAAGGGGTCTCGCCGAAGGATGAGGTTGCCGACGCATTGTTGACCAACACGTCGAT
>JBCCQY010000137.1:0-25360 GCA_039208735.1 Myxococcota bacterium | reverse complement strand
TTGCGAGTTCGTCGACATGGACGAAACGGAATCGCGGCGGTGGTTGAGAAATGCGGTCGCCCTGTACCGCAGCATCTTGTCGAGTGCTCCAGACCATCACCGAGCCGACGAGGTGATGGCCTACCTGGGGTTGGCATGGTTGGAGTTGGGATCGACAGAACAGGCGATGGACGCCTTTCGTACGCTGATCGACCGGTATCCGGACTCGCCATGGACGCCGGATGCCTACATCCACCTCGGCGAATACCTTTTCGCAAAGGGCTCCTTCGAAGAGGCGGAGTGGGCCTTTACGCGGGCCGGACAATTCCCCGACTCTCGCCACCAACCCTATGCCTGGTACATGCTCGCGTGGGTTCACTATTCTCGCAATCGAACCGAAGCGGCGGTAGCCTTGCTGCGGCAGCTGGTTCAGGGGGCGAAGGAGCAGGGAAAGGAGGACGTCCTGACGTACGCGCTGCCTGATCTCATGCGGTTCAATGCGGAGGTCGAACGGCCCCACGAGGCCAGGTGAACCGAGTGAGCCATACGACAGAATGGCACATCCTGTGCCCTTTCCGGGGGAGACTTTGTGCGGTGCAGCCCAGGTGTCGTTGCTCTTTGAGTGCGATGAGGAGGAAGGTGCGTGCCTTACTTCCGACGATGCTTCGTGGGTGTCGTGGGTCAATCAAACCGAGAAGACGCGGCGCTACACCGTGGCGCGATCCCGGCCGGGTGGTGCCGTTGGAGGTGGCTCCCGGTGAGCAGTTGATCGTAAGGGCAAACGCCCGCATTGGGCTCATTGATGCGTGTAGTGAAGCGCGAGCTTGCCTCGCCAAAGCAGGACCACTGGGGACCATCGAGACGTTGGACTGGGTTAACACCACCGATGAGGTGCAACGGGTCTACCTCACGGTTTCCCATCGCGAGACGGGTGGCGTGACCTTTGTGATTGAACGCAGGGATGCTCAGCTCGACCCTGTGCTCGAAGCAACGTGCCTCGATGCCGAAGCGGCCCCCCCCCCCGGCTCGGTCCGGGCATTCATCGTGTTTCACTCGATGGGCCGCTCATGGCGCCCCCGATGGGCTGCCCGATTGGCGGCAACGATCCCTCCGCGTTTGTGTCGGTTGAGGTTCCGCCTCATTCGGTGGCGGAGGTCCGGCTCGACGACCATTTCGTCAACCTGTCCTGGATCGACGATTGTGCGGGGTTCGATGCCTCTTGTGAAACCGCGAGTGGGCTGTCGACCTGGTTCAATGACACCGACGCTCCCCAACGTCGGGTGGTTCGCATCGGGAAGACCGGCTCCTTCGATGGAGGAGTGGTGGAGCTTGAGGTCGTCGACCGGCCCCTTGTGCCTGCGCCGCCCCTGCCGGACCGGTGTGATGAGGCAGTGGACACTCCCCCCATCGACGCACCTGGGCACTACCGGGTGGACCTGTGGTCTGCGACGTCAGCCTTCGGGTTTGGCCTCGATCGGTGCCTCGATCGATGGCTCGACGCTCCCGACCGGGTCATCCCCATTGAGCTTCCGCCGTTTACGCGGGTCCAGATCGAAAAGGAGAACCTCGATCCGTATGGACAGCTCGAATTGCGGAGCACATGTGAGCAAGAGGACAGCTGCACGGATCGGGCCGATGAGTTCGATTATGCGCCGATCGATGTGCTCAATCCCACCCATGAGCCCATCGTCCAGTACCTCATCGTGGAACGTGGACGCTGGTGATAGACGGTGTGCTGATCAGTGGTCCCTTCGCGCTCGACGTCACCATCGAGTGAGCGTCCGGACTACTCGATGCAATGCAGGGTGAGGTCATCCACAAACACCTCATCCGCCCAATCAGAGTCCGCTCTAAGCTCAACGCGGAATTGGAAGTCGGGGGATTGGGCTTCGGCATCCACGATCGTGCCGGAATAGGGCACGAACCCACTGTCCGATATGCCACCGAGCAACTCGAAGAAGGGCACCCAGTCCGTGCCGTTAAACCAGGACAAAACAACGGGTTCATTGGCGTCAGGAGGGAAGAACCCTCGCTGAATCGCAACGTCCCACGCAAGCGATGTACAGCCGGAGGTGTCCCAAGTCCGAGTGGTCACCCCACCGTCGCGGGTGAGGTGCAGACTGTACGGGGCGCTCTGAAAATCGGTGTTCGACAACAGGGCGGGCTCCCGCACGACCTCCCACAAAGCGCTGAGGTAGCCCGCGTCAAATCCTTCGTACCAACCAGGACCATCCTGGGTTGAGCAATCCGTGTCGAATCCGTCGCCGAACGGATCGGCTCCAAAGGGGGTGAATGCGACATTGGTGTCGTCGCAGTCGAGCCCGAGGTCGCAGGACATTCCGTAGCCATCGCCATCGCCATCTACACACTGACCACAGTCCGACCAGTGGAAGGGGTCGGCGGGGTCGCAGTCGATAATGCTGGCGAAACCGTCGCCATCTAGGTCGGGCTCGGTACACGCGAACAGAATATCGTCAATGTTTACGTGGTTTTGGTCCGAGTCGGCTTCCACCCTAAAGCGAAGACGGAACTGGGGATGGAGCACCGAGGGGTCATCGATCCATCCATCGCGAAAGACGTAGTCTACGTCGGAGAAGGTGTCGCCAGACCACGTTTCCGCCACTCGCCATTCTTCGCCAGTCCACATTTCGACCGTCAGTTCATCCTTTGGCTCCAGATTCCGTTGCGCTTCGTACGACCAATACACCGCAGGGCAAAGCGACGTATCGAAGGCCGTCGTTGTCGCCGACGAATCTTCGTCTAGGTACATGGCCAGGGTCCGTTCGAAAGGGTCGCGCGTCAACATGGCGGCGCCTTCAAGGCGATTCCACGTCTGGGAATCAAACACCCCCGTCTCGAATGACGTAAAGAACGCGGTTCCATCGTATCCATCACAATCGCTGTCAAGGCCGTCACCAAAGGAATCTGCAGCTCCCGGGTGGATTTCGACAATACCCTCACCGCAGTCCGGTCCAAGGTCACAGTTGATTCCTGCTCCGTCGCCGTCCGCGTCGATGCACTGTCCACAGTCCTGGAAGTGTGCCCTATCCAAAGGCGCACAGTCGCGCATCTCTGGCCAGCCGTCTTTGTCTTCATCGATTCCGGAGCACGAGATGGTGAGGTTGTCGATGAGCCACGACATGCGTGGGTTGGAAGGGCTCGCCTGCAGCCGGAATTGAATCTCCGGGACCATTGCGAGGGGATCCGTGAGGATCCCTGACCACGGACCCGGTCGAACGTCCTGACCGCCATTGCTGATCAAAGTGCCAGCGTTCACGAATCCGTTCCCTGCGTTGTACTGCAAGGTGAGTCGATCCCCGGGTAGGGGTGCTGTATCGAGGAAGAGCCATCCCTTCCGGACGTCCATCGACCAGTAGATACCCGAGCACCCGTCCATATCGAGAGGGGTCGTCGTCGCGGAGTCCTCGCTTCGAAGACGCAAAACCTGGCTGCTATCTTGGATGATCTGAGCGCCGGAGCTGGGTTCCCAGATTGCTGCACCGAGAAACCCTGATTCGAAATCGTCAAAGAACGAGTCGCCATCGGAGCCGTCGCAGTCCTCATCCATCCCATTGATCGAGTCGTCGTTGCCGCTTTCCGGGAACACTCCGGCATCGGAATCGTCGCAATCTAGGCCTTGGTTGCAGCCCAGGCCGAAATCGTCGCCGTCTACGTCGGTGCAGAGTCCGCAATCCGACCAATGAGCGGAGTCTCCGTCGTCACAATCTTCATGAAAGAACCATCCGTCTCCATCGCCATCGGGTCCTGGGCATGCCAATTCGAAGGAGTCGAGGGTGGCCCTTGAATACCGATCGACGAAGATTCGCATTTGGAATGCCGGATGAAAGGCAAAGGAGTCATCCAAGGTGCCTTCGATGCGAGCGTAGCCACGAGTGGGCTGCTCGAAGAGAAGGTCTACCCACTGTTGCCCATTCCAGGCCTCAACGATCACCTCGTCCGCCCACACGCTTTCGATCCAGAATCCCCAGCGAAGGCTGCTACACGAAGTGGTGTCGACCTGGACGGTGGTGAGCGTCGCCCCATCCAGACGCAAGGCCAACTGACCTTCGTACGGTGAGGCGTCGGTGACATCGGCGGTGCCTCCGATGTGCTCCCAAACCTCTGGATCTGGGAACCCGAGCTCAAATCCATCGGCGATTCGCCAGAAGTCTTCTCCGTCGCAGTCCTGGTCGGCCAAATCTCCGAATCGTTCCTCGGCCTCGGGAAAGACCCGCGAATCCTCGTCATTGCAGTCGTCCCCCGCGACCACCGGCGGCATCGCGGTGGCGTCCCCCCAACCATCGCCGTCGGCATCTCGGGTGCACAGCTGGGCTCCCATGCGTCTCGCGGCGCCTGGGAAGGCAAAGGGGTCGTCGTCATCGCAGTCCTGTGAGTTCGAGCGGTAGTCGTCTGGAATCGTACAAAACCAGACCGGTTCCGCGGCGCCGTCCCCAAACCCGTCCCCGTCGGCATCCGGGTACCCGGCCAAACCACCAATCAGCTCCACGTCATCGTTGTTGGCAAGACCATCACAGTTCTCGTCAATGCCATCGACGTCGCACTGCTCGGTCGCATCGGGCCGAACCCCAGGATTCAGGTCGTCGCAGTCCGTATTGTCGAGGACATACCCATCTTTGCTCGATACGCCACACCTTGGGGTGGCCTCCCGATCGCCGAACCCGTCCCCATCGCGGTCTGGTACCCACCCACAATTGGGTTCAGACCCGCCACACGCGGCCAGCCACCCAACGAAAAACCAACCTGCCCAATGCTTCATGGAACGCCCCAACGGTTGCCTTAGGGACAAGCCATGCCCTCGGCCGTACGAATGCTTCAGTCGACCGTCTGGACGAGGTCGTTCAAGACGGTCACGACGTCGAGTCCCCGTCCGATGCTCTGGTAGACGGGTCGGGGGGGCTGGTCCTCGTTCATGGTGCGGTCGATCAGCTCGGCTTCCCGAAGGCGCCGGAGCGCCTGGGAAAGGGCGCGGTCCGTCACCTTGGGTAGCTGATCGGAGATGGCCCCAAACCGTGTCGGTCCTGCTCCTACTGCGTAGAGGGCGGGCATTGGCCACTTGCGCAATCCCAGATCGCGGTGACCGAGTTCGGTCAACAGGTCATGAAGCGCTTTGAAGTGCGGGGCGAGCCGTTGGCCGCGCTCGGTAAGGCGAAGCTCCGGCCTCAACGGGTGACCATGGCCGGGGTTGCGCTCTACCGCCTGGACACTTTCGAGCGCCCTCACAGACTGCCGAACGGCTTCTCGATTCGCGCCGAACATGCTCGCGATGGCCGAGACTCGGGCCCGGCCGGTACGCGCGGTGTCGGGGTGAGCCAAGTGAACGAGGACGGAAGCCGCCCAGCGACGATGGAAGAGCGGCAGAAGGCGTTGAATTCCACTCAACCGTGCTCCAGGAAGGTTGCGGATGGAAAGTATAGTTACTATACTTTGCGTGCATTGCGGTGATAATCAGGAGAAACGCTTGTCTACGAACGAACTCACGAATGAGGCCGCTCGCGCCATGGGGTACGACGGCGCACTCACGATCTCGCTGCAGGTGCGAAACCTCGACGAGGCGCTCACCTGGTATCAGTCGGTGCTGGGCTTTGAACTCGTCTATCGAGTGGATGAGATTCGCTGGGGCGAGTTGCGGAGTCCGGTGGCCAAGGTCACGGTCGGGCTGGCAGAAGCCGAGGAGCCGGCGGTGACCGGCAATACGCCGGTGTGGGGGGTGGGCGACCTTGCGTCGGTCCGCGCCTACCTCGAGTCGAAGGGCGTGCGCTTCGACGGCCCGACCCAAGACATCCCCGACATGGTGAAACTGGCCACCTTCTTCGATCCCGATGGAAATCCGCACATGATCGCCGAAACGCCGAGCGAAACGGCGACGTGATCGTTGCAAGTTGTTTCAGAGCGGTAGCGCCCGCGAGAAAATCCGTCGATAGCTTGGCGATGGACCTGTTCAGGGACCGAGTTCGAAGTACGTCGGAGCGCCGGGTCCGACGGGGAGCCCGAGCCCAAACACCCACAGGTAGAAAAACGCGATCCACCCCGCGAGAAAGAACAGGCTGTAAGGCAGCATCGTTGCGATCAGTGTCCCGATGCCTAGGTTTCGATCGTAGCGACAGGCGTAGGCGAGGATGAGGCCGAAGTAGCTCATCATTGGCGTGATCAAGTTTGTGGTGCTGTCGCCAATGCGGTAGGCCGCCTGGATCACCTCGGGGCTGTACCCGATGTGCATCAACATTGGAACGAAGATCGGGGCGGTCACCGCCCATTGCGCACTGGCGCTGCCGAGCATCAGATTGACGAAGCAGCACATGAGGATGAACGGCACGAAGACCCAGGCGTTATCTAGACCCATGGCCACGAGCGCATCGGCGCCGACTACCGCGAGAATGGAACCCAGGTTGGTCCATTTGAAGTACGCCACAAACTGGGCCGCAAAGAAGACCAGGACGATGTAAAGCCCCATTGCGTTCATGGCTCCGGCCATGCCGTCGATGACGTCTCGGTCGCCTCGCATGGTGCCAACGCTACGTCCGTATGCAAAGCCTGGAACCAAGAAGAAGACGAAGATCATGGCCACGATGCTCTTCAGGAACGGCGACGGCATCAGGGTGTTCTGGGCCGGGTCGCGAAGCACGCCCCATAGCGGGATCGCGTCAAACACCTGGTTTAGCGCGCCGCGAAACCCCTCTTGTACGGGGATGGCGTAGGGCTTGAGTGGCCCCCCACCAGACTGGGCCGCGGCCACTTGTTCGGCTGACCACTGCGCCACGTCCTCGATGGCCTGACCCGGTGGGAGCATGACGGTCGTTGTGAACTGGGGTCCGGCGAGCCCTGCAAACAGGGCCACCGTGACGAGCACGGCGAGGGCGGCGTGCAAGAGCCCACGACGCTCTTTGGGGGTGAGGTGTTCGAGAGAAGGTTGCTGCTGGACGGAGTCGTCGGCTCCAGCGGGGTCGTAGGTTCCGAGCCGAGGTTCCACGATGCGGGCGGTAACGAAGGTCCCGAGCACCGTGATCAAGAAGGTACTGGCCATCATGAAGTACCAGTTGACGGCGGGATGTACCTCGTAACTGGGGTCGACAAAGCGGGCGGCTTCTTCGGTGATCCCTGCGAGCAAAGGATCCACCGTGCCAATGAGGAGGTTTGCGCTGTAGCCACCTGAAACCCCCGCGAAGGCCGCGGCAAGACCGGCCAAGGGGTGGCGCCCGACGGAGTGAAAGACCACGGCCGCCAAGGGAATGAGCACGACGTAGCCCATCTCTGACGCGATATTGCTGAGCACCCCGCTGAAGACCACCACCACGGTGACCAGGTTGCGAGGGGCAGAGAGCACCAGCCCGCGGATGGCCGCGCCCAGCAGCCCGCTCCTTTCGGCGACCCCTACACCGAGAAGAGCGACCAGCACTGTGCCTAGCGGCACAAAGCCGGTGAAGTTGGTCACGAGATGGGTGGCCATCCATCGAATGCCCTCACCCGTCAATAGGCTCTTCGCGACGATCCATCCGTCGGACGAGCGGCCTTTGGCCCCCTCGGGGCGTGGGTCTTCGACCTGGACCTCGAGCCAGCCGCACAGTCCGCTGACGAGGACCACCCCGATGGCGAACATCGCGAACAGGGTCACCGGGTGAGGAAGAAGGTTTCCGAGCCACTCCACGCCGGTGAGGAATCGGGCGAAGAGCCCTCCTCGTTCGGGGGAAGGGGCGGAGGGCGAAGGCGCAGACGATGGTTCGGTCATGGCGCCGAGCATAGCCGCGCGCACGGACTACGCGCGCAGAACGCACACGCGATGGAGCTGTTTCAACGATCGTCGCTTGGATCGAGTGGGTTCCTGCCTTGGGTGACCTCGTCGCCGTCGATTTCGCCACCCCCGTCCGAGTCGGGGTTGATCGGGTCGGTCTCTCCAACGCTCACCGCACCGTCGCGGTCCAGATCTTCCTCACCGTCGAGTAAGCCGTCACCATCGGTGTCGTCGTTGTTCGGATCCGTCGTCGTAGTGGCGTCGGAGTCCAGCGAAACCGCCGGGTCGGTTCCACCGTAAGGGATGCCACTCACACTGACGCCATCCGCCAGTCCATTGGTCATGCCGGCTTCCAGGCCATCGATCAAGCCGTCTTGGTCGGTGTCCGCTTCGTTTGGATCCGTCTCGTCGCCGCTGAACAGCAGGCCGTCCAGTCCAAACAGCTCTTGCCGGTCGTCGAGGCCGTCGTCATCGGGATCGAGGTCGAGGGCTGCGGTCTCATCGCCGGTGTTCAACACCGTGTCAAAGCCCAAGACTTCCAATCCGTCGATCAGGTTGTCGGTGTCGGTGTCGGCGTCCAGGGGGTCGGTACCGAACGTCAGGACCTCTTCCCCGTCGGTCAGCAAGTCGGCATCGGTATCGGCGAAGTCGGGATCCGTACCCACCTCGGCTTCAAGCGCATCTGTGAGCCCGTCACCATCACGGTCGGCTCCCGACACCTCCGGATCGGTGGTCACCTGTCGGTCGTCCGGATCGGTTGGATTGCCGTCGACCGCGTCGCGCACGCCATCACCATCGGTGTCCGGCCCATCGACCTGGCCATCTCCGTCGGTGTCGGGAAGCCCCATGTCGCGGACGTCGTTGATCCCATCGCCGTTGGAGTCCGAGTCTTGCCAAGCGGGGAGCCCGTCGCCATCTAGATCGGAGACCCCTTCGTCGTCATTGGCGATGCCGTCGTTGTCGGCATCGGGATCACCTGGATCACCGATGCCATCGCCGTCGGTGTCCATCACGCACTGAGGCAGCGAGGCCGAGACCTGAAGCCCCGCTGGGCCTTCTCCGCTCGCGACACTGAGTTCAAGCTCATTGGTGCCGCTTACCAGCGCCTCGTTGGGGAGTTCGAGTTCCCATAGACTCCCTAAGCCAGAGGGGTCTGGAAACTCGGTGTACTCGGTGTCGTTGACCCGGACCGATACGACTTCATTGTCGACAGCAAGCCGCAGCCGAAGGACCCCTGCTCCGAGGTCGCGCGGCGCCACGTCAAAGGACACCAGGTAGCTGAGCCGCTGGTCGAGACCCAAGGCGGAGGGACAGGTCGTCCGAAGGAAGTCTTGGGGGGCCCACGGATTGTCGACCGCTGGGAGGGTGGGGATGAGCCAGCGGCTAGGAATGCCGAGGGCCGCTGCGGCCCAAGTCTCAGGTCCGCACCAATCGATGTCGACCACCGTGGTGGCGTCAGATGCGACCCCATCGAGAGCAAGCTGCCACCTCGGGTCGGTGACCCCGTGGGCGAGGGCTTGGTTCGAAACCGCATCGACGCCAGTGGGCGGTACTGCGACCACGGGGCAGACGTAGCCATCCTCGATTTGGCAGGTTGTGCTGCAGCCATCTCCCCCGAGTGCATTGCCGTCATCACAGCTCTCACCCTGGCTGATTCGCTGATTGCCGCAGGTATCGGCCTGTGTCGTGACGCCCCGCTGGTTGGGGTCGGTCGAGGCGGCATCCACCCCATCTCGCACTCCGTCGCCATCGGTGTCGTCCCCGTCGACTTGGCCATCCCCGTCGAGATCGGTCAACCCGGCCTCGGCCACATCGGACAGGCCGTCGCCGTCTTGGTCTGTGTCGAGCCAAGAGGGGATGCCATCGCCATCGGGGTCGAACCCTCCCTCGGCGGTGTTTGCGATGCCGTCGTTGTCGGCATCGGGGTCGCCAGGATCGCCAATCCCATCGCCATCGGTATCGAGTACGCACGTCGTAGCGGACTGGGTGATCTGCAGGCCCACCGGACTGGGCGCTCGATTCAGCACATCCAATTCGACCTCGTTGTTGCCGACGAGCAGTGCATCACCGGGCAACGTCACGCGCCAAAATCGCGAGAACTGGCCTTGATTGGGAATGGCGGTGTAGGCTTCACCGTTGACGCGGACGGCGGTCAGGATGTTGTCGGTCGCCAGGCGGAACGTGAGCACGCCGGCCGAGCGGTCGACCGCTGCGGCATTGAAGGCAGCTCGGAACGTCAGTGTGGCCGGGCCGGTCTGGGTCAGATCACAAGGATCGGCCTCGGGTTTTACCACCCAGCGGCTTGGCAGGCCGATCACCGGCCTGACCCAGGTGGTGGGCCCGCAGACATCGACGTCCACCACACCTGCCGCTTCGAATGGTCCCCCGTCAAGGGAGACGTCCCAATGGGGGTCCAACGAACCGTGAGCCACCGCGCGGCCCGTCGATGCGTCGACGCCGGTTTTGGGCAGGTCCACAAGCGCGCACACGTAGCCTTCTTCAACCTGACAGGTGGCGCTACATCCATCGCCGTCTTGCGCGTTGGTGTCGTCACAGGTCTCGCCGAAGCCCACCACGCCATTGCCGCACACTTCGGTCGAGGTTGTCAGATCGGTGACGTTGGGGTCGGACGGATCGGCGTCAACGGCATCTCGGACACCGTCGCCGTCCGTGTCGGGCCCATCGACCCGCCCATCGCCATCTGCGTCGGTCAACCCGGTTTCTTCGATGTCGAAGACGCCGTCACCGTCCGAATCGAGGTCCAGTCCCGAGGGAATTCCATCCCCGTCGGGATCGAGGGTTCCTTCGTCGACATTGGCGATGCCGTCGTTGTCGGCATCCGGGTCTCCAGGATTCCCAATCCCGTCTCCGTCGGTGTCGCGCACGCACGTTCCGGGGGATTGACTGACCATCAACGCGGTCGGATTGGGTCCCGAACCGCTGTTTCGCGCGACCACTTCGATCACGTTGGACCCGACCTCGAGAGCAGATGTCGGGAATTCGAGGGTGTCGAGCGTCCATCCGACGTTGAAGGCCGGTGTGTAGCGTGCCCCATTGACCTGAACGAACCTCACGCGATTGTCGGCGGCGAGGCGGATTTTGAAGGTGCTCGTGGACCGCTGGGCAGGGGTGATGTCGACCGTGGTGCGCCATCGCGGGTAGCCGGGCGACTGTTGCGTGTCACACGCATCGCTTCCCGGCACCAAAAGCCACTGGCTCGGGACGCCCAAGGCCGGCCGCGTCCACACCTGGGGACCGCAATCGTCGAGGTCAAGGACGCTGGCTTGCGTGTAGCTGGCACCGTCGAACGAGGCGTCCCAGCGGGGATCAACGCTGCCGTGAGCCAGGGCGTTGCCCGTGACGTCCTCAACTCCCGTCGATGGGACCCCAACCACCGGACAAATGTAGCCTTCCTCGATCTCGCAGGATGGGCTGCAGCCATCGCCGCCTACGCCATTTCCATCATCGCAGGCTTCATCCGCATCGAGGTAACCGTTGCCGCACGTTTCGCAGGCTTCGCCGAACTCGAACACTTGGTACCGTGTCACCGATCCAGGAAGCGAGCGGGTGAAATGGGGGTGCGTGAGCGGGGTTGCAATGCCTTCGGGAAAGCCCACCCCGGTGTCGGTGGGGTGGGTGGTGGAATCGGCATCGTAGGAGTAGCGGGTGCCACACCGCGACTCGATGAGCACCGTGTCGATGGTGCCATCGCTCAACCGATGGAATTCAGGTTGAGCGCCCCAGCCCGACCGCTCTTCGAGTGAGTCTGTATCTACGGCGAGCAAGGTGGCGCTTCCCGCCTCTGCACCGAAGGTGGTCGCCGCGGTGTACGTGATCGTGTCGCTGACCCGGGACGAGGTGACTTGGCGCGTTTGTACTGGGCCCACCGGGGTGGTGGATGCACCGTCGCGGACAAACTCGACGGTTCCTCGCCAACGCTGCCGCACCGCCACCCCTTGGTTGAGGTTCCCCCAAGTGTTCTGGCGCACCAACCATCCGCCACGGTCGTTGTGTAGCGCGTCGACCGGCGTGTCCATCGCCTCGATGGCACCTTCGACGTGGCTACTCGTACCTTGCAACACAGATTCAAAGTGGTTGGCCTGGATCACCGTCACGGCAAGCACGTCATCGGGGGCAACGAGTTCATCGTCGATGCGGTTGTTTCCGGTGTGAGGATGTAGCTGGATGGCTGCATGGGGCTGGTTCACGAACGTATTCCCACGGATTTCCGCCTCGGCTCCCACCACTGTGATCGCTGGTTGACCTCCCTGGCTGTCCCCGACGAACCGGTTGTCGAGCACCTGCGCGTCGGCGACCAATTCAAGGTCGAGGGGCTCGTTTACCCGGTCGATGGTGCCGGTCGCTCCTTCGCCAAAGACATTTCCCTGCACGAGCAGGCGCTCTGCGACGGCGCCTCCGTAGAACGACCGCGGATGGGTGAACTGGGTCTCCCCCTTTGTGTAGATGTGCTGGCCCTGCGCCTGAACTCCACGATTCATGCTCATGAACACGTTGCCGTCGAGCGCTCCGGAGCCTCCAATGCGGACGTCGTCGTTCTCCCCGCCCAGCCAAACGCCATTACGGCGCGATGGTTCGAGAGCGGTCGTCCCGTCGAGGGTGGTGCCCAAAAGGTTGCCCGCAAACACAAGGTTCTGCGAGCCTTGGTCGGACACGTGCAGGGCCCAGCCCCCGTGGGCGCCAAACAGGTTCCCCTCAAGATCGTCCGAGATTCCATCGCCATTGGTGCCGATCTGGACATTCCGGTGGCGGCCAATGAGGAGAATCTGATGGCTGCCTTGTGCCACAGGTTGGGTTCCCGATGCATCCGCCCCAAAGACGTTGCCCGCCACCACCACGTCCTCGACCCAATCCCCTGACTGTGTGTCGTTGAGTTGCACACCAGACAGACCATTGCCCGCGATGAGGTTCCACTCCAAAGCATCGCCGATCCCGTCCCCGTCGGTTCCTACGACCGTGCCATGGGCCCTCGTGCCATCGCTGCGCGAGGACAGGCCGTGCCAGCCGTTTGGCATCGTCGTGATCCCATCGACCGCAACCCCCAAGTAGGAACATTGCACCTTCACTTGCGCGGCATCACGAACGAAGATCGCGTTTCTACTAAATCCTCCAACGACCAATCCGCGAATCATCGATCCCGTGGCCTCGGCGGTGCGGATGTACAACCCATGGCCTTGCACGGCTTGACTCTGACCGGAAAGCACGACCTCGAGCTGGTGTCCGGCGCCGCGTTCGCCGCACGCCGATCCCGGCTGGCTCAGTCCATCGACGAGGGTAGGGCTATCGATGGTGGGCAATGCCGTCGTCAGTTCGATGACGTGGGGCCCGTCCCCCGGAATGGCGAAGGTGATTGCGTCGAAGCCTGCGAGCGCGTTGGCATCTTCGATAGCTCGCCGCAGCGACCCCGCGCCATGGTTGGCGATCGTGGTCACAACGAAGGTGGATCCACCGTAGGTATCAACGTCGTAGCGGTCGACAACGCCATCCGCGTCGCTGTCCGGCAGACTTGCAGACGTGCCTGCGGCGTCCTCTTCGGCATCGGACAATCCATCGCCGTCGGTGTCCGTGTTCAAGGGGTCCGAACCGATCACGTCCACCTCGTAGGCGTCGGTCAGTCCGTCGCCGTCCGAATCTGCATCGAGAGGGTTCGTACCCAGCGTGATTTCATCGGCGGTCGTGAGGCCATCGTTGTCGTCATCCTCATCCAGCGCATCGAGGAGTCCGTCGCCATCCGTGTCGATGCCCGGGCCGCTGGAGAGCCCGTACTCGGTCGAATCGTCGATTCCGTCTCCATCGGAGTCGGCACTCGACACATCGGTGCCCGCAGCGAGTTCGACGGGGTCGGTGAGCCCGTCCTGATCGGAGTCGAGCTCCCCACACAGTGACGTTCCCGCAAGAGGCGACGTCAGGGTAAAGGAACCTTCGGGCTGTGAGAACGTGTAGAAACCGAAGTTCCCCGACGGAAAACTCCCGGTCTCCGAGATGTCGAGAACCCCATCGATGAAGATATCGATTTGAGACGTTGAGTAGGTGACCTGTAGGGTGTGCACCGTGTTGTCGAGCCAGCCTGTGTCGCCAAACACGCTACCCCGAACGATCTCGGACACTTCGTTTTCGTGCGACCATAGGTCGGCAAAGCCGTCCGTCGTTCGATTTCGATAGATCGTGTCCCGGATAGGGCCTACGACACGGCTGAGCGAGGTGCCTCGGCGTGCGGTACGGGCCAGATGGGTCTGCGTCCGCTGTTTCCAGTCGAACACCAACCATTCTGCGTCTTGGTCTGCGTTCTCACCAGGTGCATAGCCGATCACAAATCCGATGAAGTCATCGTCTCTCGTGGTGCTGACTTCGATTTCCATCGTGATGGACAGCCCCGAAGCGGGCAGGGTGGAAAGGTAGACCGTAGGGGTGGAGTTGGAACGTTGAGCCACCCTCCGTCCATCTTTCGAGACGGTCCATTGGGGGGCGGGGCCTCCCCCCGTGGTCAACGCTTCGGTGAAGTCCAGGGTAAACCCTTCATCACTACAGCGAAAGCCCGCTTCGGTTTGGCAACTCGCGCTGCATCCATCGCGGTTGAGCACGTTCGCATCATCGCAGGTCTCTCCCACATCGACGATGCCATCACCACACGCTGCATGAGCGGGGAACGCGGCCAGCCAGAGCCCCAAGCATGTGGCGAGGGCGGGGAGATGGAGACGGAGCATGGACAGTCCACCGAGAGAGGAGTCAACCCCTCGTCGGCGCGGGCCACACCTCGATATAGCCCCATCGATGGGAACCGCTCGGTTGGCGAGGCGTCAGCGTTCATGGAGGTGAATGTTGGCTTGGTGGTTGGGTCTGTTGGGGTTGGCTTGTACGACGGGCTCTCCGGCAGCCCGCCAGGTGGTGTCACCCTCCCAAATGGCATCGCCGGAATCGTTGCGTGAGCTGACTCAGCAGCTGGCAGACCCGGCACTGGATGGGCGTGACGAAGGGTCCGAGGGTTCGGCGGTCGTTCGGGCCTTCTTGGTCGAGCAGTTTCGAGTCTGTGGCGTTCAACCTGCTGGTTCCAATGGCTACGTTCAACCCATCGACCAAGGGGTTGGAATAAATGTGCTGGGTCGGATTCCGGGGACTTCCAAAGGAACACAGGCCATCGTGGTGAGCGCTCACTACGACCACCAAGATCCAGGCTGGCAGGTGCATCCCGGAGCCCAGGACAATGCGGCCGCGGTCGCCGTGCTCCTTCGGCTCGCGTGTGCCCTCGCGCAGCGCCCTGCGGACCGCGATGTCGTCATTGCCTTTTGGGATGCCGAGGAACCTCCAACGTTTCTGACCGAGGCGATGGGCTCCCGGTTCTGGCATGCGCACCCGACCGTGCCTTTGACGCAGGTAGGGGCTGTCATTGTGCTCGACCTCCTGGGAGCTGGCCTTTGGGATGGCTACCCGGGGACCTTTGCGCTTGGCGGAGAGACCTCACCGCAGATTCGAGCGGCGGTGGCGTCGGCTCGGGAGCCTGGATTGCCTGTGTTGCCAGCTGGCCTGTCGGTGGTGGAAGACCTGGTGATTGGGCGTCGCGCAGTGTGGTCTGACTACGAGGTCTTTCGCGACCACAACATCCCGGTCTTGTTCATGACGGACGGGCAGAACAAGCGGTACCACACCGCAGCCGACACGGCCGAGGCCCTCGACTACGACAAGTTGGCCAAGGAGCAACGGTGGCTTCATCAGGTGATTCGCGCCTTGGCTTCCGGCTCCCGGATTCAGTGGGGGTTTCGAGAAAACTACGAGTTGAACCGACGCTCTGTCGCGGCGCTGCTCGGGGCTGCACTGTCTGCTCCCCAACGGGATCGATGGTCCCCGACCGCTCGAACATCGATTGAGGCAGCGTTGCGGAGCATCCAAGATGGTCAAGCTTCGCCGAGAGACGTTCGAGCCGCCGCTCAGCGCCTGATGTGCTGGTCGGGACCACAAGCGTCGTTGTTCACCTGTAGTTTGTTCTGAGTTTGGAGGTTGGATGGAGTGGCGGCCACGAATCGAGCAACCCCGTCGTTATCGGCTGTCGGAACTCGATGAGGATTGGGCAACCCGCACCAATCCGCGCGGCGAAACGCCCGAAATCGATTTCGCCTGCTCGGAGCCGTTTCCGGCCCTGTCGAACGCTGCCTGCGATGAAGTGTTGGCCATCATTGAGGCCCATCGCAGTCGGTGCTTCGTGAGCGCGCGATCGGCAAGCCTCCGAGGGGTCCCTTCGCTGCAGGCGGCCTTTGGGTCGGAGGCGACGTCGTCGTTGGTCACGTCGGTGGTTGGTGAGCCGTTGAAGGTACATCCCATGCGCCTTGAACATGCCCACGTGAACCTTCAGGTTCCGGGACGTCCTGTCGTGGATGGATGGCACACCGACTACGTGCCGTTCGTCATCGTCGTTATGCTGCGCCGAAGTCCCGGCGATGGAGGTGCCCTTCGGGTCGAGGGGGGCCCGAGGTTCATGCTTGAGCCAGGACAGGCGATTGTGATGCAGGGGAGCCACGTTCGTCATCAAGCCGAGGCCGCGGAACGCTCCCGCACCACCCTGGTCATCTCGCTGGTTCCCGCCTCACTGTCGCGCTGGGACACGACCTGGGTCCATCGAGACCAGCTCCCCTACAGTCCAGAAGAGCCTTTGCACGAACAGTTCGAGGCCTATCGGCTCGAAAATGTGACCAGGCTCGAAGCACAGATCGCTAAGGCCGACGACGGATCGCGAGAGGCCCTGCAGGCTCGATTGGATCGCGAAACAGCCCACATCGTAGCCTGCCGGGCGCATGGCGCCGAAGGCCAGCGGTGATTCATTTGGCAATGAGTGGGTTAATGATTAACTAGATCGTTAATCAATGATGCCGATGCACTGGAGCGACAAATGTCTGTGCCCAACCCGCCCGAAGGCTACCAACGCGTCATCCCCTACCTAAGCTATGCAGATGCCCCTGCCGCTATCGACTTTCTTGAGCGTGCGTTTGGGTTTCAGCGCCGCTTTGTGATGCCCATGCCGGACGGTCGAATTGGCCACGCGGAACTCGAACTGGGGGGGCATGCCCTGTTGCTGGCCAGCGCCTACGAGGAGATGGGCTTGGCCGCACCAAATGCCCTTCCTGCCGTTCACGGGCAGGTGTTGGTGTACGTCGACGACGTAGACGCGCACTACGAACAAGCATTGAAGGCGGGGGCGACAGTGGCCACTGAGCCTGAAGACCAACCTCACGGCGCACGTCACTACCGCGCCGTAGATCCCGAGGGCCACCGTTGGATTTTCGCCCAGCAGGTCCGAAACGTGGACCTGGGCTCGCTGCTCGATACTTACCCTTCGGATTACTGAAGATGGGGGTCCAAGGCCTCGATGAAACGCTTTCCGCGCTCGCGGACCCTTCTCGTCGGCGGGTCGTTGACGTACTACGAGCGGGCCCTCGTCGAGCCAGTGAACTTGCGACCGACTTGCAGATGAGCCGTCCTGCGATGAGTCGGCACTTGCGCGTCCTGCGACAACGGGGCCTTGTTTCGGTGACGGGTGAAGCGGCCGACGCCCGGGCACGCATTTACCAGCTCGAACCAGGTTGCTTTCTGGAGCTGTCGGCATGGCTCAATCATGTCGCATCCCTGTGGGGCGAGCAGCTTGATGCGTTCAAAGCCCATGTCGAACGGGACGATCTATGAAAGGCCAGGTCGACGTTCGTACCCGCGTTCGAGCGCCTTTGGAACGCACCTTCGTCCTCTTCGCGACCCAAATCAACACGTGGTGGAAGCGGGGCCCGCGGTTTCGCTTTGGCGAGGGTCGCGAAGGGAATTTGATTCTTGAACCTTGGGTGGGGGGGCGGTTCTTCGAGCGATTCGTCGATGCGCCCGATTGCGTCATCGGCCGGGTTGACGTTTGGGAGCCGCCTCGAGCGGGCACCAGCACCTGCCGGCTGGTCTTGGCGTGGTCTCCGCCGGAGGGAGGCCGTGAAGCCAGCAAACTGGAGGTGCGTTTCAAAACCGTAGCTGGGGGCACCGAGGTTCATCTTCAACACCGGGGACTTGAGAAGCACCCTGGCAAATCAGGTACCGGGCTTCGTAGTACGGCATTGCGCAACGTAAAGGCGGTTTGGTGGGCGGATTTGGTCCGTAGCTTCAGCCACACCCATCGACACGGAGGTCAGTGTGGTTCGTAGCCGCATCACCCCTGTCGATGACACAAGCGCCAAGGTGGCGTTCACGATGACGTATCGCCTCAAGCCGGCGTTCTTGGCGAATTTCGCTGAGGGCGGTATCAAGGCTGGTTTCGACGACTTTCTGATCGGCATGGAACACTTCATGGCCACAGGCGAGGAGGTCACTGCAGAACGCTTCGAGTCCATCGCCGGAACCTATCGATAAGCCTTCGATTCATGGCTGGGATCCAGCACGCCTAGCGGCAAGCTCAATCTCTGTCGATCAGCTCAACCGTCGTCGAATCCAATACCACCCCGTTGACTTGTACGGCCACCTGGTGGGGTCCGGGGTACAGTCGCCGGATTGTGGTCTGCCGAAACACGTGTCGCTTGGTCATCGACGTTCGCTGGCCTGCAGCGACCGTAACCGTGCTGCCCTTGAACACCTTGGGAGCGCCCGGGCCGGCCTTGCGCATGAATGTAATGGCATAGTCGACCAACAACGCCTGGTCCCGCTTGGACTGATTATGGAGCGCCATCTCGAGCGTAAGCGTGCCTCCGACAGCGACCCGCATGGGTGACGCCACAAGCTTCACGGCGATGTCCTTGGGCGGGTCAAATCCCACGACCGCAAGGGCGCCTGGGTGTCCCGCCTTCACGAGCGAGCGCAATCCGTGCTTGATGATCCAGGCTCGGCCAGCCGGTGCGTCCTTCGACCAGGTTTGGCCGCGTTCGACCACTGCTGCAGGATGGTCCTTGGCGATGTCGTTGAGCACGTTGGCGACGGACTTGCGCACATAGGGCTCGTCGTCGTCTTTGAGCGCCTCGAGGATCGGCCAGATGGGGTTGGGGTCTTTGATCAACGCGTGCAGCTTGCGCCCCCAGGGGAGACGAGGTCGGATACCCTCCGAGCACCACCGCCGCACGTGCGGGTTCTCGTGGCTGGTCAACGTAAGCAATCGGTTGAAGGTCGCTTCCGGGTAGCGTTCCACGAAAGGTCGTACCGCAAACTCCGACGACAGGCGTTGGGTGAGTTCGATCATCGCCGTCATGGCGGGTTCGAAGTGATCGACAGCGTGATCTGCGATGTACTGGCCGACCGGCCACTGGAGGTATCCGTCTGTGACGGAATCCGTGCCGTCCAGGGGCGCAGGCAAGCTTGCGGTCAAGATGCGCAGGGATTCCGGCGGAGGAGGTAGGGTCGCGGCCATCGCATCGGACCACTGCTTCACCCGCTCCATCATCTCAAGGCGGTTGAGATTGGCCGTCGCAAGGTCGAGGAATTCCTTCTTCGCAAAGTCCGGGTAAGCACGCTGTATCTGGTCGCCAATCGCGTTTGCCGCGGCTTCGTCGAACCAATCCTTGAATCGTTTGCGCTCAGGGGTTGTCATAGGGCGACCCTAACGCAGTTCTATACGCATCACGCTCAACGCGCTGCGGCTGGATGACTTCATTCATCACGTTGAAGAGGCTACGAGATTCCGTAGAGACACGGAGGAGCCTGCCCGGTGGCAAGATGTGATTGTTTAGGGGCACGAGAAATGAGCGAAGGCTTGCCACGGCGTGGCACGGTGGCTAACAACCTCATCGCCTGGACCACGGTGCTGTGCTCGTCCGCCTGAGAAGTCGATAAGGCCTTCACCAGTGGGTCAGGCGTGGCCCTGAGGGAAGACAACATGCGGGTCCCCCCCGAACTCGAACCCTTGCTTGACGCCGGATTGATCGACGATGTGCTGCGGCCATTGATGTCGGGCAAGGAGGCGCAGGTCTACTTGGTGAGCGTGGATGGAGGAGACCTTCGGGTCGCCAAGGTCTACAAGGACGCGGGGCGTCGCAGCTTCAAACATCGTGCGGACTATCTCGAGGGCCGACGGGGTCGAAACACCCGTTCTGAGCGAGCCAAAGGCAAGCGTTCGGCCTACGGGCGGCGCGAGATCGAGGCGAGCTGGCGCTCTGCCGAGTATGACGCGATGCGCCGCCTGTGGCGCGCTGGAGTACGGGTTCCTGAGCCCTACGACTTCGTGGATGGCGTACTCATCATGGAATTGGTGCGTGGGCCGGATGGGGACCCTGCCCCTCGCCTGGTGGATGTCGATCTCGAGGAGGGCGAAGCGCGACGGCTCTTCAATCAGCTGTTGGGAGAGGTGACGCGAATGCTCTGCGCCGGCCTCGTGCATGGCGACCTTTCGGACTTCAATGTCCTGCTCGGCCATCGCGGTCCAACCATCATCGATTTTCCACAGGCGATCGACGCCGCGGCCAACCAGAATGCCCGTCGGCTCCTGATTCGCGACGTCGACAATCTCACGAGCTTCCTGGCCCGATGGGTGCCTGACCTTCGCCGACGTCCCTACGGTGAAGAGTTGTGGAACCACTACGAGCGGGCCACGCTCACGCCCGACACCCGACTGACAGGACGCCTTCGGCGCTCGTCCAAGAAGGCCAACCTCGAGTCGGTGATGGACGAGATCTCGGCGGCCATCAAGGAGGAGCGGCGTCGTCGCACGGCCTTGGGACTTCCGCCCGTTCGACGCCGCTCGACGGCTGCCTCCGTGACGGTTCCGAAGACCAAGTCTCGGCGGCCCCCTCCGCCGAGTGACTCCGCTTCCGCCGACGACCTCTTCAGCGATCTAGATGCGCTCCTCATCGCAGAGGACTAACGGTCTGGTTCTTTGCGCATCCAATCGGCCAACGTAGCGACTTCTTGGCCGTAGTCCGAATCCATGAGCGTTTCGGCCGCTGCATGAACCGCGGAACGGGGTTTGTTCTGGCCGAGCTTCCACGTACCTTCGACGGACTGAAGGGAAAGCCGTACCGGCACAATCGCGCGCATCATGGCTTCTAGTTTCTCGGGTGGCACGGACGTCGTTCGCCACGGTGCCTTGGAAGGGAACTGGGCTTCGTGAGCCGCCGCCAAGGTGTCGAGATGTTCGCGGAGCGTGTCTGGCCCTGCGATTTGTACGTGGCCTCGAAGATGGACCGCCACATAGTTCCAGGTGGGAACCTGGCTCCTCAGACCGTACCAATCGGGCGAGATGTAGGCGTCGGGGCCCGATACCACGAGGCATCCATTCTTGGGAAGCGCCCCGAGGAGGGGGTTGGCTCGAGACAGGTGAGCCCACACCTCGGTGTTCGTGTCGTTCAACAGAAGGGGGACGTGGGCCACGTGAGGGCTCGCCTCCCCGTTGACCGTCAACACACCAAAGCCCCGGTCCTGCGCAAATCGCAGGTTCGCATCTGGGTCGCGAGATCGAAACAGCGGATTGGGGTGCATGGGGCCTCCGGGCGGCAAAAAGGGACCCGATTTAGGTCCGATCCACAATTCCGCGGAGTGACAGACCCCCGCGCGGTATCTCCAGGGCTATGACGTATGGTGACCTGGTTCGAACACTCAAGCGCATCTTGCGCGCACGGAAGATCACTTACCAAGCGCTCGGTACCGATATTGGGTTGTCGGAATCGGGGGTGAAGAAGGTGCTGAATGCCGAGGATGGCTCGGTGTCGCGGCTCTTGCGAATCTGCGAGTCGCTCGAACTGTCGTTCGAGGACCTGGTGGCCGAAGCGGCAAACCCACCCGGTGAGCCCGTGCTGCTCAATGAAGAGCAACAGACGTTCTTGGTCCGTAATCCGGGCTACTACTTTTTCCTCGAGAGCCTTTGGGCGAACCGTTTCGACGTCGATGCCGTTGTGGAGGCACACGATCTCGACCCGGACTCGACCCACCGCTACCTCATGACGCTGCAACGTCTCGAACTCGTCGTGGTCACCGATCGCCGGGTGCGCCCGTTCCACCGCGACCGCCTCGGACTGCAAATGCATGCCGAACTTGGCCATGTCGTGATTCGAACCCTGCAGGATGCGCTTTTGGATCACGCCCGAGAGCGCATCACGAATCGCGAGGCGCACGACTTGCCTGGCCACACGGAACTCGGGCTGGGCCGGTTCCGTTTGCTACCCAGCAGCATCCTCGAGTTCAAGCGGGCCCTGCGCGAAACGATGGACGCGTTTAGCCAGCGCTCAAGAAGCGAGTCGGCTCGGCACAGTCCGACAGACTTGGTGGCCGTCGGTGCGATGACGGTGATGGCGCCGTTCGAGTTCGACGAAGGGTTCCGGATCCCCCGTCTTCCAACTTCTTGAGCGTAGCTTGGAACCATCTGGGACGTTTCCTACAAAGGTCCGATTCGCCACGCCGCCAGTGACTTAGGCTTGGCCCATGGACGTTTTGAGGCTACCGGTTCTCTTCGCTCCCCTCACCCTGGCGATCGCTGGCTTCGCCTGGGGACGAACGGGTCGTGTTGCTTGGAGCCTGATCTACGGCGACGATCTACCCCGAGTCAGCGTTCGGGCCATCCGGCGACGGTTGGGAGCCGGCTTGGGACTCTCGCTACTGGCGTATCTCCTTTGGATTGGCCACCTTTCGCATTGGGGAGATTGTCTGCGGGCGAACGGTTGCGAGATCCGGGTCTCTGCCACCAGCGCACTCTGCGGCTACGTGGGGCTAATCGGCCTTTGGCTTGGCGCACTCCGTTTGGGTTTTGGCGGGGTTCGGGAGGCTTCGCTCCCAAGGTTCAGGGTAGACCATGCCGGAGTAGACGTCACCTTGCCACCTCCTGCGAATGGCGCGGCAACCACGGTCATGGCACTATGGTGCCTGGTCCCGCCGCTTGGGCTCTTCTCGGCCCTGGTGGCCCTGCTGTGTCCTGCGGCGCCCACTCGGATTCGCATCGATGGCCAAGCGGTCCGCGTTCGACGGGGGCGTTCCGATGAACGACGGCCGTTGCGCGGCCTAGGCGTCGAGCGACGGGGCCCGGAGGACGCCACCGTCATCCACCTGACGAGTGAACAGCGGGCGCTTCACCTTCGTTTAGCGGGTACCCCAGAACCGACGATCGAACGATTGGTCCGTATGCTCCGCTATCGAGCTGAACAGGCGGAGGCTATGCCTGAACCTCCCCCAATGCCTGATGCGCTGCACCAATTGCGCAGAACGCCCTAGGGCGTTTGGATCGTCGCTCTTCATAATCGTCTCGGGGTGGGGTTGACATACGTTCATCTGATGAGATATTCAGTTGCCTATGATGGGCGTAGACGAGACCATTCAAAGGATCGTGCAGTCGACTGGCGCCGTTCTCGGACGCCGGAATCGTGGCGGCGATGTTCGGCTCTTCGTCGAGGGCGTGTTCTGGATTCTGCGCACCGGAGCTCCGTGGCGAGACCTTCCATCGAAGTTCGGACGGTGGAATTCCGTGTTTCGAAGATTTCGCCGATGGGCTTGCGTCGGACGATGGCGGCAGATGGCCGAAGAGATCCGTCGCGCCGAGGAGCCCGAGGAGATCTTCCTTCTCGACAGCTTGATCGTCAAAGCCCATCCGGATTCGGCGGGGGCACGAGGCAGCACCGCTTCCGCAGAGGCTTTGGGCCGAAGTCGAGGTGGACGAACGACCAAGGTCCATGCCGTCGTCCCGACCCGGGGCCGCTGGGTTGGCTTTGACCTGACACCCGGACAAGGGGCCGACATTTCCCAGGCGGTCCCACTGCTCTCGCGGATGCCGGTCCCGAAAGCGCGGGTCGCAGACCGAGCCTACGACAGCGACAGGTTTCTGGCTTGGTTGTCGAAACACGACATCGAAGGCGTCATCCCTGCTCGTCGAGGTCGACCGATCCCTCGTCCGCACAACCGTGCTCGGTATGGACTCCGCAATGTCATCGAGCGGTTCTTCTGGCGGCTACAGCGATTTCGCCGGATAGGCTGCCGAACCGACAAGACGGGGCTTTCGTTCGGGGCGTTCGTCGGACTCTCGGCGTTGACCGTGGAGCGGACCGCTTGGCCATGAAGATGCCATCACCGGAGAGCCCGCAGGCGAAGCCGAGGGCCGAGCGGAATTGTAGCGCGACGGAGTCGCGCGGGATTCCGATGCGAACGCGGTGCACGACGTGGACGTTCACCCTGAAGCCGACCCGAGATCAGCATCGTCGGTTCTCGGCGCATGGCCACGGTCGTCGATTTGCGTTCAACCAGGCGGTGGCGTTGTACATCCTGGGCAAGCAAGTCAAGGCGGCAGACCCGTCCGGTCGCCCTGACCTGTGGGTTCCGGTCACGGGCACGCAGTGCATCGATGCCTTCAACAAGTGGAAGGTGATCCCGCGGTCCGAGGCCGAGACCGAAGGGAACGACCCGGAGCCAGTGCAGCTCGCAGCGTCCTGTCTTCGCAAGCTCGATGAGGCCGACAAGAGGGCGAGAAAGGCCATCGAGTGGACGTTTCGGCACCCCTGGATGTCCGAGCTTCATCAGGAAGTGCTGGAAGAAGGGGCGAAAGACGCTGGAACGGGGATGAGTGCTCGAGCCAAGTGGTTCGAGGGCGACCGCAAAGGGCGCTGTCCGGGCCGGGTCCAGTTCAAGAAGCGTCACCGCAGCCGCTTGTCGTTCCGAGTGAGGCGGGGCGTCACCTTTCGCCCCCTCTCGGAGTCGACGACCGCCGACGGGGGGCTCCCTCACCGCGCCGTGCGGCTCCCCCGCAAGCTCGGCGGCGTGGTCAAGGTGCGGGAGTGCATGCGTCGGCTGCGCCGATTGCTCGCCAAGCCCGAGACCAAGCTGTGCCACGTCACGGTGTCGTTCGACGACGGCCGATGGCGAATGGCGGTGACCCTCGAGACGGGCCCTCTTCACAAAGAGGAACCGGTGCACGGCGATGTCGCTCCCGTCGGCCTGGACCTCGGGGTCAAGACGTTCGCGGTATTCGCGACGGCTGACGCGGTCGACGTGCTGCGCCTCGAGCATCCGCGTCCGTGGCGAGACCGTCTGCCGAAACTCCAACGCCTCAGTCGCGCGGTCGCGCGCAAGAAGAAGGGCTCTGCGAATCAGCGGAGGGCCCGACATCGCCTGAAGCGGTTCCATGCTCGTACCCGTCGGATGCGGGAGGCCTTTGTTCGACGTGAAGTGCCCCGGTTGGCCAAGAACCACGGTCACCTGGTCATCGAGACGTTGAACACCCAAGGGCTCATGCAAACCCGACGCCGCGGGATGGCCCGGGCTCTGGCCGATCTGGCTTGGGCCACCTTCATCACCAAGCTCATCCAACGCGTGACCTGGCATGGAGGCCGGGTCACCCGAGCGCCAAGGCACTATCCGAGCACCCGGCGGTGTAGCCGCTGTGGTCACCTTGGCGACAAACTCGACCCGTCCATCCGCCACTTTCACTGTTCGAGTTGTGGTTTCGAAGCGGACCGCGACACGAATGCTGCCGCGAACCTCGCGCAGTTCCCTGCGCTCGCTTCCGACCGCCGAGAAGTCTCCTCGGGGTCGTAAAAAGACGCCTGTGGAGGAGGCTCGCTCTGGCTCGTGACGATTCGTCCGTCGCGAGTGAAACGGCCTCCGACGATCCTCATCCGAGGATCAGGAAGCAGGAAGCGCGGGTGCTTGCATCTGCGTGGCCCCCGAGACCATATGTACGACCGGCTCCATGGCGCACCACGT
>JBCCQY010000136.1:0-25487 GCA_039208735.1 Myxococcota bacterium | reverse complement strand
CAGCTCAAGATCGAGCGCACGACCCTTCGCGGACGGATTCGAGAGCTGGCGGGCCGGGCCTTCAATCCAGGTTCTCCCAAGCAGCTTGGGGAAGTGTTGTTCGACGACCTTGGCCTCAAGGTGGTCAAACGTACCAAGCGCGGACCCTCCGTAGACGCCGAGGTGCTCGAAACGCTCAAGGGCCAACACCCCATCATCGAGCCCGTGCAACGCTACCGCACCGTCGATCAGATGATCCATACCTACACGGATGTGTTGGCCGATGCCGTGCGCGACGATGGCCGCATCCATCCTACCTTTTTGGCAACCCTGTCTGTGTCGGGACGCCTGCATTCGACCGACCCCGATCTGCAGCGCACGCCGCTTCACGACCCAGAGTTTCGCTCGATTCGCGAGGCCTTCTTGGCGCGGGACGGCCATCGCCTGATCGCGGGGGATTGGGCGCAAATGGAGCTTGCGGTCCTCGCCCACCTCTCGGGTGACGAAGCGCTAAGCGAAGCCTTGCGGGCGGGCACGGACGTCCATGCGCACACCGCACGCGGGCTCTTCGGCGATCCGATCACGCCCGAGCAACGCACCATCGGCAAGCTGGTCAACTACGCGACGATCTACGGGCAAGGCCCCAAGGCCCTGGGCAAACGCCTCGGGGTCAAGATGGGCGAAGCCAAAGCGTGGATCACAGAACTCTTCGCGATGTACCCAGGCATCGCCCAATGGCGGGATGACACGCTGCGACGCGCTCAAGCCGATGGCTACGTCACCACGTGGGCCGGACGCCGTCGCTACCTTCCCGACCTCTGGTCGGGCGACCCCGCCGCGCGGGCTCGGGCCGAACGACAAGCCATCAACACCCCGGTTCAAGGGTCGGCCGCCGACCTCTGCAAGCGCGCGATGACCGCCCTCGCCGGGCGACTTCGGGACCAGGATGCCTCCCTTGTGCTCCAGGTCCATGATGAGCTCCTGGTCGAAGCTCCCGAGCCTCACGCGACGGCGGTGGTGGACATCGTGCGCGACGTGATGGAGAGCGTGGGACCTCTCGACGTTCCTTTACGGGCGGTGGTCAACGAAGGCGCGACCTGGGCCCAGGCTCACCGCTGACGTTAAGCCCCGAGAACGCAAACCGGAGGTCCACGTTGAAGATCGTGTGCGCCTATTCCGGAGGTCTGGACACCTCCGTGATGGTGCCGTGGCTCAAAGAGCACTACGACGCAGAAATCATCACCTACACGGGCGACCTGGGACAACCGGGGACCGACCTCGAGGCCATCCGACAAAAGGCCCTCAATACGGGAGCCTCGGTCGCGGTCGTCGAAGATCTCCAACAGACGTTCGTGGAAGAGTACTGTTGGCCTGCGTTACGTGCCGGGGCGCTGTATGAACAGCTTTACCCCATGCATACGGCGTTAGGTCGACCCTTGCTCGCCAAGCGGCTGTGTGACGTCGCACGGGAGCATGGGGCGTCGGCCATCGCACACGGCTGTACGGGCAAAGGCAATGATCAAGTTCGGTTTGAGGTCGCCGCCCAAACCCTTGCCCCTGAACTCAAAGTGGTGGCCCCGCTCCGCGAATGGGACCTGGTGACCCGCGAACTCGAGGTCGCCTACGCCGAACAGCACGGCATTCCCATTCCCATCACCAAGGAAAAGCCCTACTCCATCGACGAGAACGTCTGGGGCTGCGCCATCGAATGTGGCGAGATGGAAGATCTTTGGGCGGAACCGCCTGCCGACGTCTGGCGCATGACCAAGGACCCGGCCGATGCGCCGCGGGGTTCCCTCGAAATCTTGTTGTCGTTTGAACGCGGCGTGCCCGTCGCCATCGACGGTCAGGGCTACGGCGCTGTCGATCTGGTCCGGCGTCTCAACGCATTGGCCGGAGACTACGGGGTCGGGCGCATCGACATGGTCGAGAACCGGGTCGTCGGGCTCAAGAGTCGCGAGGTCTACGAAGGACCGGGCGCCATCGTGCTTCACCTGGCTCACCGAGAACTCGAGCGGGTCGTGCTTGATCGACCCACCTCGCACTACAAGCGCAAGGTGGCCGCCGATTTTGCGGATGTGATCTACGACGGGTTGTGGTTCGGCCCGCTGCGGGAAGCCTTGCAGGCCTTCGTCGACAGCACCCAACGTCGGGTGACGGGCGATGTTCGGCTGCGTTTGTCGGCCGGCACGGTGCGAATGACCGGACGCCGGTCGCCCTACTCCCTCTACGACGCGGGACTCGCGACCTACTCCGATGGCGACACCTTCGACCGCGACGCGGCCAAGGGGTTCTTGGCCTTGTATGGCCTTTCCTACCGGACGTGGGGCGAGGTGCGCCGCCAGACCGAGGAGGACTGACGTGGCGTTGTGGGACGGACGGTTCGGGGGATCCCCCGCCGAGACCATGGTGGCGTTTTCGCAGAGCCTCGACGTGGATCTGCCGATGGCGGCCGAGGACATCGCGGGAAGTCGGGCCCATGTCGAGGTCCTTCGAACGGCCGAATTGCTCACCGATGACGAGGCGCAGTCGCTGTTGACGGGGCTGGATCAGGTCGAAGCCGAGCTGGCGAGTGGCACGTTCGTTCCCGATCCGGCCCACGAAGATGTCCACATGGCGGTCGAGGCCCGCCTCACCGAGATCGTTGGCGCCGTGGGCCAACGGCTGCACACCGCCCGTTCACGCAACGACCAAGTCGCTACCGACGTTCGCCTGTGGCTTCGAACGCGGCTGCAAACCCTGCATGCGTCGGTCGTCGACTTGGTGGCCGCCCTTGTGGACCGGGTGGCGTCGGACGGGCAGACCCTGATGCCCGGATTCACCCACCTGCAGCGCGGCCAACCGATCTGGCTTGGTCACCATTTACTCGCGCACGCCTGGGCCCACCGCCGCGACGCCGAGCGCTTGGCGGATGCGCTTAAGCGGCTGGACCAATGCCCGTTGGGCGCAGGGGCCATGGCCGGAACCCCCCATCCCATCGACCGTCGGGTGGCGTCGATGCAGCTCGGGTTCCGTGAGCCGGTGCCCAATGCCATGGACGCCGTAGCCGCGCGAGACCATCAAATCGAAGCCGTGTCGGCCTGTGCGATTGTGATGACGCACCTCTCCCGACAGGCCGAAGAGCTCGTCGTGTGGTCGTCCTCCGAGTTTGCCCTGGTGCGGTTGTCGGAAGCGTACGCAACGGGGTCTTCGATCATGCCCCAAAAACGCAACCCCGATGCCCCCGAACTCGTACGGGGCAAGGTGGGCCGGGTGTTGGGCGACCTGCAAGCCCTGCATGTGATGGTCAAGGGCCTCCCCCTCGCCTACAACCGCGACCTTCAGGAAGACCGGCAAGCTCTTTTCGATGCCGTGCTCACCACCCAGCAGTGTGTCGCCATCACCGCCGATGTGTGGCGAACCCTCGAAGTCCATCGCGAACGCTACATCGATGCACTGCAAGGCGACTTCTTGCTCGCCACTGAAATCGCCGATTTCTTGGTCACGCGAGGCGTCCCGTTTCGGGAGGCGCATCATGTGTCTGGCCAGGTCGTGGCGTGGTGTGAGGCCAAGGGCGTCAATCTCTCCGCATTGACGGCCGAGATCGTGCCAACGTTCCACCCCCAGTTGACCGCCGAGGTGCTCGGTTGGCTCGACCCTGTGGCGGCGGCGGAGCGCCGGACGTCCCTCGGGGGAACCGCCTGGGCGCAGGTGACCGATCAAGTCAAAGCCTTGCGGACGTGGATCGCCGAGGCTTCGCAAACGGTATGATCGGGGGTCCCTGGAGGGACGTCCATGCCACGATTGTTGATCCTCACTGCCTCGCTGCTTGCCGCGTGTACCGAGGACCCCGAAACGACGCCCACGGAAGAGACCAACCCCGCAGATGCCGCCTTCGCCGAGCGATTGGAGCCTGGCTCCTTCGCGGTGGGCTACCGACAGATCGATGTGACCTACCGCCCCGAAGTGTCGGACGAGAATCGCACGATCCCCGTGGAAGTGTGGTACCCGGCGATGCCGGACGGAGCGACGGCCGGGTATGCCGTGGGCGGCATCATCTCGATCGACGCGCCCCTTGCGACCACCGCGGATCCTGCCGATCCGGGGGACTTGCCCTTCCCCGTCGCCGTCTACTCGCACGGCAACGGAGGTGTGGGCCTCGTGGGCTACCCGTTCGGCGAATACCTGGCCTCGTGGGGCTGGGTGGTGCTCGCCCCAGACCACGTGGGCAACACCGCCCTCGAGCTGGTGATCGGACAAGGCGACCCCTTCTTGCGCAGCGTGATCGACCGGCCGCAAGACATCTCGGCCACCCTCGATTGGCTCGAGAATGTGGGTGCGGACGACCCGCTCGCTGAACTCGCAGACCCCAGTTCGGTGCTTCTCGTCGGACATAGCTTCGGAGGCTACACCTCCTTTGCGGCCGCCGGCGCAAAACCCTCGGCCGACCGGCTTGACCCCGATTGCCCCGACAAAGACGATCCCAATTGCGTCTTGTTTGAGGACCCGGCGTTCCAAGACCTGCTTGAGCAAGGATTCGCCGACGATCGGATCACCGCCCTGGTCCCCCAAGCGCCCGCCATCCGCTCCTTCGAAGCTTCGGAACTTACCGATCTGTCGCTCCCCACAATGCTTCAGTCGGGCGCGGTCGACATCACGACCACGCCGGAGACCTCGTCCATTCCGACCTGGGCGGCCATCGATGGCGAAGACGACGTCTGGATCGACATGCCCCGTGGGGGCCACATCACCTTCCTGTCGATCTGCGACGACCTTGAAGATGAGCTGATCACAACCTTCCAAGCCTCGGCGTTCGAAGACGGCTGTGGCGAGCAGTTCATTCCGGTGTCCGAAGCTCTTCCTGTGCTTTCGGCCTACATCGGGCTCTTTGGAGACGCACACATCCGAGGTCTCGACACCCAAGGCACCATCGAAGACGCGACGCCTCCCGAAGGCTTTGTGCTCACGACCCAGTAGGCCTCGCTACAAGGTGTCCACGTAGTCGAGCACGAGCTGGATGCCTTCGTCATGGAGCAGCGTGGTGCCCAAATAGGGCATCTCGCCATCCTCGAGAACTCTCGCCATCTCGTCCGCCTTGCGCTCGAGCCCCGTTCGATTCAACGGAGTGGCATGGCGGAAGTCGATCTCTCGCTCGGACACCTCGTCCCACCCCTCCGGGTTGTGGCAGTGGGCGCAGTTGATGTCGAGGTACGCACGCGCCCGGCGCTCGAGGGACAAGGTGGCGTCTCGATAGTCGACGACGGTGGGCACCACCCGTTCGTCGCGCTCATCGAGCACCCCTCGGGCCTCCAGGTACTCGAGCTGGTTCAGCGCAATGCCATCGCGCATGACGGTGCGATTGAGGTTGGTGAGGGTCGGTCCGATGTAGGCCGCAGCATCATTTCGCTGGTGGCACGTCACACATTCGCCCTCGTGCGGCACCACGTAGTCCGTCGTCCCTGAAGCCCCGGCCTCGTCGGTCCACGCGACCTCCGTGGTGGTTCCCGTCAGCAGCAAAGCGGCGTCGGTCTGCTCGGCGTTCCATAGGTAGGTGGCGACGTTCCAAAGACCCGCGGTCTTGATGAGGAGCCGCGTCTCAAGGATCCGCCCGGGGTAGTAAAACGTCTTGACGAGGACCGTGCCTTCCGGGAACTCCGAGGTTTCGAGGTCCGTCGACGAGATGGACGTGCCCTCGGGAATCCGCAGCAAGCGCTGCTTTTGGGCGTAGTCCGTGAACAGTTCCGACGACAGCTCGTAAGGAAGCACCCCCTTCGCCGGCTGCAAGGCCGCGAGAGGCTCCTCGTACAGCCCGTAGTCGGAGAGGACATCGGCGAGCGCTTCGGTTCGCGGGATGTCGAAGTCGAGATCGTATTCATCGGGTTGTCGACGGTCCCAAGGCGAACATGCCGAAATCAGACATGCCGCCAAGACGCTGGCCAACGATCGCGTCATCCTCTCCTCGCGGGTGTTCGAGCCGGCTGCCTACTGGCTAACCCCGCAAGGACCGACGACGGAGGGTTGCGAAGACCAAGAACCAGCCGAGGACGCCAAGCGCACCCGGCCCGGTCGTCGTACATCCCCGCCAACCCGCGCATCCTCGACCGACGCCCCCCTGCGCCAACGCGTTGAGTTCGTTGCTGAAGTCGAAGAGCACCTCGGGTTCACCCGACGCCGACGTCCGTTCGATGACCTTCGCCGCCACCGCCGCTTGGTCTTCGAGGAAGGCCAACTCCTGGCCTCCAATGCGATCTGTACTGTGCATACGAATCACCCGGCCGTCGGCCAGCTCGAGCCGCCGGCGGGCCTTCCAGCGGCGTCGGTTGGGGCGGCACTCGAACACCTGGGTGGCGTTTCGAAGATTGGAAACCGGTTCATTCGACATGTCAGGATTCAGGACAAACACTGGATCGACGGTCATCTCTGCGGCCGAAAGAGATGAGGTAAGCCGAGTCACATAGGGCTCGTCGAACAGCGAGAACACGTCCTGAAGTGGCTCCTGGACCTCCTCAACCAACGTCTCGGTCGCCGCCGCCGCGTCGAAAAACGTCGCGGGCAGCTCGGTCCAGTAGCACTCCGGACACTCGACGTATTCGGCGTAGGAGACGGAAGGCGGCAACCCCGCGAGTTCCGCAATGATGGGCCAAGTGCCGTTGTCAATCGCCCATCCCGCCACCTCGAACAGGTCGACAAGCCATTCGAGGCGCCCACTGGCCTCGGCGAGGAACCCCAGATCAGGAATGCGCTGGGGCAGTTCGGGGGGCGCCCCGAAGTAGTCGGTTGCAAACGCCTGGCCTCCCGCTTCATCCGCTGCCCGACGGACGACGTCGAAGTAGTTGGCTCCGCCGCTCCACCAGTCGATCGCGGCTTCGTTGATCTTCACATGGAGGTACGACTCGGGGACGGCGCGCGCTTTGCCGAAGACATAGACCTCAAGCGGCATGTCGTCGGCCACGGCGATGGCCGTAAGCTGAATAGGAATGCTCGCTTTGGCCGCGTTGTAGCGGAAGCCAAGCGGCGCGATGTCTCCGACCTCGCGGTCCTTCTGCAGCCGAATCGCGATGAAGTACGCGCCCTGGGAAATGTAGGGCGCAAGCGCGGGGTCGAGCGACTCGGGAATCGCGTAGTGGTTCGCATCGAGAAACGACCGCAGCGCTTCGGAGGATTGAGCCTGCAACACCGTGGCGTCATAGGGCCCGACTTCGGACCGTGAAAGCACGTCAACCGGAGACGGCTCGGCCGGAGCTGAATCGTCAAGACTCAGCTCAAACACACCAAACCTGAGCTGGCGCGTGGAATTGCGACACCGCCCCTCATCGACATTCTGCAGCGTAAACAGTGGCGAGGTCGCCGGTCCGAGCTGGTCAAACAACGCTTGGGGACTGGCGAAGACCTCGGGTTCACCGAACACGGGAACGATCCATCCGAACGAGGCTGCCGGCCCTGAATAGCTTATTTCAACATGCGTTTCGACGGTGCCGGTCTCGGAGTCGAGCCCAAAGATGATCTTCTCGCCTTCCTGGATGACCGGCTGTTGCGCATCGCACACCAGTCCACCACAGCCAAAAGCAACATCTGCCAATACACTTATAAGAACCACTAGAACCTCGTGACAAGCCGATCCGTGCCATCATGGCACACGAAGATCCAACTCGCCGTTCATTCGTCGTACTCGGCCGCCCACTGGGGCAGGTAGGTGCCGGACACCACGACCCCATCCCGATCAAAGCGAACCGGTCCTTTCGGTCCCCGGCAAGCCACCGCCCCCTCAGTGACCATGCAACGGCTCAATTCACCTTGGGCCTTGGCCAAATGACGGACCCGGCTCGTCGTGAGATTGATGACAGAGACCCACTGCGAGGTGCGGGTGAACCATCGGTCTTCGCCCAGAGGCCGAATCTCGGCCTGAAGGCAGGTTGCTGCCGGTTCATCGCTCGACAGCATCATGAGAAGCCGTGGATCATCTGCATCCGCAACCGCGACCCAACCCTCGGTGCCCCGCACTTCAATGCGATGGTATCGGCCGCTTCGATTGATCATGGTTTGGCGAATCGGGGCGAGCTTGTCGACGTGAACGAGCTGAACTTCAGGTCCGCCTTGGGTGCAGCCCGGAACCGCAGAACCCGACCAAAACGAGTAGGTCCCTGGTTCGACGACGGGGCCAAGGGGAGGCGGCGGCGCCTGGGTGCGACACGACAAGACGATCAACCACAGCATGGCCTCCCTTGTACGGGAAGCTCGCCCAGCAATCAAAACGTTGCGGTTTCGCTAAAGGATCAGGGCCACGATCAAGGCCGAGATCCATTGGGCGAGAGGTCCGACGAATGGCGCCACCGCACATGCGATGAGGACGGCCGGCCAGGTGGGTCGCTGAGTGACGGTGAGCACGGTGTAAGGCAACCACCACCACCCAAGCTGCAACGCCCCCGCGATGCCCGCGACTACGATCGGCCCCAATACGTAGGGGTTTCCGGCCGCGGTGGCCGCGATCAGGCCCACGAAGCCTCCCAGGCCAAACCCGATGGTGATGCACCGAAGGCCCACCGAGATCAACGACAGCCGCCGTCGGGCCGAATCGAGGAACGTGGGCATCTCAAGCCCCAACGCAAAGCCGGCCAGCGCCCCTGTCAACCCCGCAGCCAGGCCGAACGTCGTTCCCATGAGGCCCAACGCCAGGGTGGCACTCGTTGCCGTCACGCCACCCACCAAGGCGGTGTCGCGCGCCCAGGCGAGCGGCCGGCCAGTGATGCGCGCCGGGAGCGTAGACGCTCGGGGGGAGAGGGCAGTCATCTGGTGTACCTCGGTCCGCGCCGAACTCCTTCTAGCATCGCCTGCCTCCCCGACGCGGGTCCGGAATCCTGTCCGGGTGCGCAAGCGACCGACCCGCCACGTTGGGAACAGTTGAAACCCAAGGAGGCCCCTCATGTCGCGGCCCTTTGTCATCATCGATCTCGAAGCGACGTGCGACGAGCGACGCTTTCCCCGCGATCAGATGGAGACCATCGAGATTGGCGCGGTGCTCGTCGACGCCGACACCCTCGCCCCGATCGATACGTTCCAGACCTTTGTGAAGCCCGTCGTGCGGCCTTGGCTGACGCCGTTCTGCACGCAGCTCACGCACATCACCCAAGCTGACGTGGACGCCGCGGAGGTGTTTCCCTTCGCGATCGACGCGCTCGCAGCCTGGCTGCCCGGCCCCACCATCTTTGGTTCATGGGGCGCGTACGACAAGCTGCAATTGCTCCAAGACGCGCGGCGTCACGGTATCGACCTCCCGCTCGACACCGCACACCACTTCAATGTGAAGAACGCATTCGCCAAAGCCACGAACACGCGTCGATGCGGCATGGCCGCCGCCCTCAAGCGCGCAGGCTTGACCTTGGAAGGCACCCATCACCGAGGTCTCGACGATGCCCGAAACATCACCAAGCTTCTTCCCTTTGCGCTTGGGCGAAGCTCGCTGGTGGATTCGGCTCCGAAGAAGCGACGATCGCGCCGCTAATCCCCTACTTGTGCCGGAAGACGATACGTCCCTTGGTCAAATCGTAGGGTGAAACAGCGACGGTCACGCGGTCACCAAGCACCACACGAATGCGGTAGCGGCGCAGCTTGCCGGCGAGGTGGGCATGCACCTCGGTGTCTGCATCGGTCTGGACAAGAAAATGCCCACCCGGGAACACCTCTTTGATGATGCCTTCAATTTCGATGAGGTCGTCAGACGCCAAACGTAAACTCCATTGACCCTGTGCGGCTAACGTCACAACCGCCCCACGTCACCTGCCCCGTTTGCCTGTTTTGCGTTGATGTTGAGGCGCATCCGGAGGGTACAGCGCCTGGATGCGCGACCGAAACGCTTCAAAGGTGCCCGCCTCGATCTGACGTCGCATCTCGGCCATAAACTGTTGGAACCACGCGATGTTGTGCATCGAGATGAGCGTGGCCGACAGCACCTCTTTGACCCTCAACAGGTGGTTGAGGTAGGCCCTCGTATGGGTGCGGCAGACCGGGCATGTGCAGTTTGTGTCTATCGGGTACATGTCGCTGCGGTAGCGCTTGTCGGTCAGACGAATTCGGCCGCCCCACGTCCAGGCAATCCCTGAACGGGCGTGACGGGTCTGGATGACACAGTCGAACATGTCAACGCCTCGCGCCACGGCTTCAACCAGGTCGATGGGACGCCCCACCCCCATCAGATAACGAGGCCGGTCGTGCGGCAGATGGGGCGTGGTGACGTCGAGCACATCCATCATCTCGTGGTGACCTTCGCCCACCGACAGTCCTCCGATGGCGTACCCATCGAAGTCGAGGTCGACGATCGCCTCGGCGGAAGCCCGGCGGAGATCTTCGAAGCCAGCCCCCTGCACAATGCCAAACAGCGCTTGATCTTCGCGGGTGTGAACTTCACGACAACGCGCTTCCCATCGGGTGGTGCGTTCGATGGACCGTGCGACATAGTCCCGTTCGGTCTCGAACGCGACGCACTCATCGAACACCATGGCCACGTCAGCGCCCAAATCCTGCTGGATCTCCATGGACCGCTCAGGAGACAGGAACGTCTTTCGCCCGTCAACCTCGTAGGCGAACGCCACCCCCTCTTCGGTGACCTCCTTGTCGAGCGAGAACACCTGAAACCCACCCGAATCGGTGAGTAGCGGCAACGACAACCCCATGAACTGGTGCAGTCCCCCGTGCTTGCGCACCAGCTTCTCACCCGGCCGCTGGCTTAGGTGGTAGGTGTTCGCAAGCACGATTTGCGCCTCGGTCTGCTCCACCATGTGCGGGGGCACCGAGCGCACGGCCCCCTGGGTCCCAACCGGCATGAAAACCGGGGTCTTCACCTCACCATGGGGAAGTTCAAGGGTTCCGGCGCGCGCGCGCCCGGCTGTTGCATCGACACGAAATGGAAACCGGTTCACACCCTGCCCCCTACCATGGATACGCCGGGATACGGTCTGAAATGCGAGTACTGTTCGCATGCTCGTATGGCAAAATCTCGAAAAGGATGAGTGTATCGGGGGATGACCCCGGTGTGAAACCCATCCAGTTCCCCCCTGGCGACAAAGGGGGTAGGATGCGCCCGATGACCGTCTCGAGCCAACCGTCCAACGCTTCGACCCCCTCGCCGCTCAACCCCGGCGGGCGACTGTCCGATCACTGGACCATCGGGGCACGTTGGGCCATTTTCGGCGATGTGCACCTTCACGCTGGCACATCCGAGATCGAGGTCGACATTGCATCGTGGCGCTACCAAGGCAGCCAACCGCTGCCCAAGTTCCTCGACGCACTCGATGCAGACCGGCAACGCTTCACGGCCTTGGTGCATCCGCAGGTTTGCCGCACCTTCGACATCGGACGCGTTCCGAACGAACTGACCTGCTACTGGGTGCAAGAAGCGCCCGGGGGCGTGCCCCTGCTGAAGCACCTTCACGAACGGTCCGTGGTGGTGCCAGACCTCACGATCAACCTCGGTTTGCAAATCGCGTTTGGATTGGATGCCTTGCACCGTGCAGGGTTGGTACACGGCGATCTCGATCCAGAGCTGGTGCGCATTGTCGGCAAGGATCGCGTGAAACTGTCATGGGCGGGGCTCGCCACTCGAATCGAATCGGCTGGCCTCGACGCTGGGCGCGGAGGCGCACGGTCGGTCGCCGAGGTCCCTCCCGAAACGCTGCATACCGGCACGGCCAACGTCGCCTCGGACATCTACGGGTTCGCGGCATTGCTCTACCGCATGCTGGCCGGCACTTCACCGTATCTGGTGCGCAAGAACAACCCGCCCCCGGTCTTTGATCCGAGCGAGGCAATGGAACGGCTCCCTGCCGCGGTGCCCCCGGTTCTGTTGTCGCCGTTGACGGCCTCCCTTGGCCACGATCCAGCGAAGCGACCTACGATTGAGGAATGGATCGAGGCGTTGCGGCATGCCGAACGGCAACTTGCCCCGAGCCTCGGGCAATGGTCAGCCGAAGCCGCGCCTCGAAGGGACGCGGCCGCCACCGCACCGAGTGCCCCCACACGCACGAGTTCGGCCTCGACCTCACCACGTCCGGGAGCCGCCCTCCGCATCGACTCCACGATCGGCAACCTGCCGCGCTCCGGTCGTACGGCAAAATCCACTGTACCGCGGGCGAGTGATGACGGAAAGCCAGCGACTCCCAGTGGAATTGGCAGTCGAGGCACCGTGCGGCCGCGGATGGTCCAGTCGGCGCCGACCCCCACCTCGGTCTCATCGATGCCTCCGCGAACCCGGTCGACGTCCGGCGCTTCGTTGCCATCGCTTCTTGCCGCGACCAGCCTCATGGCGTTGGTGGTGTTGGGTGGCGTGGCGATCTTGGGCTCGCTCAGCACACCGCCTCCCGCGCCGGTCGAACCGATCATGGCGCCGAGCACCCCCGCTCGATTCCCCGCGATCGTGACCCTGTCGACCTATCCGCCAGGGGCCACCGTGTTCGAGAACGATGCAGAGATCGGCACCACGCCGATGGAAGTCGTGTTGCCCCTCGAGCCCTACGCGGAACCACGCAAGTTCCAGTTGGTCCTCGATGGTCACGCGACGCACACCGTCCGCCAGCCCTGGACCGACGACGCTAAGCAGCACGATGTTGCGTTGCAGCCGCTGGACGGTCCGGTAAGACAACCCGCGTTTACCCCGGCGTACCGCGTCGTTGCGCCGCCCCCGACCTATCCGTTGCCCACCGAGGCGGAAGCCGCCCCACACGTCGATCCGGAGGCGGTGCCCGACCCGAGAGGAACCCGCTGATGATCGCATGGTGGGGGCTCCTTGCGAGCCTCGTTCCAATGGCAAGCGCGGCCCCGATTCAGGCTGACCTCGCCGAAGAAGCTCAGTTGCACTTCACCCTTGGCCTTCAGGCCTACAAGGCACGTCAGTTCCCCACAGCCCTGGCGCACTTGCTGCAGTCGAACCGGCTTGCCCCCAACTCCAACACCGCATTCAACGTTGCGTTGTGCTATGACCGGCTCGCCCAACCGGCTCAGGCGTGGCGGTTTTATGCCGCCTCCTTGCAGCAGAATGAAAACGACCGGGATGCTGAAGCGGCAATGGCGCGCTTGGCTCCACTGATCGGTCGACTGTCGATCGACAGCGACCCGCCAGGAGCCCGGGTGTTCGTGGAACGGCGCGACCTTGGCGAGCGCGGAACCACCCCGCTGGTCTTGGCCCTGCGCCCTGGGGCCCACAAGATTCTCGTCGAGCGCGATGGCTTCGTGCCCGTCGAATTTGACCGGGAGCTAGCCGCTGGCGACGCCGATTCCGTTGCCGTGCCCTTGACCCGACAAGAAGCCACTTCCGAAGGTCAGTGGGTCCGATCGACGGTGCGATGGGACGGCGAAGTCGTCGTGCAGGCGAGCCCACAAGGATGCACCTGGTTGCCGGACCGGGGCTCTCTCGCCCTCGATACCCAAACGCCGAGTGGGACTCCGATGCCCGACCCAAGCGAGGTGCCAGGGTCTCGGCTGGCCATCAACGACGACGTGCGGTTCGCACTCGACGTGACCGTGGCCGATGGAGAAACGCTGCTCACCACACGGCACGGGTTGCGGCTTGGGCGACCGGGACTTCACCTCACCGAAGCCACTTCCGTTCGTCACTGGGTGCTCAATGCCTGCCCTGCGCCGGGCGGTGATGCCGATCGAGCCCGGGTGGTCGCGACGCTACAGACCCTCCCCAAGTCGCTTCGTCGCGCGGTCTTGGCGGTGCTCGGAGAGACCACCCCCGACGCGGGGGTTGCGGCATCTGCATGCGCCAAGGGCGACTGCCAGGCCTTTGTCACAGCGCTGTAGCTACCCGCGACCCGGCAACGCCAATCGCGTGGCCAGGTCGGTTTCCGCCCGAACCGCGAGTCCGCGGGGCCCGCGAAAGGTGTCGGCCAGGCCCCATACGAGGCGAGTTGCGGCCAACGAGGGGGCGGGGACATAGGTGGTGGCGAGTTCGGTGAGCCGCCGATCCACATCCTGTCGACCCGCTCGCTCAAAGACGATCAGCCACTGACCGGGGCCTAGCTCACCTGCAGCATCCACGTCTCGCACGCCCCGTCGGAGCAGCTCTGCCACCTGGCGGCGCGCCACATCGGCCACGCTCGGGCCATGCTCCGCGATGGCTTGCCCCAACCCGGCCACGTCCAACAAGGCCAGGGCAAGGGGGGCTCGGGTGCGGCTGTGGCGTAGCAAGGCTTGATCTACGGCCTCCAACACGCCCAACCGGGTGTGCAGGCCCGTCACCCAATCCCACCGACGCGGTCCGCCATCGTGTTGCGCCCAACCTGCGATGCGCACCGCCACCGACTCGGCGTCGGACCACGTTGAAATCACCTCTACGCCAAGGTCGTTCGGCCCGGGTCCCAACACCACCACCGGGCTGTGCCCATGGGGATGGGCGCGCAGCACCTGCAGCGTCTGGCGCGCCGGCCGTCCCGCGAGCGGTGCGCCCAAGGCCACCACCGCGGCAGGCCCCGCCTCGATGCAGCCCAAGAGTTCCGGAACGTCGGACACGACGTGGACCTCGACCGGATGCACCGTCGAGCCGGTCGCCCCAAGCCGTTGGGCCAACGCGTCTCGTTCGGGCCCTGGATCGTGCGCCAATACGATCTGGCGTAGCCCGATGGACCGTCGCCCACGCCATCGCACCGCTCGCAACACCGAGGCCAAGGTAAGAGGGCCAGACACCATGCCGTGGGCGCCTGCGTCGAGGGCTTGGGCTACGGCCGAAACATGAGTGGAATCGCCATGGGCGAGCAGGACCCTCGGCTCTCGAGATGCCATCTGAGCGAGGGCATCCGTAGCGGCGAGCGGAAGCACCACTGCTTCAGGCCGATCCGGATGCAGGTCGGACGCGAACGAGGCCAACTCGGGAAACACCTCGATGGGCTCTGCGCAGTACGCCGCCTCGGCCTGCAGCTGGGACTGCTCCGCAGCGGTGCCCCCCACGACGATCACCGGACCCAATCGCAGCGGACCTCGAGCTTCACGAATTGCTGACGCCACGCGACGCAAGGCCCCGAGACCTAGGCCAGCATCGCCCGTCGACTCACCAGGTTCCGAAAGCGCTTTCGAGGCCTCCTGTGCGACCTGGCCCACATTGGCGAGCTGCAGCGTTTCGGCCTGGGCCCCGAGGCGGGCAAGTTCGAACCCCACATCGGCCGAGGCCTCGGCGTCCGCTCGGAGTTGACGCGCAAACGCACGAACCTGAAAGGCGAACTCGGCGAGAAAACCTTGTTGAAACCGCTGATTCGATTGCTCGCGACGCCCCATGATGCCCACCCCGACCACCGCGCGAGCAACCGGGTAATCCCGGCACGGCTCGTCGGCATGGTCGACAGCGGCGGAAAAGGGCGACAAGACACTTCGATGGAGCTTCCTGACACCCTCGGCGGGCTCGCGTGGGATGCGTGGCTCACCCTCGTCGTGGTCGGCAGCGCAACCTTCGCGATGGCCCGCGAACGCCTTGCGCCCGACTTCCTCATGTTTGGCGCCCTCTGCATATTGGTGGTTGCAGGCGTGATCGGCCCTGCGGATGCCCTGGTGGGATTTTCGCACCAAGCTGTCTTCACCATCGGTGTGTTGCTCGTGGTTGCAGGTGCGGTCCAAGAGACCGGTGCCCTGAAGATGATGTCGAGCGCGTTGTTCGGCCGTAGTCGCAAGCCCGTGCCGGTGATGCTGCGCATGATGATTCCGACCGCAGCACTGTCCGCGTTCCTGAACAACACCCCCATCGTCGCGATGCTCATTCCGCTCGTGCGCTCCCACGCCAAAGCGATCGAACTGCCCCCCTCGAAGCTCCTGTTGCCCCTCGCATGGGCTGCGATGTTCGGTGGAACCTGCACGATGGTGGGAACGTCGGCCAACCTCGTGGTCCAAGGCATGCTCGATGCGCGCAACATCGCCGCGCTTGGGATTTTCGACATCGCGCTGGTGGGCATCCCGACCACGCTGGTGGGCATCGTCTACCTGACCACCGTAGGCTACCGGCTCATTCCCGATCGCACCGAAGCCATCCGCACCGCGCGCGCCGAGGCTCGCGACTACTTGGTTGAGCTTCGGGTGGCCCCCGATTCGCCTCTGGTGGGTGCGACCGTCGAGGACGCAGGGCTTCGCTCGCTTCCCGGCCTGTTCCTGGCCCGGATCCGACGGGGCGAGGGCCCCACGATCAATGCGGTCCCGCCAAGCTATCGACTTCGCGCCGACGATCTGTTGGTGTTCACCGGGGTTGCAACCACGGTGCAAGACCTCATCAGCCAAGTGCCCGGCCTGCAACCTGTTGACGAGCAAATCGCCCTCGACGACCAGGAACTCTTCGAGGTCGTGATCAGCCATCGCTCACCGCTTTTAGGCCTCACCGTGCGGGACGCCGAGTTCCGCCGTCGCTTCAATGCCGCAATCCTCGCCGTTCACCGAGCCGGCGCCCGCATCGACCAGAAGATCGGCGACATCGTGCTCGAGCCAGGCGACACGCTGATGCTCTGGGCCTCATCCGGATTTGGACGAAACTACCGAGGCTCTCCGGCCTTCTACCTGATCAGCGCGCTCGAAACCGGCGCCCCCACCCGATACCCCCGAGCGCGCTTCGTGCTTGGCGTACTCGTCACGATGGTCCTCGTGCCGGCGTTTACCCAAGTGCCACTCTTGGTGAGTGGCATGGGGGCTCTTGTCGTACTGGTCCTTGGCAACTGCCTGACCGTCAGATCCGCGCGCAACAGCGTCAACTGGCCGGTGCTCGTGATGATCGGAAGCGCGATTGGTCTGGCGAAAGCGCTGGACGAAACCGGGGCCGCTCAAGCGTTGGCCACAGGCATTCTCACCTTGACGACGCCGCTGGGCCCGTATGGCACCTTGGCCGCGGTGTACGTGTTGGGTGTGACGATGGCGGCCTTTGTGAGCAACGCAGCCGGTGCCGCCCTCATGCTGCCGGTCGCACTTCAAGCGGCGGCCCTCGGGGGCCACGACCCCACCCCGTTTGCCATCGCCGTCGCCATGGCCGCGTCGGCAGGGTTTGCCACGCCCATCGGATGCCCTCCCAATCTGCTGGTCTACGGACCTGGAGGCTACCGGTACCTCGACTTTGCACGCGTGGGCCTGCCCTTGAACGCGCTGTTTCTCGTCGTCGCAGTCGCCCTCATTCCGTATTGGTGGCCGTTCACGTCCTGAGCTTGAACATCGAGCATGCGTGCACACATTTTCCTTGAGCCCGGAGCCACCGTGCTTGCTGCTTTGTTGCGGCGCCGGGAGGCTCCTTGCCCAAGGAAGCCACGATGCAATTCAAATTCACCGTCAAGGCCCGAGAGGCCATCGCAGAGGCGGAGCGTCTCGCGAATCGGCTGGGCAACCCTGAAATTCGACCCGGGCACCTGCTCACCACCCTCCTCACCCAGGAAGAGAGTGTTGTTGAGCGGATCGCCAACTTCGTCGGCGTGCCTCCTCAAGCGATCGCTCGAGAAGCCGCCACCCTCGTCGACTCCTACAGCAAGGTGAGCGGCGGCAGCAGCCCCCGCTTGTCCCGCGACGCAGACATGGTGGTCGAAGCGGCCCGCAGCGATACCAAACAGCGCGGCGACTCCCATATCTCAGCCGAGGTGCTGTTTGCCGCCCTCGCCCAAAGTTCGTCGCGAACCGGCCAGGCGTTGCGCAATCTTGGGTTTTCCCAGGAACGGCTGCAGCCGGCCATTCAGCACATTCGCGGTGGACGTCGGGTGACCGATGAAAACCCCGAAGCCCAGTACGAGGCTCTCGATAAGTACACCGTGGACATGACCTCAGAGGCCGAGCAAGGGCATCTTGACCCCGTCATCGGCCGCGATGAAGAGATTCGTCGCGCGCTGCAGGTGCTCTCCCGTCGTACGAAGAACAACCCGGTACTCATCGGGGATCCCGGTGTTGGGAAAACGGCTATCGTCGAGGGTATCGCCCAGCGGGTCGCCGATGGCGACGTCCCGGATTCACTCAAAGGCAAGCGCGTCCTCGCCCTTGACCTTCCTGCGTTGCTCGCCGGGGCAAAGTACCGCGGAGAGTTTGAGGAGCGGCTCAAGGCCGTCCTGTCCGAAATCGACGCCGCCGAAGGCCGGATCATCCTGTTCATCGACGAGCTGCATACGCTCGTGGGAGCCGGCAAAACCGAAGGGTCGATGGATGCGGGCAACATGCTGAAGCCGGCCCTCGCACGAGGCCGACTGCGCACCATCGGGGCCACCACCCTCGACGAGTATCGCAAGCACCTCGAAAAGGACAAAGCGTTGGAGCGACGGTTCCAGCCTGTTGTCGTCAATGAGCCGAGCGTGGCGTCCACGATCCAGATCCTTCGAGGGATCAAGGAGAAGTACGAGGCCCACCACGGCATCCAGATCACCGACGAAGCCGCCGTGGCCGCTGCGGTGCTCTCGGATCGCTACATCACGGACCGCCAGCTGCCCGACAAGGCGATCGACCTCATCGACGAGGCAGCGAGCCGCATCAAGATGGAAATCGAAAGCAAGCCGGCCGACATCGACCGCCTTGAACGGCGCATCGCAAGCTTGCAGGTGGATTTGGTCTCGATCAATCGGGATGCGGAGGCCGGCGACCGGAACAGCCAGGAACGCGCAAGCAGCACCGAGGCTGAGATTGCCGAGCTACAGGCCCAGCTCGACAGCCTCACTGGTCGATGGCAGCGAGAAAAGGCGCACATTGAACAGCTCGGCCAGCTGAAGGAGCGCGTCGAACAGCTTTCGTTTGAGTCGGAGCGCGCCCAGAAGGCCGGCGACTTCGAGCGTGCGAGCCGGATTCGCCACGGGGAGATTCCCGAAACCCAACGTCAGCTCGAGCAGATCAAGATCGAGCTGGCCCAGATGCAGACCGATGGCGCCATCCTTTCCGAGGTGGTGGGCGAAGACGACATCGCTCGCGTGGTCAGCGGGTGGACCGGCGTTCCCGTGAATCGGCTGAAGCAGTCCGAGATGGACCGTCTGTTGAAGATGGAGGACAACCTACACAGTCGCGTGGTCGGCCAGGATGAAGCTGTGGTGGCGGTGAGCCGGGCCGTGCGGCGGGCTCGAGCAGGGCTGCAAGATGTCAATCGCCCCATCGGCAGCTTCCTTTTCCTCGGCCCCACGGGCGTGGGCAAGACGGAACTTGCCAAGGCGCTGGCGTCCTTTTTATTCGACGACGACCAAGCCATCGTGCGGGTCGACATGTCCGAGTACATGGAGAAGCACTCGGTGGCCCGGTTGATCGGAGCGCCTCCCGGCTACATCGGTCACGATGAAGGCGGGCAGCTCACCGAGGCGGTTCGTCGACGTCCCTATGCGGTCATCTTGCTCGATGAGATTGAGAAGGCCCACCCCGATGTGCTCACGGTGCTGCTCCAGTTGCTTGACGATGGCCGCCTCACCGACAGCCGAGGTCGGACCGTCGACTTCAAAAACACGGTCGTCATCATGACGAGCAACATTGGATCCCATCGCATCCTCGAGGCCCGAGGGGATCGACAAAAGGCGGTGGCTGCGGTGGAAGCCGAGCTTCTGCAGCACCTGCGCCCCGAGTTTCTCGCCCGAATCGACAATCGCATCGTGTTCGATGGCCTCAAGCAGTCCAACATGAAAGCCATTCTCGAGATTCAGCTCGGCCGCATCCGGAAGCTGCTCGAGGCCCGAGAACTCACGCTGGAACTGACCGACGAAGCTCGCGATCTCCTTGCGGAGGCGGGCTACGACCCGGCGTTCGGCGCACGACCGCTCAAGCAAGTCCTCACCCAGCAGCTCCTCGATCCGCTTTCCTCCTCAATCATTGAGGGACTGTTCACCAAGGGTGACGCCGTGATGGTTCGGGTGCAAGACGGTGTACTCGCATTCGAACGTGTCGCAGGTTCATGGGTTGAGCCAGGGGCCGCAGCTGCCGATGGTTGAACTTCGAGATAGAGTGCGGTGGCTTCGGCACGCGGGGAGCTTCATTGTCCATGGCCCAATCCCGGGACGGCTCCGAGAGGTACGTGGCCACCGAGCTGTTGGGCGAGGGTGGCACGGCCAAGGTGTTTCGCGCCTGGGATAACCATGCCGAACGCTGGTGTGCCCTCAAGGTTCTCTTCGAGAAGTACGCCTTAAAAAAGGCTTCGCGACGACGCTTCATCGATGAAGGCCACACGGTGATTACACTCAATCACCGCAACGTCATCGAGGCGTGGGACCTTGTCGACGATACCAAACAGCCGTTCTTGGTGATGGAGATTGCCGAGGGCGGCTCACTTCGCGATTGGGTTGAACGCAATGGCCCAATGAGCCCCCTGCTCGCGGTCGACGTGGCGATTCAGATCAGCAAGGGCATCGGTGCGGCCCACAAGATGGGCGTGGTCCACCGCGACATCAAACCGCACAACATCCTGCTGAATCGCCGAGGACTGTGCAAGGTGACCGACTTCGGCATCGCTCAGATCGTGCGGCAAGACGGCACCACCGACGTCCCCGATTGGACCAAGACCCATCACAATACGGCGGTCAATGTCGCAGGAACCCGGGGCTATATGGCACCCGAGCAGCTCCAAGACGGAAAGGCAGCCGACATCCGCACCGACATCTACGGCATCGGAGCGACGCTTTACACGTTGTTGACGGGTCGCGTCGACACGAACTTGTTCGCCGTCGACCAGGATCCTGGGCTGACAGAAGGGATTCACCCCGAACTGTTGCCTGTCGTCATCCAGTCCACCCGATTCCGGCCCGAAGAGCGCTACCAAACCGTCCAGGAACTGGCGAAGGTCCTCTTCGATCTCAAGGACGCGCTTCCCGCGTTGCCGCCGCATGCTCCGGGGTTGTCGCCGAACCTGCCGCCCGAGCCGCCGGCCCCCTACGATTCGACGCGAAACACGCGGCTGTCCGTCACCCGCGACAGCCACAGTTCTTCGTCCAATGGGTTGGCCAGCGCGCCTCCGGCTCCTGGCTCCGTGCCCCCAACCCCGCCTCCGGGGCTCCAGAGCCGCTCGCCAGCGCCTGGGTTCACCCCTCCGTCGCGCGGCACGCGCCGTCGGGCGAACCTGATCCTTCAGCATTCGAGCGAAGCGGATTTCGAAGACGGCTCTCCCCGGACTCGTCCGTTGATCGTGGTGAGCGCGGTCATCGGAATCTTCGCCTGCGTGGTGACCTACGACACGGTTTCGATGCGGATGCACCAGGCCAGGTCATGGATGGCCCATCAGATGCTGGTCGATGCGGCGGTCTCGCACAGCTCCGTGGTCGACGTGCTCGGCGAAGGTGCCACTGGTCGCGTAGAACCTCACTTCCAGCAACTCATGGACGCGCGCACCCCCCGGGCGTCCCTCGACGCGTCGACCGCCTACATCGACGCACTGAAACGCGAACGAACGGCCGAGCTTGCCCCCAAGAATGCCGCGGTCGTCGGCCGAGCCATCATCAGCCTCGAAGAACACCAAGACGAGCTAGGTCGCGAACTCGAAAGTTGGCGCAGCGCCGCGTCATTCCCCGGATTGGTCGTCAGCCTGGGCCTGGAGCCGGCGCCGCTGTAGGGCCCGCAAAGGTCACGGGGCAGGGCAACGGCCCGTGGTCAAGCGTGACCGACCAAGCCGCGACGGCATGCATGCGAGCTTCTTCATCGCCCTCGAGGGTGAGGTTGATCTCGAGTTCCCCCACGCTCACCGGGTTGGTGTTGCTCTGCCAACCGATGGACTTCCCATCAACGTGAAATGTCATGCGACCTTTTGGGTCGGACCGCACATGGTTCTTGATGCGCTCACCAGCGTCGTCATCAAGCCGTAGCAGCACATAAGGCACCATGAAGATGTCGGCCCTTGGACCTGCATCGACCACGTCGGCTGAAGTGGCGAGCACCTCATCACCGGCTCGCACTTCGAGGGCCGCGGGAGTGGTGAGCGTGCCAGGCAGCGTGTCATCCACGACCGGGTTGCCCGTGAGCTGGGTTTTTACGGTGTAGCCACCATCGACCGCCGTCCACGTCGCCGGCAGTCCGACTTCGTCCAGACGAGCCTCGAGCAAGGGCTGAGCTGCCTCGCACCCTTCGAAACGCCAGGTGACTTCGGCGCCTTCTAGCGAGCGAGCCGACGTTCCGAGGCCCACGATGACCGCGTAGGCCACCACGACTAAAAACACGCCAATGACCGGCAGCAACGCAAGGGCAATGCCCCATAGTGGCCGACTGGGGAGCCGCGGATCATCGGGGTCGAGCCAGCCAGGAGAGGAGGACGGATCGGAAGTGCTCATCGCGTCGCGATAAGCTCGGTCTTCACCGACAGCAACTCAGGAGTCCTGTTGGCCGGAGCCGATCCCCGAGATGCCGTCGACTTCGCCCCACGGCATTGGCCCGCGCTTCGGATCGCGGTGCGCGACCTGTCGTGGCTGTTGGCCAGAGGCTACGCGGAAATCGCTGCAGTCAAGCTTGTTGGTGACCGCTTTCAGTTCACCAAGCGACAGCGCATGGCGATTCGCCGGGCCGCCTGCCCGCCACGTGTCGCCGAACGTCGACGAGCCCGTCGGACCGAGCGCATCGCTGGACTTCGCGTGAAAATCGACGGATTCAATCAGCTCGTCACCACCGAGCGAGCGCTGGCCGGGGGCACGGCGTTCATCGGACAAGACACCGCAGTGCGCGACGTGGCCAGCGTGCATGGGACCTGGCGGCGCACCGAAGGGACCTCCCAAGCCCTCGACCGTCTGTGCAACGCACTGCAAGGGGTGGCGTTCGCCCATTGGATCTTGGACGCCCCGATCTCCAACTCAGGACGGCTCGCGGATTTTGTTCGCCGAACCTGCAATGCTCACCATATTCCCTGCCAGGTGGACCTCGAGGCCCGGGCCGACGCGGCGTTGTTGGAGGCCGAAGGAGTCCTTGCGAGCGCCGATGCGGCCCTCCTCGACCGAAGTAGGGCCTGGACGCCCCTCACCGAGCGGGTGTTGCGCGACGCCGGCGTCACGTTGCTCGACTTGTCCACTACGCGATCGATCGTCTGAACGGAGGAAACCTGCATGGGTCGTCGAAACATCGAAGGGCAGGTAGCCCTCATCACCGGGGCCGCCCGCGGGATTGGCAAGGCCACCGCACTCGCGATGATCGAACGAGGGGTGAAGGTCGCGCTGACCGACATCGACGCGACCGCACTCGAGCAAACCCACGCAGTGTTGGCCGAACTCGATGCAGAGGTGGTGGCCTACCCGCTCGACGTCACCGACCTCGAGGCGTTTCGAGCCGTCGTGGAGCGAACCCAGCACGATCTGGGCCCGCTCGACATCCTGATCAACAACGCGGGCATCATGGCGGTAGGTCGATTCGCCGAGACTGAAGCCCGCATGGACGACCGGATGATCGACATCAACGTGCGGGGAGTCCTGCACGGGGCTCGGGCGGTCTTGCCCGTGTTCGAAGAGCGCGGAAAGGGGCATCTCGTGAACATGGCGAGCAGCGCCGGCAAGTTCGTGGCCCCGCGCGGCGCAGTCTACTGCGCTACCAAACACGCGGTGGTGGGGTTCTCTGATGCCCTCATCGCGGAGTACGAGCGTTCTGCCATCGACATCAGCTACGTGATGCCGGGCCTCGTGAGGACCGAGCTTACCGCGGGAGCCTCTGCGATGCGGTACCCGCCCGCCCTGACCCCAGAGCAGGTCGCGGCGGCGGTTATCGATGTGCTCGAGACCGGAAGGACCCATGCCTTCGTGCCTGGGTTCGCCCAGCTATCCGCGTTGCTGCCCGCTCTGCTGCCGCGCACGTGGGTGCGCCAGCTCGGCCAGTGGTTTGGGGTCGATCGGGTGTTCCAGGTCGATGACGACGAACGAGCGGACTACCGCGCCCGAATCCAGGAGTAGGGCTCTAACCAAAGAAAACGCCGATCACGCCCAAGATCAACGCAAACACCCCCAGTCCAAAACCCAGCGCCAGCACCAAGACCAGGGGCAAGGCGATGCTGGCGAGCGACCAGCGGGAGGGTTCGGGGGAGGCAGACGACGATCGGTGCAACACGGTGGTGGCAGAGGCCGCGATCACCTCGGGCTCGTCCTCGACGGCCACATGCGCCTCTTCGGTCAAGGTCAGCCCTACCAAGCTGCCTCGTGCGTCGCGAACGGGCGGCAACTCGAGGTCGCGGGCCCATCGGCGCAATCCAGGAGCGGGCAGCCCTTCGATCATCGGCTCGAGCGTTTGCTGCAGCTCCACGCCGGTGGGTCGCCGAGGCCCACTCCACGCAAGGCCATTTCGCAACAAAGTTTTCAAGGACTCAGGGCCATCGACCGTGGCCAGGCGGGACTCGATGAAGCGATCAAACGGCCGCTGGGCGATGGCCAGGGTGGCCTGCTCGGCGACCGTGCGCTTTTCAAACAGCTTCGTGCCTGTCCACAGTCTGAACAGCGTCGCAGTCAGCGCAAAAATGTCGGTGGCATGCGTCTGCTCGGCCGACAAGAACGACTCGGGAGCCGCGTAGCCCGGTGTCATGGCGAAGTGGCCAGAGTAGGTCTGGGCCTCGAGATCGAGCGTGTCAGAACGCGCGATACCAAAGTCCAGCAGCTTGACCGTGCCGTTGACCGTGATGCGCAAGTTTGCCGGCTTGATGTCACGATGTACGAGGCGGAGCGGTTCTCCCGTGAGCGGCGCAGGTGCGTTCCAGGCGCGGTCCAGGGCGTGCGCCACATCACTGATCACATCGAGCAACACGCGACGTGGGAGCAATCTGGAGGACCGGCCAAACTCGGCCACATCAACGCCCTCGAGGTGCTCCATCACGATGGCGACCCGGCCGTCCAACCGGGTCAGCTCAAGCACCCGCACGATGACGGGATGTTCGAGCGCGGCGAGCAGCCGGGCTTCGTCCCGCATGCGTCGCAACCCCAACACCGGTCGGGTGAGGTCCGCCCGAAGCATCTTGACGGCCACGCGATGCACCAAACCAGACGGGGTTCGTCGGGTGGCGAGGTAGACCTCCCCGTAGCCACCACGGCCCAAGCACCGTTCAAGCGTGTAGGTGGTGGCGGTCACGTCGTGCGATGCCGATCCGCCAGCAGCCGCATCTGCAGCTCACGGGCCTGATCAAACTCCATCGCCGGCAGTGCAACGAGGCTACCCGCCACACGAACCTGCAGCACTCCAAGTCCGTAGCGTCGCAAGATGGGTCCCTGTACCACCGCCGTACTCTGCAACTTGGCCCTCGACAAAAGCCATGTCCGCCGATTGAGATATCCGCGTCGCGTCACGATCAGGTGTCGATCCACGGCCCATCCTTGGAATCGATGGTCGAGGATCGCGGCGAAGATGGCGATGGGCACCACGAGGAAGGCCAACCCTCCCCATGGAAACAGCCACCAGGTCACCGCGGCCGCGAAAATGGCACTCTGGGTCGTGGAGGCGGCGATCGACCGAATCAAGGCCCGTGGATGGGGCGGCGTGAGCTTAATGGCGCCGACATCGATGCCTTCGGGTCCGATCGCATTGGGCATGGCCGCTTCGATCACGGCGTTGACCTGAGGAGCCGTGGCATAGGGAACCATCGCTTCGGACTGCTGGGTGCCATCACCGCCTTCACGGGCTGCGGCGGTCTCGATGGT
>JBCCQY010000135.1:0-25550 GCA_039208735.1 Myxococcota bacterium | reverse complement strand
TTCGTCAAGGCCGTCACGGTGGGAGCGCTTCAGGCGTCCCGCCTGGAAAGCGCTTTGGTGGCCGGCATCGGACCGCTCGACGCGACGGCAACGCTCGTGACCGAAGCTCTCGAGAATGGTCCACGTTGGCGTCCGGTGAAGGGCCGACCACCCGGTGAGTTTCGGTCCGAAAACACCCTGCCCGAAACCGGTTTCGCGGTGGACCGCAGCCCCGACAAGACCCAGGGGCCGCGGTGGGTCGACCCCATGACGCCCGCGGTGTTCTCACCCGAGGTGGAGCTGCAGAATCCCCGGTGGGGAGCGCTCTCCGAGGTTTTCCAGCGACACTTGCCGCCCATGATCAACGATCGCGGAGCCGTGGGTGCCGTCTGGGTGGGGCTTGAAGACGGGTTCTACATCACGCTGCCCGGCCGGGGCATCGACGGCGACCTCGATCCTCGAAACGATCCGGTCTACCGAGGGGCACGCACCGCGGCGTCGTCGGTGGATTGGACGGCCGATTCGTACGGGCGTCTCACGGTGGCTCGGCCCCTCGTGGCCCCCGATGCGGAAAGTGCATTCCTCGGCGTGGTGGCAGTCGAGTTCGATGCGGAGTGGGTGATCGATCACTTGTTGCCTCGGCCGTTGGTCGGTGTGCCCGGAGTTGGCAGTTTGTTGCTCGACGACGGACCCATGATTGTGGCGGCGACCGAACTCGAGGAAGCCAAGGCGATCAACCCGACCCTCCTCGAAGGCATGGATGAGGTCGACCCCGAAACCACTTCGGGCTACCGCATCGTCCGCGATGGAAACGGCCAAGAGCTGCTCTACATCCATCACCGACTCACCTCGATGGGTTGGACGCACGTGATTTATGGTCCCCTCGAGCGCCTCACTGCGACCCCCGAGCCCGTGGTCCCCGGGGTGGGCGCGCCGGCGGACGGCTAGTCGCTCGGCTCAGACCCTTCGTTCGTTCGGAGCAGGGTCTCGACGTCGATGTCGGTGAGTTCCTCGAGCTTGAGGAGCACGCCGCGCAGCACCCACGCCATGGCGAACGTGGTGGGCAGGCCGATCACAAAGAACGACAAGGTGGTGTGGGTGCCAAGTTCGCTCGCGAATTCAGGGCTGCCCGAGGGGCTCGTGACCACCCAGCGAGCCAGCGCGTAGCTGACTACGGCCGAAGCTGCGACGATGGCCCCCGCCAGCACGGTGCCGCGTCGCCCCGCTGCATCGAAGGTGGCGCGAGCCTCCGCATCCAATGCCGCTTCGACTCGTTTGGGGTCCAAGATGCGGTCGAAAAGGACGGGCAACAGCGCAAAACGAGTTTGGGCGCTCGCCATGGTGAGGCCACCCAAGACCAGCGGTACCACCGCCTCCTTGATGGCGAACCACGCGGGGTCGAGTTCGAGGAGCCCCACCGAGCCGGTCAACAGCACACTGACCAACGCAATGACGGCAAGCGCACTTACCGAACGCTGACGAACCATCGTGTAGATGCCGTACAGGAACGGAGAGGCGAGCGCTGTGACAAGCCCAACCGTGGGACCCAGGGCGTCCTCACCGGTCAATCCCACAAGTACCACCGTGGGAATCACCACGGTGGCGACGAGTTCCACGAGCATCGATCGGGTCTCGGTCGACATGGCGGGTGCATATCCGGCTTGAGACACCTCGGTGGCGACCCGATGGGCAAACCACCATGGTGCGTCGTCCTCATGCCAGCGTCAGAGACCTCGCTTTGGTCGTGCTCCTATGGGCCTTTGGGACGCCTTTCGGCGAGGCTGCGGAACCCGATCTGCTCGATGCGGTGGCCATGCTCGAGCAGGAAGCGGTACGTCGCGAGCTGCTGACCACGGAGGCCGCAACCCAGCGATTTGACGATGCGCTGTTTTCGTTCATGGTGGGCAAGCATGAAGCTGCGGCCGAGCAGCTCTGGGCCATCCGGACGTTTCTTCCACCCGGCATTATTCGCCAAGAAGCCGATTACATCCTGGGACAGTGTCTGGCGAACATCGGAGCCACCGCGCTTGCGATGCGCATTCACGCCGAGATCTTGGGCGAGCCCAACCACCCCTTTGCTCGAGAGGTGGCCGTTGCGCAGATCGACCTGTACGCCGTTCATCGATCGGCCTCGGAGTTTGCGACTCTCTACCAGGATCTGAGCGCCCGTGGCCTGCTTGACGCCGCCACCGGCGCGTTGGCCTATGCGTTGGGGCGCGCCCATTGGCGGCTCGGCCACCTCGATGAGGCAGAGGAGCGGTTTGCCGAGGTCGACGAGAGGGAAGCCGCCTACGATCGGGCGCGGTACCACCGGGCCGTGATCGCCGTGAAGCGGGGGGATCTTGCGTTGGCCATCGACCGGTTCACCCAGCTTCGTGATGCGCCGCTGACCGAGCTGAACATTGCAGAACTGTCGACCTTGGCCCTGGCCCGCATCGCATTTGAACAGGGCGAGTTCGGTCGCGCAGCATCGTTGTACCGAAGCTTCAGTCCTGATTCTCCACTCCATGGGGTCGCTCTTGAAGAACTGGTGTGGACCGAGGTGCAAAGGGGAGACGGCACTGCGGCAGCCACCGTCCTTCGCGAGCGCCTGCAGCGGCAAGCGGCAGAGATCGCCTCTCCCAAGCTGCAAGCAACGCTCGGTCGGCTGCATCTGAAGCTCGGTGAGGCCGCGTCAGCCGAGCAAGAACTGCAACGTGCGATCGAGACGTTCGAGGATCTCATCGAAGAGATCCGAACCACCCATCGCGATCCCGGGTTGGCGGCCGCTTTGTTCGACGAAGAAGAGGTGCGATGGACGTTGGGTCAGCTTCGCGCGGATGACCGAGTGATGCGGGCGGCCGGCGCACTAGAGATCGGTCAACACGCTGACGCGGGCATTCGCGACGCGTTGACGCTCACTCGACTTCTCGAACGTCGGCTGCTTGCGGATCCGTCGACCACGCGGGACCGGCGACTCCTCGCCTCGGCGGCGGGGATGCTCCTAACGATCGCGGAACGGCGTCTCGAATGGGCGTTGGAGGCCTGTCGAGGGCGGGCCCGGGCGTTGCGAACGACCGTCGAAGCATCGCTTGGTGATCTACGGTCGACCCGGGCCACCCTCGACCGCACGAAGGCGCTGCCTACCGAGTTGGGAACCCAGGAAACGGCGCGGTTGCTCACGGCATCCCAAACCGCGGTGAAGGCCGTCCAGGGCCTCGCGGACCGCTCTCCACCGGCCGCCCTAGATGAGGCGGAAGGCCGCTTACGGCAGCTCGTGCGCCAGGTTCGGGCCCAGGTGCAAGCTCGCAATGGTCCCGTCCAACAGCGCCTTGCGTCCGAGCGTCAAGATCTACAGCGGATCGAGTTCGAGTCGCGAACGACCCTGGGACGCAGCGAGGGATTGTGGAACCGCGCTCGGGCCCTAGGTGCGGAGGCGGTTCTCGCCCAGGTCGACGACCAGTTGCAGGCTGCGCGGGCGGGGCTTGCCGATGCAAGCTTCGAGCGGCTGGTTCAGCTCCGCGATGCCACAGAAGAGGTGACGGACGCACAAACCAAGGCCCTTGCCGAGCTGGAAGCGTTGTTCGACGTTGTCCGGGAGCGTCATCCGGATTGAGTCGGGTCGAGCCGCTCCGGGTCGAGGACTTGTCTGGCAATGACGGTGAGCAAGCCTGGGGCCAGTCGATAGAGGGCGCGCAGGAGTCGCCAGTACCCAGGGACCACGATCACCGCCTGATTCCTAGCAATCCGCGGTACGACCTTGCGGGCGAATCGCGTCGGATCCATGGGGTTCATCATGCGAGCCGTGCGGCCGACTTCCTCGAGGTCGACCCGGTTGTCGACGCGTCCTCCGTACTTGCCTCCAGAGAGGATCGGCGTCTGTACGAAGCCAGGGCACAACGCGGTCACCCGAATGCCATGTCGCGCCGCCTCAATGCGGAGCCCTGCGGACAGTCCCACCACCGCGTGTTTGGACACCCCGTACGACACGAACCCTGGGGTTGGCAGAAAGCCCGCCACCGACGCCGTGTTGATGATGTGGCCAAAGCCTTGTTCGATCATCTTGGGGTAGGCGGCTTGCACCCCATGCACCACGCCTCGAACGTTGACGTCCAAGACCTTGTTCCAATGCGATGTTTCGTTTAGGCGGACGGGCCCCGCGATGCTGATTCCTGCGTTGTTGAACAGGAAGTCGAGGCGGCCATGGTCGTCGAAGGTGGTCGTGACCACGTGATGGACCTGTTCGGGATCCGTGACGTCGCACGGCATGGCCGTCGCTCGCTCTCCCAGTTGTTGAGCGGTGGCTTGGGCCCCCTCCACGTCGCGGTCGGCCAAGACCACTCGAGCCCCACGGGCCACGAGTTCGGCGCCCAAGGCTCGTCCGATGCCTGAAGCGCCGCCTGTGATGAGACAAACGGCTTCGTCGAAGGTGCGTAACGGCATGACAGGGGCGTATCCCTTGGGTTGGCTTGCCGAGGCTCCACCAGATCCCTACGGCGACGGAAGCACCAAGGAGTTGTGCCTGTGGTCGAGCCGATCGCCATTCGCGCCGACATCGATCTCGCCGTTGAACAATTCGATGGGGGGAACGAGCCGCTGGTCTTGATCATGGGCCTCGGCGCCCAGATGTTGATGTGGCCCGACGCATGGTGTGCCCAACTCGCGGACGCGGGGTTCCGCGTCATTCGCTTTGACAATCGCGACATTGGATTGTCTTCGCAGCTTCCCCACTTGGGTCGACCCCGGCTTCGCAACCTACTGCGGTTCTGGGAGCGAACGCCTCCGCCCTATACGCTGGAGGATCTCGCGATGGACACCGTGCTGCTGCTCGATGCGCTCGAGATTGATCGTGCCCACGTGGTGGGGGCTTCGATGGGCGGCATGATCGCGCAGGTCATGGCGATTCATCACGGCGAACGCATCAAGACGCTTACCTCAATCATGAGCACTCCAAACTTGTGGGCGAGTGGACCGCCCAAACCGCAGGCGGTTCGCGCCCTCCTCACTCCGCCGCGCGACCGGACTCCAGAGGCCGCCGTAGAGCAGTTCGTCAACGCCTACCGAGCGATTGAAAGCCCGGTGCATCCTGCCGATCCAAGGTGGCTTCAAGCGCTCGCCCAGCGGTGTGTGGAACGGGGGTCGGGGGACGACGATGGCGTGGCTCGGCAGTCTGCCGCCATCATGGCCGGCGCGGATCGCCGACCGGGGCTTCGCGAAGTGCCCCACCCCGCGTGTGTGATTCACGGGGCCCTCGACCCCCTGATTCGGCCTGGTGGAGGGCGCCAGACCGCCGAAGCATTGCCGAGTGCGGAGCTTCTCGTGCTTGACGAGATGGGCCACGATCTTCCAGAGCCCTTGTGGGGAGAACTGACCAACGCCCTCGTTCGCACCGCCTCACGCGCCGCACGGTAGCGTTGGCGAGTCGGTTAATCGCGCAAGACTTCAGGAGGCCCTCATGTCCGACCGTTTCGCCGAAGCCCAGGAACAGGTGAAGAGCCTGACCAGCCGTCCGAGCAACGAACAGCTTCTGGAGCTGTACGCGCTGTTCAAGCAGGGGAGCGTTGGCGATGTGTCGGGCAGTCGCCCCGGCATGATGGACTTCAAGGGGCGCGCCAAGTACGACGCCTGGGCCAAGGTCCAAGGCATGGAGCAAGCCGCGGCGCAGGAGGCTTACGTGGCATTGGTCGACAAACTGATCCAGGCCAATTGAGCGATCGGTAGTCTCCGCCTTGCTCTTCGATTGGTGAGTGCTCACTCACGAACATGACATGTCGTGACGAGCAGATCGGGCGCAGCCATAATTAGTGAGCGGTCACTAACCTGTTAGTGATTGAACACTAACCTTGGCATGCGGAGCATTGCGTGGCCCGACCACGGCTCGTTTCCGATCGTGAGATTCTCGACGCAGCCCGGGCATGCTTCGTCGAGCAAGGTCCCCAAGTGAGCACGGCGGTGATCGCCGAGCAGGTGGGCCTTTCGCAGGCCGCCTTGTTCAAGCGATTTGGGACCAAACAACAACTGCTCATGGCGGCGTTGGCTCCGCCCGAGATTCCCGAGTGGATCGCCTTGGTGGAGCGAGGGCCCGACGAACGGCCCATTCCTGAACAACTCACCGAGATTGCGCAGGCGATTTCCGAGTTCTTTGTCGAGATGACACCTCGCCTCGCGACCATGTGGGCGAGCGGGTGCGACATGCGGGCCATCATGGCCCAATTCAAGGTTCCACCGCCGATTCGCGGTTTGCAGGCCCTCACCCAATGGTTTGAAGCGGCCCGCGACGCCGGACGGATCGGGGACTGCAATCCAAGGGCGTTGGCGCTCATGTACATCGGCTCGCTCAATGGTCGTGCCTGGATGGGCACGATTCTCGGGAGTGAAACCGTCAATGTGGATCTCGACCAGTACGCCAGTCAGCTGGCGCAAACCATGTGGCGCGGGCTTGCGCCAGAGGAGGGGGAGTGAACCTCATGGCCTGGATGGGCGTGGCGGCGTTTGCTGCGCCCCAAGTGCTTGAAATCGATGCCATCGCGCCCAGTTGGTCCGTCGAGGCCGACGACAGTGCGATGGCCACGGGGCCTTGGTGGGAGGGACTGGGTGATGAACAGCTCGACGCCATTATCGAACGGGGGCTGCAGGGAAATCCCGATCTCGAAGCGGCCTATGGTCGGCTCGAGGTCGCCGAAGCAGCCACGCTCGTTGCGTTTTCGGGTCTCATTCCCTCCGCGGCCTTCGATCTGACCACGTCGGGTCAGCCGGCCACGGTCGTGTTTCGATGCGCGGTGGGGCCCATCACCCAGGAGGAATTGGCAAGCCTCAACGATCCGGCCACCGACGCGAGCGGCCTTTGTTTCACGGGGTCGGCGCTCTTCAACTTCCGGTGGGGCCTCGATGTGTTCGGGCAAGGCGTGCTGAACCACCGAGCCGCGCGCTTTGAGGCCGAGGCAGCACGAGGAGATCAAGACGCCACACGCCTTTTGGTGAGTGGCAACATTGCGACCGCCTACCTGGATGCCTTGTCTTCGGCGCAGAAGGTCGAGATCCTGCAGGAACAGCTCAAGGCGCAGTCGGACTTGCTCGAGGTGTTGGAGCTTCGCTACGAAACCGGTGCCGCGAGTGGGCTCGATGTGCTCCAGCAGCGGCAGACGGTGGCCTCGACCCGAGCGGCGTTGCCTCCCGCACGTTTGTCCGCGCAAAGCCAGATCCGGGTGCTCTCTGCGCTCATGGGCATCGGGCTTGAGGAAGTTCCGACCCTGTCCCAGACCTTGCCTCAACCGGTGCCGCAACCTGCGATCGGCACGCCGGCCGACCTCGTCGAACGGCGACCGGATCTAACGGTGGCTCGATCCCGGGTAACGGCGGCAAAAGCGCGGCGTGACGCCTCTATCCGCGGCATGCTGCCTACGCTCTCCCTCAACGCCAATGTCGGGTGGACCTACGCACTGGCGAGCGAACTGTCGTCCCTCGAGACTTACGGTGTCGGGGGAGCCTTGAGCGTGCCTCTGTTCAACGGAGGCGCACTCGTCGGCAGCGTTCGGTCCGCCAAAGGAACGTACCGCTCGCAAGTGAGCGCCTATGACACCGCTCTGCTCAATGCGGTGCGGGATGTCGAAAACGGCGTCATTCGCGACACCGAACAGGCCGAACGCCACGAGGCGGTAAAGGCCCAGGTTGCCGCTGCGCGCGATGCGTTCGAGGAGGCCACCCAGCGGTACCTCCAGGGCATCGACACGTTTCTCGCCGTCCTCGCCGCACAAGGCGGCCTGCAAACTGCAGAGATTTCCTTGGTTGATGCGCTTCGGGACCGGCTTGCCGCCCGGGTGCAACTGCTCACCGCCCTCGGCGGCGACACTGGAGTTTCCCCGTGAATAACGTTTGGACAAACGTGGCGATCATCGTCGCGATCCTCGGTGGGACCGGATTGGTGGCCGGGGCCATGGTCATGTTGCGGCCCGAAGCCGAGCGCCAGGCGCCGGAGCAGGTGGTCACGCGCGTCGAAGTGGTCGAGGTGCAACCTGAAGATAAGCCAGCCCAGGTTCGCGCCACCGGCACCGTCGAGCCGGCCCGCCAGATCACGCTGATGCCGCAGGTGACGGGCCGCATTGTGTGGCAGAGCGACAAGCTTGTTCCGGGGAACCGGGTGGACAAGGGGACGGTGCTCGCACGCATCGATCCTACAGACTACGAGCTGGCGGTCGAGCAGTCGAAAAGCCAGGTGCGTGCTGCCGAAGTTGAGCTTGAACTCGAAAAGGGCCGCCAAGACGTGGCCGCGAAAGAGTGGGCGTTGCTCGGGGATGGACGCGACCCAGAGGATGCGCCGTTGGCCATGCGCAAGCCGCAGTTGAAGGCCGCCGAGCAGTCGCTTGCGGCGGCGCGAGCGGGACTCCGGCAGGCCGAGTTGAACCTGCAACGGACGTTCCTCGTTGCTCCATTCAATGCGGTGGTCCTCGATGAGTCGATCGATCTGGGACAGGTCGTCGGCCCCACCAATACGGTGGCCAGCCTGCTCGGCACGGACGAGGTGTGGGTGAAAGTGTCCGTGCCGGTGGACCAAGTTCCGGCGGTGGCATTGCCGGCGGGCGACGAGCCAGGTTCGCCCGCGCGTGTTGAACAGCGTCTGGCCACGGGGTCGGTGGTCCGCGATGGTTCGGTAGCTCAGCTGCTGGCTCAACTCGATGCGGCCACCCGCACCGCCCAGCTTCTCGTGGTGGTGCCCAACCCCATGGACGGGCCCGAAGGGTCCATTCCGCTGTTGCCGGGCGCCTACGTGGACGTCGCCATCGATGGTCGCGTGTTGCGCGAGGTCATGACGATTCCGCGGACTGCGCTGGACGGCGGAGACAAGGTCTGGGTCGTCGAACAGGAAGGCACCTTGGCCTCTCGCACCGTGAGCGTGGGCTGGCGGGAAGCCGAGGACGTGATCGTGACCGAAGGCCTCGAAGCTGGGAGCCGGGTGGTGGTGAGTCCGCTTGCCTACCCCATCGAAGGCATGCGGGTCGAGTCGATTCCGGTGGACGCGAAGGCGGCCAATGTTGCCCCGGCTCCTCGCGAACAGGAGAACTAGGCCATGTCGGACGAAACGGAGAGCACCGAACCGACCGAGAGCGCAACGCCTACCGGCGCCATCGCGTGGATGGCTCGCAATTCGGTTGCGGCCAACCTGCTCATGCTGATCATCATGGTCGGGGGCGTGTTTGGACTTGCCCGCGTGAAGCAGGAGGTTTTCCCGACCTTCACGCTCGACATTGTCAATGTGCAGGTGCCCTACCCTGGCGCAAGTCCGTCGGAGGTCGAGCAGGGCATCGTGTTGGCCATCGAGGAGGAGCTTCGGGGCCTGGACGGGGTGAAGCGGGTCACCGCGGGTGCAGCCGAGGGTGTGGGGACCGTCTACGCCGAGCTGTTGCTCGGAGCGAACCCCGACAAGGTCCTGGCCGATGTGAAAACCGCTGTCGACCGGGTGTCGTCGTTGCCCGAAGAGGCAGAAGAGCCCAACGTGACGCTGGTGAGCCAGCGACAGCAGGTCATTTCGTTGGTGCTGTCTGGAGACCAGGAGCTTCGGGCGTTGCATGACGTCGCCGAGTCCGTCCGGGACCGATTGCTCACCAATCCACAGATCACGCAGGTCGACCTTCAGGGCGTACGCCCTCTCGAGATCGCCATCGAGGTGCCCCAGGAAACGTTGGAAGCGTACGGGTTGACGCTCGATCAGATCGCAGCCCAGGTCCGTGCTTCGAGCCTCGAGTTGCCCGGCGGGGCGCTGAAGACCCGTGGTGGCGAGCTGCTCGTTCGCGTCGCGGACCGGCGACTGGAGGGGTTCGAGTTCGAAGACATCGTGATCAAGGGAACTGAAGCGGGGGGCGACGTCCGCTTGGGTGACATGGCCCGGGTCATCGATGGCTACGCCGATGTGGACCTTTACAACTACTACAACGGCAATCCAGCGGTTCGCATCGTGGCGTTTCGCATCGGCGATGAGACGCCTCAGGCGGTGGCTGACTCGGTCAAGGAACTGAAGACCGAGCTGGAAGCCGAGCTGCCGGAAAACCTCACGCTCGCCATTTGGAACGATGATTCCGAGCTTCTTCGGGGCCGCATCGACTTGCTGACGCGCAACGCCTGGATGGGGATGATCCTCGTGTTGCTCGTGCTGACCGCGTTCCTCGACTTGCGGCTCGCGATTTGGGTCGGGCTCGGCATTCCGATTTCGATTCTTGGGGCCTTCGCGTTGATGCCCGCCGTCGATGTTTCGGTGAACATGATCAGCCTGTTCGCGTTCATCATCACCCTGGGCATGGTCGTCGACGACGCCATCGTGGTGGGCGAGAACATCTACGATGCTGAGAACAGCGGCGTTCCCAGGTTGAAGGCCGCGGTCGAAGGCGCATCTCAGATGATCGTGCCGGTGTCGTTCTCGATCATCACGACGGTCATCATGTTTACGCCGATGCTCTTTGTGCCGGGTTTCATGGGCAAAATCTTCGGTATTCTGCCGACCCTGGTCATTTTGGTGCTCCTGTTCAGCTGGCTCGAGAGCTTCTTTGTGTTGCCGGCGCACCTCGGTCACGGGGGCGATGGGTTGGGCAAGGTGTTTCCGCCTGCACGCTGGTTCAGCGAGGCCATCGCGCGCATGCGAGCCCCCATCGAGCGTGGCCTTGTCAACTTCCGCGACCACTGGTATGCGCCCACCGTCGATCGGTTGATCGGGTGGCGCTACGTTTCGGTAGCGGGTGGGTTTGCCCTGTTCATCCTCACCTTGGGCATCATGGGGTCGGGCCTCGTTCCGCAGACCTTCTTCCCGAAGCTCGAGGGTGACCTGGTCACGGCGAGCGCCCGTCTGCCGTACGGCACGCCGATCTCCCGGACCGCCGAGGTACAAAGGGCGATCGAAGCCGCGGCCCAACGCGCGGTCGACGAAGCGGGTCGCGACGTCTTCAAGGGCATGTACGCCTCGCTTGGCGCGGGGCCTGCGAGTCGAAATGGGGCGCGCGAAGAAGGAGGCCATCTCGTTTCGGTCGAGGTCCAGCTCGTGCCGACGGGCCAACGTGACCTGTCGTCCCAGGAGTTTTCAAACCTGTGGTCTGCCCAGATGCCTGCGTTGGCGGGGCTTGAATCGCTGGTCTTCTCTTCGTCGGTCGGCCCGGGAAGTGGCGCTGCCGTGGATGTGCTGGTCTCGCATCCCGACACGGAGGTGCTCGACAAGGTTTCGAATGAGGTGTTGGGTGTGCTCAAGACCTACAACGGGCTCACCGACTTCGAAAACAGCTTTGCACTAGGCAAGCCACAGGTCGACTACCAGCTGCTTCCGTCCGCCGCGACGCTGGGCCTCACCGGAAACGACGTGGCCCGTCAATTGCGGTCGGCCTTCTTCGGCGCGGAAGCCCTGCGGGAGCAGCGCGGTCGAAATGAGATGAAGGTCATGGTGCGCCTGCCCGAAGCCCAGCGCGACAGTGAGTACCACCTTGAGCGGTTGCGCATTCGCACGCCCACCGGCAGCTACGTCCCCCTAAGCCAGGTCGCAGAGGCCGTTCGGGGACGGGCTCCGACGACGATCACCCGTGAGGATGGTCGGCGCATCGTGAACGTGACCGCCGAACTGGCTCCCACGGCCAAGAGTTCAACCGACATCGTGGAATCGCTTGAGACGGAGCTGTTTCCTCGGCTTCGTAAGGAATATCCAGGTCTAATCGTAGACTTTGCGGGGGAGCAGCGCGAGCAGGCCGAGGTCATGACCTCACTGGGTCTCAACTTCTTGCTCGCCCTGTTTGTCATGTACGCCATGTTGGCGATTCCGTTCCGCAGCTACATCCAGCCGGTCATCGTCATGGCGGCGATTCCGATGGGGCTCGTTGGCGCGGTCTTTGGGCACTTCGTCATGGGCTACGAGATGTCGATGATCAGCGCATTCGGCATCGTGGCCCTGGCTGGCGTTGTCGTGAACGACAGTCTCGTCATGATCGACGCGATCAACCGCTACCGTGACCAAGGCATGACCGCATGGGAGGCTGCGAAGCAAGGCGGCGTGCGCCGATTGCGGCCCATCCTCCTCACGTCGCTGACCACGTTCTTCGGCCTGGCTCCCATGATCCTCGAAACGAGCGTGCAGGCGCGCTTCCTCATTCCCATGGCGATCAGCTTGGGCTTTGGGGTGCTGGTCGCAACCGCCGCGATCTTGTTGCTCGGGCCGCCGCTCTACATCATCATCGACGACATCGTGCAGGCAGGCCAGTGGCTCTTCGGTCGCTTGGCGTCCGAGGCAGAGGAACAGTCCGCCGCCGCAAAGTAGGGGCCGTTTGGCGACCCCGGAAACCAAACCGTCGGCGTAGGTGCGTCGGCGGTTCTTTTTGGAGATCCCACAAGGGTGTACAAGCCCTTGTGGTCAGTTTGAACAGGTTCTGTGCACTTGAATAGGTTTTGCGGGATTCTGAAAGCGAGCATCCAAACCGGAAGGCCGAGCATTTAGCACGTTGCACGGCTGAGGTGGGATCCAAACCTCGATTTCGACCTCAAGGGTGTGCAGAAATAGAGATGTTGAAAACTTGCTAATTAGATGAGAGCAAGTTTTGACGATGAAAGTGGTCCGAAACCCTGGATAAAGTTGGTCAGGAACGTGACGGACCAACCCTTGCTTTCTCGCCTTCTGAGGGGCCAGGGAAATCCATATGCGCCAGTAAGCAGGGTTTGAGGTTCACAAGCGTGCATTCGTCAAAACGAATGGCGCACTCTATACACACTGTATACAAGGCGTGTACAATCGATGTGCAAGAGCGGAGCACACCATGGAAAAGCAGTGGACGACGTTGAACGCGGATGACGAGAAGCGGATTGCTCGTGCCATCGTAGAAGCAGAGAAGCTCGCGCGCGCCGCCATTGAGGATCTTCCCCTGGTGCAGCCGCTTTTGCGGAGGAAGGGTAAGGGCTCGGAGCGCACGCGAGCGGGCAAAGTGGATCGGTTGGGCCAGGCGATTGACCTTGTGGGTCAGCACCGAAACGACGATCCCGATCTCAAGATGGCGTGGCGAAAGGCCAAGGCCGCTTGGGATAAAGCCGAGTCCCACCGCTGGGAACTCGCGATGTCGGGCCGTAGAATCGCCCATGGTGAGGCTCGCAAGCTCAAGAATACCAACGTCGATCAGGCGGACCTCACCCAGGAAGGCTACGTCGGCTTGCTCCGCGCCGCGCAGCGTTTCGACCCCGATCGAGACATCCGCTTTGGCACCTACGCGCGCTGGTGGGTGCGGGCCCAGATGACCCGCGCCATCGACCAGCATGGGCGCATGGTTCGGCTGCCGGGCGGCGCGGTTGAACAGCTTCGCAACTTGCGCAAGGCCATGAAGGCGTACGAAGACAGCGGCATCGAATGGACGATCGCCGAACTTGCACAGGATGCGGGCGTCGACGAAGAACGAGCCCGTTTCCTTCTTTCTCGCAAGCGTGCTCTTTCGCTGGAAGAGCCGCTTGAGGACGGTCCTAAGGCCCGTACAGTGTCGGATCAACTTTCGGACGAACTCGTCGAAGACCCGGAGTCGACTGTGGAACTTTCGGAAGAGCTTACGCGGATGCGCAAGGCGGTTCTCGCGGTCTTGGACGACCGTCAGCGCCACGTGGTGATTCGTCGCTACGGCCTTGAAGATGGCGAGTCGCGGTCCCTAAGCGAAATCGCAAGGGGTCTCAAGCTGTCGCGTGAGCGGGTGCGTCAGATCGAGCGCGAAGCGCTGCACCGTCTGCGGCACGTGGGCGACATTCGGAGCGATGTCACGCCTGTGGCGTGAAGTCGATTCCCGCGAGGTTCCAGACCAGCACCACGCGGTCTTGCCCCGCCGAAAGCAGTTGGCCATCCCCGAACGCCAGGTCCACCACGTGATGGGTAGGTCCTGGCGTAAACGTGTGGATGATCCGTAGCCCTGTGGCGCTTTGTTCATAGAGATCGATGCCGGGTTCTTCCGAGCGGCCGAAGGCGACGTTTGTTCCGTTTGCCGACCAGGCCATCGCCGGACCGCCCAGTGGGTGACCGTGTGCATCGAGCAGGGGTCCGCGGCCTTCGCCGTCGGGGCCGAAGCGCCACGTTCGATTGAACGGGGCTCCAGTCGACGTCAAGATCTCGCCAGAAGGCGTCCACGCAAGTGCCTGCAACGTTGGAGGGAGGGAACTTTCGCCGAGTTCGACATCGAGCAACCGGGCGCGCAACGATCCCGTTTCTGCGTCGAGGACCGCCAGTTGGTTCGCAAAGGCCCCGATGGCCACTTGGTCACTCTGCGGCGAGATCGCCAAGCGGGTGGGCCTGAGATCCGAACTTTCGTAGCGCCAGCGCTGCGTCAGGGAGGGAGTCGACCACGCCGAGACTGAGGTCGGGGTGGTCACGATCAATGTGCCATCGGCCAGGAAGCCAAGATCGAGGCAGGGTCCTGCGGTCTCGATGGTGGCGAGCTTCTGTCCCGGGGAGTTGAACAGGGTGGCGTGTTGTCCAATGACCACAGCGAATCCTCGGCCTTGGGGAGCAAACGCCACGGCCCCCGTCGGGCGCGCCGCGTCGCCGATCCTCGCGAGGGGTGAAGCCGTCACGAGGTGCCACTGGGTGACATCGGGTGTTGTGAGGAGCGACTGGCCATTCGGGGCCACCGCGATGCGGTCGAGTCGGCGGAGTCGGTCGCGGGGTCGTGCGGTTTGCCCCGTGGAAGGATCGTAGGTCCGAGCCTCTCCGCCCCACCGGGCTTCCAACACTCCATAGACGAAGCGGAGACTCCCCCTGGCGTCTGGCGAGCCTTCGCCTTCGAGAACCGCCGCAATTCTGAGCTGACCAAGATCCATGAACAGGATTCGAGCAGGTCCACGCGTTGGGCGGTCGACCGAAGCGGCGTAGCGACCATCTGTGGAGGCCGCGAGCTGGGCTACCGGACCATGGTGGCCGTGAAACACCCCCATCTCGTGTCCGGCGTGCGCGTCCCATACGGTGACCGTGCCATCCTCGGCCCCGGCCAGAATCCAGTCGTTGGCGGAAAACGCGAGGGGGCCGAGGCGGCGAGCAACCGGAATGCGCGTGCGTTCTGCCTCGCTGGATGCATCGAGCACAACAAGGGCGTCCCGTTCAACGCGTGCCGTCCACCGGCCGTCGGCGGAGCGCACAGTCGGCGTGGACCGTGGCACGTCTAGCGGGGAAGGAACCTGCGGGCGACGCCCCAGTCGTGCGACGGCCCTTTCGGGCAGTCGGTCCGAAGTGGCGAGGAGGTTGGGGAGGGTCTTTAGGGCCCGGGTGGCCAAGATCCGATGTTCGGGTAGCAAGCGATCTTCGAGTTCTCGGAGCGCGGCCGCGTCTTGCGCATGCTGGGCCACGAGTTCTGCGACCTTGAGGGCTGGGTCAGGCAGAGTGTCGCGTCGTTCGTGGGCGGTACGGGCTTCGATGGTTTCGACCCAGACGGCGGCTCGCCGGCCCACTCGGAGTTCAGGGATGTGGGCCAACAGTGGCTCACGGAGTTCCGCGTCGATGCGAGTGACGTCCAGGGTTCGGAGTTTGGGCAGCCAATTGCGCCATTGAGGCAGGTGAGGGCCGTCGAGCGCCCGGATGATGGGAAGGCCCAACCACTCCACCTGCTCGGTCACGCCGGCTTGGGCCAGGCCTTGAAGCAGGCCCGCCACGCTGGTCGAACCGCGGTGCGTGGCTTCAAACCAGCCGGTAAGGCCGCGCAGATCCAATTTGCGAAGCGACCTGGTTTCGAACAGGCCGAGGCCGACGGTCGCTTCCGGAGGGGCGGCTCGGTGGTCAAGGGTCACTGTTACTTCGCGAAGGGCGGGGAGCACAATGCGGCTTTGCTCGGCAGCGCCGCACCCCACCAGGGCTCGGTAGCCCGCCACTTCGAGGTGTTGCAGGGTTGGATGTTCGAGATGGGGCAGCAATCCGTGACCTTCGAGGCGAAGACGCTGCAACGTAGGCATGGCATGCGAGATGGCCTCTGCCGTCGGCGAAGGAACGGGCGTTGCGAACGAGACGCCGCGCTTTGGGTCCATCGGGTAGGTCGCGACCACGAGTCGGGCAAGTTCAGGTCGTTCCCGCGAAACGAGGGACGCCATGGTTCGAGGTAGGGTGTCATTCCCAACCCGGATCTGAAGTTCGAGCAAGGTGAGCAACGTGGCTTCTTGCAGGCCCAGAAATGCCTCAAGAAGGACCGCTTCCCATTCCGCCTCGGGCACCGGACGACCTGCCAGGGCCTCCACCGTCTCACGACGGGTGGTGAGGCGCTCGGGCGCCCATCGGAAGCGAGCGGCTCGCGTTGCGGCGTCAAATTGCCAGCTTCCATCAGAGATAAGACGAGCTATTCTCGTCACTCGACCTCCGTTTCGGTGCCGCGACGTTGGTGCATCGAGCAAGCGAGCATCATCGCAGCCGGGTACACCGAGTGCGCGGGGCTGTCACATGGGCTTCGTGGGGAGCCATCGCGTGAGCCACATCGTTCGCTCAAGAGCGCTATGGATTGGGCTGATCGGGGTGGGCGCGCTCGTGGCGGTCGGGTGCACCACTGCTCCTGCAGATGTGCCCGGTACCGTCATGGCGTTGCTCGAGTCCGTTGAACATTCGGGGCCACTGGGCTGGATGGGCTTCATCGGGCTGTATGGTCTCATCACCATCGCAGGCTTACCTGCCTCGTCGATGCAGATGAGTGCAGGGTTCTTGTGGGGCCATGGCTGGGGATTTGCCGTCGCCGTCGTCTTGTCCAACCTCTGGGGGTTCTTGGGCTTTCTCTTGGCGCGGACGTGGCTGCGGAACCAAGCTCGCCAGGTGGTGGAGCGGTCGAAGGCGCTCAGTGCGTTGGACACCACCGTTGCGGATCGGGCCACCACGATGGTGGCGCTGCTTCGCGTTTCGCCGCTTGCTCCGTACAACCTGATGAATCTGGCTCTTGGAACCACCGCCGTTCGACCCCGGGACTACTTCATCGGGTCCCTGATCGGCGGGATCGTGCCCATGGCGTTCTATACCGGCATTGGAGCCTCGGTTTCGGATTTGGCTGCCGTTTGGACAGGTGATGTTCAGTCGCCCGGGTGGGCTCGTCCCGTGGGCCTGGGGGTCACATTGTTGGCCACCATCCTTGTGACTTGGAGTGTACGGGGACGACTTCTTGCGGCGGAGTCTAAACGCGAGCAGACCGGCGTAGATCTCCGTCCTTAGGGAATCTTCATCGGGCCGCACCTCACGGCGGCCCTTTGGAGGAACCATGTCGAACACCGACCGCAACCGCCAGAACGTCCTTGACCTCATCGAGCACATCACCACGGGCAAGCTGCTCGACGGCTTCGAGAAGCACTACTGCGACACCTGCGTGATGAGCGAGAACGGCAACCCCGAGCAGACCCGTGTGGGCAAAGACGTCAATCGCGAGTACGAGACGTACTTCGTGAACAACGCCGAGTTCCACGATGTGAAGGTCGGTCCGGTCATCGCCGACGGCAACACCACGGCGTACGAGATGTCGATGGACCTCACGATGGGCGGCAACCGTATGCAACGGACGCAGTGGGCCGTTCAGGAATGGAACGACGAGGGGCAGATTCAGAAGGAGACGTTCTACTACAACGGCTGATCAGCTTGCAGGAGCAATGCGACGAAAGCTGACCGTGTGAGCCTGCAGGCGCGCAGCGCCGAAGGTCAGCGGCTCCTCGCCTAGCCACCCGCTCTCGACCGTACTCAACGAAGCAAACCTCGTCGGCGCCAACCTTGCCGAGGCGCTGATCGGCAACGCCGAACTCAATGGTGCGTCGAGATCTTCGCGGCGTACAGGGAGCCCGCGCGTAGGTGGCGGAAGCCTTCCCGCTTCACTGACGGGTCAAGGCGTGGGCTATGTTCCACGGCTCACGTTGCTGTCACGCGACGAGGATTCCGAGTCGTCGGTCGCGCTCTCATACGCAGCGATGATCTCACGAAGGTGTCGAAGGGCAACTTCGAGTTCCTGCGCTGTGTAGCGCTCGGCAAGGCTCGTCAGGTGGCCCGCGACCTGACGATACAGGCCTCCGACTTCCTTGAAGAGCCGGTCTGTGGGGGCGACCAGCACCACCCGTCGGTCGGCGGGATCGCGGGTTCGGGTAGCCAGGCCGGTCTTCTCGAGTCGGTCGATGAGAGTCGTCATGGCCCCCGACGTGAGACCTAGCTGTGCCGCCAGTTCACCGGCTCGTTGAGGACCCCGCTCCAGCAGGTTCAGCGCCCGAAGGTCGTTCCTCGAGACCCCGACGCGGTCGGCTGCGCGTTGGTCCAGACGATCGATGGCTTCATAGAGTTCACGGCACGTCGAGATGAGGCTCGGAACGCCTGAGGATGGGCTGCTGGCCAATGAAGGACCTCGGGGTGTCGATCGTTGTTCTAAATCGTTACCTGCTCGTTCAAGAGTCTTGACGATCTAATCATTTCTCAAGTGGAGTTCGGAATGACCGCCCTGGTTGTAGTCCTCGGAGGGCTCGGAGTGCTCGCCCTGTTCCTGGTTGTGCTGTCTGGTCTCTCGCCAGTGCGCGTCGAGTATACCGAGTACATCGACGTCGATGCGCCGGTTGGTGACGTCTTCGATGACATTCGCCTTCAAGATCATCTGATGCGATGGTCGGCGTGGCCGCCGGAGACGAACTCTCAGTGCGCGGTCGACCCTGGACCTACAGGGGTCGATGGCACCAAGGGAGCACGAACCGTCTTCTTGTCTCGAGGCCGGGAGGTCGGGCACCAGACCATCACGAGCATCATCGACCAACGAGAGGTCGTCATGACCCTAGTCGGACCTGGTCCACCGCATCATCCCGAGCTTCGGTTCGAAGTCGAGCCGCTGGACGAAAAACGATGTCGCGTTCACCTGCACTTCTTGAACCGACTTCCACGCCCCTTCAACGCCATCTGGCACTTCGGTGGACTATCGGCGTGGACCCGCGAGATGCACCGACGCGATCTCGCCGGACTCAAGGCGTTCTCGGAGCCTCCCCACCTCGACGCTGACGGGCGGGTCGTTGGCCGTCCGCCGACGGCTCCGAATCCCTACGCAGTGCCGCTGCCCGCCGCGAGTTGAGCATGGACGCACTCGACGACGAGGGGTTGTCTCGGCAGGCCCGAGACCACCTGGCTCCCGACGTTCAAGCGCGGGTCGCGGAGGCCTGGTTGCGGGGCCGTGCGCTGATCCTCAACGCCAACAAACCCGGCTATTCCGAGGCTTTCACAATCGCGGCCGAGCAGTACGTTCTGCTGCGCCAAGTCATCCTGGATGCGGTGGACTCGCTTGCCGACGACGACGGGGAGGTGCTGCTGAAGAGCGTCGTCGCCATGACCCAGGCCGAGCTCGGTGACCACCCCGCCTTCCCGACAGGACGAACCACCAACTACACGCGCTACACCAAGACCGACCTTGAGGCCCGCGGAGAACTCATCCGCATTCCCAATCGGTCGCCTCAGCGAATCCGGCGACGCCGGTCGACGGACCATGACTGATGGTCGTCAGAACTGCATTTTGCTGCGCCTCGTTCCACCCCTTGGTGGCTCACGAGTTGTCTTGTTGATCAAGAATCTTGATAAACAAGATAAATGGTGCGAGGGTGAAAGGCAGCCAAGAGGTGACCATGAAGAAGATGAGCTACGCGCTAGACAAGCTTGATCCTGACCTCGCCAGGGCGGCCCGCCACATGCCGGCTGTCGACAATCGCGACGTGCAGCAGGCACGCATGATGGTCTCCCGACTGCCGAGCTTCCGCCCCCCGGTCGCGACCGAGGGCCTGAGCATCGACGAGCTAGAGATCGAGGGATTGGGGGGAGCCCTCCGGCTGCGCATATACGCCCCGCCACCGACGCCGACGCTGCTTCCTGCCCTCGTGTTTTTCCACTGGGGCGGGTTCGTTGTAGGTGATCTGGAGACCGAACATCCTCGGTGCGTCATGCTCGCGAGGGACGTCGGCTGCGTAGTCATCTCGGTCGACTACCGCCTCGCTCCGGAGCATCCCTTCCCCGCTGCGCCCGACGACGGCTACGCGGCGTTGCTCTGGGCCCAGCGGCACGCCAAGGACCTCGGCATCGACCCCGAGCGCTTGGCCGTAGGGGGCACGAGTGCAGGTGCGACCATCGCGTTCGCGGTGGCCTGGATGGCCAAGGAGCGCCAAGGCCCGACAGTCGCCTTCCAGCTGCTCGGGTTTCCGGTGACGGACGATCGGATGCAGACGGGATCTATGCTGGCCTTCGACGACACCCCGAACTGGACCCGAACCGCGAACACCCACATGTGGAAGAACTACCTGGGCGAAACCTGGGGCACCGAGACCGACCCTCGTGCCGCTCCACTTCGAGCCGAGGACCTCTCGGATTTACCACCTACCTACATCTGGACGGCGGAGTTCGATCCCCTTCGGGACGAAGGAATCGCCCTTGCGCAGCGGCTGATGGCCGATGGGGTTCCTGTCGAGCTTCACCACTTCGCGGGGAGCTTTCATGGGTTCGACCAGGTGCCCGACGGGTCACTGGCCGCGCGCTCACGCCATGAGCAGGTTCAGGTCCTGAGGGCGGCGTTCGGAACCACTCCTCGGAGTCGAGTCGATGCCCCACGCGCCACGCTGTCTCACGTCATGGTGCACGTCTCCGACGTTGCTGCCACCGTGCGGTGGTACCGGCGTGTCTTCGGTCTCGAGGCACGTATGGTGACGCCTGACGGGCACTACGCCGAACTCTTGACCGGCGAGACGACCCTTTCCTTCAGCTCGGAAGCCCTCGAGGAGGAGAAGTATGGTTCTTTCACCCCGAACCGAGTGGAAGCGATGGCAGCAGGCTTTCACCTTTCGATAGTCGTCGCAGATGCGAATGCTGTGTATGGCCGCGCCCTCGACGCCGGCGCGCACTCTATCCACGAGCCCCAACCTCAACCGTTCGGCCCGGTCGTGGCCCGGATCCGAGACTGCAATGGGATTCTGGTGGCCATCGGGCAAACCGGCTGACTGCACCCACGGCCGCGAGCGCGGTTTCGATAATGCGGCAACCGCACGGCCTGCCTGGTCGTGGGAGACACTTCGTAAACCTTCGCAGGTGACTCACGGCTCCTCGAGTTCGATCGACAGTCGAAGGCCCTGCCCAGGAACATGCCGACTTCCTGATCGAGACCTTCGAGAAAGACGAACTCAAGCGGTTCGTGAAGTCTGTGAACGTTCCGCTTGCAGTCAAGGTCAACTGGGACTCGACGATGGAGTCTGTGGCACACGATGTCGTCGAGGCGCTTCGACGGACCGCGGAACGTCCTCTGTGTGCTCCATGAGGTGGAGCAGGTGCTGCAACGCGAGCAGCAGGAGGGCAATAGCGATCGTCTCATCCCCATCCTACTCGACGATGACTTGTTTGAGACCGGTGCGGTTCCGCCCGATTGGTGGCCTGCGGAGCGAAATCACGTGTATCGGGGGCTCCAAGGGAGGGTCTGTGCCCGGTTCACGGAGGCCCGCTACGACGTGGAAAAGTGGAATGAGGAACTCGGAAAGCTACTGAAAGCGCTTCGGAAACAGCCCAAGACCAGTTCCGGTGCTTGTTAGCCCGCAGGCGCAACGCTCGGCCCGGCAAGAGACTCAAGGGCCCAGCAGGGTCCAGGTTACGATAACGACCTCGGAACCATCTCGTACCGAAGGCCCGTGCGCCCGTTCTGTGACCACGGCTCCGAGGCGTTTGGCGAGCTGGTTGCTGGCTTGGTTCTCGGCTTCGCAGACGAGGTGGATAGCGCCCACACTGGTTCGGCCAAACACCTCCCCGACCAACGCGGTGGTCGCTTCGAAGGCGTACCCCAAACCCGTGCTGGACTTGGCAAGCCAGTACCCACATTCGACACGGTCACCCCGGTTGAACACCAACACCTCGCCGAGAGGCACGGCCACACCCCGTGGAAACAGACCATACCGAGCGGCCTGGCCCGCCGAGCGTTGCGCATGGTAGCGCTCGAGGAGGCGACCGATATCGGTGAGGGACTTTCGATGAGGTCCGACGAACGGAATCCACGGCCGAAGAAATTCGAAGTTTTCGTCAAGCAGCTGGTGAAGTGCTGTCGCGTGATGGGTTCGCCACGACAGGAGGTCCAGTCGGGCGGTCGCGATGTGATCGATGGCGGTAATGGGCTCAAGCATGGTTCACAGCCCAGATGGTGGCTTGGAATCGTCTTGGGAGGCGAGGCTATCGTGCCTCACCTCCCGCGCAAGCCGGTCGGAGGTCGCTTAGACGTCGGTGATGCAGCCTTGTGAGGCGGGCTGAACCGTTCGTACGTACCGCCCCAGCACTCCCCGCCGGGCTTTCGGCTCGGGAGGCACGAAGGTCGATCTTCGCCGGTCGAGCTCGGCATCGCCTACATCGAGGACCATCGTGCGCGCGGTGGCATCGACGGTGATGTGATCCCCGTCCTGAACGAGAGCAATGGGCCCGCCGTCCTGGGCTTCGGGCGTGACGTGGCCCACGATGAAACCGTGCGAACCGCCGCTAAATCGACCATCGGTAATGAGGGCGACATCACCGCCGAGGCCGGCACCCACGATGGCGGAGGTCGGCGTGAGCATCTCGGGCATTCCAGGACCGCCCTTGGGTCCTTCGTACCGAATGATCACGACGTCGCCGCGCTGAATCTTTCCGGCTTCGAGGGCGGTGAGCATCGCCTCTTCGGAGTCGAAGCAGCGTGCCGGACCCTCGAACCGATGGCCCTCCTTGCCCGAAACCTTGGCTACGGCACCATCTGGAGCCAGATTCCCCCGAAGGATTCGAAGGTGGCCGGACTGTCGAATGGGATTCGAGGGGGGCCGGACGACGTCTTGTCCTTCCTCAAAACCTGGCAGTTCGGCCAGGTTCTCAGCGATGGTCTGACCGGTGACGGTGCGACAGCGGCCGTCGATCCATCCAGCTTCCAAAAGCACTTTCATGACAGCCGGCGTTCCCCCCACGCGATGCAGATCGGCCATGAGGTACCGTCCGCTAGGCTTCAAGTCCGCCAGGACGGATACGCGGTCGCTCACGGCTTGAATGTCGTTCAGGGTGTACGAGACGCCGACGGAATGTGCCATCGCCAGCAGATGCAGGACCGCGTTCGTCGATCCGCCGAGGGCAACGACCACGGCGGTGGCGTTGTCGAAGGCCGTACGGGTCATGATGTCCGCCGGTCGCAGATCGAGTTCGAGCAGACGTCGCACCGCGGCTCCCGCCCGGCGGCATTCGTCGCGCTTGGCTGGATCGGCAGCCGGCGTTGAGCTGCTGTAGGGCAGGGAAAGGCCCATCGCTTCGATCGCCGCGGCCATCGAGTTGGCGGTGTACGTGCCTCCGCAGGCCCCCGGTCCTGGGCAAGCGGCGGCGAGAATTGCTTCGCGCTCGGATTCATCGATTTCGCCGCTGAGCATTTGGCCATAGCTCTGGAAGGCCGAGACGATGTCGACGGCTCGACCCCGGTGGCAGCCCGGAGCGATCGTCCCTCCGAAGACGACGAGTCCCGGTCGGCCAACCCGCGCAAGTCCCATCACACAGCCGGGCAGGTTCTTGTCGCACCCCGGGATGGCAATCGCCCCGTCATAGAACTGCGCCCCCATCACGGTCTCGATGGAGTCCGCAATGAGGTCGCGCGAGGGCAAGCTGAAGCTCATGCCATCGGTTCCCATTGAGATTCCGTCACTCACCCCGATGGTATTGAACCTCAACCCAACGAGGTCGGCCTCGTTCACTCCGGTCTTCACGTCGTCGGCGAGATCGAGGAGGTGCATGTTGCACGGATTGCCCTCCCACCACACGCTCACGATGCCGACCTGGGCCTTGTTTAGGTCGGCCCTCGACAAACCGGCTCCCAGGAGCATCGCCTGTGACGCCCCTTGCGACCGCACCTGGGTGAGCCGCTGACTGGTCCGATTGAGCTTGCTCATTCCACGGGGTCCACAAACGGCATCATGCGTCGTAGCGACCGTCCCACCTGCTCGATCGGTTGCTCCGACTCGCGGGATCGCGTCGCCTCAAACTGCGGACGCCCGGCCTGGTGCTCGGCGATCCATCGCTTGGCGAACGCCCCGCTTTGGATTTCGCCAAGGATGTCCTTCATACGGGCGCGAACCCCCTCGTCGATGACGCGAGGACCCGAGACATAGTCGCCGTACTCTGCGGTGTCCGAAATGGAGTACCGCATGTAGTTCAGCCCGCCCCGATACATCAGGTCGACGATCAGCTTGAGTTCGTGCAGGCACTCGAAATAGGCGATCTCGGGCTGGTACCCCGCTTCCACAAGCGTCTCGAACCCAGCCTTCACGAGTTCGCTCGCTCCTCCGCACAACACGGCCTGCTCGCCGAACAAGTCCGTCTCGGTCTCTTCCTGGAACGTGGTGGTGAGGACGCCAGCGCGACCTCCCCCAATGGCCGAAGCGTACGCAAGGGCCTGGGCATCGGCCTGGCCCGAAGCGTCCTGATGCACGGCGATGAGGCACGGGACTCCTCCACCGTCGACGTAGGTTTCTCGTACCCGATGGCCGGGACCCTTGGGGGCCACCATGCTGACGTCGATGTGGTCCGGGGGCTGGATGGTGCGGTACCGAATGTTGAACCCGTGGGCGAACATCAGCGTGTCGCCAGGCTCGAGATGAGGGGCGACGTGGGCCTCGTAGACCTCGGCTTGCCGCGTGTCGGGCACAAGCATCATGACGACCTGGCTTTGCCGTACCGCCTCAGCCACCGAAGCCACGGCCAGGCCGGCCTGCTCCGCACGGGCTCGTGAAGCGCTTGTGGGTTGGAGGCCCACGATGACGTTCACCCCGCTCTCGGCCAGGTTCCGCGCGTGGGCGTGGCCTTGCGAGCCGTAGCCCAAAATGGCCACTCGCTTGCAGCGGATCAAGTCGAGGTCAGCATCGGAATCGTATCGGATCTGGGCCATCAGTAGGCCTCCTGGGCGGCGCACCACGCCATGGAGAGGGAACCGGATTGGGTCATTTCGATCATGTGGGGTCGCAAGGTGTCGAACGCCCGCACCGACTCCGTCCTGCGGTTCGACCGACATCACGTCTTCAAGCTTGCGGAGGTTGTGGGCAATCTGTCGCCCCTCCGACAACGACAGGGTCAGTCGGCGGATCCCCGGCGTGTGGGTTCGACTCCACGAAAGGTCGGCGATCGCGTAGTTTCGCCGATGGCAAAGCGAAATCACCCGAGCCAGTGCATCCGGCTCATCGCGCAGGGTGAGCACAAACGTGGGCATCATCCTTCCTTGGTCGGGCGACGAAGCATGTCGTCGATGTCGTTGCCCGCGGGCACCATGGGGTAAACCGCATCCTCTTCGAGGACCTGAAACTCGAGCACGACGGTTCCTGGCTGCGCTTGGGCCCAAGCCACGGCGTCGGAGACCTGATCGCGGGCCGTCACCCTTCGCCCATCCAGTCCATGGGCCGCCGCGAGCTTCAGGAAGTCAGGATTCTTGAGGGGGGTGGCGACGTAGCGCTTGTCGTGGAAGAAGTCCTGCCACTGACGGACCATGCCCAGATACCGATTGTTGATGAGCGCAATGTTGACCTTGAGGCCCTCCTGAGCGCACGTCGAGAGTTCACAGGCGGTCATCTGAAACCCGCCGTCACCCGCCACGACCCAAATATCCGCCTCGGGCCTGCCGAATCGAGCCCCA
>JBCCQY010000134.1:0-25730 GCA_039208735.1 Myxococcota bacterium | reverse complement strand
GGAAGCGGTAGCAGCACCAAACCCTCGGACTGGTTGGTGCCAAAGGCCGTCGCGCTGATGTCAAACCAAAACGTACGGCCGCTGGTCCAATCCTTACGGGTCTCGATGCCGAGCCCTACTCCGGCTCCCCACACCGAGCCGACCTCCTGCCAGCCGTGGACCGCGGCACCCTCGACGATGTAGAGCCGCGTGCGCGGGTTCTTGCCCAGGAATTGCTTGAAGCGTGCCCCCGCCGAGCCCCCGAACCGTCGGTTGATGACAAGCGGCAGCACGGTGAGCTGGATGCGCCCCCACTGTCCGGTTGGAATGCCGAACGTCGGACCCACTCCGGTCGCCAGCCCGGCCGATAGGCCAAAGGAAAACCCATTCTTGAGGGCTGGCACGTCGGCGACTTCGGGTTTTACGATCACGCGACGGGTGGGGATGCCGTCCTCTCCGACTCCGACATCTTCGGCTTGGGCCAGGGCCAGCGCGCTCCCGAGGACCATCCACATGGGCTCTCTCCGTTCCGGACCCGCAAACGGGCCTCACAAACTTGGACACCCGCCGCCCCTCGAGTTTCCGCCGCTGTGACATTTCGCGACATCGCGAAGGAAACATCTTCGGTCGCGGCCGGGGTCACAGCGCGAGGAGGTTCCATGCCCGGTGTCTTGCGATTGGCCTCGGTCGCCGGGGCAGCACCGTTCATCGACGCGGTCGAAGTGGAGGTCGGCGACCATTCCGTAGCGTTTCCCTTTCAGAACGTGGTTCCCCGAGCCCCGCTGCGTCCTGCCGTGACGGTTGGGGGGCAACATCTCTGGCTCGACCGGCGTTTCGATGTCGTGCAGAGCGTTCGTGTGGGTGGCCACGCTCACCCGACGGCGGGGAATGCGATTCGATTGACCACCGACCTCGATTTGCGCTGGGCATCTGGCGTGGGTCCGGTGGTCGAAGCAGGGCTTGGTCTTGGTTTGCACCACGTGGTGCGGCAGCGTCCGATCCTGGAGCAGACCACGCCAGGCAACTACGAGGCGCGGCGCGGCCTAGGCAGGCCCAATCTGGTTCTGGGAGCTGGCGTGGCCGCAGGATTCGATCTTGGCGACGTCTCGAAGGCCCCTCTAACGATCCTCGTTGACTACCATTGGTGGGCTCAAACCGGCTTTCTTCCTTCGCTCCCGCTAGGGCCTCAAGGCACGCTTTCGATCGGACTTCGCGCGACCCTTGGGTCGGGGAGGAAGGCATGATGCGGGTGACTCTGGGCTTCTCGTTTGTGGTGGGTTGCGTGACGCCACCCACGCCCAACTCCGAGATCGCCTGCGACGTCGCGTTTGTCGATCACCCAGCCGCAGAGGCGCTCCAGGCGGAGCTGGATGGGGTGGTCGCCAAAGGAATCCCTGGGCTTTCGCTGGCGGTTCGGACCCCTGATGGTCTTTGGGCGGGAGCTGCGGGCATGGCGGACATCGAACACGATGTGCCGATGAACCCCTGCCATGTGCATCCCTGGGCGAGTGTTGGCAAGACGTGGACCGCCCTGCTCCTCTTGCGCCTTGTCGATGCGGGCGAACTTGGGTTGGACGACCGGATTGCGGAGCTTCTCGCGCCCGAAGTGCTCGAGGGTCTGGCCAACATCGATCAGGTCACGGTTCGCCAACTCTTGAACCACAGCTCCGGGCTCAAGGACTTCAACGAGGATTTGGGCTACCTCACTTGGGAATTCGACAATCCTTCGGGCGATGACCCGCCAGAGCAGATGATCGACTTCGTTCGTGGCGATCCTGCGTTCTTTGACCCGGGTGAAGGCTACCACTACACGGATACGTCCTACGTTCTCGCCGCGATGGCCATCGAGACCCTCACGGGAGACCGAAATGCGGCCATGGCCCAGGAGGTCTTTGGGCCTTTGGAGCTCGTGCAGACCGAGCTGCCGCTTTCGGGGGGCGCGGATCCGGCGGGGCGGGTGAACGCCTATTGGGAACTGCCCGGGGGCCAGCTCGAGAATGTCAGCGAATTGCAGGCCTCCTACGACGCCCAGGTCATCGGAGCGGGGAACCTTCGATCGACGCCCCTCGAAAGCCTTCGGTTTGCCGAGGCGGTGGCGCAGGGCACGCTGTTGTCGTCTGGGTTGGCCGATGCGATGATCGAGTGGAATCCCGATTCCCAACGTGAAGACGATGAGCAAGCTTACGCCTACGGTTTAGGGCTCCAACGTCGCGTGGTGACCATCGCGGGAGAGCCGACCACTTGGGTGGGCCACTACGGTGGAGACATCGGTGCCTCGGCCGTGATCTTGGCCCGACCGGACGCCCCCATCGGCATCGCTGCGGGGGTGAACCTCGGTGGCTTTCTTGGAGGGCCGCTCAACGCGCATGTCGGCGACGACTTCATCGACCGCGTGCTGGAACTCGCGAGCGGCGAACCGTAGCGCATGCGGTAGGGTGGCCCCTCGTTCGATGGAGGGGCCTTGTCGCGATCCGAACACCCGTGGACCATGATGCTCGCGCTTGTGATCGCGGGGGAAGCCATCTTTGCGCTCCCCTTCGTACTCATTCGCGTGTTTCGGCCCACTGTCCTCGAGGTTTTCGAGATCGACAATACCCAGCTTGGGGTTGCGTTTTCGTTCTACGGTACCGTAGCCATGGGCTCCTACCTCTTCGGGGGGCCGCTGGCCGACCGGTTTCCGGCTCGGAACCTGATGGCGACTGCATTGCTGACCACCGCCGCAGGGGGCCTGTTCTTCTATACGATGCCGTCGTTGCGGATGCTCGAGTGGCTGTACGGCTACTTTGGGCTCACGACCATCCTGCTGTTCTGGGCGGCGATGCTACGCGCGACGCGCGAATGGGGCGGTGAGGATGCACAGGGTCGCGCGTACGGGCTGCTCGATGGGGGGCGTGGACTCGTCGGCGCCCTCATATCGACCGTGTCGGTAGGCCTGTTTGCTTGGATGCTTCCCGACGCGGCGAATGCGACGCTCGAGGCGAAGCGTGCTGCGCTTCAGTCGGCCATCCTCTACTTTACCTTGGGCACGGCTTTGGCGGCCGGGGTCGTGTGGTGGCTCATTCCGCACCGGGAAACGCCCCCTGCGGCGGTCGATGAGCCGCGCTTCAACCTTCGCCAGGTCGGTCGGGTGCTCCGGATGCCGACCCTTTGGCTGCAGGCCGTCATCGTGATCTGTGCCTACGTCGGCTACAAGGGCACCGACGACTTCTCGCTGCTCGCCAGTGACGCCCTTGGCTACGACGATGTTCAAGCGGCGTCGGTGGGGACGGCCGTGTTGTGGGTTCGACCCTTGGCCGCGGTTGGAGCTGGAGTGCTCGCGGACCGTCTCGTGGGTTCGCAGGTGATTTTGGTGTCCTTTGTGGCGCTGATCGGAGGCAACTTGCTGATCGCCGCCTTCGCGGGCGCTGGGTTGACCGTCCTGCTGCTGGTCACCATCTTTGCTAGCACTGCCTTTGTGTACGGGCTCCGTGGGGTCTACTTTGCCGTGTTCAACGAAGCCCGTGTGCCCGTGGCGGTCACGGGAACGGCGGTTGGGGTGGTGTCGCTCACCGGCTACACGCCCGATGTGTTCTTTGGACCGCTGATGGGGGTGCTCCTCGACAGCAACCCGGGCGTGCAGGGCCATCAGAATCTGTTCTACGTTCTCGCACTGTTTTCGCTTGTTGGAGCGTTGACCACCCTCGTGTTCCGTTGGGCTTCCCGGCGCGCCGCGTAAACTCGCGCTACCCAACCATGGATCCAGGGTCCAAGGGTGGTTCATGGCGCGCTACGAACTCGACGATGGCAAGTCCCAAAAGTTCTGGGAAATTGAGGTAGAAGGCAGCACTTTCACGGTTCGATACGGCCGAATCGGTACGAACGGCCAGTCGAAGACGAAGGTGTTCAGCTCTCCGGAGGAAGCTTCGAAGGAAGCTGAGAAGATTACAAAGTCCAAGGTGAAGAAGGGATATGCGCCGGTAGTCGCAGTGGTGCGGGCCGAGCCCGGTCGCAATCCGGCCCTCGAACAGGCCATTGTCGAGGATTCTGACAATCCAGACCCTTGGCGGGTCTATGCGGACTGGCTGATGGGCGAGGGCGACCCAAGGGGCGACTTCGTCATGGCCTTTGCCAACGAAACCGATACCGAAGCGCTGCTCAAGGCAAATGAAAAGGCGTTCATGGGCCCGTTCGCAGGCGAGTTTGCTCCGTTCGTCAAGGTGGAGTGGGCGTTTGGCTTCTGGAAGTCGTTGGCGTTCGGAAACTTCGAGTACGAAGATGAACTCCCCGAGGGTCTCTCCAGTTTTGGAGCGCTCATTGGACGTGCGTTGCGTCACCCGTCCGCGCGGTTCCTCCAAGAGCTGCGGCTGGGGCTTCCCGCCGACCAAGAGTACGAGCACGAATGGCAAGATTCCATCAATGCCATCGTCAAGAATGGAATTCGGCGCGGCGTGAAGCGTCTGGTCGTCGGGGACTTTGAGTACCCCGATGACACGGAGATTTCCTGGACGAACATCGGGTCGTTGGCCGACCTCTGGTCGGTGCTGCCGGACCTCGAACACCTGGAAGTGCAAGGGGGAAACATCTCCCTTGGGGCCATGGAAGCGCCTCGGTTGAAGCACCTCGAACTCCGCACCGGGGGGCTACCCAAGGAGCCCGCCGAGCGCATTGCCCAGGCCACGTTGCCCGCGCTCGAGCGGCTCGACATCTGGTGGGGCACCGACGAGTACGGGTTGGAAGGCGACGTCAGCCATGCCGCCGCGGTGCTTGAGGCGGCAGCTCGGTGGCCGAAGCTCAAGTCGCTTGGCCTGATGAATTCAGAGTTCGCCGACGCCATCCCCGCCCAGGTCGTGAGCGCGGCCGTGTTGCCGCAGCTCCAGGTCCTCAACCTGTCGATGGGCACGATGACCGACGCCGGAGCGCAGGTATTGCTGGACAACGCCGACAAGCTCGTGCACCTCACCCAGTTGAATCTGAATGAGAACTTCATCACCGACGACGTGGCCGCGCAGTTGGCCAAGGCCTTGCCCAACGCCACTCTGGAAGGCCAAGAGGAGCCGGACGAGTATCTCTTTGTCAGTGTTGGTGAATAGTCAGCGTTGAGGCGCTGAGGCTTACGGCCCCGTGGCGTTGAGCACGAAGTCGCCAGAGTTGGACGAGAAGCCGTCCACTACGATGACCGCAATTTCGCCGGCCGTGAGCGACAACGTGATTTGGGACTGCAACCCGAAGGTGTCGTCATTGCAGTCCAGTTGGATGCCGCCACAACCGTCGAACGCGGCGATGACCGTATCATATCCACTACCCACGGTATCGAAGGTGTACAGACCATCGAGCGGGGCGGTGAACTGAAACGAATAATCGGTCGCGTTCGAGGCTCCACACTGCGGGAACCAGTCGTCCCCTTGCCCGACTGTGGTTCCATTCACCATGGCAGGTAGGAAATTGGTCAGCGTTTCATCGACACAGACGAGCTGGCAACCGGGAGCCCCGATACACAGGTCGTCATCACAGTCAATCGTGCCATCGCAGTTGTCATCGACCCCGTTGTCGCAAGTTTCCGGGCCGAAATCGATCGACCCGTCACAGTTGTCATCAAGGCCGTTCCCGCAGATTTCTTCCTGCAGGGGGAACACATTTTCGTTTTGGTCGTTGCAGTCGCCGGGTTCGGTCACCCAGCCTTCGCCAGGGTCTTCACAGGTAAGGAATTCTCGGTTGCCGCCAAAGCCGTCGTTGTCTTCGTCGATGAAGTACAGCAGCGTCTCGAAGCCTTCATCGACTTGCCCGTCGCAATTGTTGTCGAGGTCGTCGCAGATCTCGGCCGCGCCGGGGAACACTTCAGCAAATGCATCGTTGCAATCAAGATTGTTGGTCGATTGGTTGGCGCCCACCGAGCACACGTAGCCGGCGGTCACCCGACCGAACCCGTCGCCGTCCTCGTCGAAGAACACGAGAATCTCGTCTTCCACGGCGCAGTCTTGAGTTGAGGTCAGGTTGCAGCCAACGGACAGAAGCGCAAAAAATACTGTGGGTCGAATCACCGGATCGTCCTTTCGATGTTCGGCCCAGATTACAGGGTTCGCCCCTTCACGTCAGCCTGAGTCTTTGGGATTGCCTACCGCAGAAGATTTCGGGGCGTGACATTCCGTTGACAGAACACGGACAAGGTCGACTTCCAGCCTTGCTCTTCGAGCCATGCGAGTCGGTCTAGGTTGACCTACAGTTCAAGGGATCGTCGAAAGGAGTGGCGGACTGGCCCCAGGCACCGGGCGCGGTGCACCCACCGTCGCGCTTCCGACAACTGCCGTCTTGTTCAAGCGCCAGCTGGCCCGGCCGCGGTGTCGAAGGAACCTTGGCGGAGCATGCACCTCGTTTGCCTCGAAGGTCGGGTTGGAGCAACCTTGCGCGGCATGGGTCCGATCCGAAGGAAACCCTATGGTTCGGAAGGGAGGAGTCCTGACTGCGAACGCGACTCGTATGGTGCCGCTCGACCCTGGCACGGGCCGGCTTGTGCGCTCGCTCCTCGCGTGGCCGGGGACCCTCTTTGATGTGGGCACGAAGTGGGATGCGCCCGATGTCTCGCCGGTGGAGCGTCATCGTCGACTCACCCTGCGTGAGCCCCCTCCCGAGGGCTGGCTGGCCTTGCAACCCGGGCTGGCCACGGTCGGCGACGCGAACGAGTGGACGAGCTTCGTGGCTCGAGGCGCCACGGCCCTTGCGGTAGGCGGCATACACGGCGAGGACCGGCCGTCTGCGTTTCGGCGTTTTCGCGAAGAAACGGCGGTGCTGGGTCTTCGGCGTCAGGCCGTGTATCCCGTACGGGAACCCGACCTTGAGGCAGCCCAGAAGGCAGGCTTTGAGAGTTTGCCGGTGGGGGTCGAGGCCTGGGTCCACCTTGACCGATTCACCCTTCGCGGCAAGCGCTTCGCCGATCTACGACAGATGCGCAACCGAGCCACTAAGCGCGGCGTGCACATCGAGGAGGTCGATGCCCAGTCGTGGCAGGTTCCTCTTGCCGATTGCTGGCGTCGCTTCTTGGAAGGCCGTCGGGTGCCTTGGCAGGTGCGCTGGCTCTCCGGACGTCCCGTCTTCGAGCGGCCCTTCGGTCGGCGAACCTTCGTTGCCCACCGCGACGGTGAGGTCCAGGCGTTTTGCACGGTCCTGCCTGGACCTTCGGGACGGAACAGTTTCGATGTCCTGTGTCGGGATCCGCAGGCGATTCCGGGAGCCATGGAAACGCTGCTCGTCGAGACGATTCGCCGGCTCGGCGACGAAGGCGTCGCCCAGGTGAGTCTCGGACCGTGCCCCTTGGCGGGTGACGGGGTCCGGGCCGTGCCCGGATGGCGTGGGCGTGCGATGCGCTGGGCCTACGAAGGCGCATTGGCCGAACGTTGGTTTGGGTTTCAGCGACTCGCGGCGTTCAAAGAAAAGTTCCGGCCTAAGATGGAGGTCGTTCACCTCGGCTTGGCGCCGCGTTGGTCCATGGTCGCGTGGTATCTGACCGTTCGCATTTGGGCGCTTGGGGGCTGATGCGTCTTCGCGCGGTTAAGGCTCCAGCGATTCGATGAGCGCGTCGTGCACGGCGATGCCCGAGGTCGCATCCACAATGAGGGCCGCCATCAGTCCCCGTCGGGCTTGCACCAAAGCCTCATCGTGCTCTTGGCCGCGTTGCAGGAGTTCGGCGGCCAGGCGACGGAGGAACCATTCGGTGGCGAAGTCGTCGCGTCCGTGCGCCTCGTCTGCCCAGGTCACCGCGGACCAGCCGGCAACCTGAGGGCCTTCCGCTTTGGCGAGGTCGTTGAGATGCCGCTCGGCCTGGGTCAGCGGGGTGGCGGCGAGGGGCGAGCCCGCGAGGGTCTGCCACAAACGCTCGAGTTCCCCTTTGTGGGTCACGCCGTCGCGAAGGTCGATGTACAGTCCGTCCTCCACCCAGTCCGGCAACGCGGTCTCCGGCGTACCTTCTCGCAGCACAGGGATGATCCGAGCCGGAGACTGCGCGTAACGTGACGTCATGGTGGGCCTTGACGCCGTCGTGCACACGATCACGAGCATCGCGGTCCCCGCGGGTAGGTCTGCACCTTCGATGAGCTGTGCATCGAAGCCATCGAGCTGCAGCCCTTCGACAATGAACCCCACCCAGTCCGCCTGGGCGGCGTCGTCAACGGCAATCGCTACCGGACCTGCGGTCATCGCGCGGGATTAGAACCCGGCCCTGGCGTTGTCAAGGTGGGCGAGACCACCTGGGCACAGCTCAGGCCGTGACGCGTTCGAGGTGAGCGATGACGTCGTCGAACAACGAGCGCTGCGCCCGGGAACCGCCAATCAATGGAATGTCGCAGCCAATGGTTCGCAGCCCCTCGAGGGCCCGCTCCGGATGACGTTGCCACTCGGCGAGCGCCTGGCACAACACCAGTCCGACCTCCTTGACGACGCCATCCTGGTAGCCAGCTCCATCGATCTCGCGGAGCGTCTCCAACATGGGATGGACGCATTCAGGGGGCCCGCCGTGAAGTTGGGCCAGCACGTAGTGGGCGTCGGCGAAGGCCGAACCATGGTCGTGGAGCAGCCCAGAGCAGGCCGCCGCGAGTTCCTGCCAGCGGGGCCCGACGTCGATGCCCAACGCTTCGAGGCGCCACAAGATCGATACCGCGTTGCTCATGTCGCGGTAGTCGCCATCAAAAACGCCCCGCAGGTGTTCGTCGTGGATCGAAAGCGCGCGCTCCGTGCTGCCCAGGTGAAGATGCAGCAACGCCCGATGCCAGTCGAGGTGGTTCCCGAACCGGTCGCAGGCCGCCCAACGATCTTGGCGTTGCTCGAGCCAGTCGAGGGCGTCGGTGAATCGGCCCTGTTCGTGAAGCAAATGGGCGACCGCGTGAAGCCCCCATGCATCATCGGCGGGGTGCTCGGTCCATTCCTGCCTCGCCACATCGGCGGCGTCGAAATCTTCGCACTCCACCCGAGCAAACACCGTAGCGCCCAGCACATAGCCCCGATCGGGGTCGTCGTTTGGCCACGTGGCGAGATGGGCCTCAATGCGCTCCCGCATCACCTTGGATTGCCCCATCATGAACAACAGTCCGTGCTGGAGCTTGACCGTGAACAAATCATGAGGCTTCGCGAGGAGACGACGCTGCAAGGCAGCTTCCGCAGCCCAGCCATCGTCGCGAGACCAGGCCCACAACGCATCAACGAGGTCGTCATCACCGGGCTCCCCGCGACCGGATGCGATGGCCTGGTGGGCTTGGTTGCCATGCTCGGCGGCTGCGTCTCGTAAGGCCCGACGGCCCTTGAACAGCAGCGCGAAGCCACGTAGACACAGCGCCGGGACCCAGTTTGGATCGACGGTGAGGAGTTGTTGGAGGAGGTTCGCGGTGTCGGCATGGTGGCGAACGACGCCCAGCTCGACGGCGCGCCAGCCAGTGGCAGGGTCAGAACTATTTGACAACGCGTGCATCTCGATCCTCGCTCCCCAGCAAACGCTCGACGAACCACCTACGGACTGAGCGGAGCCAGCCGCGTTTCTTCTGCTCGTGCCACAACAGTGTCAGCGCGATCGTCGTCACGATCATGGCGAGCGAGACGAGCAATGCTTGCTCGAGTTCGTACTGGGCGAGACCCAGTCGCCACGCCAGGTTGAATGGCGGTTGGAAGAGCAGAACAAGGTGGATGACATACACGGCGAGCGTTTCGCCAGAGACAATGGCAAACACCCGAGGCAGTCGGCGAATCGGATGGCAGAGCACCGCAAGGCCCGCCAAGAGGGCCGTGATGCCGCGAAGTCGGTCGAAGGCGGCGATCGGTCGCGCCGAGTAGGTTGTATCGGCGGTTTGGAAGGGGACCGGGTTGCCCTTGAGCGACTGATAAGCGAGGTAAGAGGCGCCACCGAGCATCCCAAGACGGAGGAGCCTGCTCCAGAGCGGGGTGTCCGAACCCTGAGGCAGGACGAAGGCACCAATGGCCACACCACCCAGCATGTAGGCGCCCCATGGCGCGACGGGGAATGGGGACCCCCCCTGATGCGACAGGTAGTTCATCAGGATTCGGCTTGACCCTTCAAACTGCAGCGTGTCGAGCCAGGGTGCCGCCGCGAAGAGAAGGGTGGCGAGGGCGATGGCACCACCGACGACCTGGCTCGGTTTCTTGGCGAACCACGTCATCGCTTCGAGCATGATGAGCGTAATGCCAATGCATTGCAGAACCCCGCAGGTGATGAGCCACGACCATTGGCGGGCCGCAAGTTCGGGGTCGGGCCCAAAGAGGTTCCACGGGATGCGGAGGGCATAGCCGATGAGCACGAGGTCGATGCCGCGGCGAAACCGTCGTCGGACCGCTTCGGGGTTCGACTTGTGGGCGTCGAACCGTCGAAGCGTGGCCAGGTAATACGCCATGCCGGCCACGAGCAGAAACGCCACCGAGACCAGCCCGCGGTACCACGTGTAACGGACGAACGTAGGGCCCGACTCCCAGGCAGGGGTGAGCAATGCATCGAGCGTATGTCCGTTGATCATCTGCAACGAAGCGATGATCCGGAGGACATCCACCATGAAGACGCGCCGCCGTGAAGGTTTATTGTTCACGGGGCCCGTCGTAGCATGCAGGCGTCAGGAGGGCAGGTGAACGAGGCCGAGTTGATTCTCTGGGCAGGGGGAGGGTGGCTGGCGATAGGCCTTGCCGTCGGGATTCCCTTCGTCCTTTTCGGGGTGACACGCATCGATGCAGGAGCTGGGGGGTCCTGGACCTTTCGACCTTTGATCCTGCCCGGTGTGGCTGCGTTGTGGCCCATCGTGTTGCTGTGGTGGATTCGAGGACGGTCCTGGGCCGAAGGCGTCGAGGAGTCGTCATGAGGCGTGGGCAGCGCCAAGCCCATCAGCGCATCTGGTGGGTCATCGGACCCCTTTTGGTGGGCGCTGTCGTCTACGCGACGCTCTACCCCGCGGTGTTGCCGGTTTCAGACCCGCCCGCCGTGCTTTCGGGAGTTGCGCCATGAGTGCGGGCTACGTGCCGGTGCAGGTCAACCGGTTCAAGATCGGCTTCGACGTCGTTGTGGTCGCGCTGATCTATGTCTACACCACCGTCTTTCAGATGTTGGCTCGCAGCGTCTACACGGGCGAAGAGGCGTTCATCGCGGAGACCATCAAGATGCGGGCGTGGGGGTCCTGCGGATTCCTCTTGCTCACGCTCATCTTGTCGATCGGTCCACTTGCGAGGCTCGATCGAAGGTTTCTGCCGCTGCTTTACAACCGGCGGCACCTCGGCGTCATCACCTTCTTGGTCCTTGGCCGGCACGCCTACGAGGTGCTGGGGTGGTACCACTCGCGCAGCCCGGTCACGCCGCAGCTCCAATCCCTCTTCCTGCACGACACGGGGTTCCATCAGGCGTCGTTGCCGTTCCAAATCTTTGGAGCGGTCGCGCTCATCTACCTGTTTGTGATGGCCGCCACGAGCCACGACTGGTGGAACCGCAACCTGGGTGCATGGGGTTGGAAGACCCTCCACATGGGGGTGTACGGCGTCTACACCCTGGCCGTCTTGCACGTGGCGTTCGGTGCGATGCAGTACGACACCCACATCGGCAACGCACTGTTGTTGGGGGGCAGTCTGGTGTGGGTCTCGGGCTTGCATCTCGTCGCCGCGTCGCGGAGTCGAAGCGGGGATGCGCCAAATCCCGTGTCCGAGGGGTGGCTCGATGCGGGGCTACGTACGGCGCTGGTCGAGGGCAAGCCCACCGCGGTCACGCCCCCAAGCGGGGAGCGTATTGCGGTGATGCTGCACGAAGGCGAGGTCTACGCGCTGCACGCGGTGTGCCGCCATCAAGGAGGTCCACTCGATGAAGGCCGCATCATCGATGGGTGTCTCACCTGCCCCTGGCATGGGTGGCAGTACCGACCCGAGGACGGCAAATCGCCCCCTCCCTTTACCGAGGAAGTCGACACCTACCCCGTGAAGATCGAAGGCGGCCGCGTCTACGTTCATCCCACTCCGAAGGAGGGTTGACCATGGCCGAACAAGAGGACTTCTTTATCGGTTGGGCCGGTCCGTCTCGCCGCTCCCTTGGGTTTTTGGTGGGCATTTCGGTGGCGCTCATCCTGCTGTTTGCTGGCTCGGCGGCCGCGATTGCCCAGCTCCAATCCTCACCGGGGGCATCGGAGCGAAAGCAGACGGAATACCTAGGCATCTACCTTTCCGAGCCCTACGCCCACCTTGTGGTGACCACCGACGAAGGACCGGCCACCGTGCTGCTCTCACAAGGATCCAAGGCCGGGTTGCAAGGCTCCTTCGCCAACAAGGTGGGCCAGGTCGTCAAGGTCCGAGGCTTTGGCATGAATCGTGATGGGCGTCGTTTCCTCGAAGTCTGGGGACTCGAGGATGCGGAGTTGCCCGAAGCGACGGTCGCGGAACTCCACGCGCTCGATTGGCAAGGATTGGGCCCCATCGAGTTGGCTGGTGAAATTGTGGATTCGAAGTGCTACTACGGGCGAATGCGTCCGGGCTCTGGGAAAGGCCATCGCGCGTGTGCCCAGCTATGTGTTCGGGGTGGCGTGCCGCCTGTGCTGGTGACCCATGCGTCCGACGGTCGACGGAGCCATGTGTTGGTGACGGGGCCGGGACGCACGGACATCCACGAGGCCATTTTGCCCTTCGTCGCAGAGCCCCTCGAGGCTTCGGGAACCTTGTGGCGCAAGGGGGATCTGTTCGCCATCGAACTCGATCCCACGTCGATCACCCGCTTGTGGCCCGAGTTGCGCTAGCGCATTTTGAGTTCTTCGAAGAGCGCCTTTTGCAATTCGCCGTCGATCCAGTGCACCGCATCGGGGAATAGTCGCAGCTCGGCCTGGGTGCCGAGTTGTTGCAGCGCCCGCACCGCATCGACGCTTGCGGCCGGGCCAATGACGGGGTCGCGCTCCCCGTGCATCGCCACGACCGGAGGCATGTCGCCCGCGTTGTGGTCGGTCGGGGGTTCCGTGAACAGCACTCCGCTGACCGGGAGGGCCTTGCGGTAAACGCCGGGGTGGCGGAGCACGCACGCGTACACCACCATCGCCCCTTGCGAGAAGCCCACGAGGATCGGCTTGCCTTCGGTGGGTCGAGTTTGCTCGATGCGCTCCGTGGTCTTCACTGCGAGATCGGCGAGGCGGTCTACCTCGTTGCGGAGGTCCTGCCGCGTACGGCCTCGGAACGTGAACCAAGCGCGTCCATCATGCTCGAGCACAGGGGCTTCGAGGTGGGCGATCCGCATGGGAACGTCGAGATCGGCGAAGAACTTCTGGAACCGCTCCGGGTCGCTGCCTCGACCGTGCATCGTCACCACCAGGGGCAAGGTGGCATCCTTGTTGGCGTTGGCGGTGAGCTGCTCCACCCACGGGAGCAACTGAGGTTTTGCCGGCGTGGGAGGCGGCGTAGAGCTGCTCCGACCGCAGGCGATGAGCAACCACATCCACAACGACAAGCCGATGGCGTTCATGGCCGGTCCGTAACGTTCGGGTCCGGGCCTCGAAAGGGACGGTTACGGCATGCCGGTAAGCGTACGAAGCAGGCTCCATCGACGCAACCGGCCCATCACCGCAGAGGTCGCAGCAATCATCTGCAGCGAAATGCCCTGCTTCCGACACGTTCGATGCAGTAAGGCGAGCGCAGCCGCTCCGGTCTTGTCGATGTTGTCGCAGCGACTCAGGTCCAACTCCACCCGCTGGACCTCGCAACGGTCGATTCGGCTCAGCACGTGCCGGCTCCAGTAGTCGGCCGGTCGGCCCACCAAGGGCTGGTCCACGATGACCAATCGTTCGGGTCCTTTCCCTTCGATGTGGATAGGCAGCGAACTCGGATCGTTTGGACGACCTTGGGGGCGACGTGTGGTGAACGACCATCGCCCCCATCCGGCGAGCACTTGCTCGATTTCGCGAGCCCCATCCTCGAGGGCTCCGAACGACGTCAGATCATGGCGCGGGTGGTGGTCAATGATGCACACCGACCCCAGCGGCCAGCCGTCATAGGTGATGGATGCGCCCGCGTAAGCTCGAAGCCCAAACTCCCCGGTGACAATTGGATTATCGGCGAAGCGGGGGTCCGCGGTGGCGTCGGGCACGACGAGCGGCTCGGACCCCACGATGGTGTACGCGCAGAACGCGTGGTCCCGGGGGGTTTCAGGGGGAACCGACCCGAATCGTGACTTGAACCACTGCCGGTCTCGGTCCACGAGGGACACCAAGGCAACCGGCACGTTGAAGTGCTGCGCGACGGCGGCCGTAATGCAATCGAATTGGGGGTCATCGGGCGTATCGAGAATGCGAAGCGACTCGAGAGCCAGGATGCGAAGGGCGTCTCCCGCCGGAATTGGTGGCTTGCTCATACGGACTCAGCCTCCTCGCTTCGTCGACGACTCCGTTCGACCAACGCGGCTTTGGCGATGTCGACCTGGAGTGCGTAGTTGCCCAGGAACTCGGACAGGGCTCGCGCGAGGGCGTCGGGTCCATGCCGTTGAAGCTGGGCTTCGAGCAGCCTGAACACTTCGCTTTCGACGTTGGGAGCCTGGGAGGCCTTGTTGGCCGCCTGAGCGGCCTGATGGAGAAACGCGGTCAGCGCATAGGTGACGTCTTGGCTCGGTTCGTCGAACTGGACGCCGAATCCCCCATCGCGTGACCACCGCACCCGACCGGTCAGGTCGACCGTGCCATGGTCGGGCAGGTCGAGCCGAATCGCGACGGACGTGCCGTAGTCGGGGCGATGTGCGGTCGCCACGAACATTCCGCCTGCGGTCAGATCCTTGCATCGGGCGGATTCGAACCCCTCCCCGAACGAGATCTCCACGGGGTGATCCAGTTGGACGCGGTACAAGTGTCGCTTGTTCATGGAGCCTCGCTTCGGATCACGATCAGGGTTTCGTCCTGATCGGCGGGGTGCCGTGTGGGAGAGAGGGTTTTGACGATGCGGTTGCGGACCTCGCTGGAGGTGCGCCCATGGGCTGCGGCGGCGGTGACATTTCGCAGCTGTGGACGAGGGGCTTCGGAGTCGACCGCCTCGAGAAAGCCTTCGGTGGCCAGCACCAGGGTGGCCCCAGGAAGGAGCGGCACTTCGCTTGCCTCCGGCACAAGGCCGACCATCACGCCAAGCGGAGGCGCGGCCGCATGGAGTTCTTCGATGCAGTCTTCGGCTACGAGGAGACCGCTTTCATGACCGGCGTTGCAGTACCGCAAGCGCGTCCTCGTGGGATCGATGTGGCCGATGAACGCAGTGGCAAACTGCAGGTCGTCGGGCGCGTCCTCGATCACCTGGTCCAAGCCCGCCACTAAGTCTCCCAACTGGGGACCGGCGACGGTCAACGTTGCGCGCAGGTATCCGCGCACAGTGGCCATCAGGAGTGCGGTGGCGGTCCCAAATCCCGAGAAGTTGGCCACACAGAACACCAGGCTTTCGTCGGCCAAGGGGATGAAGTCAAAGAAGTCTCCCCCGCAGCCCAGGCGCGACGACCGAAAGTGCACGGAGATGTCCAGCCCCTGGACCCTTGGCGGTTGGGGAGGCAAGACCTGGCGCTGGGTGAACGCCGAAATGGCCACCTCATCGTCGAGGCGTTGCGTCTCGAGCATCCCTTGGACGCGGGAGGCGTTGCGTAGGGCGACCGTGGCGAGTTTGGCCAGCGGCGCCGTGACGGCCACTGCGGCGTCATCGTCAAGTGAGCCCCCCTCGAGCACCACACAGGCGCAGAATTCATCCGGCTCTCCCATGGTGATGACGATGGCTCGCCCTCCGTTATGGGGAAGGGTTCGAAGTTCTGGGCAACGGCTGGCCTGTGCAGATGCGAACCATTCGGCGTCCAGCTGGTGGAGCGAGAGCTTCGCCGCGCGACGTTCGACCCACAACGACCCGCTCTGGGTGAGCAGCGTTCCACCGGCGGCGTCGATCACCTGTTGGAACGCATCGAAGATGGCAGACAACAGGCGCTCTTCGTCGAGTTCGGCAAGCAATTCGCTTCCGAGTTCGACCGCCCGGCCCAAAGGATGTTCGGCAATGGCATCGGACAACGGCAGGCCCCCCTGGTGACGACCGACGATTGTCCCTCGGATCTGGTTCGACGAGCTTCGATCCACATCGAACCGATTCCTGACGATGGACTACTGAACGAGCCGCGTCGTGGGCCAGGCCGCACGCCAGCCAAACCAAAAGGCGTTGTGAGCGGGCACTCGGGGCAGTCTGAGGTCTCCGTGGACCAGCCCGTCCTCGGTAATGGTCCAGGTTTTGCCCTGGCGATCCGTCGCGGTTCGTTTCCGATCGGTCCGCACGAAGGTCTGGCCTTGAGCCTCGTAGACGCGGTGGGCGCCGGACCGGTCGGTGAGTACCACCAGCGACGTCCCATCGACAACTTCGTGGTGGACGGGGTGCTTGCGAAGAAAACGCGACGAGATGGCCACCGGGTCCGTTCCCCGCCGCAGTGCGAGGACGGGAGCCTTGTTGGAGAGCCGATCATCGAGGTTCGGCACGGCAAACATCAGCCGGTCGGTGGCGAAGTAGTCCCGGTAGGCGACACCTTCCCCGTAGTCCCTGCGATGTCCGGTCTTGATGGACAGCACGAGCGTGTCAGGATGACGTTCGCGCCATGCGCCCCAGGTGGTGGTGACCACACTATGCATCGGCAACCCGATCGGTTGGTCGGCAAGCGGACCGACCACCGGAAATCCTCCGAGCGTGGACCAGAGCGACTGGGTGGCTTTGTCGTACATGAGCTTGTTGGATCGGTAAAGAAAGCCGCTGGTACCCAGATCATGTGTGACGCCATCGACGGTGGTGCGGTACACGATCATGCTGCCGCAGAGTGTGCAGTAGACACCGGCAATGGTGGTGTCGCCGATGGTCATGGTGAGCAACTCGTGCCAGGCGAGGATGCGTTTGGGGAACGCACGCGCCTGACCATCCACCACGGTGCCAAACACCACATCTCGGGCGTTCAGCCAGGTGGCCTCTGGAGCCGTCTCGAGCTTGGGATCTCGGAGTGGAGGAATGCCGTCCTGGCGCACACCACCCCATCGAATCTCGTCCAGTCGAATGCGGGGGGAGGGGGTGGTTTGAAAATACCGCTCAAACTTCGGGTCGATGTTTCGGTACAAAGTGGCTTTGAAGAGAGCGTAGTCGGGGTGGGGGGTGTACGTTTGCGCCCACAACCAGCGCCACGCGGCGGGACCGTCTCCCGGTGGGGTGTGGGTGCCGCGCGCGATCCAAGCCCAAAGGACGTCCACCACTTTTGGATCCTGGGCGAATCGAACGACTTCCAGCGCCATCGGCACCTGGTCAACGGCAAAGCGTCCTGTGACCGCGTCCAGGGCCCGCGTTCGCACGGCTCGATCGCCGTCGAGCAGTTGGAGGTAGCGGACGGCGATCGAGGATCGCGCTTCGACCGGCGCGGTTTCAGGAACGGCCGAAGTTGCGGTCAGTGTTGCAAGGAAGAGCCACCACATATCGGCAGGTCCTTTGAGACGGCGCGCAGTTACACCAACACTTCGAAGGGAAGCGTCCCCAGGGCCTGGCGCGCTTCCTCTCCAATGTCGGGGTTCTGTGAGAGATCCACCTTCCGCAAGGTGGTCCACGGTTGGTCTGCGAAGTGCCGGGCGCCGCGGTCGCGAATCCGATTGCCCATGACCGCAAGTCGCCGCAGGTTCGGCAGTTGCTCGGGAGAAAGCTTCGCCAACCCCGCGTCCCCCAGGGCGTTGAAGGCCAAACCAAGCGTGTGCAACGCAGGTCGTGGAGCCGGGATCAAGGCCTCGATCGCGGCGCCCAAACCGCAGTTGGGAAGTTGCAGGAACCCCAAGTGGTTTGCGTAAACCGCGCTGGCGAGTGCCGTCGCTTCGGTCTCCCCGATTGGCGCGGCCATGATCAACAGCGTTTCGAGTCGGGGCCAGTTCGCCGCGGCCAATGCATGGATGCCTTCCGTACCGATCCCATTGCTGCCCAAATGGAGAGCCTCAAGGTCCGACCATGGCGTGTTGGCCAAGGTCATCATGCCTCCATCCCCCAGCGCGTTGGCGCTGACGTCGAGACTCCGAAGCGTGGGGAGAGCCGCGGCGAGCACCCGGGCATGGGCGGGTCCGAGGGCCTGTTGGGCAAAGGACCAATGCAGCACATGCGGAGCAAAGCGGGCTTCGACCAGGCGGCCGAATGCGGCGACGGCAGGCCGGCGAACCATCAATCGGAGGTGGTTGAGGCCCCGTCCGAAGGGATGGGCTTGCAACGCGTTTAGGTAGGCAACCACGTCGTCGGCCAAGCGACGAAGGAAAATCTGATGAACGAATCCGCGGACCCATCGCACCGAGACCCCAGGAGGGGCTTTGGGAAGGGAGTTGGGCCATTCGGAAGCCCCTTCCGTCGCGATGATCCAGTTCGCCAGAACATCGCGATCGGCGTCGGGGAGTCCGCCCTCGGCCAACCGATGGTGTGCCCGGACCAAGGCAGCGCGCGGATCACCACGTTCACCCAAAGCATCCGCTAGCACAAGCCACGGGGTCCAATCCTCCGCGGTTCGAGTCGCCGCGAGCAGGCTTCCAATTCGATCGTCCCCCATGCCGAACCCGATATCGCAGGATCGGAACGACGCCGTCTATGCTGGAGGTCTGGCCATGCGATGGCCAAGGGGGGACGAGATGCTCCGAAAGATCGGAATCATGGGGTTCATCGTTGGTTGTTCGGGGGATGGAACCGAACCTGTCACCGACGACGCACCGGTCGTGTCCGACCCCATGAGCACCGCAGACACAGGCCCCGTCTTAATGACCGACACGGGGACGGAGCCCCCGACGGTTGCCGACCTCATCCAGATGGATTCCGAGACCCAGCGCTTTGCCGCCGCCCTTGGCCAAACCGGCCTCGACCTGGCGCTTGACGATCGGAAGGCGATGTGGACGGTATTTGTCCCCAGCGACGGAGCATTCGCCCAGTTGGGTGCGATCTCCCCGAGCCAGGACACGCTCGCAAACATCCTGCTCTACCACATGATCCCGGCGGAGGTCGCGTTTGGAGACCTGGCGCAGGATCGGGCGCTGCTTACCGCCTCCGGCCTGCAGTTGCAGTCGGTGGCCCAGACCAAGACATTGGGTGGGGCCCCTCTAGGAACCCCCTTGGACCAGGTGGCGGCCAACGGCATCGTGCATCGCCTGGACGCGGTGGCGGTTCCGCCGCCGACCCTCCTCTACCTGGAAGCCCAGCCCGAGTTCTCCACGTTGCTGGCCATGCTCAACGCGACCGGGCTCAGCGATAGCTTGGCTCCCAATACGCTGGCCGGGGGGGAGCCGTTCACCCTGTTGGCGCCCACGAACCAGGCCTTTGCCGACGCCGGAATCAGCCTTGGCAACCCACCGGCCAACATTGCTTCCATCCTGCTCAATCACGTGATCTCAGGTCAGGTTCTACTCGGGTCCGCAACCGATGGGACCCGGTGGACGACGGCATGGGGTGACGAAGTCGAATTCGACGTTGCCAAGGACGGAAGCTTGGGGTTGCTCGACGCGCAGTCTACGCGCGTTCCCGTGGGGCCCCTCGCCGATGTGCGTACACTGTCAGGAGCGGTGCACGCGATTGAGGGCGTGCTCGATCCGGAGTGAGCACGCTGATGTTCCGACAACTCTACGACGCGACGTCCAGCACCTACACTTACTTGTTGGCCGACCCAGCGACCCGCCAGGCGGTGCTGATCGATCCGGTGTTTGAGCAGCATGAGCGAGATGCCGCGCTGGTGCGGGAACTTGACGTGGTGTTGATCGCGACCCTCGACACCCATGTTCACGCAGACCACGTGACCGGGGCTTGGCTGATGAAACAGGAGTTTGGATCTCGGATCGGCTTGGCCAAGGCCTACAACGTGTCCGCGGTCGACCTCCCGTTGGCGCATGGCGACGTGGTGAGGTTTGGTGAGCGGTCGCTTGAAGTACGTGCAACGCCCGGCCATACGGCTGGTTGCCTCGCGTTCGTGGAGCACGACGCAGAGATGGTGTTTACCGGTGACGCTCTGCTCATTCGAGGGGCTGGCCGCACCGACTTCCAAGCCGGCAGTGCCGCGACCCTCTTTCGCTCCATTCGTGACCAAATCTTCAGCTTGCCTCGTCACTACACCGTGTACCCGGCCCACGACTATCGAGGGCGAACGTCAAGTAGCGTGCAAGAGGAATGCGCCCACAATCCCCGCATTGGCGGCGAGGCCCGCGAAGAGGACTTCGTCGGCTACATGAACAACCTTGGCTTGCCCCACCCCAAGAAGCTTGATGTCGCCCTGCCCGCGAACCTCCGTTTGGGAGAGCCCGAGGACGGTCAGGCGCCCGTGAAGCCCGCGTGGGGGCCGGTGGTGCGCACGTACGGGGGATTCCACCAGATCGAGCCTGAGTGGGTAGCCGACCATCGCGAGGACGTCCGCATCCTCGACGTTCGAAACCCGGCCGAACTCTCTGGTGAACTTGGTCAACTCGACGGCGCGCTTGCGATTCCCCTCGATGAACTCCGCGTTCGTGTGACCGAGGTGCCCACCGACCGTCCTGTGGTGGTGGTTTGCCAATCCGGACGTCGCTCTTCGATAGGGGCCACGATCCTCGAACGCGCCGGCATCAACGCTGCGAATTTGGCCGGCGGCATGTTGGCGTGGCGTGCGCTTGGGCTGCCTTCTTAGGGCTCGGTCGTCCGAGGCGCGCACCTGTCGCAGCAGCAGATAAGAGACGCGGCGTCATTTTTTGATAATGGTGCTTTTTGCTTTTCTATAGATGCTCGGACATCGCCGATCGCGTCCATTTTGCGAGGGGTCGGTGTAGAGTCGTGGGACACGGCGCGGGGAGCCCCGCGACGGAGGACCCATGCGTTCGATCCTCGTCTGCACCGCATTGCTAGGCACCATTGCCTGCCAGACCCAGGATGTGGAGGAGCCCCCTCCGCCCGCGGAGCTGTATCCGCTGTCCGACGCCGCGTTCGGCGAATACATGGCGTTTCTTAAGGTTCCTGGCATCTCTTCCGAGCAGGTCGATGGCGAGACCGTCTGGTCGGTCGACATCAACCTCGTTGATGGGGTGGCGGAACTTGCGTTGTCCAAGACCTCGAGCGCGGTGGCCAACCTGAAAGAGGCTGGAGTCGCTACGGCAGCCGATAAGATTGTTGATTTGGATGGAATTCAGTTCTTCGTGAACTTGGAGTTGCTGCGCATTACCGCCAATGACGTCGAGTCCCTCGATCTGGCCAACCTCCAGAATCTGCAAGCGCTCGAGATGAACTTCAATCTGGTCGGCGACCTCGATCTGACCAACAACGCGGTCCTTGATCGGCTGCGGTACCAAGGCAGTTCGCAGGCCGAGGATGGTCAGCGTCTGCAGACCATCGACCTGTCGGGAAATCCGGCCCTCCGGCATCTCTCGCTTCCCAATCATGAACTCGTAACGATCGACCTGCAGAACAATCCGCTCATCGACGAGACCCTTGATCTTTCCGGCAACCCAGGTCCGGACGGCGACCCCGATACGCCGGACATCGTTGTGCCTTCCGCGATCTACGACCAAGTGCCCGAAGAGATGCGTTTGGGCGTGGTTTCGGATGCGGACGTGGGGTTGCTCGTGTCGATCAGCGCTTCGGTGGTCACGATTGCTGAGTCCGGGGAGACCGTCACCATCACCGCGACCGCCAACTCCCCAACCGAAAGCGAAGTGACGGTCGACCTTGGGCTTTCAGGCACGGCCACGCTGGGTGACGACTTCACGGCCGGGCCGACCACGTTGACGATTCCGGCTGGCGAACTGACGGCTTCGACCACATTGACGTCGGTGGACGACGATGAGGCCGAGGGCATTGAGATCATCGAAGTGACTTTGGACCGCGTGACGGGCGGAGAACTCGGATTCATCACCGAACTCGAAGTCACGATTGCCGATGACGACATCGATCCAGGGCTCACCATCAATGAAGTGCTCTACGATCCATCGAACGACCCCGCAGATGACGAAGGGAACTTTCCAGGTGACGCAAATGGCGATGGTATCTACGTCCAAGACGAGGACGAATTCGTTGAGTTTGTGAACACGAGCGGCGGGGTTCTCGATGTTTCGAACTACGCGATTTGGGACACGGAGGCTTGGGTCAGCGGAGTTCCTCGGCACGTGATTCCGGCGGGGACAGTTCTCGAAGACGGCGGTGTGCTGGTGGTCTTCGGAGGTGGAACGCCGAGCGGCGCGTTTGGAGGCGCCCAGGTTCAAACCACGACGACGGGTGCGATCAACCTCAACAATTCGGGTGATCTCCTGCGTATCACAGACGATGCCGGACTCATCGTGTTGCAGTTCGATGTGGAACCGCTGTCCAACAATCCCAATGAATCGTACACGCGGAATCCTGACTTGACCGGTGATTTCGAGCAGCATGCCGCAAATTCGGATTTGCTATTCTCGCCGGGCACTCGAGTCGACGGCTCGTCGTTCTGAGCCGTTTCAGTCGCCCCTGGGGGGCAAGAGGAGACACCATGCACCACTCGATTCGCGTTGCCGCATTGTTTGCGGCAAGTCTAATGGCCACGGCTTGTGCGGGCGATGATCCCGAAAAAGAGACCGCGGAGACCGGCGCCGGCGACACGGGTCCTGCACCGGTTGTGGATGCTGACAATGATGGCGTCCCAACGGCGGACGATTGTGATGACAACGATGAGATGCTGGGGGCAATTGCTGATGATGCCGACTGTGACGGCATTCTCACCGCCGACGATTGTGATGACAATGACGACCAATCCAACGCCGTGGCCGATGATGGCGATTGCGACGGGTTTTTGACCGCAGATGATTGCGACGATGCCGACCCAGCAATCAACCCAGATGCGGCTGAGATTCCAGGCAATGGCACGGACGACAATTGCGACGAAGCCGACACGGCGACCATTCTCCTCAATGAGATGCAGTACGACCCGGTGGGCGGCGTGCCTGCTGCACCCGGCGATGGCGGCGACGCCAATTTCGATGGCGTTCGCGGAGCCATGGACGATGAGTTCGTCGAACTCGTCAATACCGAGACCTTCTCGGTCGATGTGAGCGGCTTCATGCTGTTCGACCAGGAAAATCTCGACGCGGTGGCCACGAAGGGACCGAACCACACGGTGCCCGATGGCACGGTGCTCGCCCCTGGTCAGGCGTTGGTCGTGTTTGGCGGCGGAATGCCTGGCATCGATACCCGCGAGTTCCTCGATGAGAAAGGGAAGAAGCCCAACCCGAACTTCAACATGGTCACCAACGACTTTGGTGGTTCGATCGTCCAGACCTCGACGTTTGGAGAACTGAACCTCAACAACGGGGGGGACATCTTTTACCTGCAAGACAGCGCGGGCAACGAACTCATCGCCCGCGACATTGAGACCTTCCCGAACTACACGTCGGCCGCCGATCAGGCCTTTACCCGGAATCCCGATCTGACCGGCGATTTCGACCTTCATACCAACGTCGTCAAGGGCGTGCTCTTCACTCCGGGCACGCGCATCGACGGCACCGACTTCTGAATCCAACGTGTCCGTCGTCGCGGCGCTGTTCGCCGTTGCCACTATTGTTGTCGTCGCCAACCTCCTGTTGCGGCGGCTCCACCCCCACGGCGTTCTGCTTGCGGCTGGACTTTCGATGCTGGTGGTGGCTCGAGGGCTAGGACTCGACACCCCAGTCCCGAACCGCGCCACGGGGTGGTTCGGCTTTGATCTCTTGCGGCTCGTGGCCGAGTCGTTTTCCGAGACGTTGGGTGGCGTGGGCCTCATGATCATGGCCATCGGTGGCTTTGTGGCCGCGATGGACAAGCTTGGGGCAAGCCACGCCCTGGTCAGCGTCGCCACGCGTCCGTTGCGCTGGTTTCGCCGATTCCCCTACCTGTCCGCCAGCCTGATGATTCCCATCGGACAGGCCTTGTTCGTCACCATTCCCTCGGCGGCGGGACTGGGCCTGTTGCTGATGGCCTCGGTGTATCCGCTGCTCGTGAGGCTCGGCATTAGCCGCGTGTCTGCGGTTGCCGTGATCGTTTCATGCACCAGCTTTGGCATGGGTCCCGCCTCCGCGATGACCGCGAGAGCGACCGAGATCGTCGAACTGCCCCTTTCAGACTACTTCGTGCTGCACCAGCTGCCCCTGGTCGTTCCCACCAGCCTGGTGGTCGCCACGGCGTTCTACTTTGTGAACCGTTGGGCCGACCGGAAGGAAACCCCGGCGTTTGCCATCGCGCTGCCCGACGAAGATCCCGACGACAACGGGTTCCCAACCCTCTACGCGATCTTTCCGGTTCTGCCCTTGGTCCTCCTTCTCGCCTTCTCGGGCTTGTTTGGCGCGACAAGGGTGAGGCTCGACACCACCACCGCGATGTTCGTGAGCCTTCTGATCGCCCTTGTCGTGGACGGACTCCGCACTCGGGACGCAAGCGGGATGCTCGGAACGCTGAAGGTGTTTTGGGGGGGTATGGGGGACTTGTTTCGCTCCGTGGTGACGCTGATCATCGCGGCGGATGTGTTCTCGCAGGGTCTGCTGGCCTTGGGGTTCATCGACGCCCTGATCGCCGTGACGCAATCGATCGGCATGGGTGCCGTGGGCATTGGCGTCGTGATGTCGGTGATGATCTTTGCGGCATCGATGCTGATGGGCAGTGGTAACGCGTCGTTCTTTGCCTTTGGTCCCCTCGCGCCCGATATCGCCAGTAGTGCAGGGGTCCCGGCGACCGACCTTGTGACGCCCATGCAGCTCGCCGCGAGCATGGGTCGGAGCGTTTCGCCCATCGCGGGCGTGGTGATTGCCACGTCGGAACTGGCCGGGGTCTCGACCATCGATGTGGTCCGGCGTACCGCGGTGCCGCTGGGCCTTGGGCTGGTCTTCCTTCTTGTCTTCCACTCGATTGTGGGGTGAGCGGTGTGGGTGTTCGTCCTTGGCTTCGTGCTGCTGTGGGGAGGGCCGGCCTGGGCCAGGGATGGCGGCCTCACGCTCGACAAGTACCGACTGGGCGAGGGCTTGCGGTTTTCGACCCATCAGGGCCACCGGCTGCGTTTGTTCACCTACATGCAGCCGTCCATGGAGGTTCGCGACTTCACAATGCAGCCGGGCCGGGACTCCTTAACCCGCTTTCGGATGCGCCGGCTTCGGCTTCGCCTGGTGGGAAGTTCCCCTCGCGACCGGGTGGAGTTTCGTCTGCAGGTGGACCTGTCAGGCGCGAACGAGGTCGACACCTTGCAGAACAACTTTCTGCTCGACGCCTTCGTGACCTATCGCCTGTCTCGCCACTTCGAAGTGACGTTCGGCCAACGGGCGACCCCAACCGACAACCGCGAACTGTTCATGTTGTCCCACACGCTGCAGCTTCCGGAACGGAGTCGGTTGACCTCGGCGTTTGCGGCGATTCGCGAGTTTGGTCTCTTCATCAACCATCGCCTTCGGTTCGGTCAATCGCAGCACTACCTCAAGCCCTATGTGGTGGTCACGAACGGCGATGGCCCCAACGTGTTCGACGCCGACCGGGGCGGTTTGAAAGTGGGGGGGCGCCTCGACTACTTGCCGTTCGGTCTGTTCACGAGGTTCGGCCAGTTTCGTCAGGCGGACTTGGTACGGGAGCCGACACCTCGCCTCGTGGTGGGCGCGATCTACAGCTACAACCGACAGATGAGCAGTCGCCGAGGGCGCGAGAGCGGGGGCATCCTCTACCTCGATGCGGCAGGACAAGAGGCGCTTCCTGACTTTCAGAAGGTCGGGGTCGACTTCCTGTTCAAGTACAAGGGCTTTTCCATGCTTGGGGAGTTCAACCGGACCTTTGCTTCGGTGCCGCTGTCGATT
>JBCCQY010000133.1:0-25774 GCA_039208735.1 Myxococcota bacterium | reverse complement strand
CCACCGAAGGAGTGGCCCACCAGGACGTCCGGCAAGCGGTGCAAATCGAGTTGGGCTTGCAGATCTCGAGCACACGCCGAGAGGTCATGGGGAGCAGAGACGTTGGGATGGGTGCCGTGATTTCGGAGGTCAACCAGTGCGGCCGCCCGTGCGTCGTTGCCGCCTCGCCAGCGTTGGGCGAAGCTGCGCCAGTTTCGTCCTTGGCCAAGGATGCCGTGCACGAACCACATCGTGGTGGGTGCGTTCGGGTCACCCACCCACTCCAGTCCGCTCTCGGACATGCCGACCTCCCCTTCACCGCGCCCCCTTGTTAACCGAACTCGGGCAGGAGCCTAGATGGACGAACCCTCACCGCTGAAGAACTTCGCCGGGGGTGGTGGCTGCGGGTGCGGCTGCCTCGGGTTGCTGGTGGTTTTGGTTGGGCTCGTCGCCATGCTCGGCGTACCCCTTGAAGTCTACGCTGAGTCCGATGAGAACACGGCCCTCATCGTCGGTGGCGTTGCGGCGGGGCTCGGAGTGTTCACATTCCTTGTTGGTGGGGCCGCTTACGTGGGGTCACTGTTCCTGCGATGATGGATGCGCGCGCGGTGGTCGACGCGCTGGTGAGCTGGTTTAACGAACATGCGCGAACGCTCCCGTGGCGGAGCGACCCAACGCCTTACCACGTGTTGTTGTCGGAGCTGATGCTCCAGCAAACACGGGTCGAAACCGTCATTCCCTACTTCGAGCGGTTCACCGCGCGTTGGCCGACGTTGGGCGACCTGGCCAAGGCCAAGGAAGAGGAGGTCCTCCATGCCTGGGCGGGCCTTGGCTACTACTCCCGCGCTCGCAACCTGCTGCGCTGTGCGGTGGCGGTTTCCGAACGGGGTGAAATGCCTCAAACGGTCGATGGTCTTCGCGAGCTGCCGGGCGTTGGCCCCTACACGGCGGGGGCGATCGCGTCGATCGCGTTTGGCGTTCGTGCACCCCTGGTCGATGGAAATGTTGAACGGGTGGTGTCTCGGCTTGATGCACGCGCCGAAGATCCCCGTGGAGCAGGGAAGAAGGCTCTTTGGGCTCGGGTGACAGACCTCCACGAGGCGGCTCCTGAGGAGATCGCGCCCGGCGACCTGAACCAAGCCCTGATGGAGCTTGGAGCCACCGTGTGCAAACCCAAGCAGCCTCGTTGCGACGTATGCGTGCTGTCGTCGGGGTGCTTGGCCCACGCTGCCAATGAGGTCGCGGCCTATCCGAAGAAGAAGCCAAAGAAACCACCTACGCCCATGTTTTCGGTCGCGGGAATCTGGCGCCGTCCCGACGGAGTCGTGCTCGGTCGTCGACCCAACAAGGGGTTGTTGTCGGGGCTGTATGAGCCCATCGGGATGGAGATCGGCCCGGAAGACGATCCAGCAGAAGCCTTGGTCAAGGCGTTTCGTGAACGCATTGGGGTGACGGTCAAGCGGGCCCATCGGGTGGGGGAGGTCGTTCACGTCTTCAGCCACCGGCGCCTACGAGCCGCGGTGTTCTGGATCGAAGAGGCCGAGGGATCGCCCGAGTGCCGCGAAGGCTATTCGGAGGTCACGGTTCGCCAAGACCCCGAAGATGTGGCATTGTCGACCTTGGCGCGAAGAATTCTTGCCCTTCAGCCCCAGTTGGAGCTGCCACTCGCGGCCGACGGAACGTATGGTGATCCGAAGGCCTGACGCGGAGTCTGATGTCGACCGCATCCGTCATCATCATTGGGGATGAGATCCTCTCGGGAAAGTTCGAAGATGCGAACGGTCCCTTCCTGATTCGTCGGCTTCGAGCCTTGGGCGCCGACCTCAAGCGGCTCGTCGTGATCGGAGATACGCCCGCGGAAATTGCGGATGAGGTGTCGCGCTGCATGGCCGCCACCGATCAGGTGATCACCACGGGCGGCGTGGGTCCGACCCACGATGATCGGACTCTCGAAGGCGTGGGTCTTGCCGTCGGACGTCCGTTGTTGCCTCATCCCGACCTGCTCGCCCTGCTCGATCAGTTTGGAATGGAACGTTCCGAACCAAACTTACGCATGGTCACCGTTCCTGAAGGATCGGTACTCATCGACGCACCAGGGTCCTCGTTCCCCGTCGTTCGTGTCGACAATGTATGGGTACTTCCTGGTATTCCGAACTTGATGCAGACAAAGTTCGAAGACATTGCACAGTTCTTCGCGGGAAAACAGGTCCATGTCGAACGGCTGTACTGCACCCAAGGCGAGTCGGAGATTGCGGCTCACCTTGAGTCGGTCGAGGCGGCCTTTCCTGGGGTCAGCATCGGCAGTTACCCCCGCTGGGGAGAGCGCCGGTATCGGGTCCTCATTACCGCGGACAGCAGGGATCAAGGGACACTTCAGCAGGCCGTGACGATGCTTCGTGAGGGGATCGCCTGCGTGGACCTAGGATCCGAGGTGTAATCGGATGTTACACGGCCGCCCGACGAGCAGGTCAGGTCGATACGTTTCGACGTCGTCCCGTGGGGTCTTGTGACATCGTCCTACGCATTGCAAGTCGCGGTCAGTTTCCACGGTGAGGTCGTCGAAGAACGGTCGCTCCGATTTGGGGAGTCGGGCCAGCTCGGCAACTCGTCGCTCATCGCGGTTCCCGTGCCGGAGGGCCACGATCATCTGGCTCGCGTCATGTGGACCAGCCCACGCATGGTGGTGGTCCAAACGGTCACGGGCGAGCTGCATGAGGTGACGCCCGAAGAGGATCTGACGCTCGAGGTCGGACCGGTCTCCCTCAAGCTCTACCTCGCGCCGCAGTTCCCGATTCGTCGGTCGAATCGCGTCTCGAGTGTCGCAAGCCTGGCGTGGTTCTGCGTGGTGCTCATGGTCACGCTGATCTTCGTCCAGGCCGAGTGGGCGTTTCGAGAGGTCTGCTTCATTGGCGAACAGCTGCTTCGCCAGGAAGTCTGCGTTCAGCCGGTCGCCCTCAATGAAAATGGGCATCCGTTTACGGCCGAGTACCTCGCTCGACTCTTACGGAAGGACTACGACGGCGAAGATGTAGGGGTCATCGAGCACATCGACAACATCGACCGACCCGACGTTGGGGCGGAAATCGAAGACAACCACGTCTACTTGCCGGCTGGCGACAAGGGGCCCATCACGAAGATGGGCGGCGCCGAAGAGACCGCACCGACGCCGGTTCGCAACACCGATGAAGAAGACATCGTCGTCCCCAAGAAAAAGGTCGAAGAGAAGGCGCCCCTCGTGGTGGAGGAGGCGGAAGTCCTCGACGATCCCGTTGAAGTCGTTGAAGCCGAAGCCGGTGAGGACGAAGGGCTCGAAGATGTCCCCACGGAAGACGCCGAGGAGGCGCTCGATGTCGCTGCCGAAGAGGAAGAGGGGTGGGGGCTTCCAAGCTGGTACGACGAGAAGGACGCCGCGTTCGAGGAGTTTGTCCTCGAATACAACTTGCAGTACGTACGGGATCGCCTGCGCATCGATCCCAACGACATCGATGCACTATCGCAGCTGAGCTACTTCCAGTACTTGGCGCAAGAGTACGACGACGCGGTCGATACCTACAACAAAATCATCGAGCAAATTCCCGAATCGTCGATGGGCTACAACAACAAAGCCCTCGTGTACAAGCGCCGGGGCGACTACCAGAAGGAAGAAGCGCTGTATCGAATTGCGCTTTCGCTGGAGCCGATGGATGCCATCGCGATGAACAACCTCGCGGTCAATCTGTCCCACCAAGGTCGGTTCGAAGAAGCGCTTGCGATCATGGAACAGCTTGAGCAGATCGACCCGGGCGACGCCTATGCAGATCTTCACCGAAGCAAGATCTACGCAGAGATGGGTGAAGAGGACCAGGCGCTCACTTTTCTACGTAAGGCGCTGCAGGGCTTCGCCACGATGGACACGCTCCATCGCATTGAATTCCGGCAAGACATTCGCTTGGATCCGAGCTTCGCTAAACTGCGGGAAACGCGGCGGTTCCGGTCGATCCTGGTGGAGTTCTTCGGCAAGGACACGCCCCTTTCCGAGGAGTGACGATGCGTCGGGCGATGTATGCGGGGTCCTTCGACCCGCCCACCAACGGTCACCTGAACATCGTTGAACGGGGTGCCCAGCTGTTCGACGAACTGATCGTGGGAATCGGGACCAATCCCGCCAAGCGCTACCTGTTCGATTCCGAAGCTCGCATCGCCTTGTTCGAGGCCTGCACGCGCGAGTTGGCAAACGTACGGATCGTGCCTTTCACTGGGCTTGTCGTAGAGGCGGCCGCTGACGTCGGCGCACAAGTCCTGCTGCGGGGGATTCGGACGGCCTCAGACCTTGACCTCGAGTTCCGCAATGGGCTCGCCAATCGTGACCTTTCCGGTGTCGAGACCCTGTTTCTCTTGACCGACCCCGAGCATGTGTTCATCAGCTCGTCGTTGGTCCGAGAGATCGCTACGTTCGGGGGCAACATCAGCAAGTACGTGCCGCCCGTGGTGGCTGACGCGATGGCGAAGCTTTAAGGCGGATCACCAACGTCCTGTCGCTTTTCGGTGCGTGACGAAGCGGTCCCAGGTGTGTCGGATGGCCGCCATCAGTTCGCGCTTGCGCTCGGCCACGACTTCGATGCGAACGATGAGCTTTTCGCCCTCGACGCCAAGCTCCATCGCTTCACCGTAGCGGCGACCAATCGCTTCGAGCGCGTTGGACCAATCCGGCACGAGATCCATCTCGACCTCGAGCCGAATGACCTCATTGGTGGATTCATCTGCCATGGGATTGAGTAGGGGCGGAGGGACTCGAACCCTCAAGGCCGAAGCCACTCGATTTTGAATCGAGCGCGTATACCAATTCCGCCACACCCCCAAACGTCATCGAAGGGACGCCCAGCTTGCATAGCCCGTCTGGGAGATGCAAGCTCCCGCAAACCCCTCGGTGCCGCCGATTAGAACCGCGTCGGTAAGCTCCAGCGGCCGGCCGAGTTGCGCACGCGGCCGTGGTCTTTGAGCGCCCGCAAGACCGCCGTTACCTCGGTGGCGAGAAGGTCGGGGTACTTGGCCTTCGCCTGGTGGCGCAGTCCCGCGATGAGCACCTGTTCGCCAAGGCCATTCTCCGAAGCGCGAGCAAGTTTCTCGAGCACGAGATCTTGGATGTAGGCTTGCCGTTCGGTGTCGACCACCGGGGCCGCCCGCGTCTTGCCGGAACTTCCTCCACCACTGGATCGCCCGCGACTGCCGCCCGGTCGGGACCGCCCTCCCGTCTCGGTTTTGCGTTTGCGAGCTGTCGGATCACTTCGCTGCACATGGGCTTTGCGAGCGTTGAACTCGAAGGGTTCGGGGACCTGTTCATCCCAGCGCTCGAGCAACTGAAGGGCGGGTTCACCGGAGCGCTCGCGGCGTTCGGCTTCGGCCTTCCAGATGGTACGGAACTGCAGAGGTACCCGCGAGCCTTCGATCGATTCGAACTCTGCGACCAGTTCATCCCAGGGTTGACCCGCGGGAATGTCGGCCATTTGCCTCGCGATCGCTTGAACGAAGTGGTCGAGCGGTCGGGCGAGGGAACGAGGGCGTGCTTCAGTGTTGGCCAATTCGACCAAGTCAAGCACGTTAATCGGAGCAAGCTGCGAGAGCGGTCGCCGCAGCATGTCCGGAAGCTGGACCTCGAGCAGGGTTGGATCGGAACCCCGAAGGTCTTGGACTGGAACCCGTCGCGACACCGTTCCTCCTGATGTCGAAAAAGCTAACGAGGGATTCTGGGCTGCGCTGAGCGAGCCCGAGGAGAAGGGATGCGCATCACCAAGGTCTACACGCGAACTGGCGATGGCGGTACGACCCGTCTGGTCGGTGGGACCGAAGTCAGCAAGGATGATCCTCGTATCGAGGCCTACGGCACTGTCGATGAACTGAACTCAGTCATCGGGGTTGTACGCTCATTTTTGCCCGCTGGCGAAGAATCTGAATGGGCGAGCCGCATCGATGCGATGCTGGGGGACGTGCAGGACGATCTGTTCAATGTGGGAACCGAGTTGGCTACGCCGACCGAAGCACGGTGGGAGGGGATGTACCGCCTGGGTGAAGTGGAGGCGACGCGGCTGGAAAATGCCATTGACTCGCTGAATGAAGATCTAACTCCGCTTTCGGAGTTCGTGCTTCCGGGGGGCGGACCAGTAGGGGCGCTCCTGCACCAGGCCCGAACGATTTGTCGCCGGGCGGAACGGCGGGCCTTGGTGGTGGTTGGCGGACAACCAGACCTCGCGGAATCCTCGCTGCGCTACCTCAACCGCTTGTCGGATCTGCTTTTCGTAGCGGCACGATGGGCGGCTCACCAAAGTGGTGTGCCCGAGGTCACCTGGCGGAACCCGGCGACGCGCCAGCGAACCGAAGGGTGAGCCAGCGCAGGTTGATCGCGTTGATCAAGAAGTGCGCGGTGGCGGGGGCGAGGACTGCGCCCGTGGCTTCATAGAGGCCCGCAAACAGCGCCCCCGCCGCAAGCGCGAGGACCGGCCAGAGCCAAAGATCCCGCTCCAGGGGAACATGGGCGGCCGCGAAGAGTACAACGCCGACACCGGCCCCGAGTTGCTCTTGAAGGACGGCGCGGAACAACAATTCCTCGCCGAAGGCGGCCGCGGCAGCAACCAAGATGCTGCTCACCAGCGAAAGCGGGCCGGTCATTCGGACGAGGGCCTGTCCTAGGCGTTGAAGGGGGGAGAGGACCTCGGTCATCCACCAGGAAAGCGCGACCACCGGAATGGCCGCACAGCATCCGATCAGGACCGCGAGTGCAGGTTGCTCGCCCACGGTACGGGTCTCAAGGGCGTACTGGCCCCCCGTCCAGCCGATGTAGGCAAGGCATCCTGCGGCCACGGGTAGATAGAACGAGAGTACGACCAGGTTGTAGGTCCACTCTTCGATCCAACCGGACCGGGAGGGTTCGGACTCGCGGGACTCGTCAGGGGTTGCCGGTTGGTTCGGCGCCATCGGCCCTCAGGGTCAGAACCGAACGCGTAGCGTGGCAGAACCCCGCGCGTCGACCAATGAACCCCAGGTGGCACCTCCCGCGCCGATGGCGAGGGTCGCTGCACTGGCGATGACGAGCCCGTTGACTTGGTTTCGAAGGCTCGTGAGCTCTTCGAGGGTGGTGGCCACTTCGGGGTCGTCGAACCGCTGTCGACGCTGGGCGGCAAGCGCATACATGCCTCCCGCCATGACGATCAAGGCCGCCCCCCCAACGAGCAGAGGCGTCTTTTCGGGGGGCCGCAGACGATCGACGACCAAAGGTTGCTCGGCCCTGCGTGACTCGGTGACCGAAGGTCGCGGACGACGTCGTGAAGCCTTCGAGGGGCGACCAAGGGCCTCTGTGGGAAACCGATTGCCGAAGATGATGAGGGTTTCGGTCGGGGCTTCGCCGACCTGGAAGATGTGCGGACGGTCCGGACGAGCCGAAGCTTCGGTGATCGACGCTCCGTCGATCCATGCGGGTCCAACAAATCCCTCGTCCGAGAACAGGACGGGTTCGCTGTCGGGATCGCGACTGAGCGCTCGCCAGACCTCCATCACCGGATGATCGTCGGCGAGGGTCCAGACGTAGTCGGCTTCGAGATCAAGGGCCGTGCGCAGCCATGGTTTGCCAAGCGCCATGTCTCCCGCAGCGACGTAGCCAGACCCAATGGCCCGAGCGAGTTCGGCGGCGGTTCGCACATCCGGCAGGGGAGCATCGAGGCAACGGACTTCATCGCGAAGCCGGCGCGCTTCGTCCCGCGCGTTGAGGGTGCGATCGCCAGCAATGGCCTCTTCGATCGCGGTCGTTCGCGACAACACCACATCGAGTTCGATGGCTTCGGGGCAGGCTGCCTGTGCAGGCGCCATCGCTGCAACCAGCATCGCGAGGATCATCGTCCCTCTCCCATCCCGAACCGCCGACCCGGGCGACCGATAACTTAGAAGCGGAAAGCGAACGAGGGCGTGACGGCTGCGTCGTTTGGACCAGCGAGCAACCCAAGGGAGAGCGCCACGATTCCGAAACCGGCTGACGCTCCAGACCCGATCACGAGGCGGTTGGTGGCGTCACGGTAGCGATCGATTTCCGTTTCGGTGGTGGCCTGGCGAAATTGACCTTCGGTGCGTGTGGAAAGGCCCAGCAGCACGCCTGCAGAAGCCAGTGCGATGGAGCCGCCGGTGACCAGGGTGACCTTTTCGGGAGACCAGCGGGCTCGGCTCAGCGGCCGGGATTCAGGAACCACAGGCGTGACCGGCGGCGGCGGGGTCGGATCGATGACGGTATCGACAGGGAAGGCAGGGCCAACGATGATTCGGCTTTCGAGCTTGCCTTCAGGCGGCTGGTGCTGGTAGAGGTGCGGCAGGCCGACTTCGGCACCCGGCTCGGTGAGGCGACGCCCGTCGAGGTAGTGCTCTCCCGCTACGAGATCGTGTGATGGCAGGGGCTCAAACGGATGGCGGCTCGATGCTTCGAGCGCCGCGGCCCACACCTCGGCCGATGGATGATCAGCCGGATAGGTATGTTTAGGCGAGAGCATGGCCGCGATGCGGAGCCATCCTTCGGCCTCGGTCGCCCCACCTCGTTCGAGCCCGGTCCCTACCGCTCGGAGCACGCGACCTGCGATCACTTCGGGGAGAGGTGCGTCGAGGCAAAGAAGGCCGTCGCGCAGATGCACGCCCACCGTCGCTGCGGTGACATCGCGGCCCTCTTCGAGGGCCGTCTCGATGGTCGAAACATCATCGAGCAGGGCATCGAGCCCAAACGGTCCGTCGCAGGGCGCGGCGTGCGCGATGGTCGCGATGATTGCGACAAGCATTTCGCCTCCCGACGCCCCCTTTAGCGCATCGTTAGTCGGCCGGCTCGATCCACACGAGGGCATCGCCCTGTGAAACGGCGGCACCGTCGCTGGCCACGACCTTCACCACCCGCCCGGCCACGGGAGACTTTACGGGGGTGAACGTCTTCATGACCTCGACCAGGCCGAGGGTGGTGTTGATGGCTACGGAATCGCCTTCCGAGACGAAGGGCGGCTTCGAGGGTTCTGCACGAGCGTAGAACGCCCCGTCTGTCTCAGCCCGCACTACGGTCGTGCCCTCCGGTGCATCGGAGGCCACCTCGGCCGGGCCTGTGGTGAACGCAATGCCCTCGGCTCCGGCGGCAAGCCGGAGGAGTGGAGCGCCGTATTCGACCCACTGGCCCGCGGGCACCACGTCGGTGGGGACGCCCGTCGCATTGGGAGGCGCTACGAGCGCCACCGTGCCCCCGGCGCGTTGCAGGTGCCCGAACACCTGACCCGGTTGGACGAGGCCCCCCACCGTCGGGGTGAACGTCCCTACGGCCGGCGATCGTAAGGCACCATCGTCATCCACGGTCGCCTCGGCGCGCGGCGAGGCTTCGGTCGGCAATGGAGGCGCCAACACTGCGAGGTCGTGAAGGCTCCAGATTCGGGGGTTCTTCGTTCGTCGGTACCCCATGCTTTGCCAGGCGCTCTGGACCAGCGCGACAAGCCAATCCCGGAGGTTGGCCAGCGGCACGATCTCGTCGGTGTCCATGGTAGAAGCGGCGCGGACCGGATCCATGTCGGCTTCGATGCGGGCGGCGGTTTGGGCCATGCCCGCCTCGATTTCCGCGCGCTCGGCAGGGTCGGTCGTCTTGATCTCGAAGTCGTCGTCGAGCTTCGAGTTGAACGCCGCGATCGCAAGCGTGCGACCTTCCATCACGGCTAGCCGGGACAACGGCGTAGCCAGCTGAAGCACGGGCTCATAGGGCAGCCCGGACATCGCGTAGTACCCCGCTCCGCTTGCCTTACGGAGGAGCACGGTAAACACCGGTACCGAGACCGTGCTGTTGGCGTAGATCAGGTTGCTCCCGTAGCCGAGCAAGCCGTACTGCTCGGCCTGCACACCAATGTCGAACCCCGAGATGTCTTGGAGCCACACCAGCGGGATGCCATCTTCGTTGCAGGCCCGGGCGAAGGTACTGATCTTGGCGATGCCTTCGCGGTACAGCACGCCCCCCGCGCGGCGACCGCGGCCCGGTTCCTCAATGATGCCCTGCCGATTGGCAATCAGCCCCACCCACAAGCCATCGATACGGGCCACGCCCGTGATCATCTCGCGGCCGGTATGGGCGAGCACCTCATGGAACAGGGAACCGTCGACCAGGCGGGCCAAGACCTCTTCGATGCTGTAGGTCTCGCGGGGATCGGAGGGGAACAGCGCCGAAAGTTCATGCGGAGGATGAGCCGGGGGTTCGGGCGTCGCTCCGTGACGGTAGAAGTCGACGGCCGACCCAGGCAGCTTGGCGACCTCTTCCCGCAGCAGTCGCAATGCAGTGGGATCGTCGGGCACCCGGACGTCAGCACACCCGCTTTGGTGGACATGGACCTCAGGACCACCAATGTCGAGGGAGGTGAGGTGCTGTGATTTGGCGCCCTTGATGAGGGCCGCGCCCGCGATGACCATGTAGGCCTGCTCGGTCATCACCACACGGTCACTGATGATCGGCATATAGCCACCGCCGGCGATGCAATCCCCGAACACCCCAGCCAATTGCGGGACCCCGGCTGCCGCAAGGCGCGCGTTCTTCGTGAAGATGTGACCCGCTCCGGTCAGGCCCGAGAACGACCGGCTCTGTTCGGGTAGGAACAAGCCCGAGCAGTCGACAAGGTAGACAACGGGGAGCCGCAACCGCTCCGCGACCTGTTGGGCGCGTTCGATCTTCTCGGGGGTGAGGGGCCACCACGCACCGCTTGCCACGGTGTTGTCGTTGGCGACGACCACGACCCAGCGGCCTTCGACACGGCCAAGCCCCGTCCACACCCCGGCACCCGGCGCTTGTCGCTTGCTGCCTTCGAACGTCCGGCCCCAGTTGACGAGCGTGTTGAGCGAAAGCCAGGGGGAGTCCTCGTCGAGCAGTGCTTCCAGCCGCTCTGCGGTGGTGAGCTTGCCCTTCTCATGGACCCGGTCGACGTACTTTTCGCCCCATCCCGCTTTGACGGTGGTGATCTTTTCCTGGAGCGCCTGGTCGAGGGCCTGCATGTGGTCACGGCGTGCCGAGGCATCGTCGGGCGATAGCAGGCCTTCGAGTGGCGTTCCCAACGGACGAAGAGTGAGACGCGCCACTTAGCCTCCCATGACCTCGGTTTCGAGGGAGTTGATGTCGTACTGGCCTGACACGAAGCCGTCCCAACGCACGATGCGTTGGTGGAGCGACACGTTGGTGGTCACTCCTTCGATTTGCACCTGCGCGAGGACCCCGTCGAGGCGAGCAATTGCAGTCTCGCGGTCGGGTCCTGTCACGATCAGCTTGGCAATCAGCGAATCGTAGTTGGGCGGGATGCGGTCGCCCGAACGCAGGTGGGTATCGACGCGAACGTGGTCTGCTTCGGGGAACGACAGGGCCGTCACCACACCGGGGCTGGGTCGGAAGCCCTGGTCGGGATCCTCGGCGTTGATGCGGCACTCGATGGCGTGACCCGAGACCTGCACATCCTCCGCGGTCAACGAAAGAGGCTCGTTGGCTGCGATGCGCAGCTGTTGCTCCACCAGGTCGAGGCCTGTGATTTGCTCGGTGACCGGGTGTTCAACCTGCAGTCGGGTGTTCATTTCCATGAAGTACAGTGCACCGGTTTCATCGAGCAGCATCTCGACGGTGCCGGCACCCTCGTACCGAGCCTCCCCCATCGCATGCGAAATGAGGGGCAAGATCTCATGGCGAACATCGGCGGAGAGTCCCGGCGAGGGGGCTTCCTCGAGGACCTTTTGGTGACGGCGCTGCAGCGAGCACTCGCGTTCGCCGAGCGCTAGTGCATGGCCATAGCGATCGCCGAGCACCTGGATCTCGACGTGCCGGCCGCCCACGATGCGCCGTTCGAGGTAGAGCCGGGGGTCGCCGAAGGCCGATGTGGCCTCGGCCTGGGCCTCGGAGAACGCGGCTTCGAGTTGGTCGGCGTGGTCGACCCTTCGCATGCCCCGCCCTCCGCCGCCTGAAACGGCCTTGAGGAGCGCTGGTGTGCCGACCTTCTCCAGGACCCGTTTGGCATCATTGACGTCGCTCAACGGTCCGTCAGAGCCTGGAATGAGCGGTAGCCCGAGGGTCTTCATGGTGGCGCGCGCCAATGCCTTGTCGCCCATCTCGCGCAGGTGGCGCGGGTTGGGGCCAATGAACGTGAGTCCCGCGGCCTCGCACTGCGTCGCGAAGCGGGCATTCTCGGAAAGGAAGCCCCACCCTGGATGAATCGCTGCACAGCCATGGTGGAGGGCGACTTCGATCAAGGTCTCGGCGTGCAGATAGGAGCCCGATGCTGCGGCGGGACCGATCGTGACCACGGCATCGGCATCTGCAAGCCACTTGGCTTCCCGGTCCGCCGCGCTCGCGACCGCGACCATTTCGATCCCCAGGCGCTGGCAGGTGCGGAGGACCCGCGCGGCCACTTCACCTCGGTTGGCCATTAGGATGCGGCGAAACATGGCCTTCTGCCTCCAGTTACGGGCTTGCCGACTTCACGACCAGGGTGTCTGCCCATTGGTCATGGAGGGTGCGGCCTCCGGCACCGAGCCAGGCAAGCCCATCGATCGTCGGCCACAATAGCGCGCCTACCACCGTGAGTGGAGGCACGAGCCAAAAGAAGAGCAGCGCCGTCAACCCCATCAGAACGGCGATCACCAAGCGCCGAATCACAAGGAGCCGAAACGGGTCCGGAATGCCGCCATTCGGTCGCACGATCCGAATCCCGAACCAGCGCTTTCCAATGCTTTGTCCGCTTTGAAGCAGCCCGATGAGCTGGGCGAGCAGCAGGCCCGTGAGCAACAGTGCGCTCCCGATGAGAACGGCGGTCGACACGGTTTGGGCGGTCTGCGACAGGTCCGCCACGATGAGCGGACGCACGTTCGGATTCAGCAGGATGAGTGGCATGCAGGCCACGAGCAAAAGGCCCCGGTCCACAAGCCAAGCCAGAATTCGGGAAGGTGCGTCGGCGAGCACCACCGCCGCGGCCGGAGGACCTGACGTGGCCTTCTTGCCCTTGGTCACGACGGGACCACCCAAGACGGCGTCGTTGCGCGTCATGGCATCGAGGGCGGCTCGCTCGCCGCGTTCACGGCGCTCCATGGCAAGGCGTGAAAACGCTGCGAACAATCCGATTCCAAGCCCGATGGGGATCGCGAAGAGTACGCCCAGGCCGGCGCCGGAGGCTGCAGCGGGCCATGCGCTGATGCCCGGATCTTCGGGCACCAACCCATCGCCGACTTGCGCGAAGTGGTCGAGCTGGATGAGTGAGGCGGTCAATAGCAACCACACCGGAACGAGCAGGCTCGCCAATCCTCCAACGGCGACCCAAACCCAACCCGCCGCGGCCTCCCTGGCATCTTGGACGTCTTCGCTCACGGGGTCGGCTCCGGGTTGGGGGGCGACGATGGAATGGGGTCTTCGGGGTTTGTCGAGGCCTGGTGGATCCACCACATGAAGCCCGCAGCGGCGAGGAACATGACGATCATTCCGTACTGCGCCGGCGTCAGGCCGAAGTAGCGTGCATCCTGGTAGGCGAGGTCGGTGTTGCGCAGGAAGTCGAGGACGAACCGCAACGGTGCGTACAACAGGCCAAACAAACCAAGGAAGAAGCCCGTCGGTCGCTTCTCGCGTCCGAAGTAGAAGAACAGGGCCGCGACGGGAATCATGTAGAGCATTTCGTAGAATCCAAGCTCATGACGGATGCCATCGGCGTAGGGGGCACCCGCGGCCCACGGTCCAATCCCGTGGTCGAAATCCATGGCGAGGAAGAAGGTGGTCTGCGAACCGATGTGGTCGTGTACGGAGAAACAGCCCATTCGCCCAAAGAACCAACCCACCGGAAAGCCAAACATGATGACATCGGCGTGCAACAGGCCACTGCCCTTGGGCAACTCGGGCGTACCCAAGGGTCGAATCGCGTTTCGGACAAATGGGTAGAACAGCCAAGCCCCGATGACCGCTCCCACAAATCCGCCGGTCGAAGCAAAGCCCTCCCACACCCGAAACAGCGTGATGATGCCGTCGCGAGCGAGCCGCTCTGGGTAGTAGAAGAGCACCGTGAACAGGTGGGCCACGAAGAAGCCCATCAGCACGATGAACACGGCCCCATCAACCACATCGCGGGTATCGAGGCCGAGTTTGATGCCGCGAGCCCGAGCGACCTCTAGTCCGACGACGAACCCGATGCACACGAGGGTTGCCCAAGGATCGAACGGAAGGCTGAACCCAAACAAATCGAGGTTGTAGACGCTCAGCTGGAAGAACGGGATGGCCGCAATCATGTGGGGTCGTCTAGCGTGGAGACAGGGGCGTCGCACCGCGCGGTGGCCCGTAGTGACCAAAGTAGTTGCCTACCACACGGTCCCATTCCTTGGGACCCGCGGTGGCCTCTCGGCGTTCGAAGTCGCAGAGGTGTCGGACTTGCTGGAGCAGGTCCCGGGGATGACAGAAGCGCATGGGTCGCCCGTGCAGGCGGTAGTGGCGTTCGAGCAAGTAATGAACGGACCGTTCGGGCAGCTGGATGCCCATCTGGCGGGCTTCATGGACGACCAGCGCCTCAAACTCGTCTTCGGTCGGATCGCCCACGTGAATCTTGTAGGGAATACGGCGCAAGAACGCCTCATCGGCCAGATCTCGCGGCTCGAGATTGGTCGAGAATACGAGCACGCAGTCGAACGGCGAGGAAAACTTCCGGCCGTCGGGCAACGACAGAAAGTCGAGGCCCCGTTCAAGGGGGTAGATCCAGCGATTCAAGAGGTCGCGAGGGGCGGTGACGCCCCGCCCGAAGTCATCGACCACGAACGTCCCCAGGTTGGCCTTGAGCTGCAGGGGGGCTTCTGCGGTATTGGTCGTGGGGTCGTGTTGGATTTCGAGCATGGGTAGCGACAGTTCGCCCCCGGCGACCAGGGTGGGCCGTTCGACGAGGACCCACCGTCGGTCTTGCTGCTCTTTGGTCTTTGCATCGACCTCGACCGGGCGATGAACCGCCGGATCGAAGAGCTTGACGTAGTGACCACCGATATCGAGGGTGTAGGGTAGCCACACTTCTCCACCAAAACATCGGGTCATCCGTTCGGCGAGGCTGGTCTTGCCGTTGCCCGGTTCTCCATGCAGAAACAGGGCGCGACCGCTCGTAATCGCGGGGCCAAGCTGATCGTAGAGTTCGTCGGACACCTGCAGATCGGCGAATGCGCGTTGCAGGTCTTCCATGGTGGGCGACAGCGCCCGGACCGACTGCGCTTCAAGGTGCTGCAAGTAGTGGTGCCACGGCACCGGAGCCGGACCGACGTAGTGGGTGATGCTGCGGCTCTGCAAGGCTTTCTCGCGACCGGCATCCGTCAGCTCATTGACGAAGTCCCCCATGACGGTGGTGCCACGGCGGACCACCAGCTTCTTGTCTTTGAGGCTCTCGAGCGCGTCTTGCACAAGGCCTAAGTCGAGGCACGTCGCGTCGCTCAACACCCGACCCGTCATCGACCGCGCATTGAGCAGGTGGCGAAGGACCAACGCCTCCGCTGCCGCATGATCAAAGCCGGCATCTCGCCAGGTTTTCGGTTCGGGTGGAAAGTGACGCCGTTTCCGAGGGCTGTTGCGGCGAAACGCCTCCGCGGCGGCATCATCGCTCGCGAGGACCGGGCGACCTTTTGCGATAGAGACCGAGGCGACCGGACGCCCATCGTCCGGGGTCCCAGAGGGATGACGGGGTTCCTCGGTCGACATGGGCGTCTCCTTCGGCGCTACAGCGCGTTTTGAGTGTGCACCCCGAATACATCTCGGAGGCCGTGGGCGATCTCGCCGAGCGAACAGCGCGATTTCACCGCGTGGAGGATGTGCGGCATCAGATTGTCGGCACCGCTCGCCGCTTGCTTCAGCGCATCGATCGCATCGCGCGCCTCTTGGGCGGCCCGTCCGGAACGGAACGCGTTGAGCCGGTCGACCTGGGCTTGTTCGAGAGTCGGATCCAGAATTTGGATGTCGGGTTCGACCTCTTCCTCGACGGTGAACCGGTTGACGCCGACCACGACTTGGTCCTCGGCTTCGATGGAACGCTGGGTCTGGTAGGCCGCTCCCTGAATCTCTCGCTGAGGGAAGCCACTTTCGATCGCCGCCACCATGCCCCCCAACTCATCGATCTCCTTGATGAGCCCCAGGGCCGCCGCTTCTAGTTCATCGGTCAGACGCTCAACTGCGTAGCTCCCTCCAAGTGGATCCACGAAGTCTGCCACGCCCGACTCATGCGCGATGACTTGCTGAGTACGCAGGGCGAGCTGCGCGGCCGCGGCCGTTGGCAGGGCGAGGGCCTCGTCGCGGCCGTTCGTGTGCAGCGACTGGGTGCCCCCCAACACCGCGGAAAGGGCCTGCAACGTGACCCGAACCACGTTGTTGTCGATCTGTTGTGCCGTCAGCGTCGATCCTGCGGTTTGCGTGTGGAACCGCATTCGCAGAGAGCGCTCCGTCTTTGCGCCAAAGCGGTCGCGCATGATCGTGGCCCACATCCGACGGGCCGCGCGGAACTTGGCGACCTCTTCGAGCAGGTTGTTGTGGGCGTTGAAGAAAAACGAAAGGCGAGGTGCGAAGACGTCAACATCCAAGCCCGCGGCAATGGCCGCGTCGACATAGGCGATGCCGTCGGCCAACGTGAAGGCCAGCTCTTGCGCTGCGGTGCTGCCGGCCTCGCGAATGTGGTAGCCGCTGATCGAGATGGTGTTCCACTTCGGCGTATGTTCGGCGCACCAGCGGAACATATCGGTGACCAGGCGCATGCTTGGTCGCGGCGGGTAGATGTAGGTCCCGCGCGCGATGTACTCCTTCAGGATGTCGTTCTGAACTGTGCCGCGAAGCTTACCCGGGTCGATCCCCCGGGATTCGGCCACGGCCACGTAGAGCGAGAGAAGCGTCGATGCGGTCGCGTTGATCGTCATCGAGGTGCTGATCTGGTCGAGGGGCAGGTCTTTGAGCAGGACTTGCATGTCGTCGAGCGTGTCGATGGCGACGCCGACCCGCCCTACTTCGCCCAAGGCCATGGCATCGTCGGAGTCGTAGCCCATCTGAGTCGGAAGGTCGAAAGCGACTGATAGCCCGGTTGTGCCTTGCGAAAGCAGATAATGGTAGCGTTCGTTCGATTGCGCTGCCGTACCGAAGCCCGCATACTGACGCATCGTCCAAAACGAGGCCCGGTACATGGTGGGCTGAACGCCCCGCGTATACGGAAACGCTCCCGGGAGGCCGATCCGCGCTTCGTCGCCAATGTCGTTTGAGGTGTAGAGGTCCGCTACGGATTCGCCACCGGAACGCAACAGGCGCTCCCGTTCGGGGAACCTGGCCAATGCCTTGGCTCGGACGGTTTCACGCCAACGTTGGACTTCTTCATCATTCATCGGTTTCTACCACGACCAAAACGGTTCCCGCGTCTACCGAATCACCCGGATTCACCCCGACGGAAGCCACCCGACCCGAGGTCTCGGCACGAAACTCATTTTCCATCTTCATGGCCTCGACGACGACGAGCACCTGGCCCTTTTCGACGGCATCGCCTGGCGCAACCTCCACCCGTACGATCGCACCGGGCATGGGCGTCTTGATGGCGCCCTGCCCTCCGCCCGATAGGGCCTCAAGCGCCTGGTCTCGTGGATCGACGGCCGTTCCGAACAGCGCACCATCCGGCGTCTGGGCCGCGACGTTCTCGCCGCGTACCACGAGGGCTACTTTACGGGTTTGGTTGTCGTGCGTCAGTCGCCACTCGGCCGCCCCCACCGCATCGGCGTGAACATGGCGTGGTGGCGCCTCATCGATGCTCAGCGTGTAGCCGCCGTCGGGATGGTCGGTCACTTCGACGGAAGCGGTCCGGCCCCCAATCTCGATCGTGTACTTCATGGCGTCATCCTTACCAACGGCGATTGCGCCAGTCACGGGCGCGTTTCCAGCCGCTCGTGGCGGTGGAGGTCGAAGCGGGACCGGTCTTTCGGCGGTCGGCCTCATAGCGAGCGACCGCAGCCGTCATCAGCAACTCATCGTCGACGGGCACGTCGCCGAGCTGTGCCGCCAGCCACTCCGGGGTGATGAACCCCGTGTCGTAGTTACCGGCTTGGAATTGCTCGTCTTCGAACAGGCGCAGGAAGAACGGGATCGAGGTGGGAACACCCACGATGTGGTAGTCCCGAAGCGCGCGTGCACATCGGGCCAATGCCGTTTTTCGGTCCGGTCCCCACACGATGAGCTTGGCGATCATGGGGTCGTAGTGGACGACCACATCCATGCCCTCGGTCACGCCTGCATCGACACGGACCCACGGCCCGGTCGGTTCGCGGTAGCCATACAGGGGCCCCGGGGCGGGTCGAAAGTTTGCTGCGGCGTCTTCGGCGTAGACGCGACACTCGACGGCGTGACCCCGTTGCGCGAGGTCGGCTTGGTCGAAGGGAAGTGGCTGCCCGGAGGCAACGCGCAACTGCTGGACGACGAGGTCGACACCGGTGACCTGCTCGGTGATCGGATGCTCGACCTGCAAGCGCGTGTTCATCTCGAGAAAGTAGAACTCGTCGCGCGCGGGTTCGTAGAGGAACTCGACGGTGCCCGCTCCGACGTAGTCGACCGCCTCGGCCGCCGCCACGGCCGCCTTGCAGAGCGCCTGACGCGTCGCTTCCGGGAGCACCGGGCATGGGGACTCCTCAAACACCTTCTGGTGCCGGCGCTGGATCGAGCAGTCCCGCTCGAACAGATGCACCGTCTTTCCATGCCCGTCCGCCAGGATTTGCACCTCGACGTGACGTGGCCCTTGAACCAGCCTCTCGAGGTAGACGTCGCCGTTGCCAAACGACTGCGTGGCCTCGGACGAGGCAGTGCGCCAGGCCGCGGCCACTTCAGAGGCCTCAAACACCGCCCGCATGCCCTTGCCGCCGCCACCCGCCGCGGCCTTCACCATCACCGGAAGGCCGATGTCGGCCGCGACCCGTTCGGCTTCTTCGGCACTGGTGACGGGGTCGACGGTGCCGGGCACCAAAGGAACGCCAGCGTCTCGCATCACCCGCCGGGCGGCGGTTTTGCTGCCCATGCTCGCGATGGCGTCCGGAGGGGGCCCGATCCACACCAGGCCCGCTTCGATCACCTGCCTTGCGAACTCCGCGTTCTCGGAGAGGAAGCCGTAGCCGGGGTGGATGGCATCACAACCCGTGGCCTTGGCCGCGGCGAGGATCTTCTCGGGCCGCAGGTAGCTCTGCTGGCTGGCCGCGGGTCCGATCGGCACGGCCCGGTCGGCCATTCGCACGGCAAGCCCTTCGGCATCGGCCTCCGAATAGACGGCCACGGCCTCAAGACCTTCGTCGTGACATCCACGAATCACGCGAACCGCGATCTCGCCGCGATTCGCCACCAAAACCCGCTGAAAGGGACGCAGCTGCATGCCCCCAGATAACGTTTAGGGGCACGCAGCTGACGGCATGAGCGGCGTCAGGCTTGGGGGTGGGCGACCTGGCTCTCGGCGGATTCCTGCTGCTTACGCAGGGCCAGACGGCGCCGAACTTCGGCGAGCCGCTCTGCACCGAGGGCCAATTCGAGCACCTCTTCCATGCGGTTCACGAACTTGAATTCGAGGTCGCCCTGGATCTCATCCGGCACTTCAACCAGGTCCTTCCGACATTTTTCGGGTAGGATCACGGTACGGATGCCCGCGCGATGGGCCGCGAGCACCTTCTCCTTGACCCCACCCACCGGAAGCACGGCTCCGCGCAGGGTGATCTCGCCGGTCATGGCGATCGTGGGGTCCACCTTGAGATCGGTGAGCAAGCTCGCAATCGCGGTGATCATGGTGACCCCGGCCGATGGGCCATCCTTCGGGATCGCTCCAGACGGCACGTGGACGTGCAGGTCGAACTTTTCGAAGTCGCGCTGGTCGATGCCGATCGCCATCGCGGACGACCGGATGTAGCTCTGGGCAACGGTGACGGATTCCTTCATCACGTCACCGAGCGATCCGGTGAGCGTAAGGCTGCCCTTGCCCTTCATCTTGGTGGCTTCGATGAAGAGAATCTCGCCACCGGTGCTCGTCCATGCGAGCCCGGTGGCCACGCCGGGCACCGCAGTGCGTTCTGCAACTTCCTTCCAGAAGTGAATGGGGCCCCGAATCTCTTCGAGCAGCTCGGGCGTCACTTCGAAGCCTGCCTCGCGCTTGCCGCTCGCAATCTCTCGTGCGGCCCAGCGGCAGATGGCCGCCAGTTCCCGCTTGAGCGAACGAACGCCCGCCTCGCGCGTGTAAGACTCGATCGCCTTGTCGAGGGTCTCCTGGGGGAGTTTGACCATCTCGTCGGTCAAACCGTGGTCTTCGAGGCACTCGGGCCAGAGGTAGCGCTTGGCGATCTGGTCCTTTTCGTTGTGCGTGTACCCGGCAATGCGGATGATCTCCATCCGGTCCCGGAGCGGCCCCGGGATCGTGTCGGGCACGTTCGCCGTCGCAATGAACAGCACCTTCGACAGATCGAAGGCCACGTCCAGGTAGTGGTCCGAGAACGAATCGTTCTGCTCGGGGTCGAGCACCTCGAGCAACGCGGAACTGGGATCCCCGCGGTAATCCGAGCCAAGCTTGTCAATCTCGTCAAGCACGAAGACAGGGTTGTTGGTGCCCGCCTTCTTCATGCCCTTCAAAATCTTGCCCGGCATCGAACCGATGTAGGTCCGGCGGTGGCCCCGAATCTCGGCTTCGTCGCGCACCCCGCCGAGGGCGATGCGCACCATCTTACGGCCCAGCGCGCGCGCCACGGACTTGGCGAGCGAGGTCTTGCCGACGCCCGGTGGTCCGACCAGGCAGAGGATGGGGCCCTTCATGTCCTGCTTGAGTTTGCGGACTGCGAGGAATTCGAGGATGCGCTGCTTGACCTTGTCAAGGCCGTAGTGGTCTTCGTCGAGGATCCGGTCGGCCTCGTTTACATCGAGCCGGTCCTTGCTCGAGATGGCCCAAGGCAGTTCGCACAGCCAGTCGATGTAGGTGCGACTGACGGTGTATTCGGCCGCGCCAGGGCTCATGCGCGACATCCGCTTGAGTTCCTTGAACGCGATCTCTTCGACGTCTTTGGGCATCTTCGCGCGCTTGATGGCCCGCTTGATTTCCTCGAACTCTTCCTGGCGTTCGTCGACTTCGCCCAGCTCTTTTTGGATGGCCTTCAGCTGCTCGCGCAGGAAATATTCCCGCTGAGCCTTGTCCATCTCGCCCTTGACCTCGGTCTGAATCTTGTTCGACAGCTCGAGGACCTGGATTTCCTTGTTGAGAAGAGCGATGACCTTCTGCATGCGGTCGTGGGTGGGGAAGGTCTCGAGCAGATCCTGCTTTTCTTCAGGAACAATGTTGAGGTTGCTCGCCACGATATCAGCCAGCACCCCGGGCTCCTCGATCGACCGTACGAGGAAGCTCGCCTCGGCCGGGATCTGAGGGGAAAGATCGATGATCTTCTGCGCAAGCTCGCGCAGCGTGTCCATCAGATCTTCCGCATCACGGGTTGGGGGTTCGGGCTGGAACGTCTCGAGGCGAGCCCGTAGGAACTCACCCTCGTCATCCCAGTCTTCGACCCGAGCACGAGCGAGTCCTTGGATGATCACGTTCAGCTTGTTCCCGGGGACCTTGACCATCTTGAGGATCTTCACGACGGTTCCGACCTCGTAAAGGTCGGTTTTGCCGGGGTCCTCGGTCTTCGGGTCGCGCTGGGCGAAGATGCCCAGGAACTTCTCTTCCGTGGCGAGCGCCTCTTCGACCGCGCGGACCGACTTCGTCCGTCCTACGTTGATCGGAAAGGCCAGGACCGGGAAGATGACGGTGTTGCGGATGGCCAGCACCGGGATGTCCAAGTGCTGTGGCACATCCGTCGGTGTTTCCGTCGGATTTTCAAAGGCCATGTGTCCTCGGGGGTCGAGGCGCGGACCAAACCGCGCATCTTACACCGTATGCACGGTCGACGAACTGACAAGGCCTCGATCTGCCCGTCATCATGCGTCACGACGGGGAATCCGCCGATCTCACGGATGGGTCACGACACGGTGCTAACGCTGAGACCCGTATCGAAAAAAGGCCCAATCGACGATGATCACAATGGCCAATGTGACAGCCGCCGCCTCGTTCAAACCGAAGTGAAAGAAGCCGGATTCCATTTCCATGTCGGCACCCATCTGCAGATCGAGTCGGGTACTCCGATCTTGCAGGCGCAAGGGTCTACCCGATGTGAAACCAAGTTCGGGGTATACCGAACCGACGGGGCGGAGTCGAGCACTCCCCTTGGGCCCCCTGGGTTCGCAACGCGTTCCACTGACGGAGGACAGCCCGATGGTCGCGCCTGCACGTATCGCCGATCTCATGCGAGAAGCTGGGAACTCCCCGGAACTTCCCGATGGCATCGCGATCACGTTCCAACTCGAGGGCGATGGCGGCGGCATATGGACGGTGGTTCGACACCGCGGAGGGGCAGAGCTGCGTTTTGGCGACATCGATCGTGCGGACTGCCGCTTCTCGGGGACCGTCGACGATTTTTCCGCCTGGTACCGAGGAGACCTCGACTTGATTCGTGCACATGTCGAACAGCGGGTTCAGCTCGAGGGTGATGTCGGACTGATTCTGCGCATTCGCCGCAATCTTCAGGGCTGAGCCAAGCAGGTCGTCGCTCGCTTCCGATACCCTGCCTTCATGAATGACGGCCCTTCGCGACTTCCCAAACCCATCCTCGTCTTATCCGACGGCACCGGTGAAACCGGCGAAAAGATGGTCCGAGCTGCGTTGCAGCAGTTTCGAGGTCATCTGGTTCACGTGCGAACCTACGCCCACATCACCCGACCCGATCAGCTGCGAAGTTGGTTTCGGATGGCCGGTCAGCAGCAGGCTGCGGTGGTCACCACGCTCGTAGCCCAAGACATGCGAGCCTATGCGGCGGAGCTGTCCGCAGAACATGGGGTTGCCCATCTCGATCTCATCGAAGACCTGTTGTCGGTGTTGTCGACCTACCTTGAGCAGCAGCCCGAGGGGGTGCCTGGTCTGATGCACCAGGCGGACGAGACCTACTTTCGCCGAATCGAGGCCGTCGAATTCACCGTCAAGGCCGACGACGGCAAAGAGCCCCGCATGCTCGACAAGGCCGACATTATCTTGGTGGGCGTTTCGCGAACGAGCAAGACGCCACTGTCCACCTACTTGGCTCACAAGGGCTACAAGGTGGGCAACGTCCCGATCGTGCTGGAACATCCGGTCCCTGACCAGCTTGAGCAGGTCGACCAGAGGAGGGTCTTTGCCCTGACCATTGACGCCGACGCACTCCAGGCGATTCGCGTGGCCCGCATGCGCGCCATGGGAATGGCTCGGCGTATGAACTATTCCGATATGCACTACATCCTGGCTGAACTCGAGTATGCCGACGACCTGTTTCGTCGGCATCGAGAGTGGCCGGTCATCGATGTCACGGGTAAGGCCGTCGAAGAGACCGCAGCGACAATTTTGGGCATTTTGCATGACCGAGGCCTCATCTCCCCAGCAGGTGAGACCTTTTGAGCGCCCTTGGCTGCGCACCAGCATCCCGGCGGACAGGGGTGCCGAACGTGTCACATCTCCCGCCGTCCGGCGTCGATGTCACGTGCATTGGTTATAGTTGCGGTGCTCCTGTCTCCTTTTTCGTTTTGGTGGTCGATTGATCGGTACCACCCTGGATAAGTACGAAGTCCTTCAGAAGGTTGGCGAAGGGGGGATGGCCACGGTCTACCGGGGTCGTCACTCAACGCTGGACCGTGATGTTGCGATCAAGGTGCTTCACCCTCATCTTTCCTCATCGTCGCGAAACCGTCTGCGATTTGCGCGTGAGGCCAAAGCGGTCGAACGTCTTCGGCACGACAACATCCTGGAAATCTTCGATTATTCGGGCAACGACGCTGCCGATTGCTATATCGTCACCGAGTTCGTCAAGGGCGAGACGCTCACGCACCTGCTGCATCGAACGGGACGCATGCCGTCCGAGGTCGTGGCCCGGCTAGGGGTCGAGATTGCCCGTGCTCTTTCGTACGCCCACCACGAAGGCATCCTGCATCGGGACCTCAAGACCGACAACGTGATGGTGCGGGTGGATGGTGCGGTCAAACTGATGGACTTCGGCATCGCACGATTCTTGGACGAGTCCCAGGTCACCATGACCGGTGCGTTGGTGGGTTCACCTGCGTTCATGAGCCCCGAGCAAGCACAGGAACTCATCCTCGACCCTCGCTCCGACCTTTTTTCGTTGGGCACGGTCCTGTTCTACCTGGTGACCGGACATCTTCCGTTTTCGGGCTCGAACCCCTCCCTCATCCTCAAGAATGTCATCGAGGGAAACCGACCTCACGTGACGGAGCTTGCACCGACGATGTCGGCGTCGCTGGCGGACGTCATCGAACAGCTTCTCGCAACGAGTCCGAGCGACCGATTCGTCAGCGCGTCGGCCGTCGAGGAGGCCTTGCGAGCTTGCGTCGAGGAAACTCGGACGAAGCTTGAGGATGAAGCATGGGGCCTTCGTTGCTACGTCGAGGAGCCCGAGGCCTACACCGAACGGCTTGACCTGCACCTCACGCGAGTCTTGGCCGATGAGGGGCAGCAACGCCTTGCCGCAGGCGACCATCTTGCGGCATTGCGCCTCTTCAACCGCCTGTTGTCGATGGATGAAGACAACGAAGAGGTGTTGGCCCTCGTCCAGAACCTCCATGGGAGCCCGCCTTCAAGCGCAGCACGCTGGCGCTGGGTCCCCGTGGTCGCCTTGGCGTTGCTCGCGGTTGGCGGCGTGGTGGCGTGGACAATGTGGCGTGACGTTGCGGAGACTCCTGCTGTCCAGAAGGTGGCGGCTGCAAAACCCCTGATCGAGATGCCTGCTCAAAGCGACAACCCACCTCCGGTGCCGCGGATCGAATCGCAAGGGCCCCCGGTCGAGCCGGTCGACGTCGAAGCGGTCGCGGCTCCAGCCGAAGTTCGCGAAGAGGCGGTGGCGGTCAAGGTGGCGCCGAAGTCTCCGCGGGTGCGGGCGGGGGCTCGTGAGGCCGACCGCGCGGTGACTCGGCTCCCTTCTCGAATGTCGGTGCCCCGGAACGTGGCCTCCGAAGCGGCTCCCGCTGAGCCCTTGGGCTTTGGTACCCTGTGGGTGGATTCCGGCGACGACATGGCCGAGGTCTGGATTGGCAATCGGAAAGTAGGGAACGTACGCGAGCCCATCACCGTGGCCTCGGGTTCCTACGACCTGATCATCCGATCGCAGTTCACCAAGGTTCATGTGGAGCCCGACGTGCGGATTGCGCCCGATGAGCGCAACGTCGTGTCGGTGGCACTCACCCTGAAGCCACGCCGGGTGCACTTTGTGGGTTGGCCCGATGCGTGCCAGGTCATCGTCAACGGCGAACCTCGAAACACCGTGGCAGGGTTGCAGCGGTATTGGCACGTTCAACAACCGAAGGCCCCGCTCGAGATTGCCATCCGATGCCCCGATGGCCGCGGAGACAGCCGGGATTGGCCGTTTCTTCTTGAGGACCAACGTTTTGAGGCGCCGCGGTCTCCGGGCTGACGTTTCCCGCCTTGGCGTGTACGTTGACGAGGTCCAACCTTCGGGGACCAGGATCAGGATGTCTCGATGTGTGTGCCGTTGTAGGTCCGGGGAGTGCCGAGAACCTACGGCAGATCGGGGTCGACGTGGCTGGCGCGGGGATTGCAGTGAGTCGGTTCGGACGATGAGATTCCACTCATCGCTCTTGAGGAGCATCCTAAACGGCTCACTTTGGGGACTGGTTGGATTGCTCGCAACAAGCTGCTTTTACATTCCCCGTCCTCGAGAAGACGTGAATCGCCCT
>JBCCQY010000132.1:0-25968 GCA_039208735.1 Myxococcota bacterium | reverse complement strand
CACCCACGTCCAAACCTACAGATACTGCGCTATTCTCGAGCATGGCCGGTTCTCCTGTTGGTGCTGTCACACACCCGGGGATTGTGCCCCGTTCTGGAGGACCGGCCTCCTCATCCCATCTTTAGTGCCGTCGCCAAACCTGTTGGTGATGGTTGGCCAGCGTGAGGCGCAAGGTGGAGCCGGTGACGTGAATGCGAGCAAACCGGCGAAAACCGTGTCCCTGGTCCAAGAACAGCACCCCGTGCCGCACAAACCAACGGCCGCGCCGATCGACGACTGTACCGTGTCGGAGGCGACGGCCGGAATGCCAGCGCCCGTCCGAGCCCAGCGTAAAGAACGCGTGGGTGTGGCCGTGACGGCCACGGGTGGTGCGCGCCCAGCGACCCACCACCCCGCGATGGATGGGGGCGTGCTGGGCGACGTGGTGCTGCTGCGCCGATGCATGGGCGACGTGGCCCGTGGATACCGAAAGGTGGGCCCCGCACCCCGTCAGACCGAACGCGGCGAGCCAAGTGAACATAACCCTCATCCCGACCTCCCTTGCGGCCGCCTCGGCCGTGAAAGACAGGTAGGCGGGGACCAGATTATTCGCCGCATAACTCGGCTTAATCGGCGGCCGGCCCCCGATAGGGCTCCGAAGCGCTAGGTGTGGGCATGATGTGGTACACGCTGGTCGTTGGATTGTTGTTCGTCGCCATCAGCATCGTCATTGCGCTCGATGACCCTTCGAAGGTGCCGCAATCCTTGGCGACCGGTTCGTTCTTTGGTCTTTGTGCGGCCATTGCCATCGTGATGATCGTTCGCGAACGGGCAGAACGGGCGAGTCTACGTCGTCCCGCTGACGTTGAGGTCGCGGGTGGTGTGACGCTCCAGGTTCGTCGCGGACCGCTTTGGTGGATGTCGATCGCACTGATCGTGGTTGGGGGGCTGGGGGTCTATGGCGGATGGGCGATTTCGCCGATCTATGCGTTCCTCAGCGGGTTCATCGCCATCGTTGGCATTGGCTTGGCGGGGCTTTTGGTCCGGGGCCTCGATGCCCCCGCCCTACGCTTCGAGCCCGAGGGACTGTGGCTGATCCAGCGACGCTTTCGGTACTGCATTTTGTGGGATGACCTCGAGGTGGGGGGCGGACGCACGAACGACCACTTCACCGTATCGGTCTTTCTGAATGACGAAGCACGCGTTCTGGACTCCGTAGAGGCGCTGCGTGGCGAACCTGTCGAACCGTTTCGCGAAGGGTTGGCGCGACAGTTTCGTCGTTCCCGCGCGTGGTCGGGGGCCGATCTGATGTGGATGCCCTGGCAGTATGGCGTGGATCCGGTTCGGTTCGTGCAAGCGCTGATTCGGTATGCGGCCGAGCCAGCGCACCGGCAGGAGCTTTGTTCCCCTCCGCAGATCGAGGGGTGACCAAAAGGGTCACACGTTAGGGGCCGACCATGCACGGAGTTCGAGCAGATGCTCCCGATTGGACTGCGCATCATGTCCTTTGTCACCCGCACAGCACTCCGGGAGAAACGGGATTCCATGGTCCCAGAGCTGGACAATCGCTTCATCGATCAAGGCTGGGAAGAGGGCCGCCGCGGTCAACGAGGTGCTCGAGCGCTCGGACAGGACCCACACCAGAAGACTTTCTCGATGAAGCCAGGGATAAGCTTGGATCCGAGTTCGTCAAGACCTTTCAATGGAATGAGACTAGAACATCTTTATGGACAACGTATCCACGGGAAGGCTCCAACAGCAGATTCTGAGCAGCAGGATCTGGATGCATCAACCGAAAGATCCCGCGGAATATTGGGTTTTCGGTGCCCCCTCAGCGACGACTGCTGGTGTTCAATGCTTGCCCAGGCTGCTTGGTTTGGAGTGGTATCAGACCAGCAACGGCGAATTTGTCGTAAATTTCTTAACGGGCCCTGATGAAGGCCAAATGGATGTCTTGCCCTGGAGCGAAGTATGCGCTCTGTATTACCGCTCACACATCTTTCAAATGCAATGGATAGGTATGCAGCTTCCTTTGTATGTAACCATCTTCCCGGGGCTTGGACTATCCATGAATCTCAGCCTCCTTGGACCAGGCGAGTTCTGGACGTTGCACACCGCCGTGGTTGGGCAGTTCGTATCCAACGCAATTGAGAACGGGCATGACCATCCCGTCCTGTTGGGATGTGATACTCGGGGCATCGTGGAGGGTCGCCCCGAAGCAGCCGTAGCACTTGCAACCGGGGTAGAGTTCATAGGACCCGATTATCTACTGACATCTCCAGAAATTTGGCGCAGAAGTTCTATTCATGTTCTAGAGGAGCAAATACTAGAAGTCAATGTCAATTGGGTGCTGGTTACAACTGTGTAAGTTGTGATTGCGCCGGTCCATTGACCTGCCCACGTTTTTCAGGCCATTCGAAACCCGAATCACTCGTCCTGCGAAGGAAATGACTCTCGCTTCTCCGAGAGCTGTTGTTGAAACTGGACCGGGGTGAGATCGCCGAGACTTGAATGGGGACGTCCCGGGGGCTCGAGGTGGCGAATGCACTACAATACCGAACGAACGGAGCCGGCCTGCTACGTCGATCGCCAGTGCCTCCCGCGTGCACTCGTCCACGACGGTGAGGCATTTGAGCCGTCGCCCGTCGGCACAGATGTCATGAACGAAGTCGTACCCGTTGGCACAGCAGATCCCGAAGCGCTCTGTGATCGAGCGTATCGAGAAGCTTCGACACTTCGATACGAAATCCGGCTGGTCCGTGCAGGGTGGCCCGGTAGACGACTCCCGCACCGCCCTCACCGACGCGTTCCTCAAGCGTGGATCGCCCCAATAAGGTGGGAAGTAGCTCGGGCGGGCGAGTACCAGAGGGAGGGATCGGCATGGCCCGAAGTGTACCAAGTGGCACGGTCTTCGGGTTGCTCAGCCAGTCAACGAGATCGAAGAGACCGAAACGCCGGGTGGCGGTTCGATATCGTCGGGCACGAAGAAGTCGGGCAGCAACGCTTGGCCAGGTTCGACTGAGTATTGATCGAAGTCGGTGACCCCTTCCTCGGCCAGGAACGTGTCGTCGATGAGGAAGTTTCCAGTGAAGGAGGCCGCGGGCTTCGTCAGGATGAGGTACGCCGCGTCCGCGAGGATTTCGGGCTTCCGGCACTGTTTGAACGCCGCCTCACCCGCGAGCACATTCGCGATGGCGGCCGTGGCGATGGCCGTACGCGGCCAGAGTGCATTGGCCGCGATCTTGCCGGCAAACTCGGACGACCAACCCAAGACGCAGAGGCTCATGCCGTACTTCGCGCTGGTGTAGGCCACATGCGGCCCAAACCACTTCGCTCGCATGTCGAGGGGCGGCGACATCGCAAGGATGTGGGGATTGTCCGACTTTTCGAGGTATGGAAGGCACTTTTGCGTGACGAGAAACGTGCCGCGTGCGTTGACTTGGTGCATGAGGTCCCAACGTTTGATGGGCGTCGCGGCGGTCGGCCTCGGGAAGATCGCAGAGGCATTGTTGACGACGATGTCAATGCCGCCAAACGTCTCCGCCGCTTTGGCGACCGCGGCCTCCACGGCCGCTTCGTCACGGATGTCACAAACGACAGGGAGGGCTTTGCCTCCGGCCGCTTCAACGGCCTCGGCGGCAGTGAAGATGGTGCCCTCCAACCGAGGGTGGGGTTCCGCCGTCTTGGCGGCGATGACGATGTTTGCCCCGTCAGCCGCACAGCGCTTGGCGATCGAAAGGCCGATGCCCCGGCTTGCTCCGGTAATGAACAGCGTTTTGTTGTTGAGCGACATGGGCTCTCCTAGGTGAAGCTCGAAAAGTCTGGTTTGCGCTGTTCCATGAACGCGGTGAACGCTTCCATGGCCTCGGGCGAACCAAGGCGCTCAAAGAAGAGCTGGCCCTCTTCAGTGAGGCGTTCGGCTACCGCCTCGCGGTGCGTCTTTCGCATGAGCGCCTTGGTCAGGCGAACCGCCGCGGGGGGGCGGCTGGCCAGTTGCTGGGCCTTTTGCAAGGCTGTGGCGAGGAGTTCGCCCTGAGGAATGATCTGGTTGACCAAGCCGGCTGCGTAGGCATCGGTCGCCGAGAGCACCTCGCCGAGCATCAACATGCCCGCCGCACGTTGGTATCCCAGGTACATGGTCATCAGCAGGCTGGACGCGGCTTCGGGAACCAAGGCGAGGTCCACGAACGGAGTCTTGAGCTTGGCATCGGCGGTCGCGTAGACCAGGTCGCAATGAAAGAGCATCGTGGTGCCCACCCCAACGGCCGGCCCGGCAACCGCGGCGACCAACGGCTTTTCGAACGTCGAGAGGAGTTGGAGGAACTGTGCCACCGGGCTGTCCGCAGACACCCCTCCGGCCATGAAGTCCTTGACGTCATTGCCTGCGGTAAAGCAGGTTTCGCTCCCTGACAGCACCACCACGCGACAGTGTTCATCGTTCGAGGCCTGCGTGAGGGCTTCGTTGACGGTGGCGTACATGGCCTGGGTCAGCGCATTGCGCTTTTCAGGTCGGTCGAACTGCACATGCAGCACACCGCCGTCGGTGCGGACCGACATGTGTTCACTCATGGGAGTCCCCCAAAGCGAGTGGAGACGCCGCGCGTTCCACAGTGGTGGTGAGAAACCGGAGCACGACGGCAAGCTCGTCGGGCGTAAATCCTTCCCGGAGCCAGTAGTTCATGGCCTTCAGTCTTGGTTTTGCCCGCTCAACGGCGTTCCGTCCTGCATCGGTCAGCGTGAGTTGGTACGCACGGCCGTCCTCGGGGGAGCGTTCGCGAACGACCAGCTTTCGTTGCTCCAGTCGGGATGCGAGCGTCGTGATCGCAGAGCCATTGACGTGCAAGGCCTCGGCAAGCTCCTTGAGGAGGCAGGCTTGTTGTTCATGAATGATGAACAGAGCGCCCAGTTGGGTCGCGGTGAGGTCTACGACTTCGGTGAGCGCAGCGTTGGCACGGCGTCGGAGCTGCGTACTGCAGACTTGGATCCAGTAGTACAGCTCGTCGGGTTCCGTCATGCCACGACCCTCAAGATACTTCACATATGTAGTAATTCCATCTCGCGGTGTCAACTCGTGCCAGAACGGAGGCGCGAGGTGGCGTTCAGCCTTCGCTGCCCCAAGCTGCGGTGCGACGCTCGAGCTCCTCCATCGAGAGGGCCTCGACTTCGCGCGAGAGGATCCAGGCATGCCCAAAGGGGTCGCGGACGCGGCCCTCACGCTTGCCGTAGAACTGATCGGCAATCGGAATCAGAACCTCACCGCCTTGCTCGACGAGCGCCGCAGCCGTCGCGTCCGGGTCGTCGCACTCCAGGTGAAGCAGGATTCCCGAAGACGCTTCTTTGACGGGAGCGAGATCGAACTCGGTGAGGGAAAACGTCACATCGCCAATCGTGACTTCCGCGTGAGCCACTTGGCCATCGGGGGTTGCGAGCAAGGGGCCCACAGAACCTCCGAAGACCTGCGCGTACAGCGCTTGGGCCGCGCGGGCATCGCGGACGACGAGACGAGGGGTCAGAACAGGCATAGCACCTCCGAGTGGTTTCCCGACGTCGCGCGCTCTGGCGCGAGGCGCTTGTAGAAATCGGATCACAACGGCAGGTGAGTGTCCCAAGGTCCCATGGTGGCACGCCATTCGGACGGGGTCCGACCCACGACCGCGGAAAAGTCACGGGTGAAGTGGGCATGGTCGTAGAAGCCGAGTTGGTGGGCGAGGGCTCCAAAGTCATCCGACTGGCGTAATCCAACCAAGGAACGAGCAATACGCCGGACGCGAGACCATCGTTTGGGGGACAGGCCGACATGTTCCGCAAACAGGTCTCGGAGCTGCCGCGTGGACAGGCCGGCCTCATCCGCAACGTCGCGAACCCTCGCGGTTGTGGCGTGGGCGACCAGTTCGACCAAGCCAGAATCTGCCGGCGTCGCGCGAGGAGCGAGCACGTCGAGCACGGCTTTGAACCGTTGGGTCGGGTGAGCTGCGCATGCTGCGTCCACAAGCTGTTCGGCCCACGGAACAACTTCGCCAAGGTCGAGGTGTTGGTCCGCGACTTCGCCGACCGGGCGATCGAGGAAGGGGCGTAGCCCGGTCGGATGAAACACAATGCCGAGGAGCGGTCCAGGTCGCCGTTCGATGACGACCGGCGTCGAACTTGGACCACCCAGTACCGCAGGACCTGACGTCTGCCCTTGGCCATCGATCGACCAACGATGACCTCGACCCCAAAGGTCGATGACGAGCTGGGCCCGACCCGATGGCACCACGAGGTCACGGCCGTCGCAGGTTTCGTCGTGCGTCCACAACGTGGCCACGCGCGTACGTAAAACCCTGGGCCAATCATCCATCGTCGCGACATATCGCATGGGGGTCGATCAGCCCAACGCCTCTCTTGAACCCCCCGCCGCACCCCCGCGCCCTATCATCTTGCGAGTTTCATCGTCCAGCTTCCGGCGTCGTCTCCGGCGCCGGTCACCAAGATGTCTCCAGCCTCATCGATTGCTACGTCGGTCCACCCTCGGGGGTTATCGCCAAGCGTCATTTCGCGAGTCCACTGAAGGTTCGTCTCGGCATCGTACTTCCGAACAAACGCAGCCTCGTCCTTTCCGGAGGTGGACCGTCCTACTACGACGATGTTGCCGAGGGTGTCGACGTCCACGTCGCGAAGGGTCAGTGTGACGTCGGGCTCGGCGCGGGTGCGTTCGAACAGGATGGCGAACGTTTCGTCGAGCCGCAGGAAGGTCGGCGCGCCGTACTGCTCCGATACGATGAGCAAGCCTCCATCGGGCGTGTAGGTCATGACCGCACCGAAGGGTACCGTCAGCTGGGTTCGGTCCACGATCTCGAGGTCGTAGTCGTATTCGATAAGGCTCGCCCCGCCCACGATGCTCTTGTTGAAACCTCGCGAAAGAGCCAACAGAGAATTGCCGGAAGGAGTCGTGAGGACTTGATCGGTGTTCTCGACCACCTCGGCCGCTACGCAATTGCCCTGGAGGTCGAAGGCATACATCCAGTCAGCGCCTTCACCATCTGCGGTCGCGACGAACCCGTTGGGACTGGCCGCCCCCAGCTCGTTGAGGCTGAAGCCGCCTGCGTAATCCGTGCCGCAAACCGTATCGTAGTCGATGGCGAGGCTCGGGGATGGGTCTCCGGTGACGGGGTCGACGAGCGAAACCCAGGGCTGGTAGCCCATCATGGTTCCACCAACCGCGAAGCCGTCGGGAAGGGTCACGATCCGAAAGAGCGCCAGATCACTGGGTGCAGGCCCCTCTACCATCTCGGTCCAAATCTCACTGCCGTCGGCTTCATAGTGGCGCATGATGCCCACGGTGGGGCCGTTCAGTTCGCGCTGCGTGCCGACTGCGATGCTGGTTCCTGCAGGGCCCAGGGCGATCTGCCCCAGGGAAAACGGGCTGAAGTAGCTGTCGCGGAAATCGACCCACAGCGTTCGTCCGGACTCGCGGCAGTCGTTGTTGCAGCCATCGCCGTCGACATCGTTGCCATCGTCACAGGCCTCGCCAGTGGCCAAACCGTCGTTCACACCATCGCCACAGAAGCTAGCCAATGCGGTGCAGTCCGGCTCACAACCTCCGTAGGCGCCGTCGTTCACGCCATCGTCGCAGACTTCCCCCTTTCCGATCACGCCGTCGCCACACTCGCTACTGGGCACCGTTGTGGTGGGAAAGGTGGGCACGGTGGGGGCGGCTCGGCAAGCAACCACGCCGATGACAAGGATCCACTGACGGAACATGGCACGTCCTCCGCAAGCCACCTAGCCCACGTAGAGGCGGGACGACCAAAGCACGGGTCGTCCAGCCTCCCGACTCACTAGGGCAGCACGTCGATGTAGACGAGACGGTGGTCGGACGACGCCACCAAGGGGAAGGTCGGGTCGGTCGAAGGCGGCCAGAACACGCCCTGATCGACCACGACGAGGTCCGCTGACGGCACGACGTAATCGACCCGCAAATTTCCGGGGGCCGAATCGCCGAAGTCGGCGGTGTCGAACGCGGGGTCCGAGATGTGGACGTCGTTGATGTCGCCCTGCACCAGAGCCTGTTCAGGGCCCCCGAGCGAGCTCGGCGGATTGTCACCATTCACGAAGGGGCTGTCGAGCAGCTGGTTTGCCGCGCCGGGCACGGAGTCACCGTCCGCAGGATCGGAGTTTAGGTCGCCGGCCACGACGAAGGCTTCACCTGAGGCAAGGCCGCCCATCACGCCAACATCGTCGTAAATGTAGCTCGAAGCGGTGGAGTCGACGTAGTCCACCCAAAAGCGGATCTCGTCGTGGTTCCGCGTGCCGTTGCGGTCTTCAGGACCGTCGAACACGGGTGGTGTGGGGTGGCTCGTCAAGAAGTGGACGGTGCGGTCGCCAAGCTGAATCGGAACGTCCCAGTGGCTCTTCGACGAAAGCCGGAACACGTCGAGCGCTTCGGTGCTGTAGTAATCGTTGGGCTCAGGGGTCGACGGATCGTCGGGGAGCAGCGCGCCGGGCATGTCCTGCCACCGGAACGTCTGGAAGGTCCGTACGGCAGCAACATCGATTTCGTACCGCGAGAACACCACCATCGCGAATTGGCCCTCGAAGAAGCCGAACCCGAAGGCGTCGTTCAAGCCACCCAGGTTCCCGTCGCCATCGAAGTCGACGCCCGAATCCACGCCCGTGTTGGACGGGGCCACATACGCATAGGGATAGGTGATGGGGTCCCGCCCGTTCTGGGACATCTCGAGGTAGTTGGTGCGGAATAGGTCGGCCGCCATCATGGGCTGCGTCGCGTCGTAGTCAAACTCATTGATGAGCAGGACATCGGGCCGTACGGTCTGGATGATCTCGGCGACCTGTTGGGCCTGAGGGTCCATCGTTCCGGTCAGGTTCTTGATGAGTTCGCCCGCCGAACTCCGGTTGAGGCTCGTATTGAATGTCGCGATGCGAACCGTGTTGTTCTCGCAAACGAGCTGACGGTCCGTCACTTCGTTGTCGTCCAGCACGCCATCGCCGTTGTCGTCGAGGCCGGTCTCGACTCGGAATCCACCGAACGGACATTCGGCACCTGGGTCGACCGCTTCGATCTCAACGAGCGCCTCTTGGCCGTCGACCCCGTCTTCGCCGTTGGCCCCGTTTTCTCCATTTACGCCGTTCGTACCGCTTTCGCCGTTGCAAACGAACGAAGTCGAATCGACTTCCGCGGCGTCGAGCGAGTCAGAGTCGTCCTTATCCACGCCCACGTCGATGCGTGTTCCACCATTGGCGCAGTTCTCGCCTGCGGCTTCTTCGCTAACGGAAATGAGCGCACGAGCGTCGTCGGCCGTGCAGCCCACGAGCGTACCCACGCCGGCTGCTGCGATCCACATCTTAAGCATGAAGGCTCCATATGCCGGGGAACGCGCATGCCGCGATCCCGGTTGAGGACGCTACCAATGCGCCGGGAGCGATGTGGCGATGATGACACGCACGTGCGACATGCCGGCCGGCCGCGGACGAAGGACATCGAAGCTTCCACATCCATGGATCGGAACGGTGACGGAAATGTCGCCATGTCCGCCCCCGGTGACGCGATCGCAGTGGTCCCTATGCGGGGTCAGTCGAGCGGGATTCGTCGCCAACCGTCGTCGGTGCGGCGCAGCTCGACCGTCGGCCAATACGATCGATCCATGGTGAGCGTACGGACGCGACGTTCCGCATCGATGCTCCGCAAGTCGACGCGAACCGGCTGCCCGTCGGGAATCGACTTCACCACCTCGACCAGCGCATCGACGTTGGGAGTGGGCTTTCCGTCGACGGCGGCGATGCAGTGTCGAGCGTAGAGCCCTCCCCGGACGGCAGGACTGCCGCTCGAATACCAAGAGGCGTAGGGACAATCGGTTTCGACGCCTCGCATTCGAGCTGCGCGGTGCGGTTGGTGAATCCGCAAGCCGGACCAGAGCAGCACCCGATCGATATCGAGCGAAGCTGGAACCTGGGTTTCGACGGTGACCTGAAGGGCCTCACTGCCCCGCATCAGGTCGAGGGTCACCGCATCCTTGCCGCGGAGCGCGTCATCCACTTGCCGGAACCGGGTCACCAGGGTTCCATCGATGGCCACCACGATGTCGCCCGGTCGAACCTGCTTCGCGAGGGCTGAGCCGCTCATCACACGCCGCACCTGCATGGTGGTTCGGCGCTCGGGATCGGCATCGGCCAGTCGCTGGGCTTGAGCATTGGGCAAGCCCCGTTCGACGGCTTCCGCAAGCGACCACGGCCAGATCTCCCAAGGCAGGTTGCGTTCGGTGGTTCGTCCCGTTGCGAGCTCGACAGCCTCTTGTACGGCATGCACGGGCAGGGCTTGCCAGGTGGCTCGGGTATTGCGGCCGTCGGTGTACGAAAACGAAGCCCACAACGCGCCGAGTCGGCCCTTTTTGTCGACCACCACCCCGGGCGTCGACATGTCGGCCGACAGCTCGAGCACATCGAGACCCGTCTGACGGAAACGCGGGGCGCCGGCTTCATTGATCCATAGCGGCTTTTCGAGGCGCACCGAGGCTTCTTCCGAGACGATGCGTGTGTCATCGAGCGTCATGCCGAAGACGCGATCACCAGGCTCAAACGGCGTCGAGCGCAACGCGATGGGTTTGAGTTCGGCAGACGGCACGAGCGAGGGGTCGAAGGCGAGCACCGCAAGATTGTGGATGGGATGGATCGCAACAACCTCGGCCGGCAACCGAGCCGTGTTGGCCACTTCGATCGTCACGTCCGCAAGACCAATCGGCACGGTGTCGCGATCGGTCACGGCAAGGCCCGGTCCCACGAGCACCGCGAGGCCCCCGTAGGACGCGTTTGGCACGCCGCCCACTTGGTAGGGCAGTCGGGTGCGAACCTGAACGAGCGAAGGCCGAACCTTTCGGGCCAGCTTGTCCTCCACTGGAGGAAGCTTCGTGTCGATGGCGGTAACGGAAGCTTCTGCCTCGGGTACTTCCGACTCGGCGCAGTCCCAGGTACCCCCAGTGTCGTTACGGGCGCACAGGCGCTGGGTAAACCAGCGGCGATTCATGCGCCCGGACCGAATCCAAGTGGCTTGAGGGCGGCCTCGCACGTAATACCGAAACCGGAACGCATCCCCATGTCGCTTTGCGGCAAGCTGTGCATCGAGGTCGTCCAGCGAGGTCAGCGGCTTGCCGTCGAGTTCGATGAGGACCGCGTGACGGGGAATGCCTGCGTCGTCGAACATGTAGCCCGTTCCCGCTACCGAAATGCCCGCCACCGGTGCCTGCATGGCACGCGCCTGATGGTAGGAAAGCGCGTGCAGAACGGATCCACCCACCTCGAGGAAGCGGTCGGGCGTGATGGCATGCAGGTCGCCCACCGTGATGTCGAGTTCGAGACGCTTGCCGCGGCGCTCCACGACGAGCGGAATGCGCTTACCTACTTGGGCGTCGAGGATGGCTTCCAGAGGCACGAAGGTCGACAGGGGCTTACCCATAGCCTCGAGTAAGATATCTCCAGGTTCGAGCCGCTCATCTGCCGGCCCGAGGGGCAGGACATCCACCGCCACGAGAAGGCCGGTCCCGCGAGGATCGCGCTTGCGGGCCGCAGTCTCGGAAGCCTCGGTCAGGCCCAAGTCTCTTAGTTCATCGTAGGTGCGATGGAGGAAGCGAACCTGTAGGGTCCCGCGGGTGATGGGCTGATTTCGATTCAGCCGTTCGACGGCCCGAACCACCCGTGGAAGAGGCAGGTAGTAGGCACTCGCGGTGTCGCGTCGGCTCCCGGCGTTCAACGCCACAACCCGACCATCGATGTCGACCACCGGCGATCCTGAAGACCCCCCTGAAGTGGACGACCCCGCCTGGATGTAGAACGTGTTGAAGTCGTTATAGGCCGGCCCATAGTTGGGGGCGTTGCGGTCGATTCTGGCCAGCGTACCGTCGAGAATCTGTAGTTGATCGCCAGAGTCGTTGCCGACCACCCGAATCTCGAGGCCTACCCGAACTCGTTCGGGAGCCAGCGTGAGTTCCGTGGGCTTGAAGTGCCGCAGTTGAGCCGGGTCGTAGCGGTACAGTCCAAAGTCGTGCACCGGGTCTCGATAGACCGGGGTCAGATCGACCTCCTCCTTGTTGAGGAAGCGGGCTCGCGCCGTGCTTGGACCAGGGGAGACCACGTGCCGATTCGTGAGGATCAACCCTTTCTTGCTGTCGATGACGAACCCGGTCGCCTGGCTAGTGCTGCTCCCTCGACCATCGAAGGCACGAGGTCGATCCATCTCGATCGCGACGACGGCGTTCGTGACTTTATCGATGGAGCGTTTCCAGGGATCGGAACCCCCCAATGCCGATGAGGCAACCAAAGGCAAGAACAAAGCGAGCACGAACGCACCTCCATCGCAGCGCGCGGCTCCTTTAGTCGTTCGGCATGAGCCGAACCCGTGAGGTTCGGTCACCTTTGCCTAAACAAAAAAAGCTCGCCGGCGGACCTCCTCGGGCAGATCGGTGTAGTCGAAGCCAGACAGTGCGCGTCGTGCCTGGGTATCGAGCCCGAGGGCCTCCAGTTCTGGCGTCATTTGAGGCGCGCCAGACAACACCACGCCCGCGATGGTTCTTGCGACGCGAACCCCGGCCGGATGCGTAACGATGCGATTGAATGCGACGTGGCCCACTTCATCGATGAGGATTTCGATGAGGCGCTCTTCCATCGACTCTCGAACCTGCGGGTCATCGGGGAACAACGTCCCCACGCGCTGCAGCATCCAGTTGAATTGGAACACCCCCGAGAGTTCCGAGCCCAACAGCAGCGGATGGAAAAGCCCCCCGGGCACCGAGGTCAAGCCCCCGATGAGCAGCTTCAACGACCAGTGGGGCGACCAGGCCCCGGTCACATCGATGTTGGCGAAGTGATCGACGACCCCAAGCAACAACCGTGTGTGGTAATCCTCCTCCCGCAGCACCGCGCGTTCGACCTGCGCGTAGGCACCATCTCCTCGGTGAAGGTGCTCCCTTGCTTTTCGCGTCATCTCCACGCCGTAGGCCTCTCCGGCATTGACCTTGACAAAGGCCAGCAAGGCCAGCGTGTTTTCGTCCAAACCCGTGCCATCGAAACGCTCGTAGTTTCGATTGAAGGTGGCGTCGTCGACGTGGAGTGAGGCATTGGGGTCTTCCACCGCCAAGTCGGCCATTCGGGTCTCGCGGATGGCAAATGCGCCATTTCCTTCGATGGGGCCGTTTCGCATGTTTAGAAAGCCGAGGTAGTCCCCGAGTAAAGGCTCGCGTTCGGATAGGGGCGGAGGAGGCGTGAAGAACGAAGGGGCGGGAGGGGAACTCAACATGGCTAGCTCCAGCGTCCTTCCTTCATTGCCATCCCATTCGGAGCTGACACCGACCAAATCGGCTACGCTGTGTTGCTTCGATGCTCCAAGTGTGGAAGGGATGGATCTAGCCCCCGAAATTCGCTGCTTTCTTCTGGTTGCCAAGCATGGCAGCCTCACCGGCGCCGCGCGCACCCTCGGGGTGCCCCGATCGACGGTGAGTCGGAGGCTGAACCGACTCGAGGAGCATCTGGGCGATGCGTTGTTTGAGCGGTCCACGCGTCATCTCCGCCTGACCGATGCCGGCGAGCTGCTCCTTGAACGCAGCACCCCATTGGTCAGTGCGCTCGATGACATTGTGGACGACGTCCGGGAGTTGTCGGGCACCCCTCGGGGAACGCTGCGGGTCAGTGTTCCGGCGGGAATGGGGCAGGAGTTTTTGGCTGAATTTTTGGTCACCTTTCACGAGCGGTTTCCAGAGGTGCGACTCGATATTTTCGCCACGTCACATCCCGAGAAGCGACTCGTGGATGGCTTTGATGTTGCGTTGTGCGATGACGTCTTGGAAGACAGTCCGTGGATTTGTCACCGCATTGGTCCAGCGGATCGCATCGCTGTAGCGTCGGCCGCCTATCTCGAGACTCACGGAGCCCCCAAGACGCTCGCTGAATTGGGCGAACACCGCATCGCGGCTCACTTGACCTCGCAGGCCTTTAGCACTTGGCCGCTGCACGGTGGGGGGCGCCATCCGGTCACGTCGGTCTTGCGAGTGAACGACCGTGAAACGTTGCGGCGTGTGGTGCTCGCGGGCTTGGGAATTGGTGTGCTGCCCCACTACATGGTGGTTTTCGACCTTCTACGGGGCAGGGTTCGGCAGGTGTTGCCCCAACAGGTCGGTCGCCCGCTCACGCTGGTGGCGATGTTCGCGCCGAGTCGGCGCCGTTCACCCAAGGTTCGTGCATTGCTCCAGGTTGTCGATGGCTTTGCCGTCGAGATCGCCCAACGCCGCGAACGCGCCGAATCGTAGCGATACGATAAGCCGGGGCGCATGACATCGAACCAATCAGGCAACAGACGGACCATCGGTCGTCTCTTGCAAGGGATTGCCCTGGGGCTGTGCATCGTGGGCACGGCCACGGTCGTGATCAGCCTCCGCATCGAAGGCCTTTCCGTACCGTCCCTTCTGGGGTTTGTGGTGGGTGGCATTGTCGTGCTCGGTGGGGGATTGCTCCTGCAAGAGTACGCGAAGCGCCTTCGAGGGGAGGTCTTCGATCGATCGGGGTCCCTTGGGGCCACCGTGTTGTATCTGCGCCCCTTCACTTCCGACGATGCCTTCAATGATGCAGCCGAATCCGGCATCCAGGGCGGGCCGTTCTTCCTGCTCAACCCTCGAACTCGTACCTTGGCCTGGCTCTTTGTGAATCGCATGGCCCGTTTCGAGGAGTTGCTCGCCTACGCCTATCGACACATCGCCAAGGTGATTGCGATCGGTAATCCAAGTGAGCACCTGCCTCATTCGGGAGCGGCGCGCTGGTACGTGACGCCGGGGCAGATCGAAGCGACGGGCGACGATTGGCAGAGGGAAGTCGTCGAGGAGATGCGGCGCGCGATGCTCGTCGTCTTGCATACGGGAACCTCGCCTGGCCTGTTGTGGGAGGTCGAAGCGGTGATCGCCAACGTCGATCCGGAACGGTTCGTGATTTTCGTTGGACAAGCGAACCATCGAAACCTGGCCGACGCGATGATGGCTCAAGTCAGCCCGCCCCGGGCCACGGAACGGGCTTGGGACGCCTTTCGGGCGGCCTGCCAGGACCGTTTCCCGGTGGCCTTGCCCACTGACATTGGAGCAGCCCGCTTCATTCGGTTTGATTCGGATTGGACGCCGCATCTCCTTGCCCCGGTCGTGACCAGGCTCGCGTGGGGCCTGCCGGGTCCTCGCGCCCCCACCGAGGTGGCCTCTTCGGAGGGGGCCCTCGAATGGCTCAATTGGATTTTGGTCCCCGAGCCGTTCGGGCGACAGCTGCTCCGCGACCTCTTGGCCTTGTGTGGGTGGGGGTCGCCCTGCTTTTTGGCTTGGCGGCGATGCTTGTGGGCACCCTCCTTTTGGCCGCATTCGCGCCGAGCTTAGGTGATGCGCTGTTTCGGCAGTTTTAAGAAAGGCGATAGAGCCCTTCATGGATCTCAAGCAAGCGAATGCCCGGTTCCTGCGTCGTCGGCTCAGACTCATCTTGGACCCGGGCCAGCGCACCCTCGATGCACCCTATGTGGCGACGTTTCTGAAGAACCTTGAGGGGCTTGGGTTCACCGCATCGCCAACCCTGATCGAACGACTGGGGACCCTCGAGCCGGAAGCGATCGGCGCCCTCCTCGCCAACGTCCTTCCGGTCCTGCGGGAACTCGTGGGGGCGCACGTCAACTGGACGCCGATGTATCCAGGCTTCCCGGCGCAAGTCATGGAGGCTTCCGACGCCACGTTGTACCTCAATGCCCTGCGCCACTACCTTGCGAACGAACGCGGGCTGCGCTGGCTTCCCGATCTGCCGGACCCGGAACGACCGCCTCTCCCCAACGAGTTGGCGACACGCAACCTTCGCGTGATCGAGTTGGGCTCCCGCGAAGAGCTTAGAGAGGTTGGTCGGAAGCTCATGGCGGCCAATGGTTCGTTGTCGGAGACCGACAAAGAAGATGTGCGCTGGTTCGTTTCGGCGCACGCGGGCAACCTGGAGCAGGTCCTTCCCGGTGCGCTGCCCAACAAGGAAAACCTCGCCGTCGTCGCTGGGGTGGTGCTGCAAGAGGTGCCGGCGATGCAAGGCTGGGTCGCCCGCCAGCTGGGTACCGCGACCGACGTGTTGCGCGTGGCGGTTGCGTTGTCAGACGGCGACGTTTCGCTCGCGAGCCCGACCCGCTTCGGGCGGTTCCGTCGGCCGATGCGCAGGCAGCTGCTCGGGTTGATCGAAGGCCTTCGACAACCGCTCGAAGATCTGTTTCGTCATCGAGGCCCCTGGATTCGCCTTGGCGAGCGGCTCCATCCCGGGGAGTATGCGCGGGCATTTCCGAAGACGGCCGAGGCCTTTCGGCGCTTGCGGAACGGAGACAAGCCTGAGACGTTTGCCGCTCACGTTGAACTCGAACTCGAGGCTGACGATGTGCAAGCCGCTGTGTCGCGACTCATGGCGCGCCCCGGGGAGTTTGCGCGGCGGCTCGACCAGTTGCTTCGCCGGGCTGCGGAGCCCACTACGGTCTTGGATGCGTTTGGGCTCGTCGCTAAGGACGTGTCTTCGCCGGTTTTACTACAGTTAGACGCCCATTTTCAGCATCGATCAGCCAGAAGAGAGCGACGTTCCTTTTTCCCCAAGGGACAGGTTGGCCTTGTGGTGACCATCCCGGACACCTTGCCGGCCCTGCCCGAGTCCGTGACGGAGGCGGTTCAAGCCGTGGTCCGTCGAACATTGCGGTCGCGCTTTGCGGGCTTTGGGCCACTCGGCCGGTGCTACCTTGACGAGGCGCTTCGAACCCATCTCGTTCCCTTCAGCCAGCGGTCGGCGAGCAAGGCGCTGCGAACCTTGGTGCGTGGCTCTAGCCTTCCGCTGCCCGAGGGCGACACGGTTCGCTTCTTTCTCTGGTGGCGAGAGGGGGAGGTCGATGGTCAGCCGACCGGCCCGGTCGACATCGATCTGTCCAGCGTGCTGTACGACGAAGACTGGGGCTACAAGGAGCACATCTCCTATACGAACCTGCGGTCTAGCAAGTATCGAGCTGCGCATTCGGGTGATGTCACCTCCGCCCCATCCGGCGCGTGCGAGTTCATCGATATCGACATCGCGTCGGTGGTCCGATTTGGCGGGCGCTACGTTGTGATGTCGGTGTTCGCGTATTCGGGTCACCGCTTGAAGGACTTGCCCGAGTGCTTCGCGGGCTGGATGATGCGGACCGAGCCCAATTCAGGGGAGATCTTCGAGCCGGCCACGGTGGTGGATCGCATTGACCTCGCCAGCGACCAGCGAATCAATGTGCCGGTCATCCTCGACTTGGTCGAACGCCGGGCGTACTGGACCGACGTGGGGCTGTCCTCCAATCCGCGGTGGAGCATCTCGGTCGAAGGCAACGATCGGGGAATGACGCAAATCGGTCGGGCCATGACCACGCTCGTCAAGCTCACGTTGTACGATCTGTTCGCTCTGCACATCGAAGCGCGCGGCATGCGGGTGGATTCACCGGAGGAGGCGGACGTTATCTTTAGCGTTCATCAGGGAATCACGCCGTTTGAACCTGAAGTCATCCTGGCCGACTACCTTTGAACTTGCGCCTTGCGTCTTGCCGGATGATGAAGTTTGTGAGCGGCTATGGAAGTGCTTCCTTCTACCTTTCGATAAACCAGCGTTTCCCCTCTCCGCTCATCCTCACAAGAACTGCCCGGTGTATCCCGAGAATGTGGCCTGGATGCCCGTTTCGTCGAGGCCATAGTCGTTGAGCGTGTAGGGGTTCGGCGGACGCTCACGGCTCTTGTCGACCATCTGCTGCAATGGCTTACGCCAGGCCTCATCGAACGGCAGCGCAAAGTGGTGATGAAGAGCGGCCACAGCTTCCACCGGGTCGGCAACCAGCGCGCGATAGTCAATGTCGAAGACATCATGACGCCCCTGTGCAGCGCGTTCGACGCTTCGTCGAGCAACTTCGCTAAGCCACGTGTGGAGCGTCTGTGCGGTACGAATCATGTCGAGACGGCGGGTGACGAGGCTCTGGGCCGTCGTGCACAGCTTGACGAAGCTCGGCAGGACCTCCTGAGGCCGGCGGTGCGTCTGCACCACCATCGCGTACGGCATCGCCTCGAACAGCGCATCGAGGAAGAGCGCATGGAAGGGGTCTTTGAGCACGAGACGCCGCGGGTCCTCGTTCGATAGGATCCCCAGATAAGTTCTGTATTCCCGGTAGGCGGGACGGGCGTCGTGGTTGTAGTAGGACGTGAGGTAGCTGTGGGCTGGCGCCACCGCGTAGGCGGGGGACAGAAACGCGGGCCGGAAGAGGTGGCCGCACTCATCGGGCAGTTCAGGTCGCATGAGGTGCTGGGCGTCGAGGCGGTTCCCAGAGAGCCACTGCATGCGTCTCGTGCGCTTTCGAGCCTGCGCGAGCCGTCGATCCTCGCCTTTGGGGGGCAGAGGCTCCACGAGTTCCCAGAGGGGCAGTCCCCTTAGGCCAGGCAGCGCCGCAAGCAACCGGTGGAGCATGGTGGTTCCGGTCCGCGGAAGGCCGCACACGATGATGGGCGAGTGCCGAGGACCTTCCTCCCGTCCGGAGCTTTCGAACAGGTACCGCGTCAGTCGCAATCGCGTCCGTAAGGCCCGCACGATGACGCTTCGAAGATGAAACCGCCCGAGCACATGGAGATCTGCGTCGTGTTGGAGGGATTGGACGAGGTTGTGGAGGGGCTCCCGAAACCCGTCGTCGCCAAAGTCGTCCCACCGTTCGATCCGAGCGGCGGCTTGGAGGAGAGAGCCGGGCTCGAGGGAGACCGCGTGTCGCCCCCCCAGGTTCGTGGCCACCCGGTCGAGCACGTCGAGCGCCACCGGAAGGCGCCATGGGGGGCGACTCATGGCCGCACCTCGATGTTGACCCAGGCGCCATCGGCAGGGCGGAGCGTGACCCGGGGCAGGGGACGGAGCGGTCGGTCGGCCACGGCATGAACGCGACGTCCCTCGAGCCACGTGGCGAGCACGAGTACCGTTTCCATCCGTGCGAAATGGGTTCCAATGCATGTTCGCTGGCCTGCACCAAACGGCAGGAACGACATGGCGGGTCGGCTTGACTTGTCGGTCGACCAAAACCGCTCGGGCTGAAACGCCTCTGGGTTTTCGAACCACTTCGCGTCGCGATGCACGACCCAGGCCGAGGCGTTGAGCTGGTCGCCAGCCTCGATCCGATGGCCATCGACCTCGAACGACCGCAACGCGCGGCGGCCCAGGGCCCATACAGGCGGAAACAGCCGCATGGCCTCATCGAGGACTGCGGCATGTCGGACCAAAGCCTTCACGTCCTTCACCGTGGCCCGGCGTCCGCCGAGGACCGTCTGCCGCTCGTCGTCCAGTGCATCTTGGATGTCGGGATGGTGCGACAGCAGCCAGATGGCAAAGGACAGTGCATTGGATGAGGTTTCAGTTCCCCCGAAGTACAGCGTGGCCACCGCATCTCGCAGCTCCTCATCGCTTAGGGGGCGGCCCTCCGCGTCCTGGGCCAAGACCAGGCGCGCCAACATGTCGAGGTCTTGCCCGGGCTGACGCCGGCGCTCGGCCACCATCTTCACGAGTCGGTCCTCGATACGACGCCGGCTCTGCTGGGCCTGTCGACGGGCTCGGGTCGGCACGAAACTCGGCAAGAACCTAGCCAACGACATGAACTCCCGCTCATGTTCCTTTACGTAGGTTTCGACGGCGTCCGCGATGTCTAGAGCGGCTTCGTCGGCCGTACCAAACATCGCCTCGAGAATGATGCGTCGTGCGATGCGGTCCATCATGGGCTGCACGTTGGTGACGCCCGGACGAACTTCTTCATCGGCCGCCGCGGCGACCATGCGTTCACCGTAGTGCTGGATGTGTCGGGCCTGAAACAGAGGCTTGTGGAAACGTCGCTGCCGCTTCCAGTCTTCTCCCGCGCTGGTCAGGAGTCCGTTGCCGAACAGCGGCTTGAGGCTCATCGTGGCCGCATCCTTGCCGAGGTCGTCGTGGTGTTCGACGAAGACCTTTCGGATCGCTTGGGGGCTGCTGATGAGCCATTGCCGTCCCAACGCGAAGTCGAAGGACGCGATGGGGCCCCGGGCCCGAGCCAGCGTGGTGAAGAACGCGAGGGGGTCTCGGGCCATCGCGGGCAGATGCCGCAGGTTCGCAATCGACCGCACTTTGGCCTGAAGCGTCTCGAGCATCGCCCACCGTCGGGCAGGAGGTTGTTGAGCGTTCCATTCCGGGTCTGCGCCAGGGGTGTTCCTGAACAGCGAACCAATCGAACCAAACGAAGGAGAAGTGATGTTGCTTTGCATGTTGCCCTTCCGCTGCCATCGCGAGACACCCATGCTGTACGCAACCCAAGTATTTACCTCCAAATAATCGGACTTAATCGGCCGAACGTTGTGCGGTGCCACCTGCTCGCGTCGTTGGTGTCCCAGGGACAAAGAGGAGGTGCTGTGCACAGATGGTTGGCTCTCATGAGCCTCATTGGGTGCTCGTTGTCGGACGAGCCCGCATGCCCGGGGCTGCCCGATTCGATTCCCTCAGACTGGGCCGTTGCTCCTGAGGGCTTCGACACCGAGGCCTTCGACCAGGAGGTGGCGGATGCGATGCGCCGCGGCTGCATCCCTGCGCTTTCTGCGTCCGTCGTCAATGCCGAGGGGCCCATTCTCGTGGCGGCCTGGGGGTTCACGAACCTTGACGATCCACAGCCTGTCACAGTGGAAACCCCGTTCATGGTGGCCTCGACCAGCAAGGCGGTCGATGCACTCGCGGTCTTGATCGCGGAGTCGGAAGGGGCGTTGGACAGAGACGACCCCGTCAGCGAACATGTCGGGTTTTCCGTTCGAAATCATCGGCTCGACATCGATGAGCCCATCCGCCTGTCCCACCTGCTGACCCATTCATCGGGCATCCAAGACAATTGGACTCAAGTGCTCGACGATAGCTATGCACCGGGCGACCCTGAAGAACCTCTGGGCACTTTCCTCGAGCGCTACCTCACCCCGGATGGCCCCCACTTCCATCGTCGGGGCAACTTCTACGGCTGGCCTCCGGGTCGGGAGTGGCTCTACAGCAACGTCGGGGTGGCGCTCGCAGCGTATGCCGTCCAGCAGGCCACCGCGGTGCCGTTCGATGCGTACTGTGAAACGCGCATCTTTGAGCCGTTAGCCATGGCGCACACGGGTTGGTTCCTGACCGACTTCGAGGATTTGGACGCGATTGCTCGTCCCCATGTTGCGGAGTCGGATGGCTGGAAGGTGCTCGAACACTATGGGTACCCAACGTGGCCCGACGGTCAGCTTCGGTCCACCGCAGGCGATTTGGGGTCGGTGCTTCGGGTAGCGTTGGGTGACGGCGAGGTCGACGGGGTTCGCATCGTCCCACAAGACGCCGTGGGGAGCTTGACGAGCCCCCTCATCGAGGGCCTTGATGATTGGTACATCCGAGGCATCATCCCACAACAGAATCTGCTGTGGTTCGGCATGAACCTCGAGGATCGGTTCATCGTTGGCCACGACGGTGATGATGAAGGGGTGACCTCGGAGATGTTCTTCGATCCGGCCACTGGCGTGGGCGTCACGTTGTTGGGCAACGTGTCCGACGGTGGGCTTGGACATCGGACCCGTGAGGCCACCATCGCGTTGCAACAGCGTTTGTACGCCATCGGGGAGGCACAGCCATGAGCCCGGTTTGGCTTGCGGTGGCCCCTTGGGCCATTGGTCCCTCCCCGTCGGCCCACCGAGTGGTTCCTTCGGCCCAGGTCGAGCTTGGAGGAACCTTGGGATTGGGTGATGGCCTGGCGGCTGGGGGGAATGTGGGCGTAGCCGTCGCACCCACGCGCTGGGCCTGGGTTGAGGCGGGGGTCAACGCGGGGTCCTCGGTCGCGCTGTGCCCGGACTGTGGAACCCGAAATGCCCAAATTCGGGGCCGGGTTCGGTTCATCGATACCGCACCCTTCGGAGTAGCGGTCTGGGGCGTGGGCACCACCACCGGCCGGGTGATCGATGGCATGGCGGGCTTCGCTGCGGAAGGCGGCACCCGAACCGTGCGCTTTGACGCCAGCGCTCCGGTGTGGTCCAGCTGGTTCATGCTGACGACGCTGCGGGCTGCCCCTGAGGTTGGTGTGGCCGCGCAATGGTCGGATGACCACCGAACGCGTCTGTCGGTGATTGGCCTCGAGCCCGCCATTGGCCTCGAGCATCGCGCTCGACTGGGAGCTCGAACGACGCTCGGTGGTTCGTTGCGCGTGGGTGAAGAAGGCGTGCGACTGGGTGCGAGTCTTCGAATCGGAACGGCGGACAAAACACCCCGGTAGGGATCGTAAGGGTCTTACGGAATTGAGATGGCGTAGGTTTCGTCCAGGAAATCGGAAGGCCAGGGGCCATCATAGTTCGGGTCGTAGCACGGGGTATCGGGACAGGCGCTCCGACAGATAGGGGCATTGAGGGCTTGCGTTCCACCCAGAGCGGAGTGAAGAACCAACCCATCCATCGAGGCTTCGCAGAATTGTTGATCCGTCGCCACGATGCGAATCTCCGAGGAAGGGGACGCCTCGAAGGTGACGGGGGCGTGCGTATCGATGATGGTGTTGCGATCTTCGAACACCATCACCCCGTCGACTTCGATGCGTAGATCGTCGTCGACGGTAAACGGGGTGGTCGGATCGATTCCTCCCGAAAGGACATAGTTCAAGCGTTCATCGGGATCCAGCACATCAACCGTGACGGTGTCGGATCCCATCGCACCTTCCGAGTCGACGACGGTGACCTCGAGTTCCGTCGACCCTAGGAGGGCGGCCATGGCTTCGAACTGCACCAATCCCTCGGCATCTGGACCTACCGACCCCTGCACCACACCGTCGACGCCCAATTGGGTGGTGAGGGCGACGGGGTCATCTTCCTCATCAAAGACCGCGGCCACAACTTGCAGGGCTTGTCCGGGCAGGACCAGCAGACCGTCCTTGGGGGCCAGGATTTCGACTTGGGGTGCGGCATTGACTTGTGGGTCGGTGTCGCTGTTGCCCAGAAGTCGGACCAACCCATCGCTCGGATTCACAGCGTTGCTGATGACTTCGAGGCGACCGTCGTAGCGCTGACGGTCGGGAGGTCGAAACAGTACGGCCAAGGAAAGGTCTTGACCCGCATCGAGCTCGATGGGAACGCTCTGGGGCAGCCCCAGCCCGAAGGCCCGTTCAACGACCGGATCCTCGAACACGAAGTCGACAATCTCGAGCCTTCCCGAGCCACGGGCCTCGATGCGAATCGTACGACTGACCAAACCATTGGGTCGTACCCAACCGAAGGCGACGGTATCGGGCTCTACGCGGATCCGGGGCTCTATCGCGGTTCCTTCGAGCGGCAGAGTCACGGTGGGCCGGTCGGGGTCGTTGGTCACGAGGTCAATTTGACCCGTGTACCGCTCCGGCAATTCAGGGCTGAACGCCACGGGCAAGGTTCGTTCCTCGGCTGGCTCGAGGACCAACGTCTCGTAGGGGAACGGGTCGAAGGCGATGTGTGCCTCGTTCGGAACGGGGTCGATGACGAGAGCTGCGAGGCCCCGGTTGGCTACTGTGATCGTTCGAACCTCGGTGGTACCCGCCACAATGCCGTCCCAGCGATACTCCTCCTCAGAGAGGGCAAGGCGCGGGTCGGCGATTCGAACTTTAAACTCTGAACAACTCGTGAGGAATAGGACCGACGCGGGACCAACCAACCAAAGATGTCGCATGGTGGCTCTTGTACTGTTTACGGTGCGGCGTCGTCTAGTGATATCGCCGATCGTACTTGGGTTGCCTGGAAGTTGTCGAGGTCTGCATGACGCGCGTGGGCGATCGATGATGGGCGCTGATGGAGTACCGGTTGGAGGAGCTTCGGGGAAACACCATCGGAGGAAAGGCTGCAATCTCCCATTTCACGGGGAGGCCTCGCGCGGGGGCTTCAGGCCCTCGTCACCGATCGCCTTTCCTGACGGGGGTTTGCGGTTCAACAGCTTGGTTCCACGGACCTTGATTCGTGCGAACAGTCCGACATCGGAAATGGTCTCGTAGGGGATGACCGGCAGAATGGCGATGGTTCCGCGAGGGCCGTTGTAGGTATCGGATTGAAGGATGAGTTGCCCTGACGTGTGTTCCGTTAGTTCCTCGAACACAGCGTCCAAGACGTTGTCGTCGAACCCGACCTCAGGGTGGTAGAGCAGCGCCAGCAGGCACGGGTATTCCTCACAGTACAGGCCCTCGACGGTGGCAAAGCCCTCAAAGAGCGTGGGTGAGGCATCTAACCACGCACGGAGCGCGTGGGGTGCGAAGGGTCCATGGTCGGCCTTTGGCCAGGGAATCGGAACCCCGCCCAGTTCGCGGAGGTCTGCCGTGAGCTTCGCCACCCGCGCTTCGCAGGGAACGTCCTCAGCAGCCGATAGGACCAAGGTGACGGCACCCATAAGCAGGCCCACCAGCCATCCTGCGGCTGCCGCAATTCGCCAGTCCACGTTCATGCTCCATTCGTCGATCAAGGTGTGGCTGCGACCATGACCTTGGGTTGATAAGCGCGGGCCCACTTCACCAATGAAGGAGCGACCTTCGAAAGGAAAGAGAAGCGCGAGGGGTAGTCGATGGCGTCGAGGATTCCGAGTTCCTTAAATTCTGTCATCAGCGCGGCACCCGTCCAAAGGTATCGCTCATCCGTTCGTCGTTGTTGGACCATTTCGCCCGACATGGTCGGAGGACCCGTCTGGTTACGAACGTCTCGCACATGAAGATGGTCCGGGATCCACCTGGCCCAGATGCTTCTTCGCAGCTCTTTCCTCAACGCGACATGGTCGACGGAGAGAGGGCCGATGCCGTAGCCCGTTCGCTTCAGTCCGGACTCGAAGGTGTCGACCCAGGTTTCGAGTTTTCGGAACTTCTCAACCTCGGCCATGAGGGGATCCCAGCCCGTTCGCGCCTCGTCAAAGGCACGTTGCTGTTCTTCGCTCAACCGATACTTCAACTCGGAAATGTGTGCATCCATGCGGCGATGAGTCGTGTCGGCTTTGTTGAGGAGCGCGTTCTGAAAGGCGAGCGGTCCCTGTCCGATGTCGCCGAAGGAGCCTGCGGAAGGAACGTTCATCTCGGAAGCCACCTTCTGGGCCACGTCTTCCAGCGTCTTCAGGAATCCATCGGTGCGGGCATTGGTGGTGGCAGACGCTACGGCGAGGTTCGCTGCATAGGCGATGAGGCCGACGCAGACGTTGTCATAGATCCATTGGAGAACGGCTTCTCGTGTTTCGGCTTCGGCACGGACTTGTTCCACCACATCACGGTGATGGCTCAGGGCTGCCTCGTAGTCGGTGCCCACGTTTCGGTACAGCGCGACCCATTCTCCGGCAGTCCGTCGAAATGCATCTCCGAGAAGGTCTAAGCGTTGGTAAAGATGGTTGTAGGACTGGATTAAGGCGGCCGAGGAACGAATGGGGCGCCGTTCGGTTTCGTCCTCGGGGGAGTAGGCCAGCGGCTGGCCTTTGGGAACTCCCAGTTTGGCGCGGAAGGGCTCGCCCTCCAGTCGCGCACTGGCGCCTTGGTTGGCCTCGTTCTCGAGGTCGGAGACCGAGGCGGCGGGCACTCCTCGCTCCCAATTGGCGTATTGCTCGCGATGGACCTCCTCGTGAGCTGCCATGTGGGGAGTGGCGTTCGCAGGGAGCGTCGTGACGCCGTCGAGCGTGGATGCCCCTTCGGGTGAGTCTGTGGACCCGTTGAGCCCGAGCAAGTCAAGGCGGGCCAGGTTGCCAATACCAAGCAGGCCTTGGGTAGAGGCGTGGGATTGACGCGAAGGGGAGCCTAGGAAGGGGCGCCCTCGATCGGTGCGGGTGGACTGGTCTGGCATGGGGACCTCGCAAACGAGTCGCCTCCTTGTGCAGACGTGGTGCCAAGAAAAATAGAGGTTTTCCCGTTCCCTCCCCACAGGCAGCGTGACGACTGTCGTCGACCTTCGTCACCCCCAATGGTCGTCAATCCGCTGGCGAGAGGACCACCCGGTT
>JBCCQY010000131.1:0-25986 GCA_039208735.1 Myxococcota bacterium | reverse complement strand
GGCAGGTGCCATCCCGAAACCAACCCGTCATTGGTGCCGTGCTGCAGATGGTCAACGGCGTGCCCAGGACATTGAGGGGCGCGTTGGCCGGAGGGCCCTCGGGTTTGCAGGAGGGTGGGGTGGCGGATGCTGAAGGGGTGGATGAGCTGAAGCACGCGAGCAGGAGCAACGACGGGATGAACATGCGGTCCTCCGTTGAGGCGAACGGCGTAACGATCCTGGGTGGCACGTGGTGCACATCACCGTTCGCCGATTGCCAAATCAGCAGGTACACTCCGGCCTGTCTGTCGCAGGACACGTTGGAGGCAGAGATATGAGAGAAGTCCTTACTTTATTGTCTGTGAGCATGGTGGCGGCCTGCGCTAGAATCGGAACGTTGGAGTTTACCGACTCGAACAACTACAGCTATGAAAGCACCATCTCGATCCAATCCGTCCCCGCCGCTCCGGGGGTCGAGCCCTGTTTCGATTGGTCGCAGCTTACGACCGACATCCGAGGTCGCCCTTTTGATGGGGATGTCGATGAGGCGTACTTCACCTTGATGGAGCAGTCGCAGGAAGCGACGATCATCAAGTTTGAACAAAATACGTTCCTCAACGATGATGCAGCGGCGCCCTACGGTGACAACCCCTCGGATGAAGAACGTTCCGTATGTGCGAACGAGTTTGAGGTGGCGGGCAATCGGTTTGAGGTCGACGACTTCATCCCCGGCGGAGATTGGCTCATCACACTGGCCAAGGCACGCAATTCGCCGGCGGGAGGCGTCGACCCGGTAATGAGTCTGTTCGTTGTGCCGGAGGAGGGGAGCACGACCAGCGAATTCGCGGTGCGAGACGACTCCATGACGCTCACCATCGATGCCCTGGATCTGATGAGTGCACCCCGGATTCCGGTAAGTCGACGTACGAATAAGGCAGATTGGAGTAACGTCATGCAGGATGTGTACGGCAATTCGTATTCCAACCAAGACGGTGATGATCTCTTTCTCGCCTGGTTCGACGTGTCCTCGGTGGCGGAAATTGAGGAGCAGTTCCTGACGCTGGATACGGCCGCCGCGGAACTCTATCGGCGGCGGGTCGCCACGTTCGTGACGCTGGAAGATCTTTCCTCGGCGACCGACGCGCAAGGCCGCGCGTTTCCGGGCTTCCGTCGAGATGGCATCTGGGTGTTCGGCATCGCGTGCTCCCAGTGCACCAATCCTGCGCCACTGCTCCTATCGGTGCTCGACGTGCAGTGATGGCGTATGGTGGGGGAGCCCAGGAGGTGTGATGTTCATCTGGCTTGTCGGTTTGGCCGCCTGTACCCAACAAGACGCGATGCCACGTCCGGATGTCCCATCAACCCCGACGACGACGCTTCCGCCCACCGACGGGCCGTTGCCCGAAGACTGCGACGTCGGCGTGGTCGACGTCACGGTCGAGGAGACCCCTGCGTTTCTCCAGCGCCGCGTGACGGTGACCCTCGATGGTCAAGCCCCGGTCTGGCTTGCCTGTACTCCCGATGACGATCCCGACGAGCACGTGATCGCAGAATCCGAAGGGCCAGCCGAGGAGCACGTACTCGGGGTGCACGGATTGTATGCGGACACCACGTGGACCTGCGAGGCGGCACCGCTCTGCAAAGGGGCCGTGGCGAAGCCCTTCACCATCGAACTCGGACCGGCCGCAGGGACGCTGCCCGACTATTCGGTCACGGGCACCCCTTCGGGCGTGTGGACCCTCTTCAACGTCCAGGAACTGGGTGCGCAGTTCGTGATGGTGGTCGACCCCCTGGGTCGGGCCCGATGGGTGTACAACCTTGGTGGCACCTACCTGATTGACGTCGACGTCAGCTGGACCGGTGAGGTCATGCACATGGGCGGAGGGTGGGGGCTGTTTGACGAATCGGCATCGCACCGTGGCTTCGTGCAGCAGGTAGACCGCTTTGGTGACACCGTGTTGTGGAGGGATACCCCCGATTTCGGGCTTGGCTACAATCACCATTCCGAGCCGCTCGCCGATGGCGAGATCCTGTCTCTCACGACGAGCCGTGACACGCTGGCGGACGCCGAGTGGTACGGGGTAGCCGTCGAACGCTGGGACCCGGTGACCGAGTCGGTGACGTGGTCGTGGAGCAGCCAGCAGCTCGTCGATGCTGGGATCGAAGGCCCTTACTCGGGGAGCCCGTGGCACGCCAACGCGTTGGAGATGGTCACCGACTCGGCCGGCGAGGGGCTTTGGATCAGCTTGTACGCAGGGCAGGCGATTTGGCGGATCGATCGGAGCAGTGGGGAGCGAACCCACGTCTTTGGTGCAGATGGCACCTTTACGCTCGTCGATCCGTCGGGCTCACCGCTGCCTCGTGCGGAATGGCCCTTCGCTCAGCATGACCCGGACTTCGTCGACAATCGGGTTCTGGTGTACGACAACGGCACCGGCCGGCCGGGCGGCGATTCGTCCCGCATTGCCGAGTACGAGCTCGATTTGGACACTCACGAAGCCACGCTGCTGTGGTCGTGGACGGAAGAAGGTTGGTACACCCCCATCGTGGGCGATGTGGACTACCTTCCGTCGGGCAACGTCCTGATCGCTAAGGGCGTATTCCGCTTCCTCACACCCTTTGCGTCGGACCGAAGTGCCATCATCGAACTCGATCCAGAGACGTCGGACGTGAAGTGGCGTCTCGAGTTCGATGGAGCTTGGGCCTCGATCTTCCGCGCCCACCGGTACGACGGGTGCGATTTGTTCGCTTCGGCAAAACACTGTCCCGCCGTCCAAGCCCGCTACCTCACGCTCACCGGTGGCTGACCGTCAAAGGCATGGGGCATCTGGGGCGTTCGCCTTGGGTCGCTTTGCGAGCAGAAACCACACGTCGTGCCACCAAGTTGGGTTTCCCTCCTGTTGGTAGACCCGTCGCTGCCCATCCGCCTCGGTCTGGGCCTGCCACCAAGCGATGTAGGCGGGGCCACATTCGTCCGTTAGCGCCAGCTGTACGTCGCGGACAACTTCCCACTCGTGCCAATGCGCATTGAGCCGCGCCTCGGACTCCCGCCAGCCCTGTAGGGACGTGGCGATGGTGAGCATGCGACCGTTGGGCGCGAGCCATCGGCCCGATTCTGTGATCATCGCGTCGAGTACCAACCGGCCGTGGTCCCCAGCGACTTCGAAGTCATCGCGGGTTCCGGTGTCGGGTTCTCCAATCGCGGGCAGGACGGGCGGGTTGCTAAAGATGAGGTCGAACCGTTCATCGTCCTGCAACGCGGAGAACCGGTCGCTGTGGCGAAAACGGTCGGGGCGAATGGGAAGGTCCTGCGCAGCCCAGTTCTCATCGGCCAATGCGATGGCATCGGGATTGATGTCGAGTGCGGAGACCTCGGCCCCCCGTCGCGCGGATAGGATCGACAGCACGCCGGTTCCTACGCCAAGTTCGAGCACCGATTGACCAGCTTCAAGGTGTCGGACCAGCTCCTCGGCAAATCGCTCTGCGAACGCGGTCGGCGACCATACTTTGGGATGCGTCTGCAGCTGCATCCGCTCTCCCGCAACGGTCCATTCAGATGCATCATTCACGGTGAAACACCACGTATTGGCCATCTTCGGTCTGGCGAGGAGTTCCGAATCCCAAAGCTCGAAGTTCACCTTCGAACCAGGCGGTGTCGATGTAGGCGAGGCGGAGCGTCGTCGACATGACCGTCGCCCCTTCCCGATCGAATCGGTATTCCTTGTCGAATGCGTGGATGGGACCTTCGCGCCCCTGGTCGGTGATCGTTTGCCGATACTCCACGTCGTCGGGCAGCGACATCGCGCGGTCGTGGTGACGGTGTTGGACGCTTAGCACCAGCCGGCCTGCGGGTCCGAGATGGGCGGCCACGCGCTGTAGGCTGGCCCGAACCCCCTCTGCGGTAGGCAAGTGACCGCAATAGCCGAGTTCGCTGCCCTCATCCTGGACCGCGTACCACACCCCGCCATTTGAAATCACGGCGTCGAACGTTTGTTCGAGGTCAAAGACGGTGGCATCGGCCTGTTCAAGGCGTACGTCAGGGCCCAGCAAGGTGCGCGCCTGCTCGAGCATCTCGGCGGTGTGGTCCATGCCCGCAACCTTCCAGCCGCGGTCGACGAGCGCTTTGGCCAACAAACCCGTGCCTACACCGATCTCGAGGATTGAGGCTCCTGGTGGCAGTACGGCTTCAAGGGCCGTCGCCTGGCGGTCGTAGTCGTAATACCCGCCGAGCATCAGTTGATTGTATTGCTCGGCAAACCGATCGTACTGATTGATGCTCATGTCGGCTCCACGAAGCCCGGAACGGTGACGCCTTCTCCCTCAGCGCGCGCCTGCTCAACCACCCAAGTCGCGACCACCAGATCGAGGATACCGAGTCCAAATGGCGAGACGATCACGACGTCTTCGGCCTGCTCACGAGCTTGCACGGCACCGGCCAGCAAATCTCCGATGCTGCCCACGACGAAGTTGGTGTGGCCGAGCGCCTGGGCGGTCAGGTCGATGGAGGTAGCCGCCCGATTGACGTGATCGAGGTCGTCAACGAAGTTGCGATGAGCACCGATCAGGGCCGGACTCAAGTCGCGCAGCGAGACGTGGAGCACGGTTGCGCCAGGGGCGAACGTGATGTCGTCGAGATGTGGGGCGGCGGCGGTGGTACATAGCAGGACGGTATCTGCCGCCTCGATGACCGCCTTTGCCGAAGTACCGACCTCCACGCTCGCCTCGGGGTGCGCATCCCGAACTCCGGCGGCGAAGGCCTCGGCTCGCTCCGCCACCAAATCGAAGGTGGCAATATGCGATTGGCTCAACGGCAGGACTTCGTGAAGGTAAGCGAGGCACTCCTGTGCGATGGGGCCACAGCCGATCACCGCCACGCGCCGGACGTTGGCCTTCGCCAGCTTTGCGGCCAGCGCGGCGGAGGCCGCAGTCCGGTGCGCGGAGATGTGGGTCGCTTCCACAAACGCTTCGGGAAACCCCGTGGTCGCGGAATTCAGCACCATCGTTGCGGTGGCCCTGCGCAGGCCACGTTCGTGATTGGGCGGAAATGAAGCTACCCACTTGATTCCGGCTACCGGCGTATCTCCGCCCCGAAACGCAGGAAGGGCGATGATCCGGTTGCGTGGGTCGTCGAATCGCAAGAACAATGAATGAGGAACGTTGGCTTTGCCGGCCCAAAACGTACGGTAACCGTCGGCAACCTGTTCGATCACGTGGCGGCGATTTGCCAGGAGACGTCTACGCACAGGGGCTTCGGACAGGACAATGAGTTCACTTGGCGCGTCAGCGCTCACAGAAACCTCCGGTCGACAACGGGCCGTTCGATGACCCGAATCGGGGGCGGGGGGGCAATGTCAAAGGCGTGCTGGTCGCGCCAGCCCGCGTCATAAACGGTGCTACGGTAATTCTTGCCGAAATCCGGACACAGACACACGATGTGTTCGACGGTCCGTTCGCGTGCGAGATAGCGCAGTCCCGCGGCAATGGCGGCACCGCTTGAGGCACCGACCGGCAGCCCAGCGGCTTCTTCGAGCCAGCAGCACGTCATCACCGCTTCGTGTTCAGGAACGACCTCGCACGGAGGGATGCCATCGTCGGGCAGAAAGTTTGATCGACGTCCCGCCCCAATGCCTGGAAGATGTCGCTCGGACGAGGTGGGGTGACCCAAGGCCACGGAGCCCTCCACGTCGACCGCAATGACGCGAATGTCAGGGGCGGCTTCGGTGAAGTAGCGGGTGACGCCCGAGAAGGTACCGCCGGTCGACACCGCGATGAAGACCGCCTCGGCGTCGCCCATCTGAGCGTGAACCTCAGGCCCGGTGCCGCGGGTATGGGCGGCTGGATTCGCAGGGTTGTGGTATTGGTCCGTCCACACAAGGCGCGGATCGCTTGCACACCGTCGCTTCACCTCTTCGAGCCGGGTGAGCAGGTATCCCCCTGACGCGTCACGATGCTGAACCTGCACAATATCGGCTTCGAGGGCCCGCAGTCGGTTCAGATTTTCGGGCGTCACCTTGGGGTCCACAACGGCGGTGAACGCAATGCCACGTTGGCGACAGCGGCCGGCTAACGCAACGGCCAAGTTGCCCGACGAGGACTCGATGAGACGCTGGCCAGGTGACAGGCGCCCCTCGGCGTCCAACGCGTCGAGCATCGCGGTGGCCGTCCGATCTTTGATGGAGCCCAAGGGGTTGCACCCTTCGAGCTTGAGAGACAGTCGCACGCGACGGCCCGGGAGGTCTAATACGAGCCCGACCATTGGGGTATGGCCGGGCGTTCCAAAAGCGTTCATGGAGTCGATAGCAACCTCAGTTTGAGGATGGACGGTCGGTGCGGGCTCAAGGTCGATCAGGTCGCGGAAGTGTCAGGGGGCGTCGGTGCGATGGGGACGTAGGCGTACACGTCAGGCCCCGAAAAATCGTTGGGGGGGACCCAATGTTCGTCGACCACTTCGACGACAATCCAAAGCAGTAGGAACAGCTTGAGGAGTTCGACCGGCTCTGTGTCGGGCGTGTTCCAAAGATCCATCAGCATTTCGTCGAGCAGATGGGGCTGGGCTCGGCCCTCGATGGAGCGAACCCGTTCTGCAAGCCCTTCGTCGGGTGGCATGATGGCCGCCACGTGTGGTTTGACTCGCCCTTCCGCGTCGACCACCTGGGGGACCGCGATGCGTTTGAGCTTGCCTCCCGCAAGATCGAAGATTCGAAGCACCACGCCCAGCAGGTAGATGGCGGTGTGGCGCTGCCCTGCACTGATTGTCTGGGCCTGGGTATCTACGTATTTCGCGAGCTTTCGTTGGCTTCGGACCAAACGTGTGATCGCGGTCTTGTGCGACCCACTGTTCTCGGCGATGTGATCGACCCACTCGTGGATCGAGACACGGTCGATGAGTGGGTTTGGCATGAGGCTCCTGGATGGGATTACGGATGGCGAAGCCCGGAGGCATCGTGGCCAGCGAGTTTGACCTATCCCGCAGCATGATACTGGCTCGCGATACCCGCGGAAAGGGCCTCCTGGCCCAGGTTCGCGACATCGCTTCGCTGATGTGGTCGCGTCGTCGCATTACCGCTGAGGAATACTACCGCTACCAACTCTACGACGACCGTCGGTACGATGCGGAGGCCAGGGGTCGGTTCGTCGGAGATGCCTGCCACCTGCCACTCATTCGGCACACATGCGACATCCGATTGTGGGCGATCGCAGACGACAAGATCGTGGCCCATACCTTGCTCCAGGCGTTGGGCGCGCCCGTTCCCCAGATCTACGCGTTGATCCATCCCCTTCGGATCGTTCCTCAGGCGCCCACGCTGCGCAATGCCGAGGAAGTGGCTGGATTCTTGCGAGACGGAGCAACCTACCCCTTCTTTGCAAAACCGGTCAGCGGTGTTCGCAGCGAGGGGATTCACCTGGTTCGCGACTTTGATTCAGCCGCCGATACGGTCGAGTTTCAGGATGGGACGACCGAGCCGGTAGTCGAGTTTGCCGAGCGATTGTGGAAGACAGAAGGGCAATCCAAAGGGGATGGGGTGCTCCTGCAAGAAGTGCTCGTGCCTCATCCGGAACTCGCCCGTCTCACGGGTCCTGCCATCTCTGGGTTCCGCGTTCTTGTGGTGATCAACGACGAGGGACCCAAAGTGATCGGAGCCATGTGGAAGGTGATTGGCGGCGATGCCATTGCGGACAACACTTGGCGACCTGATGCGCTACTCGCGGCGATCGACTTGGACAGTGGCAAGGTCACTCGGGCCGTCCAGGCCCAAGGGACGCCCGGCGAAGAGGTGACCCATCATCCGGTGACTGGCGAGGCCTTGGTTGGGGCACAAATTCCCCATTGGTCCGACGTCATCTCGCTTTGCGAAACGTATGCGCCCATGGCGACCAAAGTCCGGTTTCAGGGATGGGACATCGCGATCTGCGAAGGGGGGCCTGTGGTGATCGAGGTCAACACCGGCAGTAGCTTCCAACTGACGCAGCTTGCGACCGGTGAGGGCATCGCAACGCCTGAATTCGACCAGTTTGTGAAGTGGGCGTCCTCTGTCAATGAGACTTCGCCGCGAGGAGTCGAAGCGCTCACCTCGCGTTTATGAAGAGCGCGCGCTCATTCGCGTCACGAAGGCCAGACCCGCGAGGACTTGGTCGACGCGTTTGGCGGATAAGCGACCCACGAATGCACCAAGTTCCGTCTTTTCGACGACGCAAACTTGCGAGACCACCACGAGGCTCCGCCGGGGGAGTTCGCCTTCTCCTTCATCCAGCAACACATTGCCTGGTTCATGGGCGCGGTTGAGCTGTGAACTGACGCCACACACCACCACGGTGGGGATGCGACTTGCGTTGAGGGCGTCGTCCTGGACCACCACATGCGGGTGGGAAAGGCCGGGCACCGTGGGCCGTAGGGCGTCGGGGGCAATCCAGTAAATGTCGCCGCGTCGGACCGTCATCGTTCCATCGCTTCCACCTCGGAACCGGGGCCGATAAAGACGGCGGAGACCGATCCATCATCTTCGTTGCGAACCCATCCACAGAGTCCTAACTCCTGGGCGGTGTGTTGCGTCCAAGTGCGGTATCCTACGCCCTGCACCGTCCACGTGATGCGAACTTCGCAATGATCCGATGCGCGATGCGGCATCACGTCGAAGAGTTTGAGCCGATGGCCCACGAATTTGTATCGAATGCCCCTGCCCCGGTGGACTTGCAGCCGGTGCTCACCTAGTCGGAGGATTCTGCCCAGACCTGCCGCCGCTCTTCGACAGCCACCCGGGCACGGTACTCGATTCGGGTGATCACAGGCTCTGGGACTGGACCGGGGTGCACCATGATGCCCACCGACGCGTGGGACACGTGCTGGTCACGCTGGACGTTTGGCATCGTCCAGATCCAGTGATTCTCCCACCCCGGGTGGCGTTCCAGACGTGCCTTGAGGTCCTTGAGTTGGGGCTCCCAGTCCGCATCGGTCGGGCCCTCCGCCTCGACCCAGGCAAGGCAAGGGTACTCGGTACAGTCGATGCCATACAGTTCAAGGTCCTCGTCCGCCTCAACCAAGGGGCGGACCGTGTCATCAAAACTACGCGGGCCTAGTTCCGCCGGATAGTCCTCGGGGAAGGCGTGCGGTTCGCCCTCATGCCGAGCGAGTGCAATGCGGAGCAGTGCATTCTCGAAGGACAACCGTTCCATCTCTGTTGTTCCGGCCTCGGCGGGTGCCGCTGGCGTGGACGGTGGGGAAGGAGTGCGGGTCGCCGTGGGCTCCAGTCGAGTAAGGGGCGCGGATTCCCCAGGAGTGAGTTTGATTTTTGGCTGGCCTGGTTGAGCGAGCCACGCGGCCCCAGAAATCAGGCCCACCGTTAGGCCACCTGCGGCAAATGAGCGATTCATCGGGTCCTCCTCAGGTTGGGAAATGGCGACGGTTGCCCCGCGCAAGGTGAGGTCGGCGCCTGAAAACTGGACGGTGGCAGGAGGCGCACTTGCTCGACCAACGACAAAGGCCAGCGTGGCCGCGGCAAGGGCTACCGCCCATCGAAGGGGTTTGCCGCGAGCCGGTGTCGGGGCTGCGATCGCAGGAAGTGCAGCGAGATCCGATGGCAGGGCCTGGACGGTTTCCCACAGTGCGCGGAGTTCAGGCTCGTCCTGGAGGCGCCGACGTAGCTCGGCGGCCTCGGCCTCCGTGAGGTCTCCGTCCAGCAAACGGGAGAGTCGTGCGGCATCCTCGATCATCGAATCTCCTTGAGCAGGACGGCGAGGTGAGCGCGGCCCCGGTGGAGGCGGGATTTCACGGTCCCGACGGCGATCCCTTCGGTGGTTGCGATCTCGGTGAGCGGCAGCCCTTCGAGGTGATGCAAGACCACCACGCGACGCTGCGACTCATCGAGTTCACGAAGTGCGGCCTCCAGTCGGGCGCTCCGTTGCTGATCTTCCACGATGCGAAAGGCCGTGGTCGTCGACGCTGGCTCGCGGCCAGAGAGGGGCACCACATCGCGACGACGGCGGTGACGGTCGACCAACACGCGATGGGCCACCGTCATCGACCAGTTCAGCAGGGTCCCCCGAGTCGCGTCGAAGCGGTCGATTTGGCGAAGCAGCCGTTCACAGACGGACCCGTACGCATCGTCGGGGTCAGGGTCGAGTCGCGCACACAGCCCGTACAGTCGGTCTCCGTGGTGCGCCAGAAGGGCGTCGAGCGTGGCGGGGCGAGAAGACATCGTGCCCGTTCTACGAAGGGACGCCGGCCGAGGTTCCCAAAAAGATGGAGCTAGGGGAAAAGCCTCTTAGAAGCATTCTAAGGGAGCGTGAGTTGTCGTTCAAGCACCGGTACCTTCCGACCGCTTGCACTCCGCCGGTAAATCGCGATGTTGGAAGGGTCGTCGACCGTGGGCACCGCGATGGCCAGGTCGACCTGGCACCCACAGGCCTTGGTCGCCCGGGAGGGCGTGTCCGCATCCTGAATGAGCAGCGAAAGCCCACCGTCTTCGTCCTCGCGAGCGTAGACGGACTGTGGCTCCGAGCACTGGATTTCGAAATTCGTGATTTGGACGTCGACCCCCGTGTTCGTGAGGGTCGCCACGTATTGGGTAGGCCCCTTTTCCTCTAAGCAACCCGTGATGTCGACCTCCTCAAGCGCCTCAGCCCCCCGCCAGCCCCAAGGCAGCACACAGCCCGCCGTCAACAGTCCGATCCACCTCATCCATCCCTCCAACTCGGCCAGCCTACCCGTTCGGAATGCGATACGGCGCGCGTTCGGAGGACAGCATGACCATCTACATCATCGCCGCTCTGGCCCTTTGGCTGGCCCAAACCTTCTATGCGGCCTCCTACAAGACCGTGTTTGCCCCGGACGCGATGTCGGCCGTGCAGGACCACATGAAAGGCAAGGACGATGCTGTCGCCTTGTCGTTGCATGGTGCAAGAGCCCAGCGCGCCCACCAGAACTTGCTCGAGTCCATGTTGGTGTTTCTGCCGCTTGCGCTCCTGCTCGAGATGCGAGGGGACGTTCCGGCGCTCGGCACACAGGGAGCCCTACTGTTCCTCGTGGGCCGGGCATTGTACGTGCCTGCCTACCATTTTGCGTTTTACGGCCTTCGAACTACGGTGTGGACGGTGAGCCTTGTGGGGCTTTGCATGATGGTCTACGCCCTGTTGGCGTAGCCAACCCGAGCCACCGACGCTGCAGGCACTTCACGCTCCCTGGGAATTTGCTTGGAAGATGGCTACGATCCCGAGCTCGGAAGGCGTTTGGTGGAGCCATGGGCGACCGTCGATGTCTCAAGTGGGGTCAAGTCCCCTTCGGGATCTTGTTTCGACCATCGCACGGACGTTGGATGTCGAGGCACATGGCCTCTTCGGGGCGTCTGACCTACGGATGCCCGATGCGCAGGGCAGAGAGCCCGCGAGCCCACCGGCCAAGGTCGTTGCGGAGTGAGTCGAGGGCCCGTTGGGCGCGGGTCTCGGCAGCCCCCTCCGGGCGGTCGTGCTGATGGCGAGCCTGCAGCATGTCGAGCCAGGGCCGACGGCTGACCGCGATGTGGGCGACCGAGGACCAGGCGAGCCGCTGCCGCTCCCGGCGGTACACCAGTACGACGCCTTGTCCATCGATATGGATTTCGTCAACGCGTCGGCGGCGGAGACTGCGAACCGCCATGGCCGAAGCGAGGACGCCAAGTCCGCCAAGGGCGAAAAACAGGACGGTATTGCGGGTGCGTCGAGCGGCCCCGATCGCGTTTACCCGCGCCACTTCCCCGGCGACCGGTCCGTCGGGCCCCATCTCAACCGGGACGCGGTGAGCGCGAGGGGGTAGACCCAACGTCGTGAAAAGGGCAATCGCTAACAGCATTGCGGCCAGACGGAACCCATGGCCGTTGCTTCGACGTGGTCGGAACGTCTCGCCCTGATCGCGTTCGGTGCTCAGCCGCCCTCGGGGCATGGCGTGAAAGAGAAGCGGACCTAGCGCAATGAGGCAGTACAACGTCGCAAACCCGACCGTGGTGAACACGTCGAGCGACGTTTCAAGTGACGTCGCTGGGTTCTTTTGGGGGACGAGGGACAAGAACAGCGCAATGAAGCTCACGAAGAAGAACCACATGCCACCTTCGAACGGACCGATTCGGTGGTTGTGGTCGTTCATTTTGGGGCGAGCGCTTCGGTGATGGGGTCGTCGGTGTAGCCAGGCCCGTCGCCAAAGCCGAACGCCGGAATGCCTGCCGCATGGAGTGCGGTGAGTACCGCGCGGCTTGCATTGCGATCGCCGCTGGTCAGGCGGAGGTGTTGGTCTCCGACCAGCCGGCCACTGCCGAGGCCAGCGAGCACAATGGGAAAGTCGGTGTTGCTATGGTTTTGGCCATCCGTCAGTTCCGACGTGCACAGAATACTGCTGTTCTCGAGCAGATTTCCGTCACCCTCTGGCGTGTCCGCCAATCGTTGCAAGGTGTCGGCGAGGCGTGAAATGTGAAAGACCACTGCGTCATGGATTACGGGCTGGTCGCCTGGTTCGACGTGGCTGAGGTAGTGGTTTCCATCCGTCATCCCAACCTGGCGGACCACGACGTTGCTGCCGGCCGTCGAGTACTGCACCGTAAACACCCGCGTCAGATCGCAGGCCAGGGCGTGGGCGAGAAGGTCCGACATCAGTTCGTTCTTGAGTTCAAGCGGCTCGACGCCGTCCATGTCGGGCACTTCGACGGGAAACTCGCCATCGATCTCTTCACACAGCACCCCAAAGCCCTCGAGTCGGCGCTCCAGCGACCGGATGCTCGACATGTGTTGGTCGAGACGGACGCGGTCTGTCGCGCCCAATCGGGCTTCGAGAGTGTGGGCTTGTTCCAGTACCGCATCGAGCACGCTGAAGCGGGCGAGGTCGCGCTTCGCGTCCTTGCGTCGGCCAAACAGGCGATCGTAGACCTCTCCGGGCGAGTAGGCACTCGGATTGGGATTGTTCGGGCCGTTGTGGGAGAGGTGTTGGAACGTCGAACCCTCATCGGTGCCGGTAAAGCGGGCGACGCCCAGCTCGAGACTGCGTAGCGGTGTGGCGCCATCGTGGTGGTCGGCGGCAAGCTGGTCGACACTTGGGCCGGCAAACGTCGTCACGATGGTGTCGCGGGTGGTGCCGAGTTGGTGGTAGCGGGCACCCGTCATGATGCCCGTCATTCCGCTGTGGTGGGGGTGACTTGCCGTGGTGATGGTCAGGCCGGTGATCGGCGTGATGTACCGACGCAACCCGGTCAGCGGTTCGAGTTCGGAAGACGGCGTCCATGCCGTTCCCGTCTCGGTGGGAATCCAGCGGTCCGGCTTGACGCCGTTGCCCCAAAACCAAACCCCGAACCGGGTGGGCAGAGGGCTGCCGTTGGCGAGCGCGGTACCGTTGGCGTTCAGCATGGCTTCGAGGGCCGGAAGGGCCACCGCGACGCTGGCTCCGCCAAGCATGCCCCGCAGGACGGTTCGCCGGTCGAGCTTCATGGGACCTCCCCGAGGCAAGCGACAACGATGGTATCTCCAGAATTCTCCAGCGGCCCGAACCCACTCGCGAAGCCATCGTCTTGGCAATATCGGTGAATGGCCCGGTTGCACGCTGGGCCTATGCGACCGTTCGCGCCGTCGCACTCCGGGTCGAAGGCGAGCAGGGTGCTGTAGGACGTGTTGAGGATCGTGGCCTCATCCACGCAAACGATGGAAGCACTGGCTCCGTCTTGATCGAGCGGCCCCCATCCTGTTGTGGAGCCCGTCTGTGCGCACATGCGATGAATCGCCGCATTGCAATCGGGCCCTGGACCCGCATCGGCTGTACATCCCTCGTGGTAGGCCGACAACGCGTCGAATGAGGTCACTCGTCCGGTTGCGACGTCACCCGACACACAGCTCACGGCTTGTTCAAACTCGCTTTTTTCCGAGGTGGGGAAGCCGTGGGCTCCGCAGGCATCGGCGCATTGCGCATCCACTTCGGTGAGGGTGATCGCGGCCAAGGTCATCGGGGTGACGAGCACGGTTCCTTCGTCGATGGCTCCGTTGTGATCGTCGTCAAGGCCATTACAGACTTCGACATCGGGCTCTGGAAGGGTGCAGGCGGCCAATGCACAATCGGAAACCCCTAAGGCCCCGTCGACGTCGCACTCTTGCGCCACGTCTTCGTCGATGTCGCCGTCACAGTCATCGTCGAGGCCGTTGCAGATCTCGACGCCGGACCCACATCGATCCGGGAGGCCTTCGACGGCGGGAGTGGCCCGTCGGAATGCGTCGCTGTCCACCAGCGCAAGCACGAGCGCCTCGAGCGATTGCGCTTCGTCGTTGAACGTCTGACCGAGGCGCTCGATGCTCGGCAGCTGGCTCGGCGTCTCGGCCGCACCGATGGCATGGCGAAACAGTTGGAGTGCCATGCAGTTTGCGAACTCGGGATGCGCGGCGACGGCGGCTCCCAGTTCATTGGCATTGGCGAACGCTGCGCCATCCAAGTTGCCGCTTGGGTCGATGGGGAAGCCATGGTCGTCCGGGCGCCACCGGCCGATGGCATCGAAGTGCTCGAACGCGAAGCCCGGCGGGTCCATGATGTCGTGGCACCCCCGGCACGCGGCATCCTCGGCGTGCGCGGCGAGGCGGTCACGGGCGGAACCTTCGCCAGGTACGGCGTCGAGGCTGGCCAGCACACCCTCCGGAGGAGGTGGAATGGACTGGCAGAGCATGCGGGTGCGCACGAACTTGCCGCGCAGGGTTGGCGAGCTGCTCGTCGCGTGACTCCAAATCGACATCAACGCGGCACGGCCGAGAACGCCCCCTCGGCTTGGGTCGTCCAACGTTGCTTGGACCGTTCCTCCGCCCGGACCTCGAAGGCCATACAACGCGGCCAGCTTGTCGTCTACGAAGGTGACGTCCGTGGTGAGCAGGCTGCCGAACGGCGCCTTGGTTTCGAACACCACATGTTCGAAGAGCGATCGAACTTCGACCTTCATGGCCTCGCGCAGGGGCCCATCGAACTCGGGGTAGGCATCCGGGTCCTTCACACTCGCATCGAGTCGGTGTAGCTCGAGCGTTTCTTCCCAAAAGCGGACCAAGGCGTCGCGGCCCTGCGGACTGTCGAACAGTCGAGCGGCATGGTCCGTTAGCGCGCCCGGTTCTTGAAGGGTGTTGTCGATCGCCGCGGCGCGCAGTCCCTCGTCAGGAGGGCCATCGAGGAGGAAGTACGAAAGGCGGCTTGCGAGTTCCCACGAGGTGAAGCGTCGTTCACCCTTCGCCCCGTCGGGATCGGGCTCGCCGACCTCGACGCGGTACAGAAATTCGGGGGCGAGCACCAGCGCAGCGAACACTCCCTGGGTGGCGAGTACGTCAGAACCCGACGCCTCGTGGGTGAAGGTCCAAAGGTCAGCGAGCCGGGCGAGTTCGGTCTGCCGAGCCGGGCGGCGCCAGGCGTGACTCATCCATGGCGCCAACCCACTGGTGACACAGGGATTTGCTCGCTCTGGTTCGGACGGATGCCCCAGCGGGGTCGCCGGCGAGCACCCGAGTCTCTCGCGAACCGCCTTGGGGTCGGGCACCAAGGTCGCGGCGATCGACCAGGCGGCGTCCTCGTAGACCTCAAGTTCGCTCGGACTGACGGTCAGCGCCCCGGCGCCCACCGAGCGGTAGCCGTGCAGGAAGAAGTCACGAGGCAACGTTCTCTCATAGGTCACGCCGAACACGGCCTCGACGGTGTTGCGGAATTCGGCTTCGGTGAGCCGATACATCGTGGCTTCCGGAAGGGTTTCCTCCTCCACGGCCGGTGGCTCGACAGAATCTGGCCTTGACCCGCACCCTGCGGCGATCAGCGCCATGGGCAGCAGCGACATCGATCCTCCTGAAACCGTTCGATGCTCCAGTCGCGTATCATACGCGAAGCCGGCCAGGATTGGGGGCTTGGGTAGTTCAGCCCAACGAAGGAGAGGCCATGATTTGGTTTGCACTACTCGCTTCATGCACGCTGACGAACTCGATTGACGGGACTTGGAATCAATGTGGGTGTGTCGATGGCGAGGTTTGCTTGGAGGTGGACGGGACCTCCGAGTGTGTCATGGCGCCGGACGCCTGCTCTCCGGACGACTGTTCGGACGAGGAGGGACTCTGTGATACCGCCCTTCAAGCGTTCTGTGAGCCGGATGGCCCCATGTTGACCGGGTGCTCGCTCGAAAGGAATGGGCCGATTCGACGCGTGGTGGAGTGCCCGTGACGTCACTCGGCGTCGAGGTCGCCCGTCACCTGGTCAAGGGTATACAGGTAGTCTCCGGACAATACGATCGTGGCCGATCCATCCCCATTTAGCGTCGCATCGATGGTCGCATCGAATGTCGTTTCGGCCTCGCTCACGCCCACGCCGCGGGTGCGCGTCGCGGTAACCTGCCAGGTCACAACGCCGGTGGCCGCGGTGATATCGTCCGGTGAGCCTGTGATGTCGTAGGTTCCATCCAGTTCAAGGATGTAGTCCCGATCGACTGCACGACGCAGTGCGGTAAACGTCGAACGGAGATCCGTCGTGGCGGTGCCCGCAAGCTGAGGCGTGGCGTCGAGGTCATCGAGCTGCCAATTCGCTTCACGAAGGATCGACCAGTCATACCGTGCGGTTTCCACGCTTCCGTCCACCAACGACGTCACATCGGCGGAAGCTGCGGTTTCATCGCAATCCTGTGCCACACCCATCGCATCGAAGCAGTCGGTGGCAATGGTGTAGGCCACCCCACCACGCGTTCCTTCCACACGCCCCGCGACGCCTTCGGAAACGTCAAAGTCGCTTTCATTCAAGGCAACGTCGATGGCGTCGACGTACGCTTCCGAGCTGCAGGATGGGCAGCCAGAGCATGGCGATACGGTGGGTCATCGGGGGCCTCCAGAAACATCCGTTCTGGATAGAGAAGTAGGCGTTGCGTGTGGATGGGATGTGGAGCGTCTTGCGTCAGGCGAGTTCGGAGTTCGGCCCTTCGTGTAGGGCCAGATACACGCGATTGCGAAGGATGTTCGCCTGTTCACTCGTCAGCGTTCGATCGGGGTGACGAAACACGACGCGTAACAAGAGGTTCTCTTGTTCTTGGTTGAGACCAAGCCGCTTTCTTGCACCTTCGGGAAGTGCAGCGTAGGAGGTTCTTGACCGAACCTCGAGGGCCTCCACGGCTGCGGCATCCGTCTGTAGGACATCCCGGACGCGGTCGCCGAGCAGTTCTTGATCGAGTCCCGTCGTGACGACCAAGGAGAGATCTCGGTACGCCGGTGGGTGATGCGATACTTCGGTGAAGGGCGTGAGGTCCGACATTTGAGCCACCACACGAGGGTCCGTTGACCACAATTGCCGAATGTCGTCGATGCCTTTGCGTTGCATGAGCAGCCGATCGAGGCCCAGTCCCATAGCCAGACCCGACGTTCGACTCGGATCGAGACCCGATGCGGCGAGGAGCGCCGGCAGCGCGAGGCCACACTCGCCTATTTCGATGGGGCCCCCGGCCGACATCACTTCGATCTCGAGACCGTCGACCGTGTAGGGATGTTGGGCGGCCGGAGTGCGCCAGGTTCGGCCGGGCAGTGCCGCCTCGACGACGCAGGCGACCATCTGGTCGAGATCGGTTCTGGTGAGGGGCGGTCCGGTTCGGATTCGCCACAGATCGACTTGGTGTGGCTCACCGGTGTGCAATCGGTCGATCGCATCGCGTCGATACACGAGGCCTGGGCACACGAGCAAGACGTCAACTGGTTCCGGACCTACGCGACAGAGCAGCTCGGGAATCATGGCTGACGTTTGGGTGCGCAGCATCAGTCGTTCGCTGACATAGCGCGTGTAGCGAGCGCCTCGTGCTGCACCGTCGGGCGGATAATGAAGCCGATCGTAATTGTCTTCAATAGGAACAACGGGGTTTGCCCGGTGCTCGATGACCTGGGTTTGCCACGGCGTTTGTAGGGCGGTGGTCATGGCCTGCAGCAGGAGCTGCATGGCGTGCGTCCCGTGGCGGGGATCCGTGAGGTCGCGCAGGGCTACTGCGCGCCGGTAAGCAGCGTTCGATAGGGTTTTCATCGTGTCCTCGAGGTTGGGTAAGGGGTGAAGCCATCCCCCGGACCGCGAGAACAGGGACGCCAGGCCTACCGGGCCGCGCCCCCCGAACCCGTGAGGGTCCGGGGGCGCATAAACAGCCGTGGCGCAAGCGTTTCCATGGCTAGTCTGTAGCCGTTCGTTCAAGCACCGTCGACGTCGTAGGTGGTTCCTGCTTTGATGAGATCCGATGGTCGGAGGCCGAACGTCGCCTTGAACGACGTGCTTAGGTGTGCGGAACTCGAGAATCCGGCGGAGAACGCGGCGGACGTCAGATCCTGACCCTGGGCAAGCGACCGAATGACCACCGCCAACCTTCGCCAACGTCGGTACCGACGAAAGGTCAGGCCTGTGAGTTCGCGGATCGCGTGGCGAAAGCGCGATGCCGAGAGGTCGGCCACTTGAGCCACCTCGGCAAGCCGAATGCCGTCGCGCGGCGGGGTTTCAAGGATCCGCAGGGCGCGAGCGATGTGAGGAGCGGGGGGCGGTCGCGGCGGCACTCCGAGGCGAGCGAACAACCCCTCGAGCCTGGGTGGCTCATCGACGACGTGTTGAACCAAGGCGGAGTGCCGGTTTACCAAGGTCGTTTGGGCCAACTGGGCGTAGTCGTCTTCCGCGGCGTCCAGATAGAGAAACACCATGGGGCCTACCGCTACGAGGTGATGTTCGACGCCTGGTGGAATGAGCGTGACCCAATGGGTTTCGTAGATCGAGCCCGCGACGGCGAATTGGAAGGGGATTTCCAGCGCGATGGCGACGGTGGCCACTGCATTGGTGTGCGGAGCAAGGGCGAAACTTGGGCCGATATAGGCCGCACGAGCCCCTCGGATGCAGATGGTGGGGCTACGCGGGTCGCCAGGCATCGAACAGCACCAATCCCAAGGGTAGAAGGGCGATCGCATCGACGATTGCGATCGTACGTAATGCGCCTTGTGGGCTGCCCGCGGAGGTGTAGGCCACGAGGAAACCTACCACGCTAATGGCTACAACCAATGATGCCGCCCGGCGAGCCGTCGGGTCGAGCGTGGCAAGCGCGGTCACGGCGACGATGGCGAGGAACAGGACGCCTCGGTGAACCAGGAGCACGCCCACTTCGCCATCGGCGGGCACCCCGTACAGGCGTTGGGTCAGCCCGGGGCGGACCACGACGGCCGCAGGCAGGACATGAATGAGGCCTAAGGAAACCCAAGCGGTAGCGATCCATGCGTTCATGACACTCGATACCTGGCTTGGGCCGTTGCGCTTTCACGAAACGGCTAGAAGATGGTATGCCGCGTAAGCCGAGCCTTTTCCTGGGCACCATCGAGCTGCACCATCAGGTTCGTTTGTTGCCGTTCGACCTGGCCAGGGATGCGCTAACCCGGTTCCTGGAGGGTCTTCCAGCCGCGAATGGAGGGAGGCACCCACCCCAACGTCGATCAGGCCCTCCTTCAAGCCCTCGGGATGCTGTACGGGTCGTCCGAGGCGATCGAGGCGGCCTGGTGGCGCAGGGGGCGCCTCGACCAGGTGGTTCAGGCCCTTCATGACGGTACGCCCGTACTGAACGCCCTGCACAAAAAGGAACGCCGTGAACCAAGTCTCGAGGCTGCGATTCTAGCGGATCCCGAAAGTCGTCAGGCGGCTGAAGTGTACGCGGACTCGTTGGCCGAGCAGGGGTCGCCGCACGGGGCCTTGTTGCGTGCGGCCTGGCGACGCAGTCCCTCACCCAGGGCTCGGCTCCGCTATCGACGGGCCTTGAGTGCGTATGTCGAGTCCCTGTCGCTGCCCCACGACCTCGTGGATTCGGCCATGGCGTTCTGGATGCGAGGGTTTGTGCGTGCGTTGGACCTGGAGAATCGCCTGCTCATCGACTGGGTGGCGTTTTTGCAGTCCCGCAGCTGTCTGGGGCTCGAGGCCCTCACCATCACGGTGCAGACCGATAACGCTCACCTGGCATGGCCCGAGCTTCCCGGAGTTCGCCGACTGTGGATTGATGATCTCGTTCGGGGAGCCCGGGCCGCGTTGTTCGACCGTTTCCCTGACCTCGAGATGGTCGTCACACAAACGGGCTCGCTTCATAGGTTGGCGCAAGAACGAGGTCTCACCGTCTATAGGCCAGCGAACGTCAGACGGTGCTTGGTGTTGCCTTATTCTGCATCGAAGTTATAATCTCAGCCGCTAGCCTTCGGCGCCACGCGCCTGCAGGCACTACGCGGCCAGCTTTCGTCGCTTCGCTCCTGCAAGCTGGTTAACAGTCAACCAAGCTCTCCGTACAAACACAGTCGCAAGCAGCATAGTAGTAGCCACCGTCCGAATACACACTGACGCAATCGAGTGCCACACTGTCGCTCACCGCAACCACCGCCCCTGACGGGTCGCAGGTGGTCACGTCGTAGAAATCGGTCAGGCCGTAGTAGGCGTAGTCATCGAACACCACATCGCAGGTGCAGTCGTAAAGGACCCCGTCTTCGACGATCACAATGCAGGAGTAGAGCGAGGACCAAGCGAGGAAGAGGGAGGCAAACATCGGGCGTTCTCCGTTGGCGGTAACCGTTGGACACCTCAGAGCCCTCGTAGCGCCTCGGGTCGGAGTGGAATTTCTCCCGCTAGGGCGCGGTCCAGCAGGGCGACCAAGGTGTGACGGTCGTGGGGCAACCGGCCTCGCAACGGCAAGTAATTCGAAGCGTGGTTGGTTCGAAACACGGCGTCTGTCGGTCGGGCCTGGTCGAGGATGGTGCGGAGTTCGCCGAGGAGCTGAGGTACGTCCGGAAGTTCAAAGCGGCCTGTCGCCTGCAGCTTCGCCTGAGGGGTGGACGGAATCACCGATAGGGTCAGGGCGGCGAAGTAGGCGGGGTCCATCCGCGTGACCAGCTCGGCCGTTCCTGCGGCGTGGGCCTCCGACCGTTCGCGCCCGCCGGCGCCGAGCAAGGCGATGACGGAAAGCTCCATTCCCGCCCCATGGGCCTTCTGTGCGGCTTGCACGTGGTCGTCGAACGTGGCCCCTTTCGCGATGCGCTTGAGGGTGACCTCATCACCCGACTCGGGCCCGATGTAGAGACGTGTAAGGCCGAGTTCCGTCAAGCGGGCGAGTTCTGCGTCGGTCTTCTCGAGCACATTCCCCGCCGTGGCGTAGCAGCTCACCCGCTTGAGCGGTCCCAACGCCTGCGGCAGGGCCTCGAGGATGGGCTCCCACGTCGCCACATCCATGGCCAGGGCATCGCCGTCGGCAACGAACACCTTGCGCACTCGCCCTCGCAACACCTCGCCTGCCATGGCGATGTCTTGGAGGGTCTGCGTGAGGTCCCGAACCCGGTACGTTTTGTCCCGGTACATGTCGCAGTAGGTGCAGTGGTTCCAGCTGCACCCGATCGTGGCCTGGAGGATGTAGCTGTCGGCCTCGGACGGCGGTCGGTAGAGCTTTCCTTCGTAGCGCACTGGGATATCCGCGGTCGGTCGTGGCGCGCAGAGACCCCGCGGCCGGGTTGTCGCCTAGCAGTCGTCGATGACGTGAACGTATATCAGGTCAATGGCTCTCCGCTTGAATCAACAATGCTTCGGCTGGACACCTACGCCCTTCCTCGTTGAGGTACTCTCGAGGAAGCATGGCGCGTCAACCCCACGACTCAACCCAGGCGATCGCCAAGGCGCTAGCCCAAGAACTCCGCGGCCGCGATCGGGTATTTCCTGCGGTATTCCCCTACAACCGGTACGACAGTACCGACAGCACGTGGTGGCTCTCTCGGGAGGGAAGCCCTGCGCACCCCATCGCCAAGCTGTGCGTACGTCGGCCGACTCCCCTCGATCCCATCGAGGTCGGGTTCGTGGTGGAGAAGGGCCTCCAGGATGAAGGGGGCGTCGGGCATCCGATGAAGTTCTGGCTAGATGGTGTCCGCGACTGGGACTGGACGCCGGTCACCCAGCGCATGCGTGGGCCTCGGTTCGGTGAACTCGTTGAACGCCTTGCTGAGCACAGGCCACAGGTGACGTTGGAGGCACCTGCCCTCGGCGCGATGCCCACTCAGACGCAACAATATGAGCGTCGGGTGAAGGACTGGGTTGTCTTCGATGCACACCAGTGGAAGGTGATCAACCAGTCCGCCATGGTCACGATTGGTCCGCTCGCGAGCACCTTGGATGCTACGTCGATGACGGAGTTCTTGTCGAAGGCTACGCAAGCCACGAACGCCGCATTCTACTGGTACGACCTCTCGGTGACGGTGCCGCTCGCACCTCGGGAGCCTACGGACGATAGGACTCAGCTCACCGAAGACCTCGTCACGGATGTCGTGATGCCAATCCTCGACTTTTGGCCGCTCCACCTTCGCGAGTCAGCATGAGGCGTGACTAACGGGCAGCGTCGAGGTCCCTGCACACCCGCACGAGATCGTTGCCCGCACACGACAGGTTTGCCAGCGACAGGCTCGCCGCAATCGCGTCCAACTCATCGTCGGTGGCGACGGCGTTCGCTTCGTCGAGATCGCCATCGACCACCGCTCGGCCGAGCGCCGCTCGGGCTTGATCGATCAACACGCGAATCTGTCGGATGTCCTCCTCTGCGGACGCAGCGGAAGCGTCGGTCACTGTGGCGGCGTTACGGGCTCGCACGCCCGCAGCGCAGGTCGCGTCGCGCGCAAGCAGATCGTTTCGGACAGGCTTGTACCTCGAAATCCCTCCGATGATGTCTTCGGCGACGCCTTGGAAGTCGAGGGCCTTGCCACTCGCCCGCCGGACCGGCGAGTTGGCCGTGTAGATCCCGCCATCGGGGCTCACGCTGGTCACGGCGATCGACTCCTCTCGGCCGAGCGTGAACGAGCGTAGTTCGCCGGTTTTGCGATCGAGCAGGCCGATTCCGACCTTCAGCATGAGTTCGCGCTCGGCCAATACTAAACCTCCGCCAATGCTAATTGCGATGCCGTTGGCGGTGAGGGTGGGGGTAAGGGCTTGGAACTCCAGGTCGATCTCGGGATCGTCGGCAAACGCATCGAGCGTGGCCACCCAATCCAACGTCGCGCGGTCTCCCTCATCGATGAGCTTAAACACGTCGGTGCGGGTGACAGCATAGATCTCGCGGTTGTCGGGTGACACTCCGATGGAGGCAGCCACAGGAGTGTCGAGTTCGTAGCGCCAACGTTCCGTCAGCTCGCGATCGAGAGCAATGACGTTGCCGACGTTGTCGGAGATGTAGACGCGGGCTCCATCTTCGCTCACAGAGGGGGTAGAGCCGGTTCCGCCCGTGAAGCTAATCTGGTTCAGGATGCGAAACTCGAGACTTCCGTTTCCATCGTCGGCGAGTTCTAGCGAATAGAGGGCACCGCGTTCTGAAAGGCCGTCCATGGTGCCGTCAGCCGCATCTTCGTCGGTGGCCGCGATGTAGATGCGACTCGTATTGGGGTCGACGGCGAAGTAGTTCGTGATCACCGAACCCCCGCCGAAGATCACGTCGATGATGACCGAGAAGAAGCTCAGTCCACTCGGCGTCTGCCCAAACACCTCATCGGTCAGCGCATTGGAGGCGTCGATGACGGTCTGGGGAAGCGCGGCGGGCTCGCTGACCGCCGGCGAACCCGGGATCTGCCCTGTGGCGACCAAACTGCCGGTCGTCCGATCGAAAGCGAGCGTTTCTCCGCCCATCATGAGACCGACCACGGTGTCGGTCCGCGGGTGATAGTTGAAGCCAAACGAGTGGGTGGTCGAGCGTTCGCCTTCCACGACCGGGGGAAGATCGAGTCCGGTTGGCGTCTGCCAGAGGATGGTCTTGTCAGGCCTGAGCGCCATCGCCTGGGTGTAGGTGAGGTGGTAAATGACCTGTTCACCCTCGCGGCTCGGGTCGTCCAGGATCAAGATGGCGCCGCTACCTGCGTTGTTGTTGTTGTCGTTGCCCATGATTTCCCAGTTTCGCTCGCCGGTCGCGGCGTCGAGGGAGACCAGCGACACATTTTCTTGCGGGAAGAGGGGGCTGAAGTAGAGATTGCCCTGGTCGTCGTAGGTGGGCCCTTCCGGAACGTAAAAGCTCGACTCGGCGACCCAGTCAAGCTCGAGCTGCGGAGCAACTGCCGTCCAGACGTTGTCGGAGTTGTTGAGCCCGACGTGCATCGTGTGAAAGGCGTTGGGCTCCGGGATGACGTCGTAGTCGTAGTCGCCCACCGTACGTGCCCCGACCGGTGCCCACTGCGTAACGGAGGACGGAACCTGCTCCCCTGGGTCGCAGACCTTGGCCGGTCCCTGACTGCAGCCTGCGTGGATGGCCAAACCCACCAACAGGAGATTGCGTGCAATTGGAGTTTGGAATCGACCGAATTGGCTGCATGTCATTGGTCGATGCTAGCACAGTCCTCAGCCACGCCCCTTCGGACCATCCAGGCGACCAACCGCGGCCCGCTGAGCCTGGCCAGCAGCGATCCTAGAGGTCGAGCGAACGGGCAATGAGTTCCTTCATGATCTCATTGGTTCCACCATAGATCCGCTGGGCACGGGCATCCGTATACAGGTGCGCAATCGGGTACTCGAGCATGTAGCCGTAGCCGCCAAACAGCTGCAGGCACTCGTCGATCACTTCACCTTGCACGTCACTTCCCCACCACTTGGCCATCGATGCCGTGGCCGCATCGAGGGTTCCTGCGTCCTGGCGGGCGATGCAATCGGCGATGAAGCTTCGCAACACCTCGGCCTTGGTCTTCACCTCGGCGAGCTTGAACCGCGTGTTCTGAAACCGGGAAATCTGCCGGCCAAAGGCCTTTCGCTCGCGCGTGTAAGCGAGGGTGTGCGCGATGGCGCAGTCGATGGCCCCGAGCGCTCCGACGCCAATGGCAAGACGCTCAAAGGGCAGCTGCAGCATGAGCTGGAAGAAGCCTTGGCCTTCCTTTTCGCCCAGTACGAAATTGGCGGGCACCCGGCAGTCCTCGAAGAACAGTTCGGACGTATCCGCGCCCTTCATCCCGATCTTTTCGAGGTTCCGGCCACGCTGGAAGCCTTGCACGGTGTCGGTTTCGACCATGATGAGCGACGTGCCGTTCGCCCCCTGCGAAGCGTCGGTTTTGGCCACCACGCAGATGAGGTTCGCGGTCTGGCCGTTGGTGATGAACGTCTTGGCGCCTGTGATCGCGTAATGATCGCCATCACGCTCCGCCTTAGTTCGCACCCCCTGAAGGTCTGAACCCGTTCCCGGCTCGGTCATCGCGATGGCGGCAATCTGCTCGCCCGAGGCAAGCTTCGGTAGCCACCGCTCCTTTTGCGCATCGGTGCCGTACGCGAGAATGTAGTGCGAAACAATGGTCTGGATAGCGAAGCCCCAGCCGCTATCCCCGATCCGACCCTGTTCATACATCGTGATCAGGTCGAAGGAATCTGGGCAACCTGCACCCCCGAATTCCTCGGGAATCGTCGCTCCGAGAAGCCCCAGTTCGCCGGCGTTCGTCCATAGGTCTCGGGGCACTAGGCCCGCTTCCCGGTGCGCCTCGATGTGCGGCGCGAGTTCCGCTTCCAGGAACTGACGGACCGTCTCGGCGTAGGCCGTGTGCTCTTCACTCATCCATGTGGCATTGGGAAATGACATTTCGCCCTCTCAGTTCTTCCGGTACATCGTGACGACGCAGGCCCCACCAAGGCCCAGGTTGTGTTGCAACGCGATCTGTGCTCCGTCGACTTGCCGCTGCTCGGCCTGACCTCGAAGCTGCCACACGAGTTCGGTGCACTGGGCGAGGCCTGTCGCTCCGAGCGGATGGCCCTTGGACAACAATCCTCCCGACGGATTGGTGACGTACTTGCCGCCAAAGGTGTTGTCCTCATCCCAGATGAACCGCTCGGCATCGCCTTCCGCGCAGAGTCCTAGGCCCTCGTAGGTGAGCAACTCGTTGGCGGTGAAGCAATCATGCAACTCCACCACATCCACGTCTTCGGGACCCACACCAGCGGCCTCGTAGACCTTTTGGGCCGCCTGTTTGGTCATGCTGAAGCCCACCATTTCGACCACCGACACGGGCGTGTCGTTCGAGCCCCGTTCGATGATCGAAATG
>JBCCQY010000130.1:0-26000 GCA_039208735.1 Myxococcota bacterium | reverse complement strand
GGCCTCGAGCGGGCCGCCGCGACGCTCGAGCTGGACCGGCCCGGCGTGGTGGGCGGCGCGCGCGCCGCCACCCTCGCCGCGGCCAACGGGGGCTACGTCGAGCAGGTGTTTGTCGCCGAGGGGCAGGAGGTGACCGAGGGGCAGGTCCTGGCCTATGTCGACGCCTCGCTGTACCGGGCCCAACTCGATCAGGCGAAAGCCCAGCTCGACCAGGCCGAGGTGGAGCTGAAGCGCCTCCAAGCCCTGGGAGACCTCGCCAGTCCTGCCCAGCTCGATGGCGCGGGAACCCAGCAAAAGGTGGCTCGCGCTTCGTTGTCGCAGGCGCAGAACCGCATGGCGCGAGCGGTGATTCGCGCTCCCTTCGCGGGTGTCGTCGCAACGGTTGGCGTTGAACAAGGTGAATCGGTTGCGCCCGGAGCCCCCGTGGTGCGGGTGGTGCAGCTCGACCCTGCCGTCGTCAACCTTTCGGTGGCCGACCGCGACGTGGTCTCCATCGAAAAGGGCATGCCAGTGAAGGTGACGGCGGCGTCTCGTTCCAAGACCTTCGACGGCACGGTGAGCCGCGTCTCGCCAGCGGCCGACCTGCGAACCCGTTCCTTTCCGGTCGAGGTTGAGGTTCCCAATGAGGAGCGCCTGCTCCTGCCTGGCATGATCGCTCGCGTTAAGGCGGAACGGCCGTTGTTTCAGGACGCCATGGTCATTCCGCAGGACTGGATCGTCACGAAGCGAGACCGGCGTGGCGTGTTCGTCGTCAACGAGAACACGGCGGTGTGGCGCGACATCGAACTCGGCGATGTGCTCCACGACCGCGTGCTTATCAAGAGCGGCCTCAAGCCCGGTGACCGCGTGGTGGTCACCGGACATCGCGACCTCGTGGATGGTGATGCCCTCGTCGTCTCGCGCGAAGGGCGTTGCTGCAAGAACGGTCGCACCACCTTTACGGCGCAGTCCGCCCAGGAGCCCTGATGCGTTCCGCCATCCACTGGCTGGTCACCCATCCGACCACCATCGCAATCGCGGCCTTCTGCATCTTCATTTTCGGATTGAATTCCTACGTCAGCCTGCCCCGCGAGTCGTCGCCGGACATCACGATTCCCGTGGTGATCATCACGACGCCATACGTCGGAGTGTCGCCCGAAGACGTAGAGTCTTTGATCTCGATTCCGATGGAGAACGAGCTTTCGTCGTTGAAAAACGTGAAAGAAATGCGTTCGACATCGGCGGAAGGCATCTCGATCGTCGTGATCGAGTTCGAACCGGACACCGTCATTGAAGATGCGTTGCAACGCGTACGGGACCGCGTGGGTCGCGTGCGTCCGGATTTGCCTGCAGATGCAGAAGACCCTGCAATACGGGAGATTTCGTTTTCGGATGTGCCGGTCGTCCTCATTACGATGGCCGGTTCCGTGGGGGAAGATGCCCTCAAGGAGTACGCCGAGAAACTCCAGGACGACCTCACCCGAATTTCGGGTGTGTTGGAGGTCGACCTTACCGGCGGTACCGAACGCCAGATCACGGTGGAAGTCGTCCCTGAACGGCTCTCGTACTACGGGTTTTCGCTCGACGATGTCACGGGAGCGATCAACAACGAAAACGTGAACATTCCCGGTGGCAACGTCGAGGTTGGGCGAGGCAACTTCTTGCTCCGCGTGCCTGGCGAGTTCGATGTACCGCAAGAGATTGAGCAGGTTGCGGTGAAGCGGGTCGGGGACCGTCCGGTGTTCGTGCGGGACTTGGCGCGAGTCGTCGACGGCTACGAGCCCCGCGAGACCTACAGCCGCCTGCGGGGCGAGGCCTCGGTGACATTGGCCATCAAGAAGCGGGCCGGCGCCAACATCCTCGATGTGACCGAACAGGCCAAAGCGCTGGCCTCAGAGCATGCCCAAACCTGGCCCGACACCGTCACGTGGCGGGCGCTGGGCGACCAATCCAAGCAAATTCGCAACATGGTCAGCGACCTGCAGAACAACATCATCACGGCATTGTTGTTGGTCGTGGGCGTCATCGTCGTGTTCATGGGCTGGCGGCCCAGCGTGTTCGTGGCCTTGTCGATTCCGCTGTCCATGCTGGCGAGCATGTTGGTGCTCGAGGTGCTCGGCTTCACCTTGAACATGATCGTGTTGTTCAGCTTGATCTTGGCCCTGGGGATGCTCGTCGACAACGCCATCGTCGTGGTCGAGAACGTGTATCGCCACAAGGAGATGGGCAAAGGCAACGTAGAGGCTGCGGTGGATGGCACCGAGGAAGTCGCGGTGGCCGTAGCGGCCAGTACCGCGACCACTGTGGCGGCCTTCCTTCCGCTGGTGTTCTGGACGGGCATCATGGGCGAGTTCATGGGCTTCTTACCGAAGACCGTGATCATCGTGCTGCTTATGTCGCTGCTCGTGGCCGTGGGCATCCTGCCCGTGATGATGGGCCGACTGCTTCCGGAGCGGGTCGAGGCGAGCACCGCCCAAGATGGGGAGCTGCGCAATGCGGAACTCAATCCCGTCATGGACCAATACCGCTCGCTGCTGCGCACTTCGATTCACTCACGCTACTCGACGTTTGGTCTTGGTGCGGCCATTTTCGTGGCCACCGTTGGCATCTACACCGTGTTCAACGCGGGCAGTGAGTTCTTCCCTGAAACGGAGCCTGAGCGAGCCATCGTGGGCGTCACCCTCCCACAGGGGTCCGACGTCGAAACCACCGATCAGGTGGTGCGTGCAGTCGAGCTGATGCTCGCGCAGAGTCCAAATGTCGACACGTGGGCCGCCGACGTGGGGGTCTCGGCGGGCGGCGACCAGCTTCAGGGAGCGTCGGCTCGCCCGAACGAAGCTCGCATTACGCTCGACTTCCTGCCCGACCGCAACACGGCGAAGGCCGGCGAAGCCCAGCGGGTGGAACCCACCTCGGAAACCGTCGACAAGCTCCGCGCGCTCGTTCAGGACATCCCTGGCGCGAAGATTACGGTCGAACCTCAAGAGATGGGCCCACCCGTGGGCAAGCCCATCAACATCGAGATTTCGGGTGAAGACTTCGATGAGGTCGGTGAACTCGTCCTCAAGCTGCGCCGCGAACTCGAGAACACCGTCGAGGGCCTGGCCGATCTCGACGACAACTACGGCGTTGGACGCCCGGAACTCCGGCTCAGGATTGACCGTGGGGCGGCCAAGCGCGTCGGCGTCAGCACCGCTGCCGTCGGAAACGCAGTGCGGACCGCGATTGCCGGTGGTGTCGCGACGACCCTTCGCGAGGGGGAAGACGAGATCGACGTCGTGGTCCAACTGGGACCAGAGTATCGGGAAAACCTGCAGCGAGTGCTCGATCTACGCCTGCCGGGCCGTGAAGATCAGAGTCCTGACACCTTCCCGGTGCCGTTGTCGGCCGTCGCCTCCTACGAACTGGTCGGGGGGTCTGCCGGAATCGCCCACATCGACCAAGACATGGTCATCACGATCAGCGGTGATGTGGCCGAGGGCTTCAACGAAAACGAAGTTCGCGCCAACGTCCAGACGTTCCTCGATAACTACGAACTTCCCACCGGCATGGCCACCGACCTGACGGGGGCTAACGAAGAGCAGGAACAGTCGATGGTGTTCCTGTCGCGAGCGTTTCTCATTGCGGTGGCGTTGATTTTGCTCGTGCTGGTGACCCAGTTCGACAGCATCACCATGCCCGCGATCATTCTGGCCACGGTCATCCTCTCGTTGATTGGCGTGTTGTGGGGTTTGCTCCTCACAGGCTCGCCGTTCAGCATCATCATGACGGGCATTGGGGTCATCAGCCTCGCGGGGGTTGTCGTGAACAACGCGATCGTGTTGCTCGACTACGTCCAACAGCTTCAGGCGAGAGGCCTTGACACCGAGGATGCCTTGGTCGAAGCCGGCCTCACCCGATTCCGCCCTGTCATGCTCACCGCGATCACTACGGCGCTGGGTCTGTTCCCCATGGCTCTAGGAGCGTCGTTCGACTTCTTCGAGTTGAAGTTCATCATCGGCAGCAACTCGGCCGCATTTTGGGGCCCCATGGCCATCGCCGTCATCTTCGGCCTGCTGTTTGCCACCGTGTTGACGCTGCTGATGGTGCCCGTGCTCTACAGCATCAATGAGGACCTTCGGGACCGGCTCTTTCCCAAGCAGGCCGCGAAGGCGGCGGCGGCCCTGATTCCCTTGGGGCTGTTGCCGATCGCACTCCTCGCGCCGGTCGATGCCCAAGCATTGACCCTCGACGAAGCCTGGCGCGCCGCGGAGCGTGAGGATCTCTCGTTGGCCATCGCCCGTGAAGATGCGATTCAGACGGGGACCCTGCGTGGACAGGCTTGGGCTACCCTCTCGCCGACGATCGACGTCAACGCGACCTACGTGATCAACAACCAGGAAATCGCGCTGGACTTCGACGGGAGCGAGCAGACGCGTCAGCTCGGGGAGGCCCTGAATCCCATTCTCGAGGGGATTGGCGAAAAGCCCGTTTTCCCGACCGAAGACTGTGGGCCGGGCGAAACGGCGGGTGACTTCTGCATCGAGCCTGTCGATCCCATTATCGTCCAGGAACGGACCTTTTGGCAGGGTGATCTCACCGTTCGGCAGACGATTTTCAGCGGTGCCGCGTTGCCCGCGCTGCTGTCGGCGAATCGGCTGACCGCCGCTGCCCAAGCCGATGTTCGCGGAGCGGTGCTTCGTTCGAAAGCGAACGTGGCCCGGGCGTTCTATGGGCTCTTGGCCGCTCAGCAGGGCGTCTCGGTTTCGACCAAAGCGCTGGAACTCGCTCAAGGGCAGCTCCAGTTGGCGCAGCGCCGTCGCGACGCGGGACTCACCGACCGCAGGGCTTTGGTGTCGGCCGAGCTGGGGGTGAGTCAGGCCGAACGCGACCTTGAATCGTCTCAGGAGGCGCTCGTCGATGCGGAAACCTCATTTTCGTTGCTCACCGGCCTGACCGGTGAAGCGCTCGAGATTCCGCCCCCGTTCGTGGTGCCGGCTGAGGTCGACTCAGCGTTAACGACGGCCCAAGCGCAGCGTCCGGACCTCCAGGCTGCAAAACTGCGGGTGTCGGCGCTCAAGGCAGAGCGCGCTGCCCAGGACCTACGGTGGATGCCCCGGATCGACGGCGTCGGCTCGGTCAACTTCACCGAGAATGTGGGGTTCAACAACCAGAATTTCACCTGGCGAATCGCCTTGACCGCCTCGTGGTCGATTTGGGACGGTGGCTTCCGTGTCGCAGACCGACGGAATGCGGCGAGCCGGATGCGTTCAGCCCAGTACGCCGAGCGATTGCAGGAGCGTCAGGCGGAGCGCGAGATTCGCCTTGCCTTCGAGGCCCATCGACGGTCCCAGAAGGCGTTGGCCGCAGTGGAAGATGAGCAGACCCTCGCCGACGAAAACCTTCAGCTGACCGAGCGCAGCTACGAAGCGGGAAGTGCGACGTGGCTCGAACTGGAACAGGCGCGTCTGCAAGTCGAAGCAACCGCCTTTTCCCTGCTTCAGGAGCGTACTGCGAGGGATCTGGCGGCGATCGATTTGCTCGTTCGCACAGGCACGCTCTGACAGCGACTGCGCCATCCCGAGACGATCAGCGAGTGCTCGCGTAGGTTATGAGCGCGGCGCTGGGGGATAGGTGACGTCATGATGAGAACGCAGGGAACAGTCTGGATGCTCGCCATGGCGGGCATCTCTATGTCGGCGGGTTGCACGGAGTACTTCTCGGTTGAAGAGGCGTGCCACCCCAATGGGCGTGTTCCGGGGGCCAATGTCCTCGACAACACCGAAGAAGATGCTCTCGACACGATGAATTGCTACCGTCGATTGTCGGGACTTTCGCGCGCTTCGGCCACCCGGACCGTGCAGGAGGCCCTCGAAGGCCATAAGGACTACATTCTTCAGAATCCTGATGCAACACGCCTTATCGGGCCGACCGGCCCGGTGCAGTACCTTTCGCAGCGCCAGGGCGACATCGGGTTTACCGGGGTGACGATTTTCGATCGCCTGACCGAGGCAGGGTACACGTTTACCGACCCCAGTGCGGTGTCGACTCGCGAGTATCTTTTCGTCGTGCAGGCCGGCTACCCCACGATGACCGATGCCAACGGGCAAACGCTCATGGGGGGGCCCGCGATGGACGGCCTCATGCGGGAACACGAATGGCGTGAACTTGCGCTCCAGCGTTCGTGGCTCGATGGCGGTTACGTCGAAATTCCGCTCGATGAGACCTGGTGGAACACGTCGGGGATCTGCAAACTTGCGCCCGATTTCTGCAACAACGGCACGAGCGTACCTGTCGGCTTTACGGGCCGGATGTACTACATCGCCGTGATTCACACCGACCCGCCGTTGCAGCGCTCCTTCTCGCCGTTCACCTTTCCGAAGGTCGAGCAGACCGGCGTGCCACTATTCAGCATGTCGAATGACCAGAACAATCTGGATGCCAATGGCGTGCCGGCACAGGTCCAAATCAGCTACCCGATTTCAATTTTTGGGAACGCGGCAGACCCCACGACCGCCCTGCTCGCAGACCAGAATGTGTACGGACTAGAAGTTCGGGCGGCGATTAGTGACAACCGCGGGTCGAATTTTGTTGCCCAGGTGGTGTTGCCGGGTGCCGATCCCACGGGGGTCTTCCCCGAGGGCTACAACCTTCGTCGCAGCGCGGCGGTCTACATCAACCAGCCGTTCCTTCCTCTTACCGAGTACACGGTGACGGCCGATGTCGTGACCAACGAGGCCGAGTACGACCTTCGTTTCCAGTTCACCACGGCGGCGGAAGACCCTGGGGTCGACCTGTCGGGCGTGGTGACCGGTGGTCGGGTGTTCCGTCCGCTCGCATTGCGGGCGTCCACATCGCATCGTGGGTTGGATATGGTCGTCGACCGCGACGCGCTGCGAGACTAACGGGTAGCGTCGGGCGAGCGCCCCAGGTTGGCAGTTTTTCGTTACGGGCCGCCGGGGCGCTGATTCTCCATGGCCATCACGAAGTCGGTGCGAATGCGGTCCGGCGTAAACGCGAAACCGAACCAGGGCACGAAGGTGTAGCTGACTTCGACGAGGAGCGAATCGACCGGCGGGGGCAACCTGCCGCCACCTTGGGACGAGACGTCGCAGGGACCCACTAGGTTCGCAAAGCAGAACGAAGTCGTCAGCGTGCAACCGTTCCCACATTCGAGGCCTTGGTCCACGATCACCTGACGAGCCCGCGCCAGGGCGGCCGGACGTGCAACGGAACCGGCGGCTTCCGTGGCGGGCTCGAACTTCGAGGCTCCAACGCGAGCCCCGTCCGTCACTGCGCGCTGCAGGGAGGCCCGGGTGCTCATGTAGGTGCCCCAGTCCAAGACTCCTGCAATCAACACCACGATGATGGGCAGCCATAATGCGAATTCAGTGGCCGCGATGCCACGCTGACTGGTCGCCCGTGCCATCACAGGTTCCCCTGGCGTTGCCACTCAAGGCGGTAGATGGAGCGCGCTTCAAGCGTGGCGGGGAGAGGTACGAACCCGATCAGTGGGCGAAAGGGCATCTGGACGCTGCACTCGATAGCGCGGTCTGGCACGGTGTACCGCGGTGCGACCGAGAGGGTGCAGTTGCCTCCTGTGCACCACGGAGCTGCGCGCTCGTTCAGCTCTTCCTCTGCCTCGGTAATCGGGCTTTTGAAGATGGCGTCGACCATGGACCCTTCGCGACAGGCCAACATGGTTGCGGCATCGATGCCCGACTGGCTGGCGAAGACCCAACCGTAGTCGATGAGACCGAGGAGGATGGCCATAAAGATTGGCAGGGTAAGAGCGAACTCGACGATGTTCGCTCCGCGACGACGTTGGGGCATGCTCACTCCACGATAGCGGTGGGCAGACTTGCCGCAATCGCAGCGTAGATGTCAGGGAGATCGTCGACGTTCGGGCTTTGTGAGAACGTGCCGTAGCCGCGCGTGATCTGCTTCATTTGGGCGGCCGAGTTGTTCCCATCGTGGAAGAGGACCGTCCACACGTGAATGCCGTGCTGGTCGAAGGCTCGGTTGGCCACTGCCGTCGCCGCGTTGACGCCCCCGCTGCAGTTGAACGCGCCGTCCGACATCACGACAATGCCGCGGAAGTAGGACGGGTCGGTCTTCGTCGTGAGCTGTTCAACCGCCTGATCCATGGCGATCGATGGGTTCGTGCAGACCCCAATCTGTTCCTTCGACGGGTAGAGCGTATCCTTGGTGCTGCCCGTGATCGGGTCATCAGGGCAGCCATGGTCCGTACTGCAGATGCCCGCGAACATGTTGCGCAGGTACTGCTGGTCATGGGCGACCGAGGACAATTCGGCGAAGGGACGGTCAGCGTAGGAGGTGGCCCGACCCAACAGTTGATTGATGAGATTGACCAAGTTCTGGAAGAACCCGCCCAAACCGCCGATGGAGGCACCGCCCCCGCCCGTGACCAAGGGATCGTTCCGCGAAGGCCCAAGCACACCCCATTCGGCGTACCCGGCAAGCCCCAACATGTCGCCCGACTGGTTGTAGTTCGACATGTAGTCGAGGAACAACAAGCTCGCGCGACGCGAAACATCGATGGGACGGGGATAGTCGCCCCGATTCATTGAGCAGGAGAAGTCCTGCACCAGCATGATGGCGCGCTGTTGCTGGGCCGTGGTGGATGAGGCCGCCACGTCGTGGTTGTTGACCCCGAAGAGCGGCGCGAGGAACAGGCCCATCGAGTTGTTCCCGTTCCGAGAGATGTCGACTTCGACCGCGTTCACCGTACCGTTGAGCCCGCAGCCGTTGCAGAATTTCTGGGTCTCAATGTTGTAGGTACCGAAGCGGATGTCGTCGAGGTCGGCCGTACCAAGGGCCACGCCGTTGCGCGCGAGCATGAACTCGGCGGCGTCGTTGGCGGCGCCTACGCGATTGCCAACGGAGTTTCGGTGTGCCACCAGGGCGGCGTGCGAGGCGGAGTCGGCCGTAGCCTGGACCTGCATCTCAGCCATGGCGATGAGGGAGATGTCGACCGCGAGTGCTGCAAAGCCGAGCACCACAAGGATCACCACACCCATCAGCATGGTGTAGTTGGCGCGGCGCGACATGAAGGGGAGACGTCGGCGCATAGGTCCTCCTGAAGGGCCACCAAACGCAGAAAGGGGACGAGGCGCTTGTACCAAAGTAGGGCAGTACCTGCAGGCTCGCGGGCGTTTCAGCCTTTCGGCTCGAAACCATGAAGCGGGCCAGCCGCCATCCTTTCTGACGCGGGCGGAGGTTATCATGCACGTCGTTACTCGTCCTCCCAAACCGTGGATCGCTGCCGAAGGCACCCTTCGAATCCACACGGTACCTGCGGCCACCGACAACTTGGTGTGGATCGTGGAACACGTGGCCACGGGGCAGGCGGCGATCGTCGATGGTCCAGATGCAGAAGCCACACTGGTTTACTGCGATGAACAGAAGCTTGCGGTGGCCGCGATCTGGAACACTCACACCCACGGCGATCACATTGGGATCAACCGGGATCTGATCCGTCGTAAGCGACTTGAGGGTGTCGAGGTCATCGGCCCTGCGAGCCGGGCGTCTGAAGTGCCAGGGCTCACCCGTGGCGTAGGGGAAGGGGATGCCATTCGCTTGGGTGACGTGGAAGGCCGCGTGATGCTGACCGAGGGACACCTCAACGGCCACGTCTCGTTCGTGCTCGGCGACGTGGTGTTCTGTGGGGACACGCTATTCGCCGGCGGCTGTGGATACTTGTTCGATGGTCCGCCGGCTCGCATGTTCGATTCCCTCATGCGGCTGGCCGCATTGCCCGGGAACACACGCGTGTGTTGTGCACACGAATACACCCAGGATAACCTACGGTTTGCCTGGTCCGTGGAGCCGGACAACGAAGCCTTGGCCAAACGAATTCGGCAGGTCTGGGATCTTCGTTCGCAGGGCGGCTGCACCGTGCCCTCCACCATCGACGAGGAACGCGCCACCAATCCCTTTCTCCGACCCGGCTCGCCGACCCTGCGGACTGCGATCACGGCCGCTGAGCCCCATGCGGACCTCTCCACCCCGGCTCATACCTTCGCGGCTACACGACGCCTCAAGGACACCAAGGCCTACCGCGCGGCGGGCGATGCGGGGCTTCCGTTGTAAGGAACAGGCATGGAAACCATTGGCGACGGCCCACGGGTCAAGTTTTCTCTCCGGTATTTGGGGCGCCCCGCAGAGGGCTTGGCGCCGCTCGCCCAGGCCCTTTGTGACGCGTTGCGTGCCCTCGAAGAAGCGGGAGCCTGCCCCGTGCTCGACGATGGGTTGGCCGCGGGCAACGCAGCGGTCTGTACGGCCCACCACACCCTGCTCGTATCGGCGAGCGGCCGACGGCCCGGTGTCTTTGACCCCGCCGATGTGGTTGAACTCGTGACGTTTGACCCTGAAGGTTGGGAGGCAGGCTACCGGAGCCACGATCCGTCCGTCCGTCCCACAAGCGACGCTCCGCTCCATTTCGCCGCCCTCGTACAGGCGCCTCGACGGTTCGGGTGGTCTACTCGTCCCGGTGCGGCGTTGCATGGCCACGTGCTCGATACGCGTCGCGCGGCCAGGGAGTTGGGCCTGCCGATCAGCGAAGACGCCACGCTCTTCAGCACGCCACCCGACCGTACTGCGCTGCTCGCGTTGCTGGAACGCGCTCCCTTTCCCGAACATGCCACCGTGATTCGTCGAGACCATGGGTTCTTCACGCTCGGTGAGAACTTGCCGTCCACCGTACGCACCGTGACCGCGTTGGCCGAACGGGCTCGCGAGGCGGGCCTGCTCAATCCTCTTCGAGGATGTCCTCGGGAGCGCTGAACCGAATCGCGAACTGGTGAATCAACGTGTTGCCGCGGAGGTCGCGGCCGGCGAGAGGGATCGACAACGCATAATCCAGCCCGCCTCCACGCTTCGTGGCGATACCGAGTCCCGTCGTGAGCTGTGTGACGGCCAACGGACCATCGCGAACCGCACCCAAGCGCAGGCGAAACGAGCTGCCAAGCGCCGCTTCCGCCCCCGCCGCGAACGACCACCGGGAGTCCGCCAGCGGCTCGCTCGTGGATGTGAGGTTGGCTTCGACAGCTACGATGTCAGCGGCTGTAATGCGCAGTCCTGCGACCACCGAGAGGGGTCGGTCCTGCACCGAGTTGGTGGGCACGAAGTTTCGGACCCCGACCCCCAGCGTAAGGGCGTTGACGGGGCGGAAGCCCCATCCCGCGTGCAGGTCGGCCGTCGAACCGCTTCCGTCGCGGTCGTGGTTGAACCGCGAGTAGAGGAGGCCCAACCCTAAAGACATGCGCCGTTCCCAGAACGGAACGCCCAGGCTCAAGGTGAAATCGTCCTGACGGCGTCGGTTGCCAAGTTCTTCGTCGGGAAGCTTCCACCCCGGAAGCTCGTTTTGGCGCAGGGGGGGGCTGAATCGATCGCCGCTGTAGGCAAAGCCTGCGGCAAATCGTTTGGAGGTTCGCGCATCCAGAGCCGTAGCGGCCCACTGCCGATCCGATCCGCCCTCGCAGTCTTCGCGGGCCGGGCAGTTGAGATTGGGACCTAATCGCAGATGGGCGTGAAAGTCGTAGCGTTCGACGAGGCCCAAAAGCCCAGGATTGAGCGTGATGCTCGCGTTGTCGTTGGCGGCAGCCGCTCCGATTCCACCCATGGCCGCGGTATTCGCACCTTGAACCACATCTGCCCCGAATGCAGGGGCCAAGGCCATGAAGAGGTAAAGCATCCGCTCGGGCTCCTGGTTTGCCACCGGGTACCCCACTGGCTCGGCACGGTCCATCCGCCTGGGTAAACAATGACCCTACGCGTCTTTGCGTAAGCCTCGGACCGAAACTGTCCGAGAAGCTCGTTACTCGAGCGGTGGAGTCCTCCTCTGGGTAAGCCGCACCACTCTGCCTCACTGTTTCCGGAAGCTGCAGGTCACGCTTATGTCGATGTCGTGTTGCCACGACCCTTCGATGGCGCGTTGACCTACGCGGTACCGGCCCCGCTGCATCCGCTGCAGCAGGGTCATGTCGTGCTCGTCCCCCTCGGACGTCAGCTCGAAACGGCCTACGTGATTGGCGAAAATCCTTCGCCTTCGTTGCCGCCCGAAAAGATCAAGCCGATCCAGCGGATCCTCGATCCAGTGCCTGCGTTTGACGACGAACAGCTCGAGTTCTTCCGTTGGGCCGCGGACTATTTTCTGGCTCCCCTCGGGATGATGATCCACACCGCGCTGCCTTCGGGCATCCGTGCCAAGACCCTGCGCACCGTCGTTCCCACCGACGAAGGCGCCCTTGCACTCACCCGTGACGAAGCCCGTGAGCCCGTCGAGCTGCAGGTCTTGCGTGAGATCATTTCGCGTCCCGGGTTGACCCGACGTGGTTTGCAGCGTCGCCTTCGCTCCGAGATCGACGCAGACGATGTTCGCAAGGCCATCGACCGGTTGGTGCGGCGTCGCTGGGCGGCGTGGGAAGAGCGAGAGGTTGGTGAGACCAAAGGCGAGGTGCGCACCGTCTCTCGCATCCACGGCAGCTCACCTGAAGGCACGCTCGGAAAACGGATGACGGCCATTTTGGAGGCGTTGTCCAGGTCTGAAGGCCCCGTCGACCTCGAGGTGCTGTTGCGGGAGCAAGGGGGGGCGGCTCGGGACTCGCTGAATCGCCTGGTGGACCGAGGATTGGTGGAGTACGGAACCCGCGAACGCCGCGATGCCCTCATCGACGCCCCGGCCCTGGGACCTCCGGTGCCTCCGCCGCTCAACGAAGACCAGCGAAACGCGCTGGCGGCGATTCTCGAGCCCGACGCTCAAACCATCCTTCTCTTTGGGGTGACGGGGTCGGGCAAGACCGAGGTCTTCCTCGGGGCGGCCCAGAACGTCCTGGCTCGGGGTGACCAGGTGCTTGTCCTGGTTCCTGAGATCGGCCTCACCCCTCAGCTCGTCGGTCGCTTCCGGGCGCGGTTTGGTGACCGGATTGCCGTGCTTCACTCCGGACTTACGGGAGCGGCGCGCCTGGCTCAATGGCGGCGTATCCGCGCGGGAGAGGTCGATGTCGCCATCGGAGCGCGCTCCGCCCTCTTCGCTCCCTTCCGATCGCTGGGTCTGGTCGTGGTCGACGAAGAGCATGACGACTCCTACAAACAAGACGAAGGGGTCGCCTACAACGCGCGCGATCTGGCTGTGGTCTTGGGACTTCGTAAGGAGTGTCCCGTCGTTTTGGCGTCGGCCACGCCCTCCCTCGAGTCCTGGCAGAATGCCCAACGTGGGCGTTACTGCTTGGTTCGCCTTCCCAAGCGGGCCACCCCGCGACCCGTGCCCCACGTGCAGGTCGTCAACCTTTCGCAGCTCGACGATTCCCCTCTGCTTGCCCCGGTGGTCGAAGAGGCGCTGCACGACACCTTCGAACGGGGAGGGCAGGCCATTGTCCTCTACAATCGCCGTGGCTACGCCACGTTGGTGAGCTGTGGGGCCTGTGGCGCGTCGTACGAGTGTCCAAACTGCCGCATTTCGATGACCTTGCACAAGCGCGAGCGGCGCATGGTCTGCCACTATTGCGGCTTACGACTCGACTACACCACGGTGTGCCCCGTCTGCCAGGCGCCCGAGCTGCGAGAGGTGGGCAAAGGCACGGAACGAATCGAGGAGACCCTCCAAGCCAAGTTTCCTACCATCGCAATCGGGCGCATGGACGCCGATACCACCAAGGAGCGGGGCGCTCATCATCGCATTCTGTCCGCGTTTCGAGAGGGGGAGACCCAGCTGCTGGTTGGCACCCAAATCGTGGCGAAGGGCCACGATTTTCCCGGCGTCCAAACCGCCGTGGTGATCAGTGCCGACCAGGCGCTTCGTCTTCCAGATTTCCGTTCCGCCGAACGCACGGCCGCGCTGCTGGTGCAGTTGGCGGGACGCGCGGGTCGGGGAGCCGTGGCGGGTCGGGTGTTCGTCCAAACCCGTGACCCGTCCCACTACGTGTTGCAGCACCTCAATGACATTGAAGCGTTCTACGGCGTCGAACTCAAACATCGCGCCCTGCTGACCTACCCGCCCTATTCCCGCCTGTGTCTCGTCCAGCTCGACGGTGTGGATCGGGGACTGGTCTGGCGTACGATCCGCGATCTGGCGCAAGATCTGCGAGAAGTGGCGCCTCGTTTCCCTGGCATTCACCTCTTGGGGCCGGCCCCTGCGGCGCTGCCTAAGATCGTGGGCCGTTGGCGGTTCCAGCTCATCATTCGGGGTGAGCAGGTCGGAGCCTGGGTGGACTTTCTTCGGGCGATGCGATCGAAGCTCGAGGGCCGGCCCCCCAAGGGGGTGCGAAGTCGAGTGGATGTCGATCCGCGAAGCTTGTTGTAGGGCCTATCCCAACGGGGTCAGGACACCGCCTGGGAACACGATTGCGTCGACGTGATCGCCGGGTGGCACGGTACAGCCGTCCCACACCACCGTGCGCGTCAAGGAGGTGCCAGATGGCACCTTGGCGCCTGGGCCCAGGATGCTCTCTTCGAGCCTGGCGGAACCTTGGAATTCCACGCCGTCACCGATCCACAAGGGGCCTTGGCGCTCGACCGTGTCAGGGATGGCTTGGGGCCGTGTGCCCACGATGTCGCCGTTCGCTCGTCGGGCATATGCGGCTCGCGGCATGGGATCGAGGGCCAATCCCACCCGTTGGGAGAGGACATCGAGGTTGGCACCTAGGTACGCCGCAGGGTCGCCTGCATCGAGCCAGGCACCGGGGTACCGCACCCCGGCAACCTTTCGGTCCGGGATGAGGTTGACGTACGCGGTGCGGATGATGCAGGCGAACTCGTCTGGGGGGACGAGGTTCAACGCTTCACGGTCCATCGCATGAATGCCCGTGAAGTGCGTGTCTTCGTGAAGGGTCCCTTCGGGCTCGGTTCGGGCCAGGGAAGTGAGGCGAGCCACGGTGTTTTGGTCGTCGGCGGCCACGATGCCGTACTTCTGTTCTTCGCCGGGGTAGGGGCGCAGGGCCATGGCGGCGCCGCCGGGTCGGACCGCGCCGATGAGGGCCGTCAAGTCGACATCGTGCAGCACATCTCCGTTCAGGACGGCGAACACCGGATCAAGTTCCCGCATCACCTTGCGAAGTCCGCCACCTGTTCCGAGCACGTCAGGTTTCTCGGTCGAAACAGTGACGTTCACCGTCTCTTGAAGGCCCGCCCAGGCCTCGATCTGTTCCGACAGCCAATGGGCATTGACCACGACCCGGTTGAGCCCGTGCCGAGCGCAGAGTTGAAGCGAGTAGGCCAGCAGTGGCACGCCGCAAACGGGAACCAACGGTTTGGGGCGGTGGTCGGTGAGGGGGCGGAGTCGGGTACCGAGTCCGGCGGCAAGGACGAAAGCTTGGAACAAGGAGCCTCCCGGGGCCTTCATACCGCAGGTTTTCGGTCCGGGGTTTGAGTAAGGTCACGAATGCGAGTCGAATTGTGGGCATTCGACGGTTGAAGCGTTACGCCGGAGCGCCACGGGAGCCGTCCATGTTGCTGGGTTTCGCAATGAGTTTCGCCGCGTGGGCCGAGCCGCCGGCTGAAGAGGTTCAACCTGCTGATGTTGAGGCAAAAGCGCCGGCGGAGGTCGAGAAGGTTTCAGATCCTGAGGCCACCCGTCGCGTGGCTGAGGAACTGTCTCGACGGTTTACGGCCTCTGGTGCGTCGCGCCATCCATTGGATCGGGTTGCGTTGTGCCGCGAACTGGTGCCGCTTGCCGACGAGGTGAGCGACGCAACGCTCGTGCAACTCAAAGCGGCTTGTCCCAGTTGGTTCCCGGTTCCCGCCCCGCCCACGTTCTGTCGCATCGACCCCTGTGTGACCGACGTGGCTTGGGTCGATGGCTCGAACCGCACGGCCAAAGCGCCCCGGTGAGGTCCGTGCGCGAGTGGTCATCGACCGCGATCGGAGGGCCGATGCGCCGCCCTTGGGTATGTTAGCGTCAGTCGCCCACCGGAGGACCACCATGGTCTCGCGCATGCTCCTCGTCTTCGGCCTTGCCTGCCTCGTTGGCTGCGAGAAGCCGCCTGTCTACCAGGATATCGCCAAGGTTATCGTTCACCAGCAGACAGGGGCCCGCGGTACCCAGAAGACGGAGCTTCGAGGCGAGCAATTCGAGCGCGCCATACAGTGTCTGTACTCCACGCAGCAGGTGACCGAGAAGGAAACCAAGGACGAGCTGCTCCAGGCCATCGTGGTGCTGCAGGTGGTCGACCGCATCGGCGATCGAATGTTCGAGCTGTACACGACCGAGAATTTCAAGGGCAACAAGGGCAAGTACTACCGGAACAGCTGCATCTACAGCATCATCGAGCGCTGAAGGGTGGGTTGTGGATCCTCGGATCTCCAAGGGGAGACCGGGGGCGTTTGACGGCAAACCGGCCACCCCTCTACGCTGCGCATCGGGAGGCCTCAATGCGCGTACTGCTGTCGATCGCGACTTTGGGAGCACTGCTCTTTGCCACCGGGTGTCCCCCCGAGACACCCCCGATCATTCCCACAACCCCCGTAGGCCCGACGACCGGAGGCGACACTGGCGAGACGGCGGTGCCCACGGCGGACACCGCTCCAGCCGGTCCGCTATGCCCGGATTGTGAATGGCTGACCGGAGAATGGCTGGATTGCTCGGTCACCTGCGGTCCTAACGACGGAGAGCAGAGCCGCACCGTCGAGTGCATCGATGCGAAGGGCGAACCCGTCAACGACGACCAGTGCGATGCTCGTACCGAGCCTGACGCGGTTCGGACATGCAATGCGACGGTGGACTGCGCGTGGATTGCAGGCGAGTTCAGCACGTGCTCCGAAACCTGCGGCGACGGGACGCAGACCCGGACAGTCCACTGCGAAGATCCGGCCGGTACGCTGGTCGATGGGGCCTGGTGCGACGCAGCGAGCCAGCCTGCGAGCCAGCAGGTCTGTACCCAAACGGTTGATTGTTCCTGGCGAACAGGTGGCTACGGTGCGTGTAGCACCACGTGTGGGGACGGCCTTGAGAGCCGGGCGGTCGACTGCGTGGACGAAGTGGGCGGCGTGGTCGCCAGCAATCTGTGCCCGGCTCCGGCTCCGGCGGCGGATCGGGCGTGTTCCGCGACCGCGGACTGTCGCTGGGTGGAAAGCGGCTTTGGGAGCTGTTCGACCGATTGTGGAAATGGTCAGCAGACCCAGACGGTGACCTGCCAAGACCCATCAGGCACCGTGCTCGGCGGCAACTTCTGTACCGATCCGCAGCCTGCCAATGTGCAGGCCTGCCTCGACACGACTGCCTGCGTTTGGGACACCGGCGCCTGGTCGTCCTGCTCGGCGACGTGCTCGGGCGACTCAGGGAACCAAACCCGGCTTGTGACCTGTGAGGATCCGTCGGGGAGCGTGGTGGACCGGAGCTGGTGCTCCGGCTCGGAGCCAACTTCGTCGATGTCGTGCAGCGGCACGACCCCCTACACGTCCTGGGACGTAGGGCCGTGGGGGATCTGCAATTTCGACTGCACGCAGACCCGCACGGTGGAGTGCCCCAGCGGCTGTTGTACGGGCAGTGCACCGTTCAGCGTCCGAGGCTGTACGGGCGATTTGTGCTTCGACGAGTGTGACCCTTACATCATCTGCCCGTAAGCGCACCTACGGGCGGATGGGGTCACTCGGCGGGCGGGGCTTCCACGGGTGCGAGTTCCGGCCCGGCGTCGGCGGTCGAACCGACCGTCGCCCAGGTCAGCACCAGCAGGCCGCAGCACAGCCCCACAAACATCAAGAAGAGGAGGCTGGCACGCGGGCTCTCTTCTTGCTCTACGGTCAGCGAACGGGCCATTGTCGTCTCCCGACAGGGGAACACGGTTGGAAAGGCCAACCGCGACCGCGGGGATCTAGGACGCCGTTGTCTGCAGCGCCACTTCTACCAGACACACAAGAGTGACAACACTCCGTGAGGGTGTTGGTTGGCCCTCACCTTAAGCGCGAGCTTTGCCGATCCGGACTCCTGGCGAGAGGATCCAACGTCGGCTTCAGCGAATGAGGGAGGTTGCGGCTCCCACAAGGTTAGCGGTTCGTGGTTGCGGTCCTGCGATCGGGCGTCACGGCTGCGTCACGCTTGCCAACTTGATGGGAATCGCCCGACCGCCTAAATCCACGACCTGGAGCGGTCTTGCGCGAATTCCACTATGTTCGAACGCTGGGTCCCGAGGGCGGGGTTGACGCTTGTGAAGGGCCCGCCGTCGGGGTGGATCTCGACACCATCCTGGCCCCAGGGGTTCCTCCCTGGCGCGTGTCGCTCGAGTTGATCGCAGCGTTGTGTGAGATTCTCGACATTGCCGACGAAGACAAAGAGGTGCACGGCGATGTTGACCCTCGGTACATCTTCTTGGATGAGACCGGAGCGCTGTCGCTCGAGGGCTTTGGCACGCTGCGGGATTCGCCCGTGCCGGGAGCTGATCCAAAGGCCCCCTCGACCGACCTGTACGGGTTGGGTGCGGTGGCCATTCGAATCCTGTCTGCCCATCGCTTGCCCGCGCAGCTCCCCGAAACTCAGGCCTCTCATGACGATGCGGTGATCGACGCGGTTCTGGAGGTCGACCTCGAGGGGCTTCCCGAAGCCATGCAGGGAGACGTCCAGTGGTTCTTGGCCAAGCTCCTGTCGCACGATGCCGGTGAACGGCCTTCCGCCCTCGATACGTGGCGAACCTTCATCGCGTTTGCCTCGGCGGTCGAGGGTCCCGGGCTTGGAGACTGGGCGGCTGAAGCGGTGGAAGGGAATGGCGACCGGCGCTCGTCTGACATCACGCCTTCCGATGCGGAAGTCCTCACCGGAGCCCGCCGTGGAGCTGGGCCTTTGTCGCAGCGACTGCCCATCCCACAGGGCGCCGGCGGCACCGCGTTTTGGACCAAAGACGACATGAAGAAGGCCGTCCACGGCAACGAGGAGGTGCAGGCCGAGCGGCCTCCGATGGGCGTCGGGGGCGGCACGGCGACCAATTTCTGGAAGCCGGAACAGCTTGCCGCGATGGCGGATGGCAAGGCGGACGCACCCCGTCCCAAGCGCGCGGTGGGCGAAGGTCAGCGTCGCGCCCAAAGCGAGGTGTTCCGCAAACAACAGGCATCTCGAGAGGTGAAGGTTGCCCCTGCGGCTGACGCGACCCAAGCCACCGAGGCGGGTCCCAAGCGCAAACCGGCCAGACCTGCGCAACCTGCCCGGCCCGAGCGAGCGCCCCTTACGCCACGCGTCGAGGGTCCCGTCGCGATGCGGCCAGAGCCAGTTCCTGTGTCCTCTTCGGTCATCGTGGGGCCCGTCACCGTGGCCGACCCGGGCACCCGTCGCAACACCCTGGTGTTGGCCCTCGTGGGCATGGGTGGCATTGGCGTGCTTTCCCTACTGTTGCTCGTCGCGGTGGTAGCGGTCGTGGTCGCGGTCATCATGTGGACCGAGGCGCAATCGGATTCCCCAGCGGCCCAGGCGCCGGTGCCGCCCGCGGTGGTCGCTCCCGCCCCCGTTCCTTCTCCGGTGCCTCCCGATCCGCTTCAGGTCGGCACCGTCAACGCCCCCCCGGCGCCTGGACCCGTGCCGGTCCCCGTTCCCGCCCCGCCCACGCCCAAACCGGCCCCTGCGGCTCCGAAGCCCAAAGTGGCCACGCCAGCCGCGCCAAAGCCCGCCCCCACGGTGGCCGTTCCGAAGCCTCCGGCGACGCCCGCTGCAGCGCCGGTGACGCAAGAAGCGGCTCGGGTACGCATCAACTCGTCGTCTCGAGGCACGGTGAGTCAGTGTGCCTCGCGCCGGGTGAGTTTCGACGGCTTCCGATCCTTCGAGGTTGAGGGCTACCGCCTGCCTGTGGCTTGCCTCGTCAAGATCGACGAAGCCATGGGCACCTTCATGGTGCAGGGCAGCGGAGAAGTGACGTGTGACGTGAAGGACGGCGCGGTGGTCTGTGACAAAGCCCGGATCCCCTGATGCGCGCAGTCATTCAACGGGTCCGTGAAGCCTCCGTGACGGTCGAGGGGACCGTTGTGGGCGCCATCGAACAGGGGATTTTGGTGCTTCTCGGCGTGGGGCCCGAAGATGGGGAAGCCAACATCGGGTGGCTCACGCAAAAGATCGCGCATCTGCGCATCTTCGAAGATGACGAGGGGAAGATGAATCAGTCTCTCCTCGACATTGGCGGAGCCGTGCTCGTGGTGAGCCAGTTCACGCTGTATGGCGATGTGCGCAAGGGCCGGCGACCGAGCTTCGCGCGCGCCGCGCCTCCAGCGGTGGCCGAGCCGTTGTACGAGGCATTTTGCGAGGCCCTGGCAAAGCTGGGAGTGCGTCAGGTAGAACGCGGTGTCTTTGGGGCCCACATGGATGTGCGGCTCCTCAACGATGGACCCGTGACCTTGATTGTCGACCATGACTGAATTGGATGTGGCGGTGGCCGCAGCGCATGCCGCGGCCCGCGTGATCGCCGAGACGGGCCCCCTTGCGGTGCAGCACAAGGGCACCTTCGATCTCGTGACCCAAGCGGATGTGACCGCCGAGCAGGCGATTCGACGAGTACTGACCGAGCATACGCCCGACATCGCGATCCTCGGTGAGGAAGGCGGAGGGGGAGCTACGGCGAGTACGCGCTGGGTCGTGGATCCGATCGATGGCACGACCAATTTCGTGCATGGCGTTCCCCACTACGGCATCTCGATCGCCCTCGAAGTCGACGGCGAACCGGTGGTGGGCGTGATCCACAATCCGAGTCGGCAGGAGTTGTATCGGGCCGCGAAGGGCCAGGGGGCGTGGCTCGGTGACGAACGCCTCGCCGTGAGCGGCGTCCGTGAACTGTCCGACGCCCTTTGCGCGACGGGGTTCTCCGTCGACCGTACCCAAGTGGAAACGCCGTTGGCCCTTCATGCCGCGGTGCTGAAAGCGTGTCATGGAATGCGAAGGTTTGGAGCAGCATCTCTCGATTTGGCATTCGTGGCGCGCGGGGTCTTCGACGCCTACTTCGAGCGAACCCTCAGCCGCTGGGACGTTGCAGCAGGCATCGTCTTGGTGCGCGAGGCGGGCGGGCGAGTCGAGGCGTTGCCGGGCCATGGGTTGGGAGACCGACCCGCCCCCCTTGCCACCAACGGATGGTTGCATGATGCGCTCCACTCGCTAATCGAGGCCACCCTGCGCGAGCAAGGAGAGCAACCATGAACATCTGGGCCTGGATCATCCTGATCTTCGGGGTGATCGGATGCGCGAGCAAGCGGTCGAGCGACGTGGCGTACGCTTTCGACGACTACGGTGCGGTAGGCGGCTTTGCCGAAGCGGATGTCGAAGCTTCCATAAAAGAAGCGCCGGCACCGACCCGTTCGACCCGTGTGGAGTCCGAGCGTCAGATTGCACTGGTGCGCCCTACCGACGAAGCCAAGCCGCCGCCAGCCACCCTCGAACCCGTGTCTCCGCAGCCTTCGCGGATGGTGCACTACGACGGGTATGCCCGGATGCGGGCGACGCGACCGGCCGAAACCCTGGATCAGATCGCGAGCATCGCCCTCGAAGTGGGAGGTCGGGTGGATCGGCTGAACGACACCCAGGCGACGGTGCGGGTACCGGTTGACGCCTTCGACGACACCTGGGACGCCATCTTGGACCTCGGTGACGTTCTTGATAAGTCCGTTCGCGCTGATGACATCACGGATCAGTTTCGGGCCACGGACCTCCGGGTCAAGACGCTGCGCACCATGCGTACGCGATTGGTCCGATTGCTGGCCCGAGCCCGCTCCGAAGAAGAGAAGCTTGCTTTACTCGAGCAAATCACTCGGGTGACGGAGGAACTCGATCGCACCGAATCGCGACTTCGGGTGCTGCGGGATCTTGCTTCCATGTCGCGGATCAGTGTTGACGTGGTGCCCCGCGAGTTTGGACCTCAACGTCGGGAGTTGGTGCTCTCGGGATTTGGCTGGATCCGAGGCCTCTCTCCGTTTGATCGAGGGGTGTACAGCGACACCAAGCGCCTCGAACTCGACACCCCCGAAGAGATGGTGTCGTTGACGAAGAGCGGCCCCTACATCGCCGAGAGCCCCAAAGGCACGGTGTTGTGGTCGATGCGTTTGCCGAATGATCCCCAGGGGGATGCCGACTATTGGCGGTCGGCGGTCCATGAATCGTTGGCGGAGGACTTTGAAAATGTCTCTCGGCGTACCGTCGGCGAATGGGCTTGTTTGTCCCTCGACGAGCCGGGTGCCGAAGAGCCGTACCGATGGCAAATCTGCCTCGCGACATCGGGTCGGCACATTCAGTTGGTCCAAGCCTACTTCCCCGATGCGGCCGAGGTCGAACGGTTCGGGGAGCGAATCGAACAGGCGTTGATCGGCGGAGGTGATGCATGATCGCGCTATTGTCGATGTGTGCAGCGTTCGCCGTCGATGACGCCCCGCCCCCCACGCGGGTGTCGGCGAGCGTTGTGGTGGCGGTGGCCAAGCGGGATTTGGCGGCGGATGCGCTCGTTGAGCGGGCCAACGAACTTGGGGGCTGGTTTCAGTCTCGCAATGACGAAGGGCTGTCCCTGCGCGTGCCTTCGGTGAATGTGGATGCGTTGCTCGACAGTGCGTCGGCGACCGGAAAGGTGCTGGGCCGGTCGGTTGAACGACGCGATGTGGGACAGGAGATGGCAGACCTATCGGGTCGCCTCGAGGCTCGCGAAAGCGTGTTGAAGCAGTACTTCGACCTCCTCGCGAGAGCGGGGGCTGATTCGATCGTCACCGTTGAGCGCCAGATCGTGAAAGCCATCGATGAGATCGAACGGCTGAAGGGCCGACTTCAGTTGCTCGAAGATCAATCGACCTTTGGGCGGGTCGATGTGGCGTTCCAGTTTCGCGACCGCGGCGCTCCCGACCGTGATGGCCAGTCGTCGTGGGGGTGGATCAACACTCTCAACGTCCAGGACGTCATCGTTGGCCATCAGATGAACAAGCCCGATTGGCGATCCCGTGGGGTGTCCCTCGACGAGGCACCCGAAGGCTTTTCACCCTGGAAGAAGCAGAGGCGGTACCGGGCTGCTTCGCCAGACAACGTGCTGTTCCGCATGCGAGCGGTGAAGCAAAAACCAAAGGCTAGCCTTGACTTCTGGCAAGAAGCGATGCGAACCCGCATGGAGTCCGCCGGCTATCGGGTCATCGATGAGCAGCGCATCTCGGCCAACGGCACGGATGGCGCGATGCTCGAACTTGCGGCTCCGCTCGGCACACAAGACTGGAGTTACCTGATCGCCATGTTTCCACGCGGCGGTCGGATCGTGCTGATGGAGGCGGCGGGTGAGGTGACCCACTTCGCGCCCCGTCGCGATGCCATTGTGGCTGCGGTCGAGCGGGTTGATCTCTGAGCGCGCCGACCCCACGACTCGACCTTGGCCACGTCATCGGCCACATCGCGGGCTTCCTCGGAGGCTCGTTTGTGGTGGTCATGACGGTCGGCATCGCCCTTTTTGCTTCGGTGGCCGTCGAAGTGCCGCTCGGGACGCCAGGGTTCAACGATGCGATGCTCGCGGCCGGTGAAGACCCGCGCTACGTCGGTCCGGTGACGCTGATGCAAGGGGTCGGACTCGGCCTTTTGGCGTTCGCCTTGGCCGCGCTGTTGCGCACGCCCCATGAGCGAATCCACGACGTGCTCGGATTGCGGCCCGCGTCGACGGCCCTGCTCGCGACGGCGGCGATCGGCGGGCTTTTGGTCTGGATTTGGCCGAGTTGGCTCGCCGCACAGCTCATCGCGTGGACGGGGTTTGATTCGTCAGTGGCCTCGATCGGCAAGTTGCTGTCGGGTCCGCTCTCCGAGAATTGGACCATGGTGTTGGCGGTGGCGATTGGGGCCCCGGTTTCCGAGGAACTGCTGTTCCGAGGTTACCTGTGGCGCCTTGTTGAGCGAGCCTCGGGCAGTTCGATCGTCGCGTTTGCGCTGACGACCGTGTTGTTTGCGCTCTACCATGTCGATCCCATCCACGTCGTGGCGCTGCTCCCCACGGCGGCGTTCCTCGGCTGGTTGCGGCTCCGATCGAACTCCCTTTGGCCCGCCATTATCGCACATTTCGTCAACAATGCTGCGGCGGTGGCCATCGTTCAGTTTTTTGTCGAACCCGAGGTCGGCACAGGGTTGTCGTGGCTCGGACTGGGGCTCTTCCTCGGTGTCGTCGGCGCGGGAGCGTGGCTTAGTCGTTCGGCAGTTTCCGAAGCGCCCGCATCACCGACTCATCGGTGATGGTCGGGTCGATGGTGGTCCACGGAACCCAGCGTGCGGCGAGCGCATCGGAGCCCGCCTTAAACGCCCGGGTGTTTGCGACGAACCGAAGCCGTAGATCGTAGTGGCGGTGCGGGGGCTGGCCCTTAAAGCTGGGAATCTCGTGCACATCGATGTCGAACAGGCCTTCGCCCCACCGATGGAGGTCGGCGAGGCCGGTTTCCTCGGCGACTTCTCGACGAGCGGCGTCTTCGACCGTCGCATCGGTGGGGTCGATGTGGCCGCCCGGTTGAAGCCAGCGATGGAGCTTGCTGTGCTCGATGAGCAGCACGTCCTTACGGTCTGGGGACAGGACGAAGGAGGAGGCCGTGAAGTGGCCCGGCACAAAGTGGTCCCGCGCGGTCGGATCGCCCGGCCGCGCGATGAGTTCTTGCATGGCCTGCACGAACGCTCGCTCTCGGTCATCGGCAGGCCGATGGGCCGCGAGGAGCGTTCGAATCTCATCTTTCACGCGGTCTTCTTCGCCGACTTGTACATGTCTTCGATGAGTTCCGCGTAGCGGTCCTCGACCACCCGACGCTTGACCTTGAGGCTCGCGGTGAGGATGCCGTTCTCCACCGTCATGGGCTCGTCGAGGAGGCGGAAGTACTTGATGCTTTCGAAGCTCGCGAGGCCTTCGTTGACCTTGTCGATGTGGGACTGGACCGCAGCCTTGACCTTTTCATCGTCATTGCGCGGTTCGGCATTGTTGAGCGGCGCCCACACTTCGAGTTCTTCGGGGTCCAGGCTAATGAGCACGACGCAGTAGTTGCGACGGTCGCCGATGACCACGGCTTCCTGAACGATCTGGAAGTCCTTGATGAGGCCTTCAATCTTGTTGGGCGAAACGTACTTGCCGCCGCTCGTCTTGATCAGTTCCTTCTTCCGACCCGTGATCTTGACGAAGCCCTCGTTGTCGAGGGAACCGAGGTCGCCCGTATGGAACCAGCCTTCGTCGTCGAATGCCCCGGCCGTCGCCTCGGGTCGGTTGAGGTAGCCCGAAGTGATGTTCGGACCCTTGGCAATGATCTCGCCATCCTCGGCAATTCGAACATCGATGCCTGGGAGGGCCTTGCCCACGGTTCCCAGACGGAACTCGTGCGGCCGGTTCACCGTCAGAGCGGGGCAGGTCTCGGTGAGCCCGTAGCCCTCGACCAAGTCGAGCTGCATCGCCAGGAAGAACTCGTGGACCTCGGTGGACAGGGGAGCACTACCCGACAACGCCAGTTCGCAGTTGGTAAAGCCAAGCCGGTCGCGCAGTCGCGAGAGTACGAGACGGTCTGCGATCGAGAGTTGAAGACCGAGAAGCGGCGGAATCGACTTGCCCTTGGAGCGGTAGGGCACCGTCTTGCGGCCTACGCCCATCGCCCATTCGAACAGTCGCCTACGAAGCGGCGAGGCCTGCGCCACCCCACCTTCGATGCGGGCCTTCATCTTCTCGTAGACGCGAGGGGCCGAGGGGAAGAAGCCCGGTTTCGAGGCCTGTAGGTCGTCGACCAACGTGGGCACCGAGGAGATGACCAGCGGGAAGCCGAAGTAGGGACCGGCAATCTCGATGAGCCGGCCAAAACTATGGGCGAGCGGCAGGAACAAGAACAGTCCCGCTTCCTTCAACGTTTCGGGGAACAGGTTGACCTGCGCGCTCATCTCCATCATCGACAGCATGTTGTCGTTGGTTTGGATGACGGCCTTTTGGGGTCCGGTGGTGCCCGAAGTGTAGGTGTAGGTCGCGGTCTGCGGGCGAGTGATGAGGCCTCGGCGGCGCTCCACCTCGTCCTTGACGTCATCCATCTTCTCGCGACCACGCTTTTCGAGGTCGGCGAGGCTCTCCCAGTCGTCGGCGGCGGCGATGCCGGACGGATCGATG
>JBCCQY010000129.1:0-26062 GCA_039208735.1 Myxococcota bacterium | reverse complement strand
TCTTCGACCGAGGCGAAGAGTTGGTTTCTGGCCTCGTGATGTTGCCGCATGCCCGGCAGCGGCTTCAGCTCGACGATCCGCAGCGGGTACGCCTGCTCGCCCAGCGCTTGGCGCCCGCGACCTGCCTGGGGCTTGAGAACGGGGCGTGGCTTGTCCACACCCACGAAGGTTGGTTCAATCGGGGTCCCGCCCGTAGCGCCTCGCTTCTCGAACTCGATGGCCGTGTGCAGAGCCTGCCAACCTGGATGGGCACATGAGTCGGGAGGCGATGCGTGAGATCGTGCAGCTCGCCCAGCGCCTGGCGGCATCCACGTCCAATACAAGTGATCTTGTCACGAGTTTCGTTGGGGAACACTCGTTTCCCATCGTGGATGACGAGACTGCGGTGTTCTTCTTTCGCGATCGTCAGGCGGCCGAGGTCTACCTGGTCCATTGGGTGTTCGGGCTTCAGGGTCGGCAGCCCCTGATTCGGTTGCAGGACACAGATGCGCTGTATTTGCCGGTCAAACTTCCCCATGAAGCTCGGGTTGAATACAAGTTCGAGATCCTCGACCACCAAGGCCGCAAGGCGCTCATTCACGATCCGCTCAATCCACACCGAGCGCACGATCCGTTTGGATCGAATTCGGTGTGCGCGATGCCCGGCTATGAGGTCCCGCGGTTTGTCCGACCGGATCCCGATACGCGGCCTGGCCGGTTGGTTTCCTTCGAACATGCGAGCCAGGTGTACCCGCCGGGGCGGAAGGTCCAGGTCTACCTTCCGAGTGAGTACAAGGCGCACAAGGCCTACCCGCTGCTGATCTGTCATGATGGCGGCGATTACCTCGCTTATGCCGACATGAAGCAGGTGCTCGACAATCTCATCGCGCGGCACGAGGTCGCCCCGCTCGTGGTCGCATTTACGTCGGGCGGCGAGCGCAATCGGGAGTACAGCGCATCGCCGCGGCAGGCGGACTACATCGTGCACGAACTCATGCCCGCCCTCGAGGGGCGATTTGCGGTGAGCGATCGGGTCGAAGACCGAGGACTCATGGGGGCGAGCTTTGGGGGCGTGACCAGCCTCTTTACCGCCTGGCAACATCCCGGTCGGTTTGGGCGCCTGTTGCTTCAATCGGGCTCCTTTGTGCACACCGACATCGGGCACCACGGTCGTTCGGAGTTGTTCGATCCCGTCGTCGACTTTGTGGGCGAGTTCCGCGAGCATCCAGCGCGCATCGAGGTGCCCCGCATCTTCTTGTCGTGCGGGACGTTCGAATCGCTCATCTGGTTCAATCGGTCGTTGGTCCACCTGCTGCGGCAGGCCGGAATCGAAACGCGTTTTGTAGAATCGCAAGATGGACACAACTGGGTGGCGTGGCGAGACCGGCTTCGTGATGGCCTTGCCTGGCTATTCCCCGGTCGCCTTTGGACCTGGTACGAATGAACGTTCTCTTTTTATCGCCAGCGTTTCCTGTGGAGATGAACGACTACGTCCGAGCCCTCGCCCGCACCGGGGCGCGGGTGTTGGGGGTGGCGGATCGCCCGGAATCGGAGTTGCCGGCCGACACCCGGGATGCGCTCACGGCCTACCTGAAGGTCGACCGGGTGCTCGATGCCGGCAACGTCTTGGCCGCCGTGCGGCACTGGATGCAGGAGCACCGCATACGGTTCGATCGCATCGAGGCGCTCTGGGAGCCGTTGGTGCTCGTGGCCGCGGAGTTGCGCGAAGCGCTGTCGGTGCCCGGCATGTCGGTCGACGTGAGTCGGCGATTTCGCGACAAAGAGGCGATGAAGCGGATGCTTCGCGACGCTGGTTTACGGGTTCCGCGGTCCTCTCGCGAGACGAGCCGACAAGGGGTGATCGAGGCGGCCACCGCCATCGGCTACCCCGTCATCGTGAAGCCCATCGCGGGCGCGGGGAGTGCCGATACCTACCGGGTGGATCATCCCGACGCTTGGTCGTCGGTTCTCGATCGCCTGGGGCACGTTCCCGAGGTGAGCGTCGAGGAGTTCATCGATGGCGAGGAGTTCACGTACGACACGCTCTGCGTCGACGGGGTGCCCGTCTATGAGAATGTCGCCGAGTACCTGCCACGACCCCTGATCGCGCGAACCCATGAGCATCGGTCGCCCATCATCATCACGAGGCGGGACCTCGATCATCCACACCTGACCGACGGGATCGCCCTCGGACGAGCGGTGTTGAGCGTGCTCGGGATGCAGACCGGACTCACCCACATGGAGTGGTACCGCACAGCGTCGGGCGAAGCAGTGTTTGGTGAGATCGGGTGTCGGCCCCCAGGCGCCCACCTGGTGGACCAGATGAACTTCAGTCACGATGGCGACCTGTACTTGGCGTGGGCGCAGGCGGTGACCGGTACCCCCCTCGATCCGCTCCCGCCCCGCAGCCATGCCTGCGCGATCGTCTTCAAGCGCGCCCACGGTTCGGGGCACATTTCCCGCGTGGAAGGCTTGGCGGATTTTCTCGCTGAGTACGGTGAACACGTCGTCTGGCAGGGCCTTGCGGAGGTTGGCACGCCGCGGCGCGACTGGCGACAGACCCTGGTGTCAGACGGCTTCCTGATCGTTCGGCATCCCGAGGAATCGATGGCCCTGAAGATCGCCCGTCTGGCAGCGGATCGGGTGCAATTGTATGCAAGGGACATGTGACCGACGGCCCAGAAACCTGACGTCACATCCTGTACGCTACAGGGGTTTCCCGCCCCCTCCCCCTCCCTGACCCTCCGAGGAGCCCATGGCCAAGCGGCACCTCCAAGACCTCTCGCAGTACTTGACCGAGCAGGAAGCCGAGGAAGTCGACACCGTCCTTATGTCGGGGTCTGGCGCCGAGGATGTCTTCGACGACCTGCGCCAACGCTACGAACGCCGTGTCGAGTCGACCGAGCACCGTCTTCTCGACGGTCAACCGGCCGACCAAGCGCGGGCGCGGGGAATGGAAGACAGCACGTTGTCCGAGGCCTCCATCGAGCCCCCTACGCCCCCTCTCGCCGAGGAGAGCGAGGTGCCATGGTACGCCTGGCTGCTCGTCGTCGCCTCGTTCGTCATGCTGCTCGCGACCGCTTCCGCGGTCTTGCTACTCATGTGGTAGGCCGCTACCGGCCGCGTCCTCGCAGCTGGGGCTCAACCACGAGCTGGTAGTAGGCCAAGCCGTAGGCTGCGCCGCCAAGGTGTGCGGCGTGCGCAATGGGGCTGCCTGGCGTGGCGAGCCCAAAGACATCGACGAGGATGAACAGCGCCACCGCCGCCGCAGCGGGCATCGGGAAGAACAGCACGATGAGTGTGCGGTCGGGGTACATCGCGCCAAAGTAAGCTGCGAGGGCCATGATCGCGCCTGAGGCGCCTAACGCCGGTACGCCATCGCCAAACCAACCGGTGAACATCACGTGGGCGACCGACGCCAAGATTGCGCCGACGACGTAGACCTGAAGGACTTCCCAAGGCCCTCGGACCTGGCCGATGGGCCGGCCAAACACGTAGAGCCCAAACATGTTGAAGAACAGGTGCATCGCATCGCGATGAGAGAACTCGCTGGTCAGCAACGTCCAGATCCGCTGATTGGTCACCGACTCAACACTGACGAGAAAGTGCTTAGCCATGAACATCAGCAATTCTGGGCGCTGCCACGCCACGAACACGGCGACGTTGGCAGCGATGATTCCCCAAATGACTTGATCGGTGCGAAGACGGTCGAGTTTCGGTTTCTTGCCGAAGTCGACATGACGGTAGCGAGAGTTCGAGTCAGGTGCGCGTGCCATGAGGGGGCGGTATCCTCGGTGCATGGTGCGGTCCAAGCGTGGGTCGCCTCAAACGGACGGACAACTCGATGCCGACCATCGCCGAGCTGGTGCGCGAGCATGCCCAGCGCGCACCCGACGGGGTCGCATTGCGGTGGCCCGACCCGGAGTTCGATCGGGATGCACCCAGTTGGACAAGCCACACCTGGAGCGAACTGGACGTCCTGGCCGATCGGTACGCGCAAGGTCTCCTGGACCAGGGCGTAAAGGTCAACGATCGGGTGGCGTTGTTTTTGCGAGCCGGCATCGATTGGCTTGGCCTTGCGATGGGCTGTTGGCGACTGGGGGCGGTGGTCGTGGCGCCCGACCGTCGGGTGGACGTGGCACGAGCCTTGGGGGCACTGCGGCAGTCGCGGCCTCGGGTGTTGGTGGGGTCGGCCTGGGTGCACCGGCTGCGGCCGTTCTTTCCCGAGGCCTTCTCCTCCGTGGAGCTGGCGGTAGCGACCGGATCACCCTGGTTCTTCTCGGGCGTTCGGCTCGCGGATCTTGGCCAACCCCCCACCACCTTGCCCGAGACGATCGATCCCGCCCGTCCGGGACTGGTCGAGGTGCCGGACGGCGAAGCGGCCCGCGAGTTGACCCATCACCAGCTGGCGGAACGGCTAGCCTTCGAGGACCCATCACCGGGGGACGTGGCGCTTGAGACCACATGGTCCCGCGTGTATGCCCATCTTGCCGCGGGGCATACCACGGTGTGGCCAAAGCTCGATCCCCAGCTCCCGGCTTCGCTCGAGGTTGCCGACTGGATCGTCGCCCGAGCCCACCACGAGGTGACGTTCGTGGTCGCGGGCCAGGAAGTGGTGGGCCACCCTCCGCCTAGTGTGGCTCCGGTGGCTCGGACGGAGGTGTGGGACGGACCCTTTCCCGGTACCTGGATGCTGGCGTGGAGTCGCCAGCTCGGAGAGGCGTTTGCGGCGGTGTGGTGGCTGCCCGGCGTCGGACCCATCGCGCGCATTGGCGTGCGCGAGGTCCGATCGGAGACCCTCGACAAGACCCATCGGGGCTTTGGGGTGTGCGTGGGGCGGCCGGTCGATGATGTGACGGTGGCCATCGGTCCGGTGACCGACGGACCCATGGCCACGCTTGAACCCCGTTCTGCGGGGGAACTTGGGGAGATCGTGGTGCAACCTCGGGGAGGCCTCGTCCTCGATCACGAGGATGCCGAGCAAGAAGAGCGACGCACGATCGGCGGAGCTTGGCATCGCACGGGGTGGCTTGGCTACCTCGACGAAGACGAACGTATCTGGGTCAGCGGCGAAATGGCGCATCGGATTGAGACCGCTTCAGGCATCGTCACGCCCTTGGTCGTGGAGGGCCTGTTCGATGCAGACGCCGAGGTCGCGGATTGCGTGCTCGTCGGGGTTGGTCCAAAGGGATCGGCGTTTCCCGTGCTTGTCGTAGAACTGCATGCGGGTCGAACGCTCACCCCCGATCTGTTGGCCCGATGGCAAACCCGAGAATCGGAGACCCCACTTCGGGGCACCGTACGTCGGTACCTCGCCCATCCTGGACTTCCCAAGACGCAGGCCGGACGCGTCGATCGGGCAAGGCTCGCGACGTGGGCGGCCGCGCGATGCCCTGATTTCGTTCGGGAGGGACCATGAGTCGCAGCGAGGCCATCCTCGAACGTCTGGCCACTCCTGCGTCTCCAGGAGCGTATCCGGAAGGCCTGCCGGTGGGAGACTTCGTTCGTTCCCCGGCGGCCCAACTCATTGGCGAGGCGGCGGCTCGAGAAGGGCTCATCCTGGCCCACTACGAACATCGCCACCCCGTCGATGAAGGAGCGGAACCCCCTTCGTGGGACCAGGGCACCATTCCCGAACCGAAGTACACCGACTTTCGCCATGACTTGCCTATCGGGAGCTTTCATCCTGGTCATCGGGCCAAGTGGTCTACCCACGAGTTTGCCCATTTGCTGATTGGCTTCGCCTGGTCGGCCGAGGCGTCACCGCTGACCATCGCGACGGCGGCGCGGGTGGCCGAGCTGTTTCCGGTCGTACTCTGGTACTTCTTCGATGAAGTTGGCTTGCGGCGTTGTCCTCGGCACGAGGGGCCCTTGTTTCGTGCGTACTGCCCGGACTGCGAAGCGGCGGCGGCGCAGGGGCCTCGGCCGATCGACGGTCTACGGGATCGAGCGTTCATCCAGGATGGCTTGGCGTTTGTGGATCGTGAGCTTGCCGCCGTGGCCCGTACGCTCCGCTCGGGTCAGCCGGTGTCGCACATCTGGGGCTCCCTCGACCTGTGTAGCGATGGGCTTGCTTATGCCGACCACCATCTTTCGCGGCTCAACGGACCGGCCTTTCGTGCCTGGGCAGACCGGTTCTTTCGGGCGGAAACGGGTGGGTTCGACCGGCTCGACGACCTGATCGGCCGCGTCGAACAAATGGTCTTTGCCCTTGGCGAGGAAGCTCCGCTGCCGCGATGGGGCTTCGACCGCTCGCGGTACGTGGCCATGGATCTCGCGGCTCGCCTCCTTGATGCCTCCATGGCTTCGGCGGGGGACGTGGCTTCGGTCCTCCCGTGGGTCGATGCCTTGGCCGAGGGGGCGGATCCCCAATCGGTGGCGCGTGAATTGGAGGAGGCGTCTGCGGCCGGAGAACGGGTGCCCGATCCGGACGCCGTGTTCGCTACGGGCTATCGCTGGCGGCCCGAGCCGCCTCGGGCCACGGTGGGCCGCATCGAAGCCGGTCTGCGAACGGTCGTTCCATGCACCCTCGATCTGTACGAGGATGCGGCTGTCGATCCCCTGCCCGACTATGTGGCCTCCGATCCGTGGGTCCGTCGTCCGGTCGGCGAACGCTTTGCCGGCTGGTTGTCGGAGCACGCACCGGCCGCGGTGGGCACGCTGGCTTTCTACGAAGCGGCCCTTCGCCATGTGAAACCCGATCCCTTCACCGCTCTTGGGCCCGATGGGGAGGGGTTGGTCTTGGCCGGCGGAGTGCGGATCCTTAGGAGTGGTTTTGACGTGATCGCCTTTGCGGAAGCCGTCGAGGCAGGTGAGGTCATCGCCACCGCGGATCGAGGGCAGCTGACACTCGAGGCCCCCGAGGACGAAGGAGAGGCCGTGATCGTCGCCCGCGATCGAGCCGGATCGCTGGTTCTCGCCCTGGTCTCAGACGAGGTGGCGGCGGCGCTTGAAACCGATCCATCCACGCTTCCCGATGACGAGATCGACGAGCTTCTCGACCTCCAGGTCGTACGGCGACGTCAATGGATGCGGTAGCCGCTTCGGACTCCGGAACGAGCTACGGTACGCCAGTCCGGGGTGACTGGAGGGGGCGATGAGCGAACAGTCCGAAAACTTCGAGTCGACATCGAGTGGGGGCGACGACGACAACCCCATGGCCGCAGTCCTGCCCTTCGTCACGGCGATTGTGGCGCTGTTGCTTGGGGTGGCCCTTGGGGTCGCCATTGGCTGGACATCCAAGCCGAGCGAAACGACGGCCGAAGTCGCGGTTCCCCGCGACCTCACGCAGGCTGAGCTTCAGCAGCTCTGCAACGAGGACGAGACCCTCACCGAGCTTGAGCAGGCGAAGGACAAGATCGGCTTCCTCGAAAAAGAGATCGAAGCGCGCAATGCGCGGGTGAAGGAACTCGAAGCGAAGGCCGACGATGATCCCGAGCCCATGGTGCCGGGAACGTCGTCCACACCAAGCCGTGGGCGCAATCTGGCCCGCGAACTCGCCCAAGCGCAGGCCGACTTGAAGGAAGCCCTCGAAGAACTCGAGGTGGTGCGCGCCGAAAAGGATGCGCTCATCGCCGAACTCGAGTCCACCAAAGAAGAGCTTTCGGATACGCGCGTCGCCCTCACCGCCCAGAAGAAGAAGACCCGGCGAGCCAAGGAAGATGCGCTGGTCAACAAGTGGTACCGCTTCGTGAACGGAGCCCAGCTCGACATCTGTGACAAGGGCAACCGTCGCAAGCTTGGCCGCTGCCGGGAGGTCGTGCAGGACACGCTGATGACCAACTCCCGTCGCGATCGGTTCGCCCACTGCGTGCGGTCGGGTCAGGCCGTCCCCACCGTCATGGCGGTGGATTCGCGTGACCAGCTGCCCACCTTCAGCGAGATGATCGACGAGGAACAGAAGCAGACCAAGGGTTGGGCTGTGCTGTTTTGCGACCCGACGTTGCCCGAGGGCGATGGTTTCCTCAACGAAGTGCCCCTGCCGTCCACCGAAGAGCCCGTGGCGACGCGCCCGCGGTAATCCGAGTTTCCGGTACTCGGCGCTTTGGGGTCGGACTTGCCCTGACGGGGGAGTCCGATGCGTTCCATGGCCTTGTGGGGGCTGGTGTCCTGCGCCAGCTACGACGCTGATGTTGCCTTCACCTTCTGCAACCTCGAAGCGCCGGCCGAGCCGGGATGGCCAGCCGATCATCCCGAACCCACCTGGCACCAGGATGTGGCACCGATTGTGGCCGCGCGGTGCCAAGGGTGCCATGAGCCCGGAGGCATTGCCGCACTACCGCTGACTTCGCGCGATGAGGTGGTCCGGTTTCGCGACGCGGTTCATGATGCGGTGGCTTCGGAACGCATGCCGCCTTGGCCTCCCGAGAGCTGCTGTGGCCAGACCTATCGCGATTCTCGACGGCTCCCGGACGCCGAACGGGCCACGCTTCTGCGATGGCTCGAAGGAGATCAGGCCGAGGGCGATCCCAAGGCTCCGGCGCCGCCGATCGAGCGCCCGTCTCCGGGCCCTTCGCGGATCGATGCCGTCGTCACCATGCCCGAGGCCTACACCCCCGTCGGGAAGGTGGGTGACAGCGACGACATTCGCTGCTTCGTCATCGATTTGCCGCCCGAGGCGCGCGGGCGGTACGTCACGGGGCTTCGGTTCGATCCAGGGACCCGCGCATTGGTCCATCATGTCGTCATCTCGACGGTCACCGGCCGCAATCTGGCCGATGCCGAACGTCGACAGGCCGAGGAGCCTGGCGCAGGATTCGATTGCTATGAAGGGACCTTCCTTGGGGCCTCGGGGATCTTAGGGGGATGGGTTCCCGGAGCCGAGGGGGCGGACTACCCAGAAGGCTGGGTCACACCGCTTCCGGACGACGGAAAGATCCTGCTCAATGTTCACTATGACGTGTCTGCAGCCCCCGATGGGCTCTCAGACCAGTCGTCCATTGCCTTCAAGCTCGAAGATGAGCCCCCGTTCATCGCAGAGACCACCACCTTCGCCGTCTTGAACCCACTGTGGCTGTTCGACAACGGAATGCGCATCGAGCCAGGTGCGGTCGATGCGGCCTTTGCCGTCCATTGGGATCCGCAGCCCATCTACGGACGAGAACGGAGTTGGGACCTCCATAAGGTGTTTCTGCACATGCATGAGTACGGCGTGTCGGGGCGGGTGGCGGTGATGCATGCCGATGGCACGCAGACCTGCCTGTTGGATGTCGCGGAGTGGGACTTTGCGTGGCACGGTGACTACTGGTTTGAAACGCCGGTTCGATTCCATCCGGGCGATCGGCTGTTCGTCGAATGTCGCTTCCGGAACCCGACGGACCGTGCCCTTCGTTGGGGAGCCGACGAAGAGATGTGCGCGGCCCTCGTCAGCGCCGTGGAGGTCCTGTGAGGGCGGGGTGGGCCTTGGGCTTGGTGGGGTGTGCCACGGCCACAACGCTGGGCAGTCCCCGCACCCTCGCCCCGGGAAGGGTGGCTCCTGCGGTTACCCTCGATCTGGGCTGGGCCGCCGATGCACGGGTGGCGCAACCGCAGCTCCGGGCCACGGTGGGCGGACGGGTGGGGTTGGGGCGCCGAACCGACCTGGGGCTCCGCGTCGGAGGTCTTCCCGCGCCGCGAGGGTCGTCGTACGTCCATCTTGGGGCCGATGCCAAATGGCAGCTCGCCCGAACGGATCGTCGGGCGGTGGCGTTGGGCTTGGGCGTGGAGTTCGATCGGGTGGGCATCGGAGGCGTGCTAATGCACGGGTTTGCGGCGCAAGTGCCGGTCTTGATGGGCTGGTCGACCGGCGAACAGGCGGAACTTCGCTTCACGCCCCGGGTGGTGGTGCAGCGGGCCTGGGGTGACGGTGCTACCCCGATCACCAAGGGCTTGATCGGGATGAGCGGTGGGGTGGCGTACCCGGTCGGACGCTCGGCCGCGTTGGTGCCCACGTTCGGAATCTTGTGGGGGCTTACGCACGCCGAGTCCGACGCCCGCCTGCAGCCGCTTTGGGTCCCTCAGCTGGGTCTTGCCTGGGAGGGACGATGACGATGCTCTTCGCGCTGGCGTGTCAGCCGATCGCAACCCTCACCGACCCCGAAGCCTTCGACATCGTGACCGATGCCCCTGTCGAGGACCTCTTCGAGCCGCCCTGCGAGATTTGGTGGGTCGGAGACGGACTCGTCGAGACCTCCACGGCGCTGTGTGGTCTGTTGTCGATAGGCCAACCCCTTCTCGACGGCCTACAAGCGGGCGAACGGTTGGAAACCACGATCGACTGGGACGTTCTGCAAGCCGAGGTTCCCGCCGAAGCGCACATCGCGCTGTGGGTTGGCCAAGAGGTGGTCGCCGAGCGATGGCTTTCTGTGCCCGGACCTGCCGGATTCGAGCGGATCACGTGGTCGGTGCGTCGAGACGTGGCGAAAGGGACCCAGATGGGGTGGCATCTGCACAACCACGGCGAGAATACCTACCGTTTCGGCCCGCTGCGGCGAAGGAACTGAGCGTCAGAAGAGCATCAGTTCGCCGGCCTCGGCGTCTTCGAACTCAAGTTCGAGCGGGTTGCCCAGTGGGATCGGGGCTTCTTCGGGGGCACGTTCGTCGCGTTCCGATGCGGAGCCCATCAACACCCGTTCGGTCGCATCCGAGAGCTGGCGAGCCCCTTCCGACAATTGCCACAGCCGCTGCATGACAGGGTCTTGGAACTGAAGCGCAGAGAGCGCCTCGTTGCTCGTCTCCAGGATCTCGCCCATGCGATCCTTGCCCATATCGACCGCCTGCATGACCAGGCCGAGAATCCGTTTCTCCGCTTTGCGAACATGCTCTTGGTGGGCCACCAGGTCCGTCGACAGTTGATGGACCAGGGCTTCGAGTTCGCTCGTGAGCGAGATGAAGCGCGGAAGGGTGTGCGACAGCGACTCGGACAGCTCGTTGACCACGGCGTTGGCCTTGTGAATGTCCTTTTGCAAGCTACTCATCTCGGTAGCGATGACGCCGAAGCACTTGCCCATTTCGCCCGACCGGGAGGCCTCGATCTGGGCGTTGAGCGCCAGGATGTGAGAGGCATTGGCAATGGCGGTGATTCGCTCACCTGCCTGCGTGACTTCCTTGGATTCGTGAAGCGCGCGCTCAGCCATGTCGCGCTGTTCTTCCAAGCGGTTCTTCACCGTGCGGGAGAAGGCCTGGATCGCTTCGTTTTGCTCTCGCACCGTCGATGACACCTGGTCGTCGTTGCGGAGTCGGTCGCCCATCTTTTGGGTGAACGAGGTTTGGTCGGTGACCGTCGACACGATGTGCGTCACGCAGCGGCCCGCCGTAAGTACGCCCTCTTCGGACGTACGATTCACCGCGGTGAGCCCCTCTTCGAGCTGGGTTGCCCAGTCGGAGGTTTGGGAAATCACCTTGGCCGATTTGGCCTCAGTGTCCCGCTGGAGCTGCGTCAGCTGACGGACCAGGTCCTGCTTTTCCAGTTCGAGGCCACCGATCCGCTCGCAGAGCTGTTTGCAATAGGCAACCAGTCCGCACGGGTCCTCGTTGGGGTCGGGCATCGCATCGACGGGCATACCGGTTCCGTTCAGCTGGTCAGTTGGGTCACGGCCTTGACCAGAAGGTCGGCCTTGAAGGGCTTGATGATCCAGCCCTTCGCGCCAAGCGATTTGGCCTTTTGGATCAGCTCGGGACGGGATTCCGTCGTCAGCATCAGAATGGGCAGCTCGGCGTGCTTCCCGCCTCCTTTGACGCGTTCGAGCATCTGCATGCCATTCATGATGGGCATATTGACGTCGCAGACCACCAGTGAAATGTCACTTCGCGACTCGATGGTGTCGGCACCCTTCTGGCCGTTGTCGGCTTCGACGACTTCGAAACCAGCTTGACGCAGTGCGCCGCCGACCTGCTGTCGGACAGTGGCGGAATCGTCGACAATCAGGACCTTCGTCATGCTCACTCCTGTTGCCTCATCGACGCGGAACGTCCCCGGCTTGAGTCGGCTAAACCCGAGGACGTGGAGTTGAACCAGGATGCGCGCCTTCGTCGTACTCGCCTTCGGACTCGCCGCCTGTCCCCGTCCGGAGCCGGAGGCACCTGCTGAAGCCACCGTCACCGTGGTCGAGGCCGCCTCACCGCTCCAAGGTTGGGATCTGACCGATGCGAATGGGGAGCCATTCACCGAGGCAGAGCTGAAGGGTCGTCGAACGGCGGTGGTGGTGGGGACCGCAGCCTCGAAGGCGAGTCGTGCGACCTTGTCGGTACTGGGCGAGGTGATGCCGATGCTGCCCGAACTTCAAGTGGTGTTCGTGGACGTCGACCCCACCGAAGACGCGTCCGCACTCAATGCCTTGGTGGCTGCGAAGGCTCCAGGGGTGCGAGCGCTCCGAGGGCCTCAACGCGCCATCGATCCGGTCATGGCGTCGTTGCGCACTGCCTACGCCGTGTCGACGACCGCCCCAGGCATCGATCACAGCACGAGCGTCGTATTGGTCGATGAGCGAGCGACCGTGGTGGCGTATGTGCATCGGCCCAACGACGCGTCGCGGGTGCTGGCCGATGTGAAAGGCCAGTTCAAAAAACCCTGATCTACTCGACCGATTCTGGGACTTCGAACTCTCCTGTGGTGGGATCGACACGCGCAGCGTCGAGGGCGTCACGCAACCAGGGGTCAGACAGGTCGTCGGTGGCGAGCAACAGCCGGGCCGCGGCGAGCTTGACGGGATCGAGCTCAGACCAAATGGCCTCGCCAAGGAAGTGGGCCTCGATGGGGTTGGTGCGTTCGTGGTGCAGCCAGGTGCGACATCGGACGCACGTCATCAAGGTGCGATCAAGGTCGGGCTCGGAAGACCAGGGAAGCAGCTCGTAGGGCTCGACCTGGTCGTTTCGGCTGCACAGCTCGCACCGACCCCGCGAGCGCCGAGTCAGAGCTTTACCGAGACGCCCCACGGCGGGGCGTGATTTGGGTCGCTTCTTGCGGGCCATGAAAGGAGGGTTCATCCGCAGGAGGGGGAGGGAGCAAGGGGACGTCGCGCGGGTCCGCACTCTGCGGAACCAATTCGACCTCGCCGATTAGCACGTCGGGCGCAGCAATCCAGCTCGCCAGGCCCTCTGTCGGTCCCAATCCAGATACGCTACCCGCAAAAGGTGCGAGAAAACTTCCTTCCGAGACGGCCCCTGAATCCACGATATCGCGCAGCGCCCACCGCTGGAGCGACGCAAAGGCGACGCCTCGAAGAGGCTCTTCGCGTCCGTCCGCGTGCACGCGGAACACCCCGACGGGCGGGGGTAGTGAACTTGCTCCCTCGCTGTCGAACCACGGTCCACCCGCCCGGCGCATGACGCCTGGGACCTGGATGCGACGCACCACCATGACGTGATCGTGGCCGTACGACCTGGCGATCTTCAGCGCTTTCCGGAGCAGCGACTTTCGGCTGCGATTGCGTGGAGGCTCGACGCGGAGTCCCGCCACGCGGCCCTCCAGACGGCTGCCGACGCTGCCACGAGCGTGACCGTTGCTGGGGGCCTGGTCTTTGGCGGGCACCCGAGATCGCAGCACATCGCGAACGATGCCGTCGCGCACCAAGGTCACAGGACCTGTTCTCGTTCCCTCCGCATCGTGCTGGAACGATCCCGGATGATCGGGCCGAGAGGTCGGGTCGGCGATGACTGTGAAGCCAGGAGGCAACACGCGGCGTCCCATCCGCGCTTTGCTTGCGATGCCTCCGAGTTCCCCGAAGAAGCTATCGAATGGGATTTCGGAGGGGGTGCCTTCGACCTGGGGAATGAGCACGTGCCGGAACAGTGCACGAGCGGCTTGGTCTTCGAAGACTACGGGCCCTACGTACTCATCCGTGAGCGGCGACGCCTTCGCAAGGGCCACCGTACGGTCGCGTAGGGCCTTCACTTGGCGTTCCAGGGCGTCCTGCGAGGGCAGGGCGGAGGCGTCGCGGACCGTCACCAGCAGCTGGTCGGTCACCAGGCCCCCATCGGAGGCCCGGGCTGCTGCGATGGCTCGCAGGGTCACCTCGGCGACCGGCGTGCGCACCCGGGACCCTTCCGAGTCGATGAGCCAGGCCGCGCCAGCCTCGTGGCCAAGATGAACCTCCCCGATGAGCAACGTTGGATCGCCGCGCAGGGAACCCGACAGCGCGCTCACCAGGTCGATGAGGGTCATGGGATTCGTCGTGAACGCGCCCGGACCATCGTCGGCAACCACGGGCTCGCTCACAAGGAAGTCCCCGGGGTAGTCGGGCGGCGGGCTGAATTGGGCTTGTTTGCGCGCGTACTGTTCGACCGCTTCCTTGTAGGCGCGGTCGGTGAGGCGCCAGGCTGCGGTCTGCAGCGAACTGGGGGTGTAGGTGTCGGGCAGGCCGGTTCGGGCGAGCCCGTTCTGCCAGCCACTGAAGTTCATGTTGTCGAAGGTGGCGTTGCCCACCCGCACTTCAACGCCGAGCGAAACACTCGGCTCGATGGCGTACTGCACCACGGTTCCAAGTGAAGCATGCGCCTGAACGGTGTCGATGTCGTACAGCCGATACCGCAGGTAGTACAGCTCGGGCGCGTTGGGCAGGGCAAGCCCTTCCAGACTCCGCGTCATCTCGGCCTGCAGTACATCGCTTGGGTCTTCGGCCGCGGGGGCTGCCGCAAGCCAGATCAAGGGAATCACGGGGCCTCCATCATGGCCGCGCCGTCATCGACGTTGGGCTTGCTGAGCAGCGGCGGCCGTTCTTGGCCTTTCTCCTTGAGCTGGAATTCGAGCCGCTCGAACAGAAGGCTGGGGGCCACCGCGCTGACGGGCACCCACCCGCTTTCCGCGCCGCACGTTCCGTTGAACACCTCGGTCGTGCGCCCGGCGGCGGCCAGGTTGGAAAACGCCACGAATGGGGTTCCGACAAGGTCAATGCCCCGCACTACCTCGTCGGGGCGACCGTCCGCGAAGACCCGGCGAGTGCGCGAGGCTCGAACATTGAAGGCATTCGGCATGACGCGGCCGGTCAGTGTGAAGCCCCCGTCGATCTCATCGACGATGTAGCCATATTCGAGACCCTGGCGGCGCACGAACTCGATGAGGCGACGCCGGAGTGCCGCATCCGAAATCGACCGGCGCGCCTCGAGAATGGTGTTGCCCATGCGAGCGGTAGGCGCCCGGCCTGACGACCGACGACCATGGCCGTTGCTGTGGTCGAAGTTGGGAATGGGTGACCGGCTCATCAGGAACCCGACGAACACGCCATCATCTACGATCTCGGCGCGTTGTGCTTTGACCCCTTCGTCATCGTAGACGTAGAACCCGTTGAGCGGCGTACCCTCCCAGTCTTCGATCGTAGGGTCGTCGTAAATGTCGATGAAGTTTGGCAGGACCCGCCGACCCACGTGCTCAGCGAAGGTGCGTCCCTCGTCATCGCTCTTCTGACGATGGCCTTCGACGCGATGGCCGAGCACTTCGTGAATGAACACCGCGGCCGCGCGGCCTGACAACAGCACGGGGCCCGAGTACGGCTCGGCCCGAGGTGCCGAGCGGCGCACCGCGAGTTCGCCCAGCGCATCCTCGGCCATGGCCAAGACCGCCTTCGCGTCGGGCAGGTCGTCGGGGTCGTGGACGTCGACGGCCCGGTACACCCCGATGTCATCGCCGTCATCGGCGCGGGTACCGACCGCGATGGACAACCGGAGGTGGCGACGGCCGTGCACGAGCCGCGCGCGCTCCGTGTCGACGAGCGAGGTCACCCGACGCGTAGCGTCGAGCTGAACGGTGCTTCGATGCACGTTGGAATCGGCATGCAGCATTGCTGCGATGTCGTCGAGGCGCTGATGCCACATCGCTTCGTCGAGGTTGAGTTGCGGGACCTCGATCTCGTCGACGAGCCCTTTTCGCGGTTCAAAGTCATCTGCAGGACGCTCTTCGTCGGCTTTGACGTTGAGGTTGGCCCGCACCATCACAATGCGTTCGCGAGCCTCGCGGTAGCGTCGGTCGATCTCGCGCCAGATCGCATGCTCAAGGGCGAAGCCATCGTTGAGCGGAATGCGCAGGACTTCGCGGTCGGAGCCATCGAGCGACGAGAACCCCCGAAGGGCGTGCGTGGAGTCGAGTTCGGGGCTCCCCGTTCGCACTTCGACGTCCAAGAAACGCGACCGGGTTTGCTGGGGCGTTTCCACCACCCCGTCTCGTGCTCGGAGGCGGAAGGCCTCCCGGTCCTCGATGGCGATAGCGGCATAGTGAGGGGGAGACGGTTGATCCCGCAGCGTCGTCATGGCCCGTTCGAGCTGAGCCTGGGCGACGTCGACGGGGGCCACAGACGCCGAGCCCTCCGCAGCGAGAGCGGAGGACAAGCACAGAATCGCTAGCAAGGCCACCTCGTGATCAACGATGAAACGTGTAGTTCACAATAATCACCACCCCGTGGCGTTCACGGGATCATGAACCAGGACATCCGCGTTGTGGACACGTCAACCCCCCTTCTCGAAGATCGGATCGCTCGCTACCGCTCGGAGCTCGTCGCGTTCCTTTCGCGTCGGGTGGGACAGGACGCCGAGGAACTCGCCCAGGAAGTGTGGCTCCGCATCGCGCGAGCCAGCCCGGTGTTCCCGGACGATGCGTCGTTTCGGGCCTACGCCTACACGGTGGCCCGACGACTCGTGGTGGACCACCATCGAAAGCGAAAGCGAACCCTGCAGGTGGTCCCCATCGACGAGACGGTGGAGCAGCCTCGCGCCACCTCCGACCCGGGACAGATGGTTCAAGCCGACCAAGTGCTTGCGGTCGTGCGGCGAGAGCTTTCCGTGATGAAGCCCGAGTTAGCCGAGGTTTTTCGCTTGCGAACGACGACCGGACTTTCCTTCAAGCAGATCGCGGACCGCCAGGGGTGCTCCCTCAACACCGCGTTAGGACGTCATCATCAGGCCACCCGGCGCATGGCACGAGCGCTCCGGGAGGCCGGTCTCACGGAGGAGGGCGCATGAGCTGCCCACATGCCACCACCACCACCCTGTTGTGGTTGTACGGCGAGGCCGACGCGTCGCACGATGCGCATGTGGCCTCGTGCGCGGAATGTCAGGCTGTGGCGGCTGACCACGCCGACGTCATGAGCGCCATGGCAGAGGTCTCGCATTTGGACCTTTGCGAAGACCCGCCCGCGGCTCCCCGTCCGGTGAATCGGGGCTGGAGCGTTCGGGCGGTGTCGTTGACGGCCGTGGCGCTCGCGGCGGCAGCGGGCGTGCTGTTGATGAACCGGGGGCCCGCCCCCGAACCGGGGGCCGACCTTGCGACCCAGGAGCTATCGGCGCTCGCGTTGGGGGATGACCTGCTCGATGAGCGATTTGACGACCTCGTTGGGGAAGTTGGAGAACTCGAGGCCAATGTCGAATGGGAGACCCTGTGATGTGGTGGTTGTGGTCCATCGTGGCCTTCGGCGCCCCAGGCGGTTCGAGCGACGTGCCTCCGGCTTCCGTGCTCCGACCCGATTCGCCAGTGCCGCTCGACGAAGCGAACATCCTCGAGTCGGTACGGCTGCTCGATCCGACGCAGCATCAGCGCTTGGTTCGACTCAAGCGGCGCGACCCCGAGCAGTATCGAACCGTGTTGCGACGCATCGCCCGGCGCATCGAACGCACCGCATCTGACCCGGACGCGCTAGCCCGAGCGGTTGAGATTCGACGGATCAACTCCGAGATTCTCGCCTTGCGGGATCGGTACCAAGCCACGTCGTCAGGCGACGAGCGGGTGTCGTTGCGCGCTCAGATGGTCAAAAAGGCGCTTGCACTGATGGAGTTGAAGCAGGTCGAACGAAGGGTTCGTCTGCAAGAACTTCAGTCGAAGCTCGACAAGCTGCAGGCCGAGGTCGATCAGCGTGAAGCGAACAAGGATCGGCTGGTTGACGAATACATTGACGGGCTGCTTTCCAAGCCCTGATCTGGACCATACCCTGGCCGCATGAGCACCCCTTCCCAGCACCCGCAGGTTCTCGCGGCCCGCAACGTGGTCGAATCCCTCCAGCAGCGCTTCGTCACGGTGTTGACGCAAGCCGCACGTGGCCGATTCCCCGACGCGCCCTCGTTCGAACCGCGACCGTGGCTGCGCGATGATGGGCGTCACGGTGGGGGCACGCGGTACCAGACCGGGTCAAACAAGGCGTTCGACCGGGCAAGTGTCAACGTGTCCGTCGTGCACTACGACGACCAGCCTGACCGCAAGCTCGGAGCGGCGGTGGCCCTGTCGAGCATCGTGCACCCGCGCCCCCCGCGAGCCCCCTCCATTCATCTGCACGTGTCGCATACGAGCCTGAAGGAGGGCCGGGCGTACTGGCGCGTGATGGCCGACCTGAATCCGTCGCTGCCCCTCGAGCCCGACACGGCCCGGTTTCGCGAGGCGCTCGCCCAGTCCGCGCCGGCCCAGGCTGAAGCGGCCTTTGCCCAGGGGGACCGCTACTTTTGGATCGATGCCCTGCAGCGCCATCGGGGCGTAGTGCATTTCTACCTCGAAGCCTTCGACACGGGAGATTTCGAGGCTGACCGGGCGTTGGCCGAACGGGTGATCGGCACGGCGATCGATACCTACGGCTCGTTGCTCAAGCAACACCTCGGCGATCCGGTGACGGAGGCGGATCGGGCAGCCCAGCTCGCGTACCACACGGTCTACCTCTTCCAGGTGCTCACCTTGGACCGGGGCACCACCTCGGGGCTGATGGTGCACGGCGATAACGACGTCGGCATCCTGGGGTCGCTCCCGTCGCATGTCGACCCTGCCCAGCTCGCGTCCTACGCCGACCGGGTGCCTGATGTCCAGCGACCGCTGGTCGAGGGTCTCGTGGCCGCGTTGCCAAGCGAGCATCCCGCCTCCGTCACGGACGCGGTGAAGCTGGCGCTCGCAAAGACGGTGCGGGACCACTACCGCGCGCACCCTGAAGCATTGCGCTTGCAAGCGGCCGGCAACGTGTTGCCACCGACCGTTGCCAACCATGCGCGTTCAGAGCGCGGCGAGTAGCCGGCGATAACTATCGTATCGGGCCGCCGACAATGCGCCTTCCTCGACGGCATTTCGGACGGCGCAGTTCGGCTCGTCCGCGTGTCGGCAACTCGCGAAGGCACACCCTGCGGCAAACGGTTCGAAGTCCGTGAACGCTTGCTGCAGCTGCCGTAGCGTGAGCTTGGGGAGGCCGAACTGGCGCACCCCTGGCGTGTCGATGATCTCGGTGCCGCCTTCGAAGCGGTGCAACGTGGAACTCGAGGTGGTGTGGCGCCCACGACCATGCTCAGCCAGGCCGCCAACCACGGCCGATGCCCCCATCGCTGTGACCAGCGAGGACTTCCCGACCCCCGAATGCCCGACAAAGGCCAACCGCTGGCCCCGCAGGGCTTCGATCAGCGCGTTCATGCCTTCGCCCGTTGCCGCAGACACCCGATAGGTCGGGAGATCGAGTGCGCCGTAGGGTTCGAGGAGGTCATCGAGTTCAGCTTGGCGCGTCGCATCCGCTTCATCGAGCTTGTTGATCACGAGGAACGGACTGGCCCCGCTGCGTTCGATGGCCACCAGGTAGCGATCGACGAGTCGAGGGCGGAAGGGCGGATCGGAGGCCGCGCTGACGATGCCGATGGCATCGACATTGGCCACGATGGTCAGTTCGCGATGTCGCACTTGCGGATGGGTTCGCACGAGCAAGGTCCGGCGTTTGGCAACGCGCTCGACGACCGCGGTGTCATGCACGCCAAGGCGCACCGTCACTTCGTCGCCTACGCACAGCCCACCGTGAGACAGCACCCGGCTTGAAAGGGTGGCGAGCACGGTGCGGCCGTCGGAGAGCACGACCGACCCGGCTTGTGCGTTGGCCTCGATGACCACCCCACCCGCGGTGGGACCATCGAGGCGTTCGGGAGATGCAGAATCGCGACGAGAGCCCTTCTTCTTGGTTCGTCGCTTGTTGGATCGGCGCGACAAGCGCTGCCGGTCGCGAGAGCGGAGCTCCCACGTATCATCGTCCATCATTGGAGAATTCCGTACGTTCGAGGTGCAGAGGTCCCCGTTCCCATGGGGCAAACCCATCGGTTGGGAGAAGGACTCGGTCACCCTCGAGCGTCGGGCGCTACCGCGCGCGCTGTGCTCCGTGGGAGGGCGACGCAGGCTTGGCAACGGGCATTTGCATCGGACACCTCCGTTTCGGACGCTTGGACCATAGTCCTGTGGCCGGAGCGACGCCAGCCTCTGCTACCATGCGGCGATGTCCGTGGATGCACTGCGGCTGTCGTTCGACAGCAATGGCCTGTTCGTCATCAACGTCGCGCTGGCCTTCATCATGTTTGGGGTCGCGCTCGACCTTTCCCTGCGCGACTTTCAGCAGCTCGCCAAGGACCCGCGTGCACCCATGGTGGGACTGTTTTGTCAGTTCCTCCTGTTGCCCGCTCTCGCCTTTCCCTTGGCCATCGCGGTGGCGCCCGTGCCGAGCATGGCCTTGGGCATGATCTTGGTCGCCGCTTGCCCAGGCGGAAACATCTCAAACGTGATCACGCAGCTCGCGGGTGGGCGCGTGTCGGTGTCGGTCGGAATGACCGCGGTCTCGACGCTTGCGGCGGTCGTGACCACGCCGCTCAACCTGACGTTCTGGGGTTCGATGCACCCCAGTACCGCAGCCTTGATTCGCGATGTCGCGCTGGACCCCTTGCAGGTAGCGGTGAATGTGGCCCTGCTGTTAGCGGTGCCCTGCGCCATCGGCATGCTGGTGGCAGCGCGCGCCCCGAAGCTGGCGGCCTGGTTGCGCCGGCCCATGCGGGTGCTGTCACTGGTGTTCTTCGGCCTCGTGGTGGTGGGCGCGTTCGCGAGCAACTTCGACGTGTTCATCGTCGCCATCGGAACGGTAGCTTTGCCCGTCGCGTTGCTCAACGCATTGGCGCTGGGCATCGGATGGACCGCGGGAGGGTGGGCAGGCTTGCCCACGACCGAACGGCGCGCGGTGGCGATCGAGGTGGGAATTCAAAACTCGGGGCTTGGCCTCGTGCTCATCTTCAACTTCTTCGAAGGCCTAGGCGGCATGGCGATCGTCGCTGGCTGGTGGGGAATCTGGCACATCATCGCGGGTCTCGCGCTGGCCTCGTTTTGGGCGTGGCAAGATCGGCGGATGGAGACAACCGCATGAACGACATCAACATCCTGGGTGGCACCGTGGTCGATGGCACCGGAGCCCCTCGCTTCACCGCCGACGTGGGCGTCAAGGACGGCGTCATCGTCGAGGTCGGTAAGGTCACGACGGCAGCGCGGCGCACGCTGATGGCCGATGGCGCGCTGGTGACCCCGGGATTCACCGACATCCACACCCACTACGACGGACAGGCCTCGTGGGATGGAGACCTCGCGCCATCGACGGAACATGGGGTGACGACCCTGGTTCTAGGCAACTGCGGGGTGGGGTTTGCACCCTGCCGACCGGCCGACCAAGAGCGGCTCGTCCAACTTATGGAAGGCGTCGAAGACATCCCTGGCACCGCCCTAAGTGAAGGGCTGACCTGGGATTGGGAGAGTTTTCCCGGCTACCTCGATGCGCTCGATCGGGTGCCACACGCGGCCGACCTGGTTGCGCAGGTGCCACATGACGCCCTTCGTGTCTACGTGATGGGCGAACGCGCGGTCGCCGGATCCGATGCTACGGACGACGATCTCGAAGCGATGCAACGGGTGCTGCGAGAGGCGTTCGAGGCGGGGGCAGCGGGGTTCTCGACGGGCCGGACGGACACTCATCGCACCGCGACGGGGGAGTACACCCCGGCTTCCGAGGCGTCACGTCGTGAACTGGTGGCCCTTGCCAAAGTCGTCGGCGAACAAGACCATGGCGTGTTGCAGGCCGTCAATGACTTCGACTTCATGCGGGAGGATGCAGACTTCGACCGCGAGTTTGGACTGCTTGAAGCGATGGTCGAGGTCGCACCAAAACGGTCGATGTCGATTTCTCTCCTGCAGCGGGATCAAGTCGCGGAGCAATGGTCGACCATCTTCGGTCGTTTGGAAGGCCTCGCGGCGCGTGGTTTCGATGTACGGGCCCAGGTTGCCCCGCGCGCGATTGGGGTGTTGCTAGGTCTCGAAGCCACCTTCCACGTGTTCATGGGGTTCCCGTCCTACAAGGACATCGCGGGACTGCCGCTTGCCGAGCGGGTGGCGGCGTTGAGAGATCCGGCTCGCAAGGCACGCATGCTGAAGGAGCAAACCACGAGCGTGGCCGGAGATGGCAGTCGGCTACCCAAACTCGCTGACGAGCTGCTCGCGAAGCTTGACCTGGTGGCCTTGCGTACGTTCCGACTCGGCGATCCGCCCAACTACGAGCCTCGTCTCGAAGACAGCCTCTTCATGGAAGCCCAGGCCCGAGGCGTGTCGGTGCTCGAGGTGTTCTACGATGCATTCCTCGAGGATGATGGCCGGTCCCTGCTCTACTTTCCGCTGCTCAACTACACGGGCATGAACCTCGACACGGTGCGTCAGATGTTGACGCACCCCTTGGCCTTGCCTGGGCTCTCGGACGGAGGCGCCCACGTAGGCACGATCTGCGATGCGAGTTTTCCGACCTTCTTGCTTACTCATTGGGGCCGAGACCGTGCAGACGGCCGGTTGCCTCTCGAGGCGCTCATCAAGGCGCAGGCGCGCGATACTGCGCGATACATGGGACTTTCAGATCGCGGAGAGATCCTCGTGGGTCAGCGCGCGGACATCAACGTCATCGAGTTCGATCGGCTGGGCATTCGTCCACCGTCGATGGTGGCCGACCTCCCGGCCGGGGGCAAGCGCCTGTTGCAGTCGGCACGAGGGTACCGCGCGACCATCTTGGGCGGCTCGGTGGTGCGCCTCGACGATGAACCTACCGGGGTCAAGCCAGGCCGCGTGGTGCGGGTGTCGTCTTCGGGCCCGAGGTACGCCGGCGGATGATGGTTTGGCTTGCGCTGACGGCAGGGGCGTCGGAGCTAGGTGAGACGCTCTTGGCCGAGGCGACGGCCATCGTCGAAGAACTGGGTCCTCGACCCGCGCGGACGGCAGCGGGCGATGCGGCTCAGCGATGGACCCAGGCCACCTTGGAGGCTGCGGGCTGGACCGCGGAGCGGGTGTTGGGGCCCGACGGCTACGTCATGGGGTGTCAACCGGGCGCCGATGCACGCATCGTCCTCTTCATTGCGCACACGGACACGGTGCATGCCGCAGTTCCGGGTGCCAACGACAACGCCGCAGCGATGGCGGTCCTTCTACACCTGGCGCGTGACTTGCCAGGCGCGGAGCAGCGTCCACGCACCGTGTGCCTCGCATTTCCGGACAGCGAAGAAATCGGTCTTCGAGGCTCGCGTCGTCTCGCAGCAGATGTGACCGGCGAACGGGCGCCGCTCGATCAAGTGATGGCGCTCGATTTGGTCGGGCGGGGCCAGCTTACCCACAACGGACTCGGTCCGGCGTGGTCGACCTCGCAACTGCGGGCGTTGCTCGAGGTCGCTCCGGCCGAGGTGCCTTGGGTCTACCGGGCGATTTCGCAGGGCTACCCATCGATGGAACGCTCCGATCATCATTGGTTTGGTCGGATGGGCATTCCGAGCAGCCACCTCATGGCGCGGGCCGAGTCGGGGGTGTTGTGGCCCTACCACACCGCAGACGACGAACCGTCCTCCCTCGAACCAGAGACCTTGGCCGCCGCCTATGCCGCGGTTCACGGCGTTGCCTACGCACCGCCGCTTCCCCGTGGTTCGGGTGGCATTGCGGTCGTGGTGCCATGGACGCGGATGGTGGTGCCCGGGTGGGGGGTCCTCGTCGCGATGGCAGGCCTGTTGGTCGGTACCCTAGCGGCACGGTTCGACGCGCATCGAAAGACCAAAGAAGCCTTGGCGCTTGCGCCGTTAGGAGGACTCGTCCTGTTGGCTGCGATGGGTGCGTGGATTGGGTTTGCCGTCGCGGGCTCCCGACCGTTTGGCCTTGCGCTCGCTGGCTACGTGGCGACGGCGGGGTGGGCTGGCTTGCTGGTGGCCGTGTCCCGCATTGAGGTGAAGGGAGCGCTGGCCGCGACGATGGTCGTGGCGCTGTTCCTCGGCCTTGCGGGATTGGCCGTGTGGGGCGGGCTACCGCTGCTGGCCCCCCCGGTCTTGTCCGCAGCGCTGGCGACCGCCCTTCTCGACCGGGTGCCAAGGCTCGTGGCGTGGGGCTTGCTGCCCGTGGCATTGTGGCCAGGGCTCTACTTCGTCCGAGGCGACGCCATTCGGGAACTCGCCCATCATCAGATGGTTCCGCCCACCGTACTCCTGTGGACGGGATTTCTCCTGGTTCTCGGCAGTCCGCTTGCCGTGTTCGCCTCCAACCAGGAAGCGCCGGTACGTCGCGGCCTGTTGGGGATTGGAGTTGTGGCGTTCCTGTGGGGAACGGGCGCCGCTTGGATGACCCCTGTGATGCAAGCCCCCTACGAGCGGGGACCCTGGTACGCAGGGCCCAACCTGCCGCCGTACTCCCCGATCTACCCGCACCCACCGGTGGCTCCCGTCGACCCCGCGCGTCGGCGACGGTAGGGCACGTCGATGCCTGAAGGCGACACCGTTTTTGTTCACGCCCAGCTGCTGTCCCCTCGTCTGGTGGGACGAACCGTCACCCATGCCTTCAGTCGGTGGCCTGCCGTGGTGCAGGGGGTCGTCGGACGCACCGTGACCACCCTCGAACCGATCGGCAAACACCTGCTCATCGGCCTCGATGATCGCACGACGCTTCGTGTGCACCTCGGCATGAAGGGCAAATGGAGCCGGTTGCCGCCCGGAGAGCGGGCCCGCGTGATGCCAGGGAACGTGAGCTTGCGGTTGGACACCAAGGAGGATGGGCTCCTCTGCACGAAAGCCCCCACCGTGGAGCGATTTCGGACACGGGAACGAAGGATTCATCCTGTGCTTTCGCGACTAGGTCCCGATGTGCTCGATCCGGATTTCGAACCCGATTCGGTGTTGCCGAGGTTGGGGCGGGCCACCGAGGCGGTCACGGTCAGCGAGGTGTTGCTCGATCAGCGCGTCGCCTGCGGCATCGGCAACGTCTACAAATCCGAGGTTTGCTTTGCGCTCCGCCTAGACCCGTTCACGCCGCCCGCAGCCGTCGAAGCCGAGCAGTGGGTCGGGCTCTATCTCAAGAGCCAAACCTGGATGCGAGCGAATTGTCGGTCGGCTCCGCGGAACACCACGGGGTTTGGGCGTGGCCAGCCACGACTCTGGGTCTATGGCCGCAGGGGCCGCCCCTGCCTGGTTTGTCGGACGCGGGTGCAGGCGAAGGTCCACGGCCGGGATCTGCCGCGCGTGACCTATTGGTGTTCGACCTGTCAGCCACGATACGGGTCCGCCCTGGAGGCACCATGACGCATTCGGCCCTCCCGCCGCTGACGAATGCTGAAGTCGCCCGCTATTCTCGCCACCTCACACTGCCGGAGGTCGGGCTCGAAGGACAGCAGCGCCTCAAGGCGGGCTCCGTGCTGTGTGTGGGGTCGGGGGGCCTCGGCTCGCCCCTGCTCCTCTACCTGGCCGCCGCGGGGGTAGGCCGCATCGGCATCGTGGACTTTGATGTGGTCGACGAGAGCAATCTGCAGCGTCAAATCCTGCATGGGACCGGTGCGTTGGGTGAGAAGAAGGTGCTCAGCGCGGCCCGACGGATTGCCGACCTCAATCCGCACGTGCAGGTCGATGTGCATGACGCCGCACTCACTTCAGCGAATGCGCTCGACCTCCTGGAGCCCTACGACATCGTGGTGGACGGCACCGACAACTTTCCGACGCGGTACCTCGTGGATGACGCGTGCTCGTTGCTCGACAAACCCAACGTCTACGGCTCGATCTATCGTTTCGAAGGTCAGGCCAGCGTGTTCAACGTCGCGGGGGGGCCTCAGTACCGCGACCTCTACCCTGAGCCGCCCCCTCCGGGGCTCGTGCCGAACTGCGCCGAAGGCGGGGTGATCGGGGTGTTGCCCGGGATTATCGGGACCATTCAGGCCACCGAAGCCATCAAGCTGCTCGCAGGGCTTGGCACCTCCTTGTCAGGCCGTTTGCTGCTGTTCGATGCTCTCGAGATGTCATTTCGGGAGTTAGGCCTCCGACGCGACCCCGATCGGCCGGTGGTGACCGAACTCATCGACTACGACCAGTTCTG
>JBCCQY010000128.1:0-26063 GCA_039208735.1 Myxococcota bacterium | reverse complement strand
CGTCGCATCGTCAGGGTTGGGAGACCCAGGGCTTGCCGAGGGCTGGCGAGGCTTCCTGATCATGGCGCAGGGCATCAACGAGCCGGCGGCGGCCTGGGACGCAGCCCAGACGCTGACGGGCTACGACAACGGTAATTCCCGGACGAACACGCTGTATTGGTTGGCCACGCGGCCCTGAGGCGCGGCGAGCCCCGTCTGTGACACCCAGGTGAATCGCATCCGACGTCTCACGATCTCGCCGTTAGATTGCGGCCCTTTGTGAGGTGGCTGTGCGATTGTTCCCTTGCCTGCTGCTCTTAGCGGGCGTTGGTTGTGGTGGTGATGGAGGCGACGAAGTCCCCGTACCGCCAGAAGAAACCGGTGACCCTTTAGACACGGGCATGCCGCCCACTCCTCCGCCTCCACCCACGCAACAACCCGATCCGTTCGAGATTACGGATTGCGCGCGCACCCTGGCGGAGCCGCCGGCGGGCGAAACCTGCACCGTGACCGGTGATCCCGCGACCGCCACCTCGGTCGTCCTGCAAGGGGATGTGCTTGGGGATCCCGACGTCTTCGTTTCCGGGGAGATTCGGTTTGCGTTGAATCAGACGAATGCGACGATCGAGTGCGTGGGCTGTGACTGTTCTGAAGCTGATGCGCTGGTGGTGAGCTGCCCCGATGCGGTACTTTCGCCTGGGCTCATCAATGCCCACGACCACATTCGCTATGCGGGCGAGACGGTGAAGTCACACGGTGACGAGCGGTTCGATCACCGGCACGATTGGCGTCGCGGAACCCGGGGGCACGACGAACTCAACACCAGTTCGTCGAACCAGCCTGAGATCACGCTCCTTGGCGAACTGCGCATGATGTTGGGTGGTGCGACCTCCATCGCGGGCTCGATCTCGAGTGTGAACGCTTCGGGGCTCATGCGAAACCTCGACAATGCCAACTACAACGAGGGGCTGAATCCCGGTAACGTCGACTATTCGACGTTCCCTCTCGGCGATGCTGGTTTTCCCGTGCTTGAAGACTCGGGATGCGGTTCGTACAACCCTGAAAGCTCGAACGTCCTGAACCGCGAGATCTACCTGCCTCACATCGCGGAAGGCATCGACCCGGAAGCCCGCAACGAGTTTGCGTGCCTTTCCGGCGAAGGCGCCCAGTCTGTCGACTACATCCAGGACAACACATCGATCGTCCACGGCATTGCGCTGACCGCCGAAGACATCGCCTTTGCGGCGTCGCGGGGAGCGCACTTGGTGTGGTCGCCCCGGTCGAACCTCTCGCTGTACGGCGACACGGCCGCTGTCGTGACCTACGACCGCTTTGGGGTGCCCATCGCGCTGGGCACGGACTGGGTGCCGAGTGGCTCGACCACGGTCCTGCGCGAGCTGCAGTGCGCCGATGACTTCAATCGCGAACACCTCGGCGCCTACTTCTCCGACTTTGATCTGTGGCGGATGGTCACCCGCAACGGGGCGATTGCGATGGGCGTCGAAGACCAGCTCGGGCGTCTGGCCGTCGGAACGGTGGCCGACGTGGCGGTGTTTGCGAACGACGGGCGCGCGTTGCATCACGCAGTCGTGGGGGCGGGCATCGATGACGTGGCACTGGTGTTCCGGGGGGGCCGTCCAATGACCGGAGAACGCACCACCATCGCGGGCCTGCTCGACAGTGCGAGCTTCGATGCCTGCGACGACCTGTCGGACTGCCTAAGCGACCACGTGGCTTGCCTCGACCGCTTCAGCCTGGCCCAGATCAACGCCGCCGCGCCGTCACAGGCCTACCCGGTAGAAATCTGCGAGGCGCCAGCTGACGAGCCGAGCTGCGAACCGTTCCGCGACAACGAAGACGGGGACGGGGTGATCTACCCCACCTCGTCCATGATGGATCAGGATCTGGACGGCGAGGATGACGATGTCGACAATTGCCCCACCGTCTTCAATCCCCGGCGTCCTCTTGACGGCTGGATTCAGCCCGACGTGGATGGGGATGGTGAGGGCGACGCGTGTGACGTCTGCCCGTTGGAGGAAGGCACGGACTGTCCGGTGGGTGATGTGGATGGCGACGGCATTCTCGACCTTGACGACAACTGCCCCCGTGACAAGAATCCGACCCAGGAAGACGCCGACAATGACGGCATCGGAGCCGCTTGCGACCCCTGCGACGACTTTGCGTCACCCGAAGGGGCCTGTCTCGCCACGGTGTACGACGTCAAACAAGGCCTATGGACGGGTGATTTGGTGGTTGTCGAAGACCTCATCGTGACCGCGGTTCGTCCCGGAACGAGCTGGTTTGCGCAGCTTGACCCCACGTCGCCCACCTACAACGGCGTCGATTATTCAGGGATCTACACCTTTAGTCCAGATTTCGCCGACCAGGTCGCCGTGGGCGATGTGGTGACCATCACCGCTCCCGTGCAGGACTTCTTTGGCCAGATCCAGCTGTCGAACCTCGTGGATGTGCAGGTCGTCGCAATGGGCGTCGCCCTCCCCGATTCGACCGTCGCCACCCCGGATGAGGTCCGCACCCAGGGCGGCCGTGCTGACGAGCTCGAGGCCGCACTGGTCACCGTGCAGAATGTTGAAGTCACGGCCCTCGATCTGCCGGCCGGTCCCGGCGACAGCGATCCCTCCGGCGAAAGCGAACTCAACGGTCTGCTTCGCGTCGGTGACTTCTTCTACGACTTGAACCCCGCCGTGGGCGATACCTTCGATGCCGTCACCGGGGTCTTGCGGTTTGCCAACAACGCATCGAAGCTCGAGCCGAGGGGCGAGTTTGATTTGCTCTTTGGGTTCAACGAGATTGATGGGCTGACCCCCGGAGACGTCACGGTCGAAGTGGGTGCGATGGCCACGCTCACGGTGAACCTTCGCTTCCCCGCGGCCCAGGTCGAGACGGTGCAGCTGACCTGCGCGCCGGCTGGCACCATCGGATGTCCCGCCAGCGTAGATGTGCTTGCGGGGCAGTCCTCAGCTGATTTTGTCATCGACGGACTGGCCAACGGCATGGCGACGGTCACCGCAAGCCTCGGCACAACACAAGCCATCGCCGATGTGAGCGTGTACGACGACACCACGCCACGTCAGGTCATCGAGCTGATGCCCGCGGTGCTCAACTTGCAACCAGGCAACAGTGGCATCTTGACGGCCACGATCGACCTTCCTGCCCCGGCCGGCGGGTTGGACCTCGTCGTGACGGGCGACCCGGGCATCACGGTGCCCGGTCAGGTCACCGTTCCGGCCGGAGATACGATCGTCGACATCGATGTGACCTCAATCGACGTGGGCACCTTCCTGGTGACCGTGGATGGCCTGAGTGCCACGGTGGACGTCTCCAATGCGCCAGTGGGCAGCGGAATTGCGTTTTGGGAGTACTTCGAGGCGGACTCGCTCGGAAACCACAAGTTCCTCGAAATCAAAAACCTCTCGGGCGCCGACGTCGATCTTGGCAACTGTGAGGTTCAGCCCTACACCAACGGCAACAGCACGCCGAACGGGGGGCAGACCTTCACGCTGAGTTCCGTGATGCTTGCCCCAGGCGAGGTGTTCCTCGTTTGTCCGGCCAATCAGAACCCCATCACGGTGACGCTGGGCGGGGTCTGTGACCAGTCGGTCGACCTTTCGTTCAACGGCGACGATGCGATCGAGTTGCTGTGCAACGGAGTGACCGAAGACGTCATCGGTCGTATCGGCGAAGATCCGGGTTCAGCCTGGAGTAACGGTGGAGTTAGCACCCAGAACTCGGTGCTTCGCCGAAACTGCTCGGTCACCATGGGCGATGACGACGGCTCCGATGCCTTCGATCCCTCGCTCGAGTGGACGGCTACCGCGACGTCGAACGACGGGTCCGACCTCGGCCTCGACCACTGCAATCCCTGATTGCTACGAGGCGGTCGGAGGAAGCGATGGCCGACCGCATCGAACAGATTTCTGACGACTTCTACAGCATTCGGGGGTCGTTCAAGATCGGCGGGCTGCTCGATATCGGGACGCACGCCGCCCTTGTCCGTAAGGCAGACGGGCGCTTCGTCATGCTCGATTCCTACACCCTGAAGGATGACGTCGAAGCCCAGGTGGCCGCGTTGACGGAAGACGGTGCGCTGCTCGACGCCATCCTGAACCTGCATCCGTTTCACACCGTCCACTGCAAGCGGGTGCATGCCCAGTTTCCAAATGCAAAGTTGTACGGCACCGTCCGGCACGCGAAGAAAGCCCCCGACCTCCCCTGGCAGACGCTTACGACCGATGATCCTGCGCTTCACGCGTCGTTCGCCGAGGATTTCGAGTTTTCCGTGCCGGCGGGGGTCGACTTCATTTCGGACAATGAAAACATCCACTTTTCGTCGGTCCTCGCGCGACACCGCGCATCGCGGACGGTGCACGTCGACGACACGCTAAGCTACGCCCAGTTGCCCGGCGTCGTCCGGATGTTTGGCTGGAACGATGTGTTTGCCTTCCACCCGACGCTCGGAACGGCACTGCTGCGAAAAGCTGGGGCGGCAGCGGCCTTTCGAACCTGGGCACAGGACATCGCCACGCGTTGGCGAGACACCACCACCATGGCCACGGCGCACCTTGGGATTTGGCAGGCTCCTGCCGAGGGTGCGTTCGAGGAGCGTGTGCTCAACGCACTGAACGGAGTGGAGTCGACGCTCGCGGGGCACGCCCGCAAGCACGGTTAAGGCCGCCGCGCCACTTCGGTGTCCCACGAATGGGAACGGTGGCGATCGTAAGTGCAGCGATACTGGGCGCACAACGCAAAGAGTTCCTGGGCCGTCCAGGGGTCGTCGGCCTCGAGCCCCAAGCCGAGGAACAAAAGATTGGTCGGTCGGTTCGCCTGTAGAAAATCCAGGGTCGCCTCGAGCGTGAGTGGCGGCTCAAGACCGTGAAGCTGGTACAGGGTCGGACCCTTGGCTTGGGACACCCGACGCAGCCCCACCGTTTCGGTGACCACCACCCAACGTGGGGACGTTTGGACGGACCTGCTCAAGGTGGCCACTCGTGCTTCTCCGGTCGAAAGCCGACCCGCCCAGTTGAAGAATCCGGGGTGCCGAGGCGGTTTGGTTAACCGGTCATTGGGGGCCAACGCGCGCACGACGATGCCCTTTCGGCCCGACGGGTCCCGATCTCCGGATCCCTTGCCGAGTCGAGCCCGTCTCATCGGCCAAGTCTCGTAGAGATACCCCTCTGCGGTAGGAAGGGCGTCTGGGCCCAACCGATCGACTTGCCGCCGCAAACGCCGCTCGGTGGCTCGATGCAATTCAGGGTACGCCTTGCCAGCCACCGTCGCGATGAGGGCGATGCCGATGGTAAGGGGCCATCGCGCGCGATTCAGAGCGGGAAGGGTACGGGAGCCAGCCAGCCCTCCAAGCCAGCCGTGAATGACGCAAAAGCCAGCTTCATAGAAGTAGCCTGGCACGTGAACACTCCGTTCCCAAATCAACAGCAGGATTCCTGCGAGGCCACCGGACGTCGACAGGAGGCCTGACCCAAAGCGGACGCGTGCCGCACGGGCTCCGGATCGGAAGGCGAGCAAGGCCAACGGCACCTGGACAAGTGCCAGACAAGGGAAGCCCGTTTGCGGACTCAATCGCCACGCTCGATCGTCGAAGATTGGCTTCACAAGGCACACGATCGCGATGGCCAAAAGAAGTGCGGGGCCACTCGCCAATCCGCGAGGGCGAGGAGGATGGTTCGGCAACTCCTCGGAGGGCGGGCGTGTCACCGTGGCCAAGAACGCCCAACCAAACCCCATGGTGATTGAGCCGATGCACCAGAGCTGGGTCGCGCGGAGCAGTGCGACATCGGGCCCCGCGCCCCAGAACAAGAACCCGAGCATTCCTGCAAACGCGGCCAAGGTGCCCAGCACGGTCTGCAGTTCGGGATGGCGCCGTCGCACGACAATCCAGAATGGCGCGACGAGAAGCGTGAGCAAGAAACTCCCGCCGAGCCAAACGACGGGGTCAAACAGCAGTTGGGCCACTTGGGGATTCAATGCAAATCCGCCGCCTCGTCCCAAGAAGAGGCGAACTGCGTGTCGGCGCGGCAGCCAAACGTCGCGCAAAGGTCAAACAACTCGCCAGCGGTCCAGCTGTTATCCATGTTGATGGCCGGATTGCGCCAGTTGTCCGCGTTGTCAAGGGTGTCGATGACCTCTTCCATCCGCAGGAGGCCATCTGTACCGTTAAGCACGTAATGTCCTGGCTTGTTGGGGGCGTGCTCCAGGAGCACCGCCTGGCCGAACTGGAACCAGGTGAACCAGCGTTGGGCGGTATCTCCGCGGTGGAGGGCGGCGACTCGGGGTTGTCCGGCCGGGGTACGACCAAACCACGCGACCGAGCCGATGGTTGGGTCCCACGGAATGGGGTCGTCGGGTGCCAACACCTGCAGGTCCATCTCTGCGTATTCGGCGGGGGTGAGACGGTTGATTCTCTTGTTCATCATCGGGAGATCAGGGTTTGCGATCGGCACGGGAGCGTCGATGTGCGCCGTGTAGCGGATCAGACGTTGGTCAACCAGCGCTTTGGTGACCTGGTATGCCCCGCCTACGACGAGGGCGATGACTACGATGCCCACTGCATGAGAGCGGCGGCGGGCTCGCACCCAGTCGTCTGCTGGAGATGCAAAGGCCAAGAGGGCGCCCTGCCCAAAGAAGATGACCGGCACGATGTTGACGGCGAGGCTAAGCGCTCCCACCACCAGGGCGGCCCCCATCAGCAGAACTCCGAGGCGGAAACGCATGCGGGCAGTGCGTGCGCCGGGCCGCGTGGCCAGCAAGGCATACGGCACTTGGATGAACCACACCGTCGCGAGACACATGCTCTCTGGGTCGTTTTGAAAGAAGAACCCCATCACAAATAGGGTGGCGATGAGGATGCCCCCGAGCTGGGCGCCAAAGCTGCTGAAGCCCTTCGGCGTGGGGGGCGCGTCTGGCGACAGACCAGGGGGTCCGCGGGTCACCAGCGCGAGCGACGCCCAGATCGAACCTCCCAACACCGTGAGCGCCGCCGTCGCGAGTGCTGCGGTCTCAATCAGTCTGTCGGGCTCGTTATGTAGGTCGTTGAAAGGGAATAGAAAGGGGAGGACGCAGAGCCCCATCAACATGGGGAGTGCAAGGGCCGGTGGGTCAACTCGCCTGACGATCATCGACAGTACGGCAACGATGCAGACCAAAACCGTGATGACGCACGCGAGCCCAAGGGCAATCTGTTCATAGGTTGATGCAAGGGTCGTCAATGGCCAGTCCAGGGTTCAACTTGTTGGCCGATGGGCCGTTGTCGCACGACAGGAGGTTTCATGTGCGCCATCTTTGCCTGGATTGACCACCAGCGCCCGCCCGCCGAGGCAAGAGCCACCGTGGTCCAGCGTGGTCGCCTCCAGCGTCACCGGGGTCCAGATTGGTCTGGCGCGTTCGATGATGACCGGTTTGCGTTGGCGCACGAACGACTCGCCATCGTGGATCCGAAGAGCGGTGAACAGCCCCTGGTGAGCCCCGACGGGCGGTATGTACTTGCCGTCAACGGGGAAATCTACAACCACCAGGAGCTGCGCGCGGCCCACCCGGCCTGGCCCTACCAGACCGAGAGCGACGCCGAGGTGATTTTGCCGCTCTACGCCGCGCACGGGCGGGAGATGGTCAAGCACCTGCGTGGCATGTTCGCGTTTGTGCTCGTCGACACGGTGACGGGTGAGTACCTCGTGGCGCGCGACCCCTACGGCATCTGTCCGCTCTACCTCGGGCGCGACGACCAAGGGGGCCTGCTCGTGGCCTCGGAGCTGAAGGCCTTGGTGGGCATGGCGCGGTCTGTGGTGGTGTTTCCGCCTGGGCATGCGCTTGCGCGTGGCGATGAAGCCCCCGTGGCGTGGTTCGAGCGGTCCTGGACGGACTTCGAGGCGGTCACGGACGCTGACCGCAACCCTGCCGCGCTCCGTACTGCGCTTGTCGACAGCGTGCGCAGCCACCTCATGAGCGACGTGCCCTACGGAGTGCTGCTGTCAGGAGGGCTCGACAGCTCGGTCGTGAGCGCCATTGCGGCCCGGTATGCGCGTCGTCGCGTGGAGTCGGGGGGCCAGGATGAAGCGTGGTGGCCGCGTTTGCACAGCTTTTCGATCGGCTTGCCGGACTCTCCCGACCTCGCGGCGGCGGCCGAAGTCGCCGCTGGCCTGGGCACCGTTCACCATGGCTTCACCTACTCGATCCAGGAAGGCCTCGACGCGATTGCGGATGTGATCTACCACCTTGAAACCTTCGATGTGACGACGATTCGGGCCGGCACGCCGATGTATCTGATGGCCCGGCGCATCCGGGCGATGGGCATCAAGATGGTGCTTTCCGGTGAGGGTAGCGACGAGATCTTCGGGGGCTACCTCTACTTCCACAAGGCCCCCAACGCTCGGGCGTTCCACGATGAAACGGTCGACAAGCTGGCCGGGTTGCATCGCTACGACTGCCTGCGGGCCAATAAAGCGATGGCCGCGTGGGGGGTTGAGGCTCGAGTGCCCTTTCTCGACACTGCATTCGTCGATCACGCCATGGCGATTCCGGCGAAGCACAAGATGGTCGGCAAGCGCGGAATCGAAAAGGAGATCCTTCGCGAAGCCTTCCAAGGTTGGATTCCCGACCGCATCCTGTGGCGGCAGAAAGAGCAGTTCTCTGACGGCGTCGGGTACGGCTGGATCGATGCCATTCGCGAGTGGGCCGACGTTCAAGTCACCGACGCGCAGCTCCGGGATGCCGCTTCGCGTTTTCCTGTCGGTACGCCGAAAACAAAGGAAGCGTACGTGTACCGGTCGCGGTTCGAAGAGCACTTCCCCTTGCCCTCGGCCGCTGCGACGGTTCCCAACGAGGACGGCATCGCGTGCAGCACCGCGGCAGCACTTGCCTGGGACGAGAGCTTCCGCGACACTCCGGATCCGAGCGGTCGGGCGGTGCGAGCGGTTCACGAGGACGCTTACTGATCCTCTACGATACGCTGGGCTCTCGGAGAGGTGACCGATGGCAACCCCTTCGCGCGCTCAGTTGCGTTCGTTCGCAATGTTTGGCGGGCTCATGATCGGCATTGGGCTGCTTTCGTTGATGCGACCAGGTGCGAACCGCGTGCGTCCCGTGGAGCGGGTGAATCCCGTTACGAATCCCGCCGTTGAGGCGCCGCCCGCGCGTGAACGGCCGGTTCGTCGGGTACGTCGTCGGGCCGAGCCGCCCGCAGCTCCTGACGCTCCTGAGGCCGACGAAGCGCCGGAGCCCGACCCGGAGCCCCCCGTCGAGGTTGGCGTGGAGGTCCGTGATGCACGAGGGCGGCGTGTCGCGGATGCCTGGGTGGAGCCCGTGGACTGCCCCGGGATGTCGGGATTGGCCCCGCAAGGGTTCTTTGCGCCTCCTGGGCCCTGCATCGTTCGGGCGGCGCGCAAGGATGGCCTGCTCGTGGCCCGTGGCGTTCCCGTCACGCTCGACATTCGCCCCGGCACGGACGTGTCGTTTGACGTGCCCATGGACGAGCCGCCGCGCGGCGGCGTGGGGGTTCAGTTTCGAGGGACCACCGAGGGCATGCGGGTCGACTCGGTGCTGCCCGACACGCCCGCCGACCGAGCGGGCCTTGAGCCTGGCGATCTCATCGTTGAAGTCGAAGGCGAGTCGGTGACGGCGATGGGCATCGAAGAGTTTGTGGAACGAATCACGGGCCCTGAGGGCACGGATGTCGAGTTCACCCTGCAGTACACGACGGATACGGGAACCACGCAGCAGCGCTTGCTCGTGACCCGCGAACGGTTGGGGACCTAACGGCGAAACCGGCTCAACGCGGTGAGGCGCCCCGAGCGCTCGATGGCACGCACCCCCCGAGGCCCGACCCGGTTCTGGCGGAGATCGAGTTGGACGAGGTTGCCCAGGGATTGGGCATTCGCCAGCGCGACGGCCCCCTTGTCGGTGATGTCGTTGTCTCGCAGGTCGAGGTGGGTGAGCGAGCCCAGATGCGTCGAGCGCGCCAAGGCGATGGCGGCTGCATCGCCGATGTGATTGCGGTGGAGCTTCAGCGAGCGTAGGCGAGTGAAGGGCCAGCGAGCCAAGGATTGAACGCCGCTATCGCCGAGTCCATTGCTGGCCAAACGAAGGTCCTCGATGCCGATGAAGGCGGTCGAAGGGCGGGCTCGAAGCCCCCGAGGACCGATGCGATTGTGGTCCAACACCAGCGTTCGCAGCTGTTGGGCACGGCCCGCGCGGAGCAACGAGGTCATGCCCCGGGGCCCAATGTGGTTGTGGGACAGGTCGAGGTGCCGCAGGGCCATCGGGTCACGGGCCTCGCTAATCGCGGTGGCTCCGGCGTCTTCAAGTTCATTGCCCGCCAGCGACAGGTGCTGGACATGGGACAGGGCCGGTGCGGCGGCAAGTCCAGCCACACCCTTGGCTTTGAGCTGGGTCTCATCCAACAGCAACGTACGCAGGCCCGTGGCTTGAAGATGGGCCCAGGCCTCGGCGCTCCGCGCGGTTAGCGAGGTGCCGCGCAGATCGAGGCGCTCAAGGGCGGTGGTCCACGGTGAGGCAAGAAGCGCTTGAAGTCCCCGGGGTCCGATCGGATTGTCAGCGAGCCCCAGCGTGACCAGGCGTTGTAGCCCCGAGCAGCCCGCAAGCTCGATCATCCCCGGATCATCGAGGGCGTTTGCCGCAAGGTCGAGGGTGCGCAACGCTTGGAGCTGGTCCGATCCGACCAACGAAAGCGCACCGGTGGCTCCGATGTCGTTGCCCCCGATGTGAAGGGTGTCGAGACGGGCGAGGCGGGAGGTGGTGGCCAGCGTGCGCGCACCGGGGGGGCCCATTCGTGCCAAGAACGACTTCGGTTGCGCGACGTCGAGCATCGCACGGTCGCGTAGGGTGGGGCTCGTGGCTAAGCGTGCCGTGGCTTGCGCATCGAGGCCACTGATCGACAGCGCCGTCCAGAGCTGCCCGGCGGGATGGGCGGCGACTCGATCGAGGCATTCCAGCGTAAGCATGGGCCGCCAGGCGAGGGTCAGGCCGAGGATGAAGCCCCGCGCGAGGTGGACGTTGATGACCCACCACATGGCGTGCATGTCGAGTTCTTCGAGCAGTTCTTCCTCGCTGGGCGGTGCGGTTTCGCGCATGCGCCGCTCGATGGCGAGCCGTTGGCGGCCGGTGAGCGAAGGGTCGGTCCACCGATGCTGCAGCGTGAGCCACTCGCCTCGTGCGTCCCCTCGATCGAGCAACGCATCCGCAAACACCAGCCACGTGGCTTCGTCGTCAGGCGTCTGGTACAGCCGCCGAGCGATGACGTGGATGGGCTCCAAGCGGGTCCTCCGCGGCTCGCAAGCGTTCATCGTAACGAAAGCCTCGAGCCCTCGTCGCGGCGGGATACGGACGTCCGCCACCCCTTCGAGGATCGGACCCATGAGGCGAATCGTTCACCCCTCGGCCACACGTTGTGAGATGACGTGGATCGTCATGCCGGGCGACTGCAATGCGCTCGGCACCGCATTTGGCGGCAAGGTGTGCAGCTGGGTCGACATTTGCGCCGCGGTCGCGGCCCGTCGATTCGTTGGGGGGCAAGTGGTCACCGCTGCGATGGACCAAATCGTCTTCAAAGCACCCATTCGACGAGGCAACATCGCGGTTCTGCAGGCGACGGTGAATTGGTCAGGGCGAACCTCGATGGAAGTCGGGGTTCGGGTTGAAGAAGAGTGCCCCGAGGATGGGGTTCGCAACCATACGTCGGCGGCGTACCTCACGTTTGTGGCGGTTGATGAAGCCTTGCGGCCCACGGAAGTGCCCCAACTCGTTCCCCAGAGCGACGTCGAGATTCGGCGCTACCACGAGGCGGAGCGGCGGCGTGCCGATCGCCTTGCCCATCGGCAGCACATCGAGGCGGGGCGCCGATCATGACGCCGGAGCTCTGGCTCGCTAGCGGGTCTCCTCGACGCCGTGAGCTGCTGACCGCCCTTGGCTACGTGTTTGAGGCTCGGCCTACGGGCATCGATGAGACGCGTCGTCCGGGCGATGACCCGGTGGCCCATGCGCGTCGGCTGGCCGTCGACAAGGCCCATGCCGCCGATGCCGATGCGGGTTGGGTGGTCCTTGCCGCCGATACGGTGGTCCACGCGGGCGATGCGATCTACGACAAGCCCACGTCGCGGGACGAAGCACGTGCCCACCTAAGGGCCATGTCCGGTGGCTGGCATGCCGTCACCACCGGCGTGTGTGTGCGCCACGGGACGTCGCACGACGCGTTTACCGTAAGCACGCGCGTGCGGTTGAGGACCCTGCTCGACAGCGAGATCGATCGGTACCTCGCCACGGGTGATGCCGATGACAAGGCAGGCGCCTACGGCATCCAGAGCGGGGGCGGGGTGTTTGTGGCGGAGCTTCAGGGGTCCTGGACGAACGTGGTGGGGCTGCCGCTCGAGCCCACCGTGGAGGCCCTGGCTCGGGCTGGTGTGGAGCGCGCGTGACGACCGCCGAACGCCTCGCTGATGTTCGCCGGCGGTTGGGCGATGCATGTGCGGCCGCAGGGCGCGATCCGAGTGAGGTCACCTTGGTCGCGGTGTCGAAGGTCCACCCGGCGGATCGTCTTGCCGAGGCGCTGCACGCGGGGCAGGTCGACTTTGGAGAGAGCTACGCCCAGGAACTTCGCGACAAGGCCGCAGTCCTAGACGACGGTGTGCGATGGCACTTCATCGGTCGTCTGCAGACCAACAAGGCCAAGTACATCGCGCCAGTCGCCCATCGCGTTCATGCGCTGACTTCTCATCGTCAGGTCGAGGCCTTGGTACGCCGAGCGCCGGGGCTGGTGAGGGGCATGCTGGCGGTGAATCTGGGCGACGAAGATTCCAAGAGTGGTGTTCCGCCCGAACACGTCCCTACGGCCTGCGCTGAACTTGCTGCAGTCGAGGGATTTGAACTCACGGGGCTGATGACGCTTCCACCGCGCGTCGACCATCCGGACGAGGCGGCACCGTACTTCGAGCAGCTCGCCGATCTGGCGCTGGCCGGGCGTCGGGCGGGGTTCGCGTTGGAGGAGTTGTCGATGGGGATGAGCGGCGACTTCGAGGTCGCCGTGCGCTACGGTGCAACGCACGTGCGCATCGGCACCGCGATCTTCGGCCCGCGGCCGGTTTAGAACGCGAACCGCACCGAATCGGTCTTGCCCGACCGGGCTTCGACGGTGCGCGTCTGGCGAGTGTCGGGCTGACCGGGTTGAACCACGGTGATCGTGTGAGGGCCCGGGGGGACCTCAACCGTCTTGGGGGTCAGGCCTACCGGCTTGCCGTCGATCGACACCCACGCCTTCTTGTTGCTGCGGATGCGAAGGGAGCCTGGCTCGGGAGCCGGATCGGCCTCGGCTTCCCCCTCTACGGGGGCCGCCACCACCGCCGCCTCCTCTGGGGCCGCTTCGGGGGTGGGCAAGGGAGCGGGGGCCTCGGGCACCGGAGGCTCCGGATCTACGGCGGGTCGAGACGCGGGTTCGGGCGAGGCCTCCACCGGGGATTCCTCGATGGGCGTGGGAGGCGCTGCGTCGGCCGGTGCCTCGGTCGGAGCCGCGCCCAGGCCGAGGTCGGGCACCCCGCGAGGTTCTGGTTCAACCACGGTGAGCGCTACCGCCGCGACGCCGATGCCGAACAAGACGATCAGGCCCAGGGCGATCCAGGGCACCCCGCCCGCCGGAGGGGGAGCCACCGAGGGGTCGAATCGCACGTCGGGAAGCGAGGGCTCACTGCGATCCGGTCCGGGCGCGGACAACGGAGGAGGATCCGGCATGCGAATCGCCGGTTCGACGGAGCCGGCGAACGAACCGCTGCCGCTCACTGCGTCGAAGCGACGGAGCGTCTCGGGAACCTGAGGCACCGTGTAGGCCGCGTCGTAGTGGGCGCCGTGGACCGCGCGCGCGATCGAGAGGGGATGGTCCTCCGTCGGGGGGGCATCTCGTTCCATGTCCGCGTAGTCATCGCCCTCGCCCACCTCGTCTTTGTAGGGGGCGTCCGCCAGCGGGATCGCCACGGCGGCGAGTCCGTCCTCGGGCGCCGAGATGACCTCGGAGGGTTCGGGAATGGGGCTTAGCACCACCGGAGGCATCGACGGAAAGGCGTTCCGCGCTGGCGTTGGGGGAGGAGGCGCTTCGGCGGATTCGGGGATCACCGGCGGCGGAGGCGCATCGGTCGGATCGACCGGAGCGTCCAGGCTCGGCGGTTCCAACGCCTCGTCCACCTGGACCTTCAGGGTGGCCTCCTCGTCCTCGGGGACCGGAACCGGCTTTTCGGAGAGGGCCTCCAGCGCGGGAGTCTCGGGTTCCGCAGGAGGGTCTTCGACTTCGGTCGGGGCATCCGAGTCTTCGAGTGGCACCTTTGGGGCTGCGGTGCGGGGTCGGATGAGGCTACGGCGCTTGCGCGTCATCGATCTTCCACCAAAGTGGCGAGCGTTTCGGCGAGCGCCTCCGGTGGCTCCCTGCCGTCGAGGAAGGCTTGTAACGGTTCAGGAGGGTCGGCCGCGACTGCAACCACTTCGCCTTCCGGGCGCGACGCAAGAATCACCCAACCGAGTTCCGCCAGGGTGGCGAATGCAACGGCGAGCATGTGCTGTTCCGAGCGGGGAAGGCCTCGCCACGTATTGTCGATTCGGGTAGGTCGATCCCCGCTGAATCCTCGAACGACAAGTTCGAGCAAGATCGCGCGCACCCGGCTCATTGCCCCTGGGGTCGGATCGTGAGGCCAAGGAGCGTCGACCCCACCAACCTCGGTGATGCGGGCCAGTGTTGGTTTGTCGAACGCCCAGCCCGACGGAGGATCGACCTCGGCGAGGCCGCACAACCGAGCCACCTCGATGGGCCCTAGGTCGAGCTGGCGGCACACCTCTGCGAGCGAGCGCAGGCGAAGGTCCGCAAGGAGATCAGCCATCCTTGGGCTCCGGGTCGGGAGGAAAGACGATGTCGGCTTCGACTTCCGATACACGCACCTCGACCTTGGCGGCCTGGAGTTCTGGTGCGGCGCCGAGATGGCGGGCCAAGTCGTCCTTGAATGCGGTCACAAAGCCCGCAGGCGCGGTGGCGAGGTCCACTTCGATGTCCAGCAGGTCTCGATCGAGGGCGGGACCCGTGCGCACATCGGCATCTCCGAAGTCGACGCTTCGCGCCGCCGCAAACAGCGCCTGTCCCACCCGCGCGGCCAGCCAGGCGGGAAGCCCATCGGCGAGCTGTTGGGGGTTGTCGATGGAGGCGCGCACGGGCAACAGCACGACGAGCAACTCAGGCGTTCCTTCGGGTGCATCGACGCAGTAGACGATGTCGATGGGCAACGCAGCGCCCTCGAAGGCTTCGGGCTCCGTGCGCTCTCGAAGAAGGGCGGTGAACCGCCTCTGGGCTTCTTCGAGTTGCCCTTTGAGTTCACCGCGGGTGGATTCGGGGGCCTGGCCGAGCGCCTCATGGTGGGTCGTGATCTCGGCCAGCAAAGCCTGCAAGGTTGCATCGAGAGGCGGTACGAGCGCCAACCGATCCGGCTGGGCTTGCTCCATCGCGGTTCCCCGCTCATGAACGGCCTCGGCCTGGGCTTCGAGTGAAGCATACAGCGCGTTGTGAGTGTCGGTCCGTCGTGCCTGCCGAATGCCCTCCCCGCGCTCCGCCAGGCGGGCTCGATAGTCCACCAGGGCGTCGCGTTGTTCGACGAGGTTGTCGATCGCGCGCCCGAGTTTGCCGATTTCTTGGTCGACATCCACAATTTCAGACGCGTGACGCGCCTCATCGTCGGAGCGTGCTCGACGGGCCGCCTCCAGAGCCTCAAGGACCGCTTGCGGCCCGGACCCGGTCGACTCGGACATCCGATTCCCTCCACGGGGACGCCCTGTATCCGACCGACATCTCGTGACGAACCGCGAGCCCGGAATGTAGCTCCGACGTAGCGATGACCGGGAGGTTCGATGGTGCCGTGGGTGATCCTGTTCAGCGTCGCGATGGGGGGAGATCCCCTGACCGAACGCGCGTCTTCCGAAGCGGTGTCTACGACGGGCGATGCCGCAGAGATCGTGACGAAGTCGACGATCCTCTACAACGATGTCCGTCGCTACCAGGCGGCCCCCAAAGCGTTTCGTCCGGGTCACGTGAGCCCACGCTCCGTCGATTCGCTGGCCGTCACGCGGACCTCCGGTAGGTTCGAAGTTCGTTTTCCATCAGGCGCGCCCATCGTCACGCCGGCGCTCCATGCGGGGTTGGTGTTCGTGAGCGGGGGCTTTTCGAGCCATGAGGTCTTCGCGGTTCATCAACGCACCGGAAAACCCGCTTGGGGGGCCACGCTCGACGACGATGGCCCTTCGAACGCCGCATGTGAGGGCGGGTTGTGTGTATTCAACACCGAGTCGTGCACGGTGTTCGCCGTCGATGCCAAGACGGGAGCGCACCGATGGTCGCACTGGCTCGGGGACCCGTTGACGAGCGCCCCCACGATCGGTCACGGGCTCGTGTTCGTCGCATGGCCGTCGCAAGTCCAAGGGCAACCTCCCGGACACTCTCATGCGCTCGGCGCTTTCGATCTGAAGACGGGCGAGCTGAAGTGGCGGCGCTGGATCGACGGCGATGTGCTTTCAGCGCCGGTCGTGGCGGGCGTTGAGGTTCTCGTGACCACGTTCTCAGGCACGATTTACCGCTTTGGGGCCAAGGATGGGGATGTCGTTCAGGCGCGACAAGCGAAGGCCACGTCGGCGCCGGTCGTGCGAGGGGACGACCTCTACTACAGCCAACGGATCGAGAGCGCGGGGGGAGCGGCGGCCGAGGGGGTGATTCGAGAGAGCAGGACCGACCAGAAAAAGGTCTGGATGGCGGCCCGAAAGCGGGCTCGGTACATCGACGAGCAAACCCAAGCCTCGACCGGGCTTCACCAGCAAGGCACTTCCCTCGACGCGGGCAACGGCTTTGTGGGCGGTGCGCCGTCGACCGCGAAGTCCAACGAGGCCATGAAGGTCGTTGGTGCGGGCACGGTCGCGACGATGCAGAGCTTCCAAGGGTCGCGAGTGCTTGCCCTGGCCGGTCGCAACATCGCGACGATGGGCAACGAGGTCGTAAGTACCGATGCCAAGACGGGGAAACGTCAGTGGTCTACCCCACTGCCCGGCGACCTTTCGGCAGGCGGAAGCTTGGGCACCGCACCCATTGCCGCAGGAGGCTCCATCTTCGTGGCGACGCTTCAGGGAGAGGTGCTCGAGCTGTCGCCCAAAGATGGAACGGTGAAGCGGAAGCTTTCGTTGGGCGCCGCCATCCGTGCTCAGCCCGTCATTGACGGCGGCTGGTTGTACGCAGGAACCACGGACGGCCGGCTTATTGGCTTGGACCTCGGACATGCGCGCTACGTCGGATGGACCACTTGGGGCCGAGACGCCGCGCGGACCGGCGCGGTGCCGTGACCTACCACAATCCCCAATCGAACCAGGTCCGCAACACCCGGCGGAGGACTGGCGTGATGCGGGCCACGTTGTGCTCGACCGCGAGGTCTCGGGTGAGCCAACTGCGGGTCGGGTAGGGGTGGATGGTGTCGCGGATAGCGGACAGCCCTTTGCCCGTGGTCATGGCCACTGCGACTTCACCGATCAGGTCGCCCACATCTCGACCTACGAACGTGGCGGCCAGGATGCGGTCAGTGCCTCGCTTGAGGTGGATCTTGCCAAAGCCGCGAGCGTCACCGTCGGTCCGAGCTCGATCGTTGTGGTCCCAGCCGAGCCGCACGGTGGTCACGCGGGCGCCCAGCGCCTGAAGTTCGTCGTGGCGGAGTCCCACGTGCGCGATTTCGGGATCGGTGAACGTGACCCAGCTCATGGGGCTTGGCTCGCGGCTACGGAACGGAAAGAGAGCTGAGAGCGTGGCCCGAGCCCCGTGGGCGTAGGCGGCATGCGTGAAGTTGGGACCCTCGGCCACATCGCCCACCGCATAGATGCGTGAATTGGTGGTGCGTTGGCCCACGCCTACGCGAATGCCGCGTTCCGAGTAGGCCACCCCGGCGCGGTCGAGCCCGAGGGACTCCACGTTGGGTTGCCGTCCGGTGGCCACGAGGATGGCATCGACCTCGATGGTAAGCGGACCGTCGGGCCCCTGCAGGTCCACCGCGTGTCGACCGTCGTTCGCCGATCGGACCGCGGTGGTCGTGGTCTCGAACCGCACATCGAGTCCTTCGGATCGCAGCGCATCGGTGAGAACGGCGCTTGCTTCCGGATCGTCTGCAGGAACGAGGCGAGTTCCGCGTTGAACGAGCAGGACCTCCGAACCGAACCGGGCGAAGGCCTGGGCGAGTTCACAGCCGATGGGACCTCCGCCCAACACCAGCAGCTTGGCAGGTTGTTCGGTGAGATCGAAAATGCGCTCGTTGGTCATCGCGACTTCGGCGAGACCTGGCACGTCGGGCATGCGGGGCCGACCGCCCGTCGCGATGACCGCCCGCTTGAACCGGATGGGGTGTCCGTCGAGTTCGAGGGTGCGTCGGCCCGTGAAGACCGCGGTTCCGAAGCGCACGTCCACCCCGCGCTCCGCCAACGCTTCGGCCGCGTCATCGTGCGCAATGTCGGCGCGAATGGCCCGGAGCTTGTCCATCACGGCCGCAAAGTCGACCCGAACGTCGCGGGCGTGAATGCCAAACGTGTCGGCGTGGCGCATGTCATGGGCCAGTCGAGCCATATGGAGCAAGGCCTTTGATGGCACGCAGCCGTGGATGAGGCAATCTCCGCCAAGGCGGTCGCGTTCAATGAGCGCGGTGGTTGCGCCAAGCAATCCGGCCCCACTTGCGGCGACCAGGCCCCCCGTGCCGCCTCCGATGGCCACCAGATCGTAGGTCTTCGGATACGGGGCCACGGGCCAGTCAGGGGGGCGGACGAGCGCCGTCATGGCCTGGTCGTGAGCGTTGTTCGTCAGGGTCAAGAAGCGACTCCGGTCTCCCGCAGGCGTTTCGTCAAGAACGCCTCCGCGGTGGGACCGGTGGCGCTCCCGTCGATGCGATCGAGTCGCACCTGGGGTTTGGGGTGCACAAAGAATGGCATGGAGTAGCGAGGCCGGTCCGCGGTAGCCGAGGGCGGATTCACCACACGGTGGGTAGTCGCGGGAAGTCGACCGTTCGTTACAAGCTGCATCATGTCGCCCGTGTCGAGCACGATGGCCCCCGGTGGCGGACGGATGGGCACCCAGGTGCCGTCTCGCGTGCGCAGCTCAAGGCCTGGTTCCGCGGCGACGGGCAGCAGCGTGATGAGGTTGATGTCTTCGTGGGCGGCGGCTCGCACGGCGCCGGGAGGTGCCTTTGAGCCCACCGGTGGGTAGTGGATGAGTCGCAGGACGTTGTTCCCACCTTGCACGCGGTCGGTGAAGTACGCGGATGGCAGATCGAGGCCCAACGCGATGGCTTGCAGCACGAGCAGGGACAGCGCGTCGAGCCTGTCGAACAGTGCGCGCGCGGCCGGAGCAAGGGCGGGAACGGCATCGGGAAACCGATTCTCGGGCAACGTCGGCACCCCATCGCGGCCGACGTGCCAGAACTCCTTGAGGTCAGCCACGGACGCGTCTTTGGCGCGCTCGACGCCCATGCCGGTGTAGCCACGCTGACGGCCGTCCTTAGGAGTCTCGAACTGCGCCTTCACCTCATCGGGCAGCGCAAAGAGGTCTCGAGCCGCGTCTTCGCAGGATTGAACCAGGGCTTCTGTGACGTTATGGCCAACCAATCCCACGAAGCCATAGGCGGTCAGGGCTTGCTCGAGGTCCGTCACAAAGGTCGGGTCGCTTCGCGTCGCGGCAAACGCGGAAACGTCGAGCACCGGCACCCCGTAGGGCGTCACGTGACCAACCGGAGGTGGGGTCGCTGGGGTGGGTCATCGGGATCTTCATCGTCGCCCACATCGAAGATGACCTTGTGAATCGCGGACCACGGAAAGGTGCAGTCGTAGAGCTGGTCGAACGACAGGGTGAGCGTGATTCCCGATTCGCCGAACACCGGGTTGTTGTAGCGGTGGAACTTGTCTTCGAGTCGGATGAGCAGGTCACCTCGTTCACGGTGGCTGTCGAGCACGTGCTCGGGCACACCGGAATCTCCGAGCTGGTCGACGCGCACCCAAAACAGAAACGTGCATCCGAGTTCGAAGCCCATGCGCACGAGCTGTTCGACATGGTTTCCAAACGGATCTGCGTCGATCAGAGGAACCCGCGTGGCCTGAAAGGCCACTAGCCGCCCGCCGTCATCCTCCTCGACCTCTTCGGTGTCGGCGTCAGCCTCGTCTTGGGGATCCTCAGCGTTCGTGTCGGATTCGCCGGGCCACCCGAGATCCGAAGGCGAGATCTCGAGCGCTTGTGACATGGCCATCAGTTCGTCGACGAGCATCGGCTCGTCGCCAGAGATCACCTTCCGCAGCCGGCTTCTGGACAGGCCGCACCGCTCGGCCAGCTCGGCCGTATTCACGCGTCGGGCCTTCATGAGCTGCCGAAGCCAGGTCAAAACATTGTCGGTTGGGCGAGTCACGGCGGGCTCCCGAGGACATCCGGACGTAACTTGTCGCCTGGACCGGCGGGGAGAGCCAGCGATGACGGAGTTGTGGGTTGGACTCGCGGTGTTGGCTGGGCTCATTGCGGCCGGCGGGGCATTGCGTGCCTATGGAGCGCTCACCCGTCGTCGCGCCCTCGCAGGCTTGTCGGATGGGGCGACCCTCCTGCGCAGCTTCACGATGCGCGTGATGGCCCGCGGGCGGCACGGATTGCCTGGGATCGCCGCGGGTCGAACCCATCGCACGACCGGCGACCTGGGCTACGACGAGCAGCGTCTGATGCTCACGTCCAACCGGGGGGTCCTGCTCGATCTGCGGTCTGACGGGGGGCGAACGCTTCATTCGGTGCGCTCAACGGGCCCGGGCAAGCTGGTGATCGAAGGCGAGGCCTTAGGTGCGTCGGGGCCGGCCGGGCAGTTTCGGATCGAACTTGCCATCCCCCAAGCGGGGGACGTCGCTCAAGCGTTGCAACGGTTTGCCAAGGCTTCTGCGGATGGCCCGGCCTTTGCGACCCGCTTCGAGGGTGATGTCACGAATTGAGGTTGATGGGCTTGCCCGTGACGTTGAGGGGGGCCGACGCCGTGATCGTGCCCTGCTTTCCGCTCACTTCGAAGTCGCCGGTGGCCGTGATCGTAGCGTTGGCTTCCGTCTCGATGAGGAGGTTTTTGCACGTCATCTTGATGTCGCCCTTGGCCGAGACCACGATGTCGGACGTGTTGTTGTAGACGAGCAGCTGGTTTTTCTTTTCGTCGAACACGATGCCGATGCTGTGGTCGTGGTTGAACACCTGAACCATCGGGGCATCTTCGGTGTCGTCGAAGATGATGGCGTGGCCGAGGCGGGAGCGCCACACCCTGCGGGCGTTCACGAACTCCTCTCCCGTCTCCGAGTTGCCCTCCGAGAACATGGCCTCTCCCTTGCCTTTGACCTTGATAGGCTCGTAGACGTCGCGGGGCTCGGCAATGCCGCTCGAAAGCTGCCCGAGAATGACGCCAAAGTCGGGGTCGCCGTCAAGGAAGCCCACCACTACTTCGTCATCCTCGTCAGGCACGTTGAAGAAGTCACCGGACTTGCCCGCGAGGGGCCGGATCATCCGGTACCACCCAGATGTTCGCTGCTCATCGTTACCATCGGGGCCCGCGCCACTCGCGATGGCCAAGCCCGGGAACTTCACCCGGACGCGCCCAAGGTTCTTCGGATCTTTGTTGTCGGTGACGATGCCGATGGCCAACGAATGGACGGAGGCCGCAAAGGTGCGGCCCACGGAGTCGGAAAGCAGGGACACGGCCACCTCCGGTCGAAATTCCTTGATGCCGCCGTCCATTAGATGGTCTTCGGAGCAGGGTCAAGGAAACCCTGTCCCTAGGTTGGGAGGCGTTCGTGGAAGCCCGTAGTGGGCCGGTTCGTGTGCTTGCATCCGGACAGATCACGACGTTTCGCGGTCATCCGCTCGTGCTCGACGGCGTGGGATGCACCGTGGAGTTCCAATTCCACGAAGACCCTGATGTGACCGAGCCATACGCCCGGATCGACACCGACGAGGACGGTCGAATCCTCATCCATTGCGTGAATTTCGACGGCACGCAGGGGCGAGGAACCCAGGCGCCTCTCGACATCGCGCCGGGTCGGTGGTTGCACTTTCGGGTGTTTCGGTACGGTGAGACCGTCGACCGCACGGTCCACTACACCGTGTACGAAGCTTGCGACCGCGACGAGGCCGTCAGGCCCGTTACAGGTCGGGGACCACGAGGAGGCGATGCCATGGCATCCGAGGAGCAGCAGCGAGCCGTCGCGGAAGCCCGAGCGGCCGCTCCGACGCCCACCCGGCGTCCCACGGTCCCCGCCCTCGAAGACCGGCTCTTCACGTTGCATCCGGTGCTCGACCACGGGTTTGTGCGGGTCGTCGACTACATGGGGGACGATGGAGCGGTGGTGCAGGCGGCGCGCGTGTCCTACGGCAAAGGCACGAAGACCGCGCGCGATGATCGGGGATTGATTCGCTACCTCGTCCGTCATCGCCACACCACGCCGCTCGAGATGTGCGAGATCAAGCTCCACGTCAAGCTGCCCATTTTCGTCGCCCGTCAGTGGATCCGTCATCGGACGGCCAATGTGAACGAGATCAGCGCGCGTTACTCGATTCTTGACCGAGAGTTCTACCTTCCGGATCCCGATCAGGTGAAGGCTCAGTCCTCGACCAACCGGCAGGGTCGGGGGGAGGCGCTGACCGCGGAGCAGGCGGCGCACGTTCGCGAGGTGTTGCGTCGCGACGCCGTGCAGACCTTCGAAACCTACACCACCCTGCTCAACGACCAGGGTGATGGCCAGGCGGTCGACGCGTCGGCCCCCCAGGTGGCCCGCGAACTCGCACGGGCCAACCTGACATTGGGCACCTACACGCAGTGGTACTGGAAGATCGATCTCCACAACCTGCTGCACTTCGTCGGTCTGCGAGCCGACCCGCATGCCCAGTACGAGATTCGGGTCTACGCCGAGGTGATGGCCGATCTCATCGCCGCATGGGTGCCGCACACCTGGGAAGCCTTCGTCGACTACCGCCAGCACGCGCACACGTTTTCGCGCGAGGAGATGGAGCTGCTGCGGTCCCTGCTGGCCGGCGGCGACCCCGATGAGGTCTTGCCCAACAGCTCGCTAAGCCTGCGCGAACGACGAGCCTTTCGAGCCGCCCTGAAGCTCGGCCCCCCCAAGCGGAAGCAGGGACCGGACGGGAGCTGAAGATGGCCCGATGACCTCGGTGGTGACCAAATGAGAGGGCTCCGGCCCGATGGGTTCGCGGAGGAGTCAGCGGGATCAGCGAAACGTGCGGTGGTAATACTGCTGGAACGCGATGGTCGGAGCATCGCTGGGCACCGAGATCTCCTCTCCTGGCGGCGGGACTTCGACGGGCTCCGCACCCTCGACGTTGGGACGATCCTCGGCGAGCACGGTCGCGTTGAGCTGGTCGGCGAGGGGCAGCAGGGGATTGCGGGCGCCGAAGTTGCGTCGCGGGACCACGAACTGCCGCGAGCATCCAGCCTCGGTCGGCACGCAGAAGATGAACAGGAGCCACTCCCGGGCTCCCGACTGGGGGATGGGGATGATCACGCCGTTCGGAGGCAGAAAGGTGAGCCAGCCTGCGTCACCTGCACCTTGTTCCGACCGAATCGCCCACTCGACGTGGAAGGCATCACCATCGCGGGGCTGAAGGTCGACGTTGAGTTCGAAGCCCTCGCCGCGCCCGATGCCGCGACCCAGCGCGAACCCGATCGTAAAGGGATGCACGAAGGGGATGTGCGAGACGTCGAGCATCGTCTGGATGGCTCGGCTCCAGTGTGCATCCCAGTCCCGGTAGAGAGCTCGGCCTCGGTAGCGCCCATCGACCAGCGCGACGGGCAGCGGGGGCCGCTCGGGCACCTCCTCCGCTATGCCGGTGTAGGCCCAAACGAGTCCGCCCGCTTCGAAGTTCGGCAGGGCAGCGGCGTGCATCTTCGAGGAGCGCGCTCTGCCGTCGAACGGCGTGCCCACGCAGCGTCCCGCCCCGTCGAACCGCCAGGCGTGAAACGGGCAGATCAGCTCACCCTCTTCGCTGCAGCGACCCCGCGATAGGGGCGCTCCACGGTGTGGACACCGATCGACGAGGACCGCGGCCCCTCCTTTGGCATCGCGGAAACACACGACGGGTACCCCGTCGAGGACTCGGGCCACCGGGCGCCGGCCGACCTCTCGTGAGAGTACAAGGGGTGTCCAGTGATTGGGCATGCTTTGAAATTCGACCATCTCTGCCTCCTGTCGCCTGGGTATGGCTAGGAAGCGGATGTATCCGGCATCGATCGATACGATTTGTGCATGAATGGAGACGACGTGCGTCTGGACTGGCTCGAGGTGTTTCTTACGGTGGCCGACGAGCTGCACTTCGGACGTACCGCGGACCGCCTCGGCATGTCGCAGCCGGCGGTCAGTCGTGCTGTGGCCGCGCTGGAAGCCTCGCTCGGAACGCAGCTTCTCGATCGCACGTCGCGGCAGGTCGCGCTCACGCCCGCGGGCGTGGCCTTCGAGCGGGGAGCCCGTGAGACCACCTCGGCGCTCGCCCGGGCGACGCGAGCAGCTCGGGCTGGTGTGGAGGGCGGACTTTCATCGATTCGCCTCGGCATGATGATCGGAGCGGCGCAGCCTCCGGTCGGGCGGCTCGTCGCCGAACTCCGTCTCCGGGAGCCAGCTGCGCTGGTCACCTTGGTCACGGTTGACGAGCGGGGACTCGCGACAGCGCTCACCTCAGGTGAGGTCGACGCCGTGGCCGCGTGGCAGCCCTCGGTCCCCGCTGGGCTTTACAGCCGGCCGCTCGCCTCTGTGCCGCTCGTGGTGCTGCTGCCGGAAGGACATCCGCTGGCGTCCCGAAAGGTGGTTCGCTGGGCCGATCTCGCCGACGAAGAGGTGCTCATCCCGGCCCGGGAGCGCCAACCCGTGGTCTACGATCTCTACCGCACCTTGGCGAGTCGAGCGGAGGTCGTGCCACGCATCGCGATGGATGTGGCAACCACAACCGATCTCCTTCTCATGGTCGCATCGGGGGCGGGCATCGGGCACGCGCCCATCCCCGTCGAGCTTCGCTGGGATGGTGTAGTGGTTCGCCGCCACGAGCCCGAGATCGAGGCGCGGTACGTGCTTGCTTGGGCGGTCCGCACGGCGGCGGTGAACGCCCTCCTCCAAGCGCTCGACGCCGTGGAGCCGCGGCTCTGAGTGCGCCCAGATTCACTACGAAAACGAAAGCTCGGTCAGTAGCTCCGCGGCTCGGGCGCTTCGTCAAGCCGCTCGAGGATGGTCGACCAGTCGAGAGGCAGATCGTCGGCATCGACTTCAAACATTGCCGAATCGAACTCTGCGACGACCTCGTTGGCCGAGCCCATGGCCGTCAGGTGGGCACCCGAGGTCACGAAGTCCATCATTGCAGCTTCGTCTTCCCACACCGTGATGGTCCACACCTCGCGACCTGGCAATTCACCGCGCAGTGCGTAGCCGACCAAGCCGACCGTGCCGTCGAGCTGGGTGCTAATGTCTGAGACGTAGCCATTGAAGCGGCCGCGTTCTCCGGCGGCGCGACGGGCATAGGTGGCGACGGCCACGAACGGCCCTTCGGCCTCCGTGACCAAAGTGCCGTCCTCGTAGCCCGGGCCCTCGAACGTTCCGGAGACTGCGCACGCAGTCAACGCGAGACAGGCAAAAGCGAAGGGTCGGAACATGGTTTCTCCTCCAAGCGGGTCATCGCTCGGACACCACATTCCCAGGCTGCTGTCACTCGGCCTCGCGAGTCTCGACGAAGCCGCTGAGGGCTACCAGGAGGCCTTCTTGATTCCCGGAAGCTTGCCTTCGAGCGCGAGTTCGCGGAAGGCGATTCGCGAGAGCATCAGCTTCTTGTAGACGGCCCGGGGACGACCCGTGACGATGCAGCGGGTACGCCGCGAAGCGCGAGACCCTCAAGCGCAAGGCTCGCGACATGAAGCTGTCGGCCGAAGAGCGGCAGGCCGCACGCGAGGCGCTCGCCAAGCTGCCCCGGAACTCGTCGCCAGTCCGTCTTCGTACCCGCTGCATCG
>JBCCQY010000127.1:0-26434 GCA_039208735.1 Myxococcota bacterium | reverse complement strand
CAGGAGCGCAGCGACGAAGGCCAGCGCAACCCCCAAGCCTGCAGGCGCGTCAGCGCCGAAGGCTGAACCTGCGCGTCGGCCTGCAGGAGCGCAGCGACGAAGGCCAGCGCAACCCCCAAGCCTGCAGGCGCGTCAGCGCCCTATTCGCCGTACCGAATATTCCATATCCTGACCTCTTCGCGCGAAGCTAGGGGGCTTGGCGGGTATGGAAACGAACTAACCTTATACAAACCGCCCTCAAACTCAGTGGGCGAAGTGTCGAGTTCCAGGAACGTACTAAATTTTGCCCAGATTGGATATCCAGCCACGACGATTTGCGCGGTGGAGACTATCGGATAGGCAAGACCTTCGTAGGTACCTTCAAGAAGGAAAAGCGGGGATTCAACACCAGTCAATGCGAGGCCAGTGAACACGGAAGAGCAGTCTAGCGCCCTCCAGAACTGAGCCTGACTCAAGACCGGGTTCGACAACGTGGGATATTCCGCCACGGTCGACGTCACTGTCGCGCATCCACCGAAGTCATCAAACAACTGCTCTACGAGAACCCCAATATTCGCTCCTGGCGCAAGTGAGATCTCTTTCGGCGGGGACCCAGAGTGACTGAACGTCGACCCCTCCTGTTCGAAAACATATCGCGTGGTCGAGGAGTTGTGGTCGACAACTACTTTCCACGGATCGCGCCGTACAAATACCTTCAGCCTTGCGCTATCCTTACTACCCTCGGAAATTGAAAACCACTCTCTCGGGAAGCGAGCCAAACGCGTTTCGAACACAACGGCATCAGTGCCATGGTACGAGTAACCAGCCGCTAGGTCTGAAGAAGTCCTAGAGCCAATACTGATGTTGGTATCCCCACGGAGGTTGCAACTAACACACGGCATCATGACCAAGGCTAATCGGTTCATGTTTCATTCCACCGTTGTTAGTGTTGAACAGGATTGGTTCGGAAACCAACAGTATCAAGAATTCCACATCGAATTCCTGGCAATTGCAATCGTGATCACCGAGAGGTGATGTAGCACCCGAGTACGCCGGGCTCACTGTCGCCGCAGGATGAATCGAAGGGTTCGTGTCGTCACAATCAGGGAGCGCAGCGACGAAGGCCATCCGTTCACGGCACCTCAAAGGTCTCGTACTGCAGGTCGCTATCCACGACGTGCACCGTCATCGCTCCGCTTTCGAAGTCCGCCGTCACCCAGGCTCCCGCCTTGCGCAGCGCACCGGGCATCCGCACCGCCACCGCGTCGTCGCCTCGGGGCAGCCGGTCTTCGCTCAACCGAGCGACCGGAACCACCGACCGGCCCGAGCTGTCGATGATCATCCCGAACGTGCCGTCGAACGTCTCCTCCGACAGCGTAGGCCCGAGGTCCCACTCCTCCCAAAGCACGAGGTACCGGTCTGCGCCGAGACCCACGACGTGCGGCCGATCGGCGTGGCGACGCCCCTCCGTCGCATCGTGGTCCGTCAACCAACGCATGGAAACCGTCACCTCAGCTGCGGTCATCGTGTCGGGCAATGAGGGATCAAGATGCGGCCCCTCCTGGGCGGTAAACCCCCGTACAAACCGCGTCATACCAACGTCTCGGGAACCCGCCACATTGCGCACACCGCCCACATCCGCCGTCCCGACCGTTCGTTCGCCCACAAACACCGCAAGATGGCTGAAGCCCTCATCCGGAAGTGCGACCAGCCCGCCGAGCCGTGTCCGCGTGACGTTGGCCCCCACACCGCCCTTGATGCCAAAGACGGGGTAGCCTTGCACCCGCCCATCGCTCCCGAGCGGGGTGCGGCCCACCGTTACGTGTCGCGGAAACGCGTCGCCGAGGTGCATCTCGACAAACGCCTCCCCATCGAAGATCAGGCGATGGTCAAACGAGTGACTCACCCACGTGGTGGAATCACGCACCACCGTTCCCGTGGTCATGTCGACCACGGTGGTGAGCTTCTTCTGGTGACGACGGTTGTCGATTTCAGGATCGGGCACGGTGTTGATGCCATGCGTCACTGCGATGTGTCCGTCGCCGTAGGCGAGCCGACCCGACGCCGCGACCATGGGGTTGATGACCTGTTGCACTCGGCCCGTTGCCGGCCCCCCGGTTCGCGCAACGTCGAGGTCTACCTGGCGGACCACTTCGCCCTCGGGTGAGAGCTGCGAGACATGGACGATGCCCTGTCGGTACTGGTCGTTCGCCGGATAGTTCGCATCGACAATGTCATCTTCATCGATCGCGCTCGCGATAAACAGGTCCCCGTTCGGCGAACGGTCAAAGCCCACCAACCGGTCGAGGAACACCGGATTGGCGAGACGCTGGACCTGGGTCACAATGTAGGTCTCAGCTGTGCGATCGAGTCGCAGCAGCGTAGCACCGATCGGTTGCCGCACATCGTCGCCATAGTCGTGAGCCAACACAAACAATGCGCCTTCGGCGGACCGTACGATGATTTCAGGTTCCTTGCCGTAGGTTGCGCCGGAAGGCCCTGCGAGATCGAAGGCATTGACATCGAAGGCGTGAACCGAATCAGCCACCGTCGCCACCGCCGCACTCGGGTCGAGCCAGCGTTCGGATTCGAGAGGATCTTCCCCCCGACACGCCGTGCTCATCACCACCGCGAACCCGATCCACGCTCCACGCATCGTCGCCCCCCGCTGACGGTAGCGCTTGGGGGGGCTCGCTGTCACATTCGCCGGAGTGAAGTTTCGGTCAGCGGCCGTATGCGAGGAACGGTTCGACACTCGACAGCGACCCCGTGCGACCAAACGCAAGGCCTGTGACCCGCTGGGCAGGGAGGCGGTCGCGCAGCGCGACAAGCGAGGCGTGATTCTGCGCTCGATCCGCCGTGAACACCCAGGGCGCCTGCTTGATGGAACCATCTGCAGCCGCGCCGGCATTGTCACCCAGGAACAACACACCGGCCGCAAGGTAGGCCATCGACCCCATGGTGTAGCCAGGCAAAAGGTAAGCGGTAACTTTTAGATCGCCGACCATGACCTCATCGCCATCGTGAAGCGCCTGCTGCAACGAGACATGCGCATCGTTGGGGCCAATGAACTGACCCGCGGGGCTTTGCGGAATCGCCCGGCCCGTCAACAGGGGGATTTCCGCCTCAGCGGCGTAGATCAGCGCCCCGGGAAACGCGTCGAGCCCGCCCACGTGGTCGTACTGGCCGTGGGTCAGAAAGACGGCCCGAACGTCTTGAGGGTCGACGTCCACCGCGGCAAGGGCCTCCACCATGCCTTCAGGGCTGACCCCCGCATCGATGAGGACAACGCCGTCATCGATCCGAATCACGAAGGCGTTGGTGAGCGACTCCGAGATCAGGGTCACCCGACCCTCCGCCAGAGTCGACCCCGGCTCCACCGGCAGGTTGCCCGAACGAGCGACCATCAGACCAATCCCGAACACGCCCACCGGCAACATCGCCAAGACCACGATGAACCCGACCACGCCGACCAATAGCCGCCGATTCATGAAGGCTTCCTCCACGGCTCGGGGTAACGCGAGCCCAGGTCACCGAATGGACGTGAGATCGAACATCACATCCGTCCGTAAAACCCACTTCTCACCTTGCAAGACTTCCTCGCCCTCGTGCAGTTGGCGATGAAGGAATGCGCACGCCAGTCCAGGCTCCGGGGTGACCGCCACTTCGGCATCGTGAAAGCGGGTGAGCCAACCCTTCTCGACCTCCGACAGATAGATCATCAAGGTAAACATGCTTTCTTCGTTTGTTCCGGGTCGACGATAGGACCCGTCATAGTGGTCGCGGAAGTATTGGCCTGGCCCGTACCGATAAAAGCGAAACCGCTCGTTGATGCCGATCCCCGGCACTCCAGGGAGGAGTTCCGCAAACACCGGACCAAGGCGCAACCACAACTGGTTCGCCCACGCCTCCTCATCCACGATCAGACGAGCATTGTTGCGCACATTCGGTGCGGCCACGAACCCTTGGGCCGTCGTGATGGGGGCTTCGGTCTCCCATTCGTGGCGCGCCGTCCAGGCTTTGAGTGCGGTGCACTGAGCATCGTCCAACAGGCCAGGAATCGTGATCACCCGTCCTTCATCATAGATCTGGACGAAAGGGCAAGGTTCGGTGCCAAAGAGACTCTCGGGATTCATCGGGCCCTCTCATCCCGACGGGTGCAGTCGGGCGCGAATCGTTTCGAATGGAGGCAGCGGCTCGTGGCAAGGGTGCGTACCCGCACGGAGCGCGTCAACCCGAAACGTATAGCCAATCGCGTTGGCCAAGGGCGCAACTTCTGCTTCGTAGCTCGTGACATCGTCTGTCGACCAGCTATCGAGGGGCGACGGTGGATTTGGCCCACTATTGATGCGCTCCGCAGCGAGGGCTTCGAAGGAGGCTGGGTCCAATGTCGCATCAAGCCCAAGGAAAGCCACGATTCGCTGGTAGGCGGGGTAGTCCAAATCTTCGAGCCGTTGGACCAGGCGGTGCGAAGGCGGCAAGCCCGCCAACTGGTCGCAGATGGCCTGATTCCGAGCCTGCCAAAACCAACCGAGCCGCCCGATCGGAGGAAGCGCTCGGAAGCGAGCCCAACCCTCACCACGAGGGAGGTTCCGACCAAGGAAGTGCCGGGGTTCTTCACCCTCGCGGTACGAGGGCGGCAAGTTCGAGTTGCCCCACGGAATGGGACGTTCGAACCAGCCTCGCACGGCGAACGACGCCACCGTTGCCGCTGGGTTCCGCACCAACCACACGAACCGGGCATTAAACCGCTCGTGCAGCACCGCGATGGAATGCGAAAGCAAGGCGCTGGCCTCGAACGACACATCGTGTGTCCCCAGGTCGTCGGCGACCGCCGCCTCCCGATCGATGAGGAAGCCTTCGGGGTCGACATCGATGCCGTGCCACATGCAGTACATGTGGAAGGTCGCAGCAAGTCGCAGGCGCTCGTGGCTCGCCGCAATGCGCGGTTCTAGGCCGAGGGCGCGCGAAAGGAACGTCGTACCGCAGCGCCCCGTGCCCACGGCAAACGCCACCGTACCGAGCGACGGCATCAAAACGCCCAGGTCTGCTGCTCAGCGTAGACCCGACCGTAGGTAATTTCAGGCTTTGAGATAGGAGGAAGGCGATTGAGGCTCTCCTCGCCGACAACCAAGCTCGTCACGCATGAAGGCAAAGGTGCAAGGACGAAATCCGTGAAATCGACATCGAGTTCGTGCCACGATAGTGGCGAGCCGGTGACCTCAAGCGCTTCGAGAGCAGGGAACGTCGTCAACTGACCCAAGACCCCAACATCTTCCTGGGTGAGTTCGGCGTCCTGAATGACCAGCCGCCGAGTCGAAGGCTGAACTGGACTTTTAGCCAGGATCTCCGCCAGCCCCACGTAGCGGGACCACGCAAAGTCGGCGGTGGTAATCAAGGTGTGCAGCTGGGGTGGCGTCCGTTTGAGCAGGATGGGCCAAAAGTCCTCGTTGCTGTTGATGTTCGAGACGTCGAGGCACCGCAGCTGCTCGACAAAGGGGGCCTCCGCCAGCTGATTGAAGACGTCTTTCGGACCTAAAATGCGATCCATCGCCAATCTCTGCAGCCCTGGAAGCGCACGGACGAGGTCGGCCGTCCCCTCGGGGCGAAGATCCAACTCCGCCATTTCAAACGACGTCAGTCGAAGCTCCGGAGAGGCTTTCGCAAAAGCGGACACGACATCGGGACGAAGGTCGGTGGTTTCCCAGTCCATGTCGGCGCAGCCACGAATGGACAAGTGACGCAGCTGACCCAGGTGAGGCGATGCGAGCAACGCTTCGAAGCCTTCTACTCCGAGTTGTTGGCCGGTGAGCACCAACCGCTCGACCGTGGCAAGCCCCGACCACTCGGCCAGCTGAGCCGCGCCTTGTGGACCCAGCGTGGGCAGATAGCGCCCAGAACTTCCGAGTTCCTCCTGCGTGAGGACCGTGAGGTCCAGCTCGCGGAGGTTCACCTTGGCCTGCCCCAACAGGGGGACCGCAGCGTCCGATAGCGCGTTGTTGCGAAGCACCAGCGCTTCGAGTTGGGCGAGGTGCGGCGACTCGAGCAGCGTGGCCAATCCATCGACGTCGATTTCGCTGCCGAGCAGATTCAGCCGACGCACCGTCGACAGAATCGGACTGGTGGCCAACCAACGGACGTCGGCCGCGTCCACGATGGTGCCGTAGACCGTGAGTTCGCGAAGCCGAGGATGCGAAGGTAACGGGCCGACATCGCCCATCCGAGACCACGGCAGAACGATGCCTTCGACCACCGTCGCATCGAGGCAGGCCGCACCCTGGTCGATCCATTGCTGGGCCTGCGCAAGCCGAACCTGGCGCACGAACCCCCGATGGTAGGCCCCCCACGCCATGCCTTCCGCCCATGAGGCCTGCTGCCACGAGGGCCGCCAGTGGACGCGCTCCGATAGCCCCAGCGTGACATCTTCGGGCGCATGCTCGGGCAGGGCCGCTCTCGCGACCTGAACGCGGATGAACGCTGCACGCTCCACCTCGCCCTGCTCTTCAAGCCAATCTGCAAGTACCAAGCGGGGATGGTCGTCGTCGGGAGCAGCTTGGACGGCCTGCCAGAGTTCGGGACTCAACTTCATGGCTCTCCCAACGTTTGAAGCCGTGCGCGGACGTCGCCGACGACTCGTGCAAGGTCTCGAGGCACGCGTAGACTCGGTTGAAAACGGAGGAACCGGCCCCAGCTTGACGCAGCCATGGGGTCCTGCCAAAACGCGAGACGAGCTGGCCCATCGCGCCACGCAGCAAGCGACAACGTGCGTTCGACCGCCTCACCAACCGTGCGCGTCGAGGGAGAGCCGTGTTCGAGCATCCACCAGAGATCCACGAGATCTTTCGGACGCCACGCCCGCGGTCCGCGATTCGCGGTGACCGTGATCTTGCGGGCGATCAACATCTCCGGGGGACACAGGGCCAACCGTGGGGACCCCCCTTCGACCCGGAGTTCTTTCACGCTCGCCTCGGGCCACACCGGAAGCCGAAACGTGAGGTCGGCGTGCAGCTCGTCCCACTCGCCGCCCAAGCGTCCCGGCGCGATCAGCCGGATGCCTGGATGCGGAGTGTCGGGCCAAATGATGTCGGTCCGAAACCGAGGTGCGAACTGGACCCCATCGCCAACATCGCGGGCCAGCAGCCCGGCAAGCTTGCGGCGCACCGCAGGTGGATCAAAGGGCCAAGCACAAACCACATCGACATCGCGCGCGATTCGTCCCATTTCGGGAAACCAATGGCGAACCAACATTCCCCCGCGCAACGCAAAGGCCTCGGCCTCGGGGTCGCGCGCGATGCGTCGCAGGAACGCTTCGAGGAGGCCGTGGGACGGGAGATGCAGCTCGCGGTGGCGCAGCATGGACCCCGTTATTACGCTGGTCCGTCCTCCGCCCGGACCGTCCGTGACCGCCTTTCTTCCTGCCCACAGTACCGTCGATGTCTCCGTCAACTGGACCCGCACCGTCGACGTCGGAATGCTTGAAGCGCGCTACGTCCGTCGCACCGACGACTACGTCGTGGTCTACCTGTCGTCCCAGACAGGATGCCGGCAAGCGTGCCGCATGTGCCACCTGACGGCGACCGGCCAAACTGCCTTACGCGACGCAACCAAGGCCGAGCTTTGGGAGCAGGCGGACGTGGTGCTCGAACACGTCCAAACCCAACCGCAGGCGAAGGTCGTGCACTACAACTTCATGGCCCGCGGCGAACCGCTGGCGAGTGCGGTCCTGCTCGACGATGCCGACGACGTGCTCGACGGACTTTGGCACCGAGCCCGGGCGGTCGACCTCAAGCCCCGGTTCCTCGTCTCGACCATTTTGCCGAAGTCGCTTGGCAATCGCGCTCTTGAAGACGTCTTTGACCGCTACCGGCCCGAGATCTACTACAGCTTGTACAGCGTCGACGAAGGATTTCGGCGTCGTTGGCTTCCCAAGGCACTCCCCGTGTCGGACGCCCTTGCGCGACTCGCCAGTTGGCAACGCCACACCTACAAGCTCGTCAAGATCCACTACGCATTCATCGCGGGTGAAAACGATGCTCCAGAGCACGTCGAAGCCGTGTGTGATGCCCTCGAAGCCCACCGCCTGCTCTGTCACATCAATCTGGTGCGCTACAACCCGCCCAGCGACCGGCACGGCGTCGAATCAGACCCTTCGATCCTCGAAGCTCACGCCGCACGGTTCGCCGAACGACTCCCTCATGCCCGGGTCAAGGTGATTCCTCGGGTGGGGTACGACGTTCAGGCGTCGTGTGGGATGTTTGTGGAATGACGTAGATTTCCGCTTCACGGCACGCCTGATACAGCGATTGGATGTCGGTCGAATCGACCTTGCGGATGGCCCCAGGTAAATCCGTAAGTTCGCCCGGCGATCGCAATCGACCCTCGGCGGTCACCAAGGCGGGCCAATGAAGGGGAAGGGCCAGCCCAGCACTTCCCGAGATGAGCGCCCGACGCCTCGCGATGGCCAACCCATAGGGCGGCACCGGTTCGTCGGCAAGCTGCGCAATCGCGGACCGGAGTGCTTCAACGGCCGGCTCGGCGGCGTCCGGGAGGACTTCGGCATCCAGGGATAGTCGACCCCCAAACGCCGATACACCCACGTAGTAGCTCCAAGCCGTGCGCACCCGAAGGCTGGACCATGCCCGCTGTTGAAGGAGTTCTCGCGCCACGAAAAGAACCGCGGGCGATGTGGGCTCGCACATCCACCGCAAGCTGGTCAGTCCAAGTCCCGCAGTCACTGACGCCGACTCGGTTGGGGGCTCGGAAGCGGTCCCCTCCGACTCGACCATGGCAGGCACTTCACGACCCACAAAGATGCGCGAAGCCCCATCGGCCAGTTCGGGGAGCGGCTCTCCAAACCAGACGTCCACATCTACGCGACCGTCGCCACCGATGGTGAGCACCCGGGTCACGGCAAAGTCGGGACGGTCGATGGACAACCCCCCGAACGTCGGCCGAACCAACGCGGGGACATCGACAAGCGTGGCCACCGTTGGCAGGGCAGGCACAGCCCACTCGAGCGCATCGGGGGCCGGGCGGGCGGAGGGCAACACCACGCTCGGTTCGACGGGGCGCACGGCAAGCACATGCGCCCGCAAAGGGTCGAACGCCTCTTCGGCCGCCTGCTTGAGGGCTCGTCGCACCTTGCGTGATGCCTCGAGCGGGGCAAATCGCGCCAAGCGATTGGATTGAAGCATCCCGTGAGCGAGAACCGCGGGGCGATTGAGCGGTCCCGGAGCGAGTTCATCGAGGTTGCTGACCTCCGAAAGCAACCTTCGCACCTCGCCCTCCACAAACGCATCCGCCACGAGCCCCTTGCTCACCGCCTTTCGAACATCGAGGCGAGGCCGGAGCTCGCGAGCAAGGCGGGCCGGATCGACGTGGGCGGCCAGGTAGGCCACGCACGACACCGTCGGCACAGACACCGCGGCGTTTGCCAGACAGCCGAGGGTCTCGATCCGCGTTTCTCCGGGTAACCGCTCCACCAACGCCTGCTCGAGCCAGCCCGTCAGGGCGGACCCCGAACGGATCAACACTTCGGGCATTTCCCAGCTCACGACCACCAGGGGGCGAGGGACCGATGCATCCACGGTGCGAACGTCCGGTCGCAAGGTCGCGCGACGCGGTTCTTCCCCGGCCGGTGCGGGGCCCTCCGGCGCCGTCGACACCACGCGACCGAACCGGGCTTCCAGCAGCGGCCTCAGTTCGGACAGAGGCGTGGGCGAGACGACGGCAAGGACCGCCTGCTCGGGGGTCAGGTGTTGGGCCACGAAGTCCTGCACGGTGGCGGGGCTCAGATCCTCGCCCAGGCCCTGCCGAACCAGACGCTCTCGAATCGCGAGCGAGCGCGCCATCTGCGACGCAATCGTCCTCGTGATCGCCGTTTCCTCGGTCTCCCGATAGGCCGCCACCTCGATTGCCACGACATCGCGAGCCAGACCCACCATCGTGTCGTCAAGCCCTGCCAACCGTCCTTGCAGCTTCGCTACCTCGAGATCCAGCTGTTGGGGGAGGACATCGGCGGGGCAAGTCGTGAGAAAGTCCATCGTGCGGGGCCACGTGAACGCCTGCCACTCGCATCCCAGGGCCGACAGTTGCAGGTCATGGGGCAGCGGCTCCCCGGCTCGAAACCACAGGTGTTCGACCAAGTGGGCGAGGTGCTCCTGGCCCGGTGCGACATCGGCCTCCCCCGCCGACCCAAACGTCAGTGCGGTGGCCACCCAGGGAGTGGCAGGTTGGTGTTCCACCACCACACGAAGACCGGATTCAAAACGGAAGATCGCAATCTCGGCAAATGCCGGACTTGCCATTCCAACAAGAAAATTCACAAGGGGAAGCCAAAGCATGGCCGCATGCTCTCACGAATGAGTGCTATGTGGCGCGACGCCGGAGGTGAACCCATGTGGATGTTGTGGAGCTTGTGGTGCGGAATCGTGGCCGCCCAAGGTCTCGACGAGTGGTTTCCGCCAACCCCGCTCGACGTGGCCGAGGTCAAGGAGATTCTCACTCCCGCCCGCCTGGGCACTGCCGCCCAGCGGTACGACGCAGTGACCGCATCGGCACAGGTCGATCGTGACCGCCAGATCGTGGCTGCAGCTCGTGGAATCGAGGTGTCCGAAACTCGGATTCCCGTGGCCCTTCAACGCTATGCAACCATCCTGCTTCCCCTCTTGCGTCGCGGCCGGCCCGATCGCGTTCACGACTGGTTCGTGGCCGAGCACGTGGGGCTTCCCCAAGCCCCTGAACGCGCAGGGCTCTTCGTCACCGGCAGCGAAGCCAATGCGGCCGACCTGGTCGCGGAACTCATCGAAGAGCTGGGCCCCGAAACGCCCTTCGCCGTCGCCACCCAAGAAGAAGAAGGCACGATCGTTGGCGTCGTGGTGGCCTTGCGCGACCCGGTGGCCTTCGACCCCTTTCCTCGGGTCGTGACGCCCGGAGCCACCGTCCGCATCCCCGGCACCGTGCTCGACAGCAAGGAGGTCTACGCGTTGTCGGTACAGGGTGAAGGGGTCGAAGTCGAAACCTACCCGCTCGAGGGAAAGGGAACGTTTGACGTCGAGTTTGGGCTTCCTGCAAAACCTGGCATCTACCGGGTCGCCCTGACCGCCTTCAAAAAACGCCGGTTGCCCGACCAACCCTTCTTCTTCTCGATGTACGCCGGTAAACCAGCCCCTGACAGCCTCATCCTGCCCGACTTTGGTTCGGACCGCCAGTTGACGCTCGAAGCCTTCGAAGCGTCGATCGTGGCCCAGGTGAACGCGGCCCGAGCGCGGCACGGGCTTGGACCGCTGCAGGAGGTCGGCGAAGCGAACACCATCCGCACCCTCATTGCGGATCTGCCCAAGAACGAACGGGCGGCAGCGCGCTTTCTGTCGAAGGCCCTCGATCGAGACCCGCTTCCCGGGCAGCCCCACGGCATCTGGCAGGCTGCGTTTGGGGCTGGCTACCACAGCGCAGCTTCCACCGCCTGGGCTTGGAGCACGAACCCCGCCCTCCGAAAGACCGTGCTCAACAAAGACTTCGACCGCATCATCGTAGGGGCCCAGCGCACGGAAACCGGAGGGTGGCGTTCGGCCGCCGTGTTCATCGCATCATCGGCCGATGACTCACAACGCGAGGTGGCCTACAAGCAGCTGCAACGCCGATGGACGGGCGACACAGACCCCGTTCCCGCCCCACGACTGCAGGCTCGGCTCGACGAACTCGCCACCCAAATCGCTACGGGAAAAACCAAATTCAAGAAGGGCAGCAAAGAACTCTCCAAGGTGTTCAAGGACACAAGCCTGCTTCAGGGTGCTGCCACGTCCTACATGCTCGTCGTTCCGCCTGGCGAAGCTGTCGACACCAGTGGCATGAACCTGGCCCCCTCGGCCAAGCATCTCGCCGTCGGGTTTGCCACCGGCGACCTCGGCGACGGCCGCGGCTTCACCTACAGCGTGCTCGTGCTGATTGCCGCCGCGGATGCCAAGTAGGCGCTGACGGAAGCGGCGATCAGGAGGGAACCATGGCCGCCATGGCGGCCGATGCTCCGCTGAGGGACCATCCGCCGTCAACGGGGATGACGGCGCCACTGACGTAGCGCGCCGCATCCGAAGCCAGGAACAACGCAACATCGGCACAGTCTTCTGGCGTGCCCAATCGCTGCAACGGCACCGACTTCGTCAGCATGCCCTTGAGATTCGGATCCACGAGCAGCCTCTTCATCCCTTCGGTTCCGTCGATGGGTCCCGGCGACAACGAGTTGACCCGAACGCCAGCGGGGCCCCATTCCATCGCCAAGGTCCGGGTCAGCATGTCCACGCCGGCCTTGGCCGCACACACGTGCGACTGAAACGCCATGGGAAGCCACGCTTGGGGGGCCGAGATGTTGATGATGCAGGCGCCGGGCTTGCGCAGATGCTCAAACGCAAATCGCAGCACATGGAAGGTGCCATTCAAATCGATGCCGATGACCGATCCAAACGCGCGCGCGGACATGCCGACCGCAGGCGCCGGAAAGTTGCCCGCCGCGCCGCTCACCAACACATCGATAGGACCATGCGCCTCGACGGCTCCCTTCAGCACTTCCTGCACCGCGTCGGGGTCGCGTACATCGGCAGTTCCGCCATGGACCGACGGAGACAACGCCCGAAGTTCCTCGGCGGCCACATCGACCTTGTCTTGCGAGCGCGAGAACACCGACAAGTGCGCCCCGGCCTTGGCAAAGCCCTTGGCAATCCCCAAGTTGATGCCACTGGTGCCGCCGGCGACGAGCACGTGCTTCTTCTCGAACATGGATCCTCCTGATGTGCGGCCGCCACGAACCGCGTCCGCTTTGCGTATGATTGCGGCCACTGCCCTGGGGGATCCGTGGAGACCTGGCTCCTACTACAACCGTGGCTGAACACCCTTGGCCTGCTCCTCGACTTCATCGGCGTGCTGCTCTTGGTGCGAGAATGGAGGATCGCCGCAGACCACGACGCGAACGAGGCCGAACTTGCCGACTGGGAGGAGCGCCTTCGCCCCAATCCCATGATGCCCCGGCCACAGGGTCCCCACGCCGACATGCACGCCGACATGCGGCAGCGCCATGCCTTTCATCAGCGTCAGGGCCGTATTCGTGCGACGTGGGCGGCTCGCCGTACCTGGTTTATGGCCGCGTTCTTGGTGATTGGAACGGGCTACCTGTTGCAGCTCGTCGCATCGGTTCCGGTCGGAGGCATCGCGCCTTAAAGCGGGTCGGGCCCATCGAGCAGCGCCGACCACACCTCGTCGGGACGAGACCGCAGAGCGTGGTCATGCAGCGCAACCATCGCGCCCAATTGCATAGGTCGAAGGCGGAACAAGTAGCCTCCCTGAGCAAACGCCACTGCGAGGTGAGGCACCGCATGGAGTTCGCCAAACGTCCCAAAGGCCCGCTGGGTGTCCGGGGGAAGCTGCGCGGCCCAGCCTTCAGGCACCTCGTTCAGATGCCAGTAGATCCGCACCATCCGCTCGGGAAGTCCCAGCGCGTTGTCAGGTCGGAGCCGATGGTCGAGCAACGCGTATGGCATCTCGCCACGCGCCTTGGATGCGGCGAGGGCCTCGGCGAGCGGCAAAAGCTCGTCTTCGGGAAACAGTGGCAAGGGATCGCCAGCGTACGCGCCAAAGGACGGTGTTCGACCAAAGAGACGTGCAATCTGGCCTTCCAAGCCTTCGACGGTAAAGGGCGAGTGGCGATTGCCAAGGCGCGTGTTGCTGTTCACGAACACGGCGATGCGGTCCGCCCCTCGCCGCAATGCAGCCAGCAACCCAGTGTTTTCGACATATCCACCGTCGACGAGGAACGGCGCGAAATCCAGGCCAAGCCAGTGGGCCGACTGCAGGACCAGGTTGTCGGTGTGAAGCCCCAGCCAGGTCGCAATCTCAACGAGAACGCCCCCCGGAGCGCCCCCGGTCGAGGCGAGCAGGTCTTCGAGGCCAAACGCCTCTCCCACATCGACGTGAACCGTGCCGGTGCCCAGATCGGAACGCGGCAACCCCATGATCGCAGGCAGCTCGATGGTCCGAACTGGCCACCCCTCGACCGGCCAGGCGGTGCTCACGGAACTCGCTGCCAATTCCACCGGGATGTACTCCTACTTTTCGGCGCCACGCACCATCATCGTGGCTCCCGTGACCACGGGAACCCGACCGGCGATCGGCATGAGAACATCGTCAGCGGCGAGCTGAGGGTTGCGAGCTGCGAGGTCGGCGAAGTGGTCGGGCCCCCCGGCGAGGAACCGACGGCCCACATCGACCCCTAGGGGCTTGAGCAGTTGATCGCCTAGAATCCGGCTAAAGAACCGCGAGGGCTGCACCTCTTGTTCCTGCAACGCCCTCGCGTAGGTCATCGCATCCATCTGGGTGATGGGATGAGCGAGGTGGTTTTCGTCGATCACCTGGGTAAGCGCATCGAGGGTCAGAGCGTCAGGCGAGGGGACGTCACCAAGCCGATCCGCGAGTTCTCCCGGGGCGTAAGCATAGGCGGCCGTCGCCCACGCGCCCCCCGACACCCCCGAGAGGAGGCCGCTGTGATCGAGCAGGCCCAGTCCGTGAAGGGCTCGCAGCTCCCCCATGACGCAGCTGAAAGAGCGAAACCCTCCTCCGGAGACGCAAATGGCCAAGGGCCGGCGAGCGAGATCGTCTTCCACAAGGTCGGGTCGGGTTTCGTCACTCCACGCACGAAGCGCCAGCATCTGGTCGGCCATCGCGTTCCCTCCCGCGCCCCCTTACCTTGCACGCCATCCACCGCCCGTCCTTCAGGCCAGGAGTCCCGTGCCCATCGAGCAACCCACCGACCTCGTCCTCTCCAGCGGCTGGCTTGCATTCGCGAGTCACGCGGGATTTCTCGCGGCCATCGAAGAGGCCCAGGTCCCGGTGGACGGGATTTGCGGTACGTCGTCAGGGTCGCTGGCGGGGGCGCTCTTCGCGTCTGGCATGCCCGCGACAGAGATCTTCGCCCTCCTGACCCGTCATCCTCCCCTGCGCTGGGTTCGTCCAAGCATTCGGCCGTGGCGAGGACTGTTTCATCTTGGCCCGATGATCGCCGAACTTGAACGCCACCTGCCCCCAACCGTCGCGGCCCTAGACCGTCCGTTTGGCGCAGGCGTCATCGACCGCAACGGCTTTCGACTCCTCACCGAGGGCCCTCTTCCCTACATCGTGGCCGCATCCTGTGCCGTGCCCTACATCTTCCGCCCCATCGAGATCGATGGCGTGGCCTACCAAGACGGTGGAGTCGCCGATCGTACGGGACTCGACGACTGGCGAGCCCTGCGAGGCAATGTCGATCCCATCGTTCACGTCCTCGCGGCAAGCTACGGGCCCGAACTTCCGGTGCATGCCACCCGCGTCGTGCCGTCACCGCGGTCGGGGGCCTACCTCTGGTCGTTGGGGGACGTCGAAGCCAGATTTGAGCGAACCCGAGCTGCAACACTCAACGTCCTGAACTGAGCCTCCTTCATGGAGGAAATGTTGAGGCTCCCCTCGACCTCCTCGTGGGTTGGCCCCCCAAAGCCTACGTGTCTCATGTGGAGGACCCATGATTCTACGTTTGCTCTGTCTTGCCTGGCTGTGCTTGGCCGCCTTGCCCACTACGGCCCTGGCTGCCCCCCCAGACTTCACGGGGACCTGGCAGCTCGACCGGAAGGCCTCGGAGTCGCTCGATCCGATTCTCAAGGCGCAGGGCGTGTCGTACATCAAGCGCAAGGTGGTCGACGGGCTTTCGGTGACCCTCGAAATCCAGCATTCTGATTCTACTTTTGACGTGAAAGTCGTGACATCGCGAAAGACGGCCCAGCAGAAGTGGGTGGCCGACAACACCCCGCGCGCCGAAACACGCGATGGCCGCGAAATCACCTCACGACACGCCTTTGTGGAGGACGCGCTGGTCAGCACGGCGACCGGAATCGCCCCCAGCGGAGACGCCTTCGAAATGACGACCACCCGCCTGATCAGCGAAGACGGCCAAACGATGACCCTGAAGCTCGCGTGCGAGGTCGATGGGAAGACCACCAACGCCACGCGCGTCTTCCGCCGCGAGAGCTAGTGCGCGAAGATTCGCAAGCTTGAGAATCGTCGCGCGCTCCAAAACGAACCCGGGGTGTGCCTCGACGTTCAAAGGCTGGTTTTCGCTCAACCCAAGGATTGGCACACCCCCTGCAGAGTGCCAATCCGTACGCTGCTCCGCGGCTGCCCTCCCCCCAAGCCCGTCAGGCCTTTGGGTCGGGTTGTTCAGTCCCGCACCTTGAACGCGTACATCCAACCATCTGCGGGTTCGAATCCCGTCAGGTTCTCCATCAGAGCCTGTTGCGAAATTGGTATCGCCTCAGCCTTTCAAGCTGATTCAAGCGTTGTTGACTCCAACCTAACAAAACTTCACTACGTCCTGTGGCCGGGCGCCATCCGCTCGACCGGGCCCTGCAGACGTCCACCCGCCGTCGTCCAGATGACGGGGCCCGCCTCCGTGCGCATGCGCGCGATAGGCTGGCGGACGCCTCCGCCCCGACCAGCCGGCGTCCCGCCGCGGGACTTCCTTTGTGGGAGGTTGCCATGTACAAGACGACCATCCTCGCCGACCACCAGCGTGGCCTTCGCCGCCGTGGGGGTCGAATCGTCCGCTGGCTTCGCGCTGGCCGCCACACCTTGTGGTTCGCGGGCTCCGCGACGTACGACGAAATCCTCGACCTCTCCGAGGGCTACGTCGCGTACTCCCCGGAACTCGATCGCGTTGCGCCTGCGGGCACCTTCGAGCTGCTCGACGTCCCCGTCCGTCAGTATGCGGTGGTTCGCCGCAATGGAGTGGCGGTGCGCATCGTGGGCCCCGGCCGCTACTTGCTCTGGCAGGAACGCGACCCCATGACCGCGACGTTGCACAGCGCAACTTCGTTGTTCACGGACGTTCCGGCCGACGAGTGGTCGGTCCCGGGCGGTCCCGAGCGCATCACGCCGGTAGTCGTCCACCCTTACGACCGTGTCGTGGCCTTCGTCGATGGCGTCCGCGCGGACGTGTTGCCGACCGGCAAGCACGGCCTGAACCGTGAGGGCAAGGCGCTCGAAACGTTGCGCATCGACCTTCGTGAGCAAGAGCTGCCCATTGTGGGTCAAGAGGTCATGACCAAGGACAAGGTGTCTATCCGTGTGTCGTTGACCGTACGGTTCCGAATCACCAAGCCCGAACAGGTCCTCGAGACGGTCGTGAACGTCCGGGATGCGCTGTACACCGCCGCACAGCTCGTGGCCCGTCGTCGGATCGCCTCGATGACCCTCGATGCATTGCTCGAAGGGCGCAACGAGGCAGGTGCCGACGTGACGGATGAGGTGAAGGCCCAGGCGGCCATTTGGGGCGTCGAACTGATGTCGATCGACATCAAGGACCTTGTCTTGCCCGGTGCGATGAAGGACATCCTGAACCAGGTGCTGGAGGCCGAGAAGCGAGCGGCCGCAAACGTCATCCTCCGTCGCGAGGAGACTTCAGCGACGCGCTCCCTGGCCAACACGGCCAAGCTCATGGACCAGAACCCGACGCTGTTGCGACTCAAGGAACTCGAGTCCATGGAGAAGCTGGCCGAAACCGTGGGTTCGGTCACGGTCGTGGCCGGCGCTGAGCAGTTGCTCGGCAAGCTCCTCAAGACGGCCAGTTAGCCTCAACCCGTCGTCGCCCTTGGGCGGCGGCGGGTTTCTTTTGTGGAAACGAGGACCCTCGTAAGGGTCAACCATCCCGAAGCGAGACCTACGCCAGTCAGGCCGTCCACCCCCCAAACCTGCGCATCGGCCGACAGACCAAACGCGCGACCGAAGACGTCACGAGCCTGCAGTTCTTGGTGATCCACCGCCAACGCGACGATCAGTTGGACGATCGCCAACCCGACGCGTCGCTGGTTCAGCCCGGGCCGCAGCCATCCCTGCACGAGGAGGGCGAGGCCTAGGCAAAACCCAGGCACCCCCGCCAAGGCCAACGCGAGGGCCCCCAACGACATGGCGTCGATGGGCAGGTCGCGGGGTCCCGGAGCAGGTCGCAACATCACGAGGGCCGCGAGCGTCCACCAGGGCAGCACCTCGACCATGGCCAGTCCCGGCAAGTCCGACGACAGCCCATCGCCCGAGAGCAACTGCACCACCACGGGACCGAGCCCTCCCACCGTGGCCAGTGCACTGAGCCCGAGCAATCCGCTGGCGAGTCGCTGGCCTCGCCGGGCCAGTGCGACGGCCGCCACCCCTCCTCCCACCGCAAAGAGGACGATGGACAGCTGGTCCAAGAGCAGCGTGATGAGGTAGGGGCTCATGGCGCCGGATGTAGTCCCCAGATGCCCAGGGTCAATGGACGAACGGACGAGAATGGGTGACGCCTATTCATGTTGCTTTCGCTCGTCGCATTGGCCTTTGGGGCGAATCCCGACCTTCCCAAACAGTGGGCCAGTGTCGAATCCGCGATTCGCCAACACACCAACGTCCCCGTCCCGTTGTCATCGGACGACCTGAACGCGTTGATGGCCGGAGAGATGGTGGCATCGCGGTTCGATACCGACAAGGGCGCTTACGCAACCGGCGCAGCCTGGCTGGATGTGCCCATCGACCGCGTGTGGCTGGCCATCAACGACGGGGAGCACGACCCGCCGGGGCGAACCACCCTTCGCATTCTCGAGGGCCCTCCCAACGTTCGACGTGTCCATCTTACGCTGGACCTGCCGTTTCCCATCTCCGACCGACAGTGGGTCGCCGACATTGTTGCGAACAAAGCGCTGTACCACGCCACGGGGGGCCGGGTGTGGCAACGGCAGTGGGCCCTGGCCGACAAGGCGCTTGCGACGGAAGCCGATCGAGCCGTGTGGCTCAAGGAGAACCGTGGAGCCTGGACGTTGGTCGACACAGGCGATGGCACGCTCATGCTCTTTACCGTTCGCACAGTGCTCGGCGGGCTGTTGCCGCCCGCCATCACTCAGGCCTGGGCGGTGAAGAGCCTGCGTCGCACGTTCACTGAGGCCGGCCCACGTGCCAAGGCCATGCCCGAACACTACACGGGTTCCCACTTCCTCGTACAAGCCCCAGACGGCGCCGCCGTCCCTCGCTGGCCTCGATAGCGCCTCAGACGTTGTGTCCAATCACCCAGGCGATGACATCGCGACGTGTCACGATGCCAACGGGCTCATCTCGATCATCGACCAACGGCATGCACCCAATCTTCTGGGCTTTCATGGTTCGGACGACCTCGACGAGGGGGGTCTCGGGCCTCGCGGACTGCACCTTCGTGAAGGACAACAGAGCGTTGAGGGGCTCGTTGCCGCGACGGGGAACATCCTGCGCCACCAGGTCGCGAATCGAGAGCACGCCGTGGAGACTTCCCCCAGCCGTGACGATCAAGTGGCGAAATGGCTGTGCCATGAGCCGGGTGTGGGCTTCATTGGCGGGCGCATCGACCTCGATGGCGTCGACCGGTGACGAGGCAATCGCCTGGGTGAGGACGTCCGAGTCGAGTTCATCCAGCGCCAGGGCCAGCACGTCGTGCTCCGTCACGATGCCCACGGGACGAAAGCGACTGTCGACGACCACCAACGCATCCTGGTCCGAGCGATGAAGTTCGGCCAACGCAATGGACGCCGCGAGTTCCGGGTTCAAGGTGACCTCAACGGGCTGCATGACCGCATGACAACGGAGGTCGTCATGGGCCGCATCGTGGGCGACCCACCCCCGTGGATCGACGAGTCGAGCGTCCAAAAACGAACCTCGACGAAAGACGTCGGCATCCGTCAAGAGACCCGTCAGCTTCCCGTCGTCATCGACCACCGGAAGGTGGCGAATGCCCAATTTGACCATGCGGGCGGCGGCGTTCGCCAGGGGATATTCGCCCCGAACTCGCTCGGGATCAGGGTGCATGATGTCGCGCAGGTTCACGGAGCCCTCCTGGGTCTTCCAGATGCAACCGCTGCGCCAAGAAATGATCCAGGTTGTCCCTTGAAGGAGTCCGCCAAGTGGGTGATTTGCTCCACCGCCAAGCATGAAATGCCCTACACGATGGCCGAGCCCACCACACGACCGTCCACGACCCTGCGATCGGGAACCCACAAGGCCGCTTTCACGCCATCCCCCGGTTCGGCCGACCACCATAGGCGGCCTCCGAGGGCTTCGACCCCGTCATGGACGAGCACCGTGCCTCGTCGGCGTCCTTCGACCACAAATCCCTCGACTCGCACCCGGACGACCAACGACAGGATGACGCCTCGCCCCTCGCGACGTGCCCGCAACAACACGCGCCCCGGATGCGATGTGCGCAGGGGTCCTTCGACCAATTCGTCGAGCACCGAACGCAATCGCTCGGGATCCACGACGAACGACTCGAGATCGTCGCCCACATCGAGCACCAGCTCATGTCCATGATGAGCGGCCACGGGTTGCAACGCCTCGACCACCTCCGACAGCAACGGTTCGAGATCGACAATGGCTAGCGCGTCGAGGTCGGGCTCCCGCGGATCGGGAGGGCGGACCTGTGCACGGTGCAAGGGACCAGGGGGCGGTTCGGGCGTGGGTCGTGAACGCTCCGGCGCCACCCGAATCACCACGGGGGCCTCCTGCAGGTGCCGCATGAGCAGGGCCGAGATCCAAAGCGACATCAACAGTCCCATGAGCCCGCCAACCACGCCGAAGTCGGCGACGCGAAGCAACGGTCGCAATCCCATCATCGCGCGGTCGACGACGCCGACCTGCGAAGTGCGCCACCAGATCTCGAGTTGATGGTCGCGCTCCGCAGCCAGGGTCGTCAGTGCTAGATGGCCAGGCTCCATCTGGGCGATCTGCCGCATCGATGCCGTGAGTAGACTTACCGTGTGTTCGCGTTCCGCATCCGGCCACGCATGCGCGGCATGCATCAGCGCCTGATCGAAGTGATGGCCCGCCCGAAGTTGGTCGTCGGAAACCCGAGCCGAGGGCTGCTGAAGGAGGACGCCTTCAAGCCGTCCGGCGTGGTACGCCTGCTCCACCGCGACCAGCTCGGCTTGCTTCCCCGGCAACTCATCGAGCACATGCTGGGTCCATCGTGGTACCAGCCACAACAGGCCGCATACCGTAGCGAGCGCAATGCCACTGGAGCAAGCAGCCAACGCGGTCTTGCTCACCAACTGCATTCCACCCCCACAGTCCTAAACCTCGCTCGGCCCCCCTGATCGCACAACGCGGCGTCGCCTTTAGCCGGCCGAAACCTTGCCGATACTGGCCAGGCTTAGGCAACGCCAGCGGGCTCGGCTGCGGAGTCCACGGTGGGTGGGCCGAGCAGATCGGCAGGCGCGTAGGGCGACGTCACCGTCATCGTAAATCCGTGGCGGTGCCCCAACGCCAGCAGGCCCAAGGCCATGGGGTCCAACAACCCTTCGATGCGACTCCGAAACTCACCATGTTGCGCCACTGTGGCAAAGGCATTGGTCAGCATGCCCCAGGACCGTTCAAAGTCGTGCGGATTGTCTTGCTGGATTGCCACTAAACAATGGGCAATGGGCGCGATGGCTTGGGTATGCACCGGATGAAGACCAGATTGCGCCAGCTGTTCGTCGAGCGCACGGAGGTCTTCGTCGGCCACCTTGCGGGTCACGAGAAACCGATTGAAGAGGCGATACGCCAACGCGCCCGCCTCGAGTTCGGGCTTGGGCGGGTGGTACCACCGCGAGCTGGGCAAGCCGTCAAGGCGAACGTGCTGTTCTGCATCACCGTAAGCGGCGAGCAGACCGGCCACCTGTCGCATCTCCCACACATCACGCGGCCGTTCTCGCGGTTCACCGCAGGTCTCAAACAACAGCAGACCCCAATGGGCCGCCGCCCGAAGGTCGTCTCGCGTGTCTTTCTGCGAACGTCCGCAGGCCCGACCACACACCGCGCGCTTGTAGTACGCCGGGAACAGCGCACGGGGGCGAGGCCGCCTCGTGTGGTTCAGCTGCCGCTCGATGTTGTGCGTCGTCTTTGAGACATAGGCGTTCGCCGTGTCGACGGAAATCTGATTCAACACGGGGGGCATCGACACTCCGCTGTTCCAGCCGGGCACGAGACCGCCATCGGCCACTCGGCGTTCGAAATGAGTCGCAATTGCCTCGGTTCTGTCCCGGTGCGCTTGGCCGGACCTCGATACGCCACGGTTGGAGGTGACGTGGACTACGACATGCTGGTGCTCGACCTCGACGGAACGACCCTGAATGGGGCTGGTGAACTTCGTCCCGTCGACATCGCCGCGGCACGCGCGCTGACCGAGCACGGGGTTCACGTGACGATCGCGACCGGGCGCCTGTTCACAGGGACCCAATGGGTCGCCCAGGAACTCGGAGTGACCGGCGGGGTGGCGGTCATGAACGGCAACGAGATCCTCGATGCTCACACCGCAGCCACCCACCACGGGCGCTACGTAAAGCCGGCGGAACGCGCGTTAGCCCAGGAGATTTTCGAAGATCTCGATCTGGCGTCGCCGGTTCTGTTCGGGTCGCGACGCATTCACTTTCGTGAACGGGACGCTCACCTGCGTGATTGGCTGTCGATCTGGACGCCCGACTTGTCGACACATCGCGATGTGTTCGATGCAGACGAGTGGTCGAACGCCGACGACATCGTTGCAATCGGAGTACTCGGCAAGGACGATGCCATTCGCCAGGCCCAAGCGCGCCTGCTCGATGCATCAGCCGGGGGTCTGCAAAGCGTGGTGTTCCGCACCGACTTGGGCGACACCTTCCTAAAGTTCCGCCACCAAGGCGATGACAAGGGTACCGCCCTCGCCAAGATGGCCCACGAACGTGGCACCACCACCGAGCGCACCATTGCGGTGGGCGACTGGCTCAACGACCTGCCCATGCTCATGCGGGCCGGACACTCGTTCGCCATGGCCCACAGCGACCCTCGGGTCATCGATGCCGCCAAGGAGACCCTTCGGAGCGAGCGTCACGCGGGAGGCGCAGTGGCCGAAGTCGCGGAACGCATTTGGGGCATCACCCCATGATCGCAATGCTGCTCGCCGGAGCCTGTGGGACGCCCGAACCCGACGAGCCCGAGGACCGTCTGGGTCCCCTGCCCTCGTTCGGGGGCGAGCAGATCGTCCTCGACCCCTTTCCGGGCATCCGAATCGTGAGTCAGCGCCAATCCGGTGATGATCCGCAATCGCGCTGGGTGGTCCTCGTGGACCCACAGGTCGACGGGATCGGCTTTACGGTGACCCCGGACAATGGGAAGACCCCTCTCGAAACGGATCGGCAGACCGGTCTTGAGTTCCTCGAGACATCCGGTGCGGTCGTCGCGGTCAATGCCCACTTCTTTTCGCCCTGGCCCGCCGCATCGGACGAACCGGCCGATCTGCTAGGCCTCGCCGTGTCGGATGGGGTGGTGGTGTCGAACTTCGAATCTCGATTCAACGTGGCGTTCGCCTTGGCCGCAGACGGGCGAGCGGCGGTGATCGACGGTGATTCGAAGGTCCCCTTTCCGATCGATGACGCCGTGGGTGCCATGGAGGTCATCCTCGCCGAGGGCAAGAATGTCGGAACCTGGAAGGAGCGACACCCTCGAACCGCGATCGGGAAGAAGGCCAACGGCGTTGTGGTGTTGGCGGTTGCAGATGGTCGACAACCCGATGTCGCCAACGGGCTGACCACACCTGAACTCGCGGATTGGCTCCTCACATTTGGCGTGACGGACGCCATCAATCTCGATGGCGGCGGCTCCACCACCTTGGTCATCAACGATGGCCAGCCCCGCGCGTTGAACGTGCCGGTCGGCTATCTGCTGCCCGGCACCCTCCGTCACAACGGATCCTTCATTGGCATTCGCATCAACGATAGGGCACGCTGATCGGTGGAGGTCACCGATGGGCTGGTTCGAAGAGCAGAAGAAGAAGGCCACGGAGGCCGCGGCGGAAGCCACCACCGAGGCCGCGACCAAGGCCGGCGAAAAGGCAGTCAAGGCCACGCTAAGTGGCTTGGCTAGCCTGGTGAAGGGAGCCGCTCAGCGCATCGCCAAGGCAGCGGACGACACCCTTTCTGCGGCCGAGGCGCACCTCGAGGAACGCGAACAGCAACAACAGCAGGACCGTGAACAGGCCGAAGAGCAAGCCGAAGCCTGGCAGACGGAAGCCCAGGCCAAACGTCAGGCCGTCCTCGACCGCGAAGCGCGGGCACGCGAGGAGCTGGCTCGCCTCAAGCAGGCCGCCGCCCAGGCCGACGAAGACGAGGGGTAGCGCGTTCGCCGCGTTTCACGAGGTTCGGCCACAATGGCCAAGGACCGGATATTGGAAGGCCCTTCGAGGAGGGGATTATGGGACACGGACCCGCTCGGGAGCTGGAAACCAACTCGGGCCCCACCCGGGAGCTGGCCGCAGGTCTCGCAAACAAGCTGACCGAAGCACTGTCCAGGATGGACCTTCACGACGACTCCTTTCGCGACGCACGCGAAGAGGAACGCCAGAGCCAGTTGGCCAAGCGGTGGGGACGTCAGAGCAAGGAGATCCTGGAGCAGTTCCGCGAAATCACGCGGATTCTTCACCAGAGCCATCAACTTTCACTCGACGTCGGCGCCGACGGGGGCGGACGAACCACCCAACCTTGGGTCGAGGAGACCGCCCACAAATTCGAGCGCCTCTTTCTGAAGCTCGAAGAGGACGGGTCGGTCTTGGCGACGTCGGGACCCATGACGCTTGCACGAAGCCCGCTCGAGGAGGTCAACTTCGATTGGCTCGAAAAGCTCGTCGTGGTGTGGGTTGTGAAGTCGATCGACGCCCAAACCCGGGGTGGCCTCGCACCTCGCTACCCTTGACGCCAGCCCGGCGGCGCGCAAGTTTCCCAGGTGGCCTTCTCCTGTCGGAGGGCCACCTGATTTCCTTCAGGGGGCGCATTGGTTTCGACAGGGTCGCGGTAGGGAAGAGCTGCGTGCCGAGGACGTGCGTTACCTCGTAAAACATCGTGCAAACCAAGTTAGTTGCCAATAACAACAACTTCTTCGCTGCACAGGCGGTTGCTTAATCGTCTTTAGGCCTACGGGCCTCAGCCGTCCGGATGAATCGCTGCCAGGGGCTCCATCTGGGCGTGTCTTGACCTGGCTGGTCCTGATGAGGAGCGCGACGCGCCTCTAGGGGACGACAAAACAATCCCAATTCGTCGTCGCCGAACCCGACTGCCACCTTGCTCTGGGGGTGGCCGGGGGAGACAAACCAGAGCTACGCACGTAGACGCTTGGACTGAGTGATTCTGGACGAGGGTTCGACTCCCTCCGCCTCCACTTACTTCCTCGAGAAGCCTGGGCCGTTCCTGGGCTTCTCTACTTGCGCGAACCGCTCCGCGCGGTCAAGGGTCGCGCGGTGCACCGTGGCCAACCCGCGCCAACGCAACCACCCTCCGGTGGTTGGGTCTCAACGCGGTCAAGGGCGGGCCCGACCGCCCGGCGTCGTGGGCCGCAACACCCCGAGCTGTCAATCACGACCGACACTAGGCAGACTATTCCTGAACCTGGTAAAGTTTGGCGAACCTGAGCGGATTCGTCATGAGCCAGTCCGAACCCGAGCTGCTGACCTTGCGTGAGGTCGCCAAGCTGCTGCGTGTCGGCATGAAGACCGCGTACAGCCTCGTTCAGGCTGGCGAGCTCCCAGGGTTCAAGGTGGGCGGGCAGTGGCGGTTCCGCCGAGCCGACATCGACGCCTGGATCGACGAGCAGATGCGAGCCGCTCGAGAAGAACAAGGGGGAGACGATGGCGAAGCCGAAGGATGACGAGGGGGCGTCAGCGTTACTGGCGGAGGTCCGGAAGCTCCTGAAGGTGGCTCGTGGCGCTGCCGCCCGTCAGGTGAACGCGTTGCTCGTGGTCACCAACTTCGAGATCGGCCGTCGCATCGTCCACCACGAGCAACAAGGCGAGGATCGCGCCAAGTACGGCAAGAGGGTCCTCAAGGTCGTGGCCGAAGGGCTGACGTCGGAGTTCGGACGAGGCTTCTCGTTCCGGAATCTCGCGCTGATGCGGAAGTTCTACCTCGCTTACCGCGAGCGGGATCCAATTGTGCAGACAGTGTCTGCACTTTCTGAGGAGTCGACGGACGAGCCGATCACGCCCATTCCATCAGCGTCCGCGATCAACGCGGCGACGACCAAGTTCACGCTCAGCTGGTCTCACTACGTCTTCTTGACCGGCATCGGCGACGAAAGCAAGCGTTCGTTCTACGAGGTCGAGGCGACGAACCAGCAGTGGTCACTCGCGGAGCTGCGGCGTCAATTCGACTCGAGCCTCTACGAGCGGCTTGCGCTGTCGCGGGACAAGGAGGGCGTGAGGGCGTTGGCCGAGAACGGGCAAGTCGTGAACGGGCCGGAGGACCTGCTGAAGGACCCGTACGTGCTCGAGTTTCTCGGGCTGGACGAGCGGCCGCGCTACTCGGAATCGGACCTCGAGACGACGATCATCTCGAAGATGGAGCACTTCCTGCTCGAGCTCGGGAAGGGGTTCCTCTTCGAGGGGCGCCAGCGT